>ONEX01000008.1 GCA_900316955.1 uncultured Bacteroidales bacterium
TCATCATCGATGCTGAGAGCCATCTTCCGCTTGAGATAGTCCCAAGCAGGGATAGGGACGATGTTGCGAAGGCACTTCGCAAATACAAACATGCGACGGCCCCCGGCCGGCGGAATCTCGCCCATTCGCCCCGTCGAATGCAACTCATTGGCATACAGTTAACTACGACAATATGCCCGCGCCAAACAGAACGGTCAACTTCTTGCAACTTTCTCTCCGTCAGGAACTTCCATTCGACGGATTGGCCCACTTGATGCGCTCTGGCCATCAAGGCTTTTCTCGATTATTACCAGGGTGGGCTCCCTTTTCCCCTCACTGTGGAAATGCCCGGGCAGACTTCCTCTTCCAGAAAGTGATGCTTCCCATTTGCAGAACTGAATGGAAAAAGCCATATTTGCCTACACGCATCTTAGACTACCGATGAAGCGCTTCTGCAAACTGATTTCGGACTACATGGGCATACTGGTGCTGCTGTCGGCGCTGGCGGCCCTGCTGTTCCCTGACACAATCAGTCACCTGAAGCCCAGGCTCATCAACCCGCTGCTCGGGGTGATCATGTTCGGGATGGGCCTGACCCTCAAGGCGGAAGATTTCAAGGTGGTGTTCAGCCGGCCCAAGGACGTGCTCGTGGGCTGCTTGGCGCAGTTCACGGTGATGCCGCTGCTGGCGTTTGCATTGACAAAGATCTTCCGGCTGGAACCCGCCCTCGCCATCGGCGTCATCCTCGTCGGATGCTGCCCGGGCGGGACGGCCTCGAACGTCATCACCTACCTGGCCAAGGGCGACCTGGCGCTGTCCGTCGGGATGACGGCCGTATCGACCGTGCTGGCGCCGGTCCTGACCCCCTTGCTGGTGTGGCTGCTGGCGGGGGAGACGGTGGATGTCGATGTCGTCGGCATGCTCCTGAGCATCCTCTGGGTGGTGATCCTGCCCATCGCGCTGGGTCTTCTCGTGAAGCGCTTCTGGCCCCGGACGACGGAGCAGGCGTCGGCCTACCTGCCGGCCCTGTCCACCCTCGCCATCTGCGTCATCGTCCTCATCGTCATCGCCGCCAATGCGCACAAGCTGCTGGACGGCGGCCTGGTCATCCTGCTGGTGGTCGTGCTCCATAACGTGTGCGGCCTCGGCGCCGGCTACCTGATCGGCTCGCTCCTGCATCTGACGCCGGCCAAGCGCCGCGCCATCAGCATCGAGGTGGGCATGCAGAACAGCGGCCTGGCTTCCTCGCTGGCCACCCTGCACTTCGCCGCCTACCCGCTCGCAACCATTCCCGGCGCCCTGTTCAGCGTCTGGCACAACATCAGCGGCGCCATCGTCGCAAAGCTTTACTCCCGCCACGCATGATTGAACTGTCCATCGCCGGGCGCTCCTGCCGCCTGTCCGGGTCCGAGACGCCGGACTGCATCCTCGTGCAGCCCTCGGCCCGGCACGAGGACGCCTCGCTGGCGTCGGAAATCGCCCAGCTCGAGGCCCTCGCACCCCATCCCTTCCTCCTCGTGACCATCGGGCTGGGGGACTGGACCCTCGACCTCATGCCCTGGCCGGACGGGAACATTTCCCGGGACCCGGAGGCGGGAAAGCATGGGCAGGAAACCTTGGACTATATCCTCCAGGACCTTCTTCCCGAGCTGGAACGCCGGTACGGTCCCCGGCCGGTCATCCTGGGCGGGTACTCCCTGGGCGGCCTTTTCGCCCTCTGGGCCTCCTGCCGGACGGACCGCTTCCAGGCCGTCGCCGCCGCCTCTCCGTCCGTCTGGATCCACGGCTGGATTCCCTTCGCCAAGAAGAACAGGCCCATGGCCGAGGCCGTTTACCTGAGCCTCGGCGACCGCGAGGAGCACGTGAAGAACCAGGCCATCGCGCGCGTCGGCGACAATCTCCGCGCCTATTACGGAATGCTCCAGGACCAGATGGGCCCGGAGCATTGCGCCCTCGTCTGGGAGGAAGGCGGCCATTTCAACGAAAACGCGGGCCGTCTGGCCCGCGCATTCGCCTGGTGTCTGGGGCGGATGCCCCGGATGTAACCTATTTCTTCTGCAGATACATGCCTTTCAGGACGAGGCCGGAAGAGGAAACGCCCTCGGGGCTCTCGTCTTCATACGGCTGCTGATTCCACATCTCAAAGCGGAACAGCAGATCCTTGGCGAACGCAGACATGTCGCTGGTCGCCATCCACTGCCCGGACTCGTCCTTGGCCAGCACGAAGGGAACCTTGCCGGTCGTGGTGGCTTCGTAGAAGTTGATGCGGGCGGCGCCAGGGGCGAGGAGCGGGTACGCGTAGTACACCACGCCCGTGCGGATCATCTTATAGGTTCCGACACAGGAGCCAAGCGGCAGCATCAGCCGGTTGCCTTCGAGGGTGATATCGTCGATTTTCAGGGCGATTTCCACGGAAGCGGTCTTATACGACAGGGAAAGGGAATAGTTGCCGTTGTCGCTTTCCTCGAGGTCGGCCTGCATCGGGAAATCCCGGTTGTTGGGCTGCTGGGCCCCATGCCACTCCCACTCGCCGAGCAGTCCGGCGGACAGGTCGAACTGGCCGATCAGGATGGTCCCGGTCACCTGGCCGATGGACCAGTGGACGTCGGCTTCCCGATAGTCGGCACCGGGATTGGCCGCCACGTGGACGATCAACTTCTCCGGCGTGGTTTCGAAAGTGAGCCAGTCGGCGTCGCTGGTGGCGCGCACCTGCGAGCCGTTGGCATCGTAGGGGAATTCGAGGGTCTGGCTGTTGTTCTTGACGGTCATGTCCTTCCAGGTGTACGACTTGACGATGACGCCGAACTGCTGGACGATGGTCTTCCCGGTGGCGTTGCCTGCGCTCATGTCGATGATGGCGTAGCGGCTTTCCAGCCCGTCGTACGCGTCCACTTCCACATGGATCTGGTTGCCGGACACGGAGAGATGGCACCAGTCGCTCTGGGCGGTGACGGCCTGGAGCGAACCTTCGACGGGGGCCACTTCGATGGTCCCTTGTCCGCCGATGGCCTTGAAGGCGATATCCGCGCCGGTCGTGACGTCGACGGTCGGCGGCACGAGCTGTTCAAACGGAGTCTGGGGCTCGCAGGCGGTAACGGCCAGGGCGAGGAGGGCCAGGTTGATAAGATATCTTTTCATGGTGCTTCTCGTTATTTGGTTTTACGGAAGGTCCTCAGGTACGGCAGCTGGTAGTTGCCGCCGGTGAAGGAGTACGACTCGGCGGAGTCATAGTATGAGCTGTCGGCGGTCTCGTCCGTATCGTAGTAGAACAGCAGGAAGGATGTGGTGCCGAACCGCTTGGAGCCCCCGTTGTCCACCCAGGTGAAACTCGGGTTCTCCCGGTCGCCGTTCCATTTGGCGGCCATGCCCAGGTCGGGATTCATCCAGAGGCCGCCGGAGTCGGGACCCAGCTCCCACGGGAGCAGGACGACGATGTAGCGGTCCTCGTCGATGATCACCTCGTCCAGGCCGGGCTGGAGGACAGCCTGGTAGCGGAGCTCGATCCGGCCGGTGCGGATGTTGTAATCCATCAGCAGGTCGAACTGGCTGCTCATGCCTTTCACGCGGAAGTTGACGCCCGGCTCTTCCGGGATCAGCTCGATGCCGTTGATGGTGGTTCCCGTTCCGAAAGTGGTTCCGTACATCAGGGAATAGGTCCCTGCGAAGAACTCGTACGGCAGCCAGTCGGCCGGGATGTGACCCTTGAAGGAGACGCCGGAGGCGGACCGGAAGGTGGTGTCGCTCTGGGCCAGGTTGAAATTGAAGTCCAGGGACTCGATCTCGGTCCCGAAAACCTTCAGCGGCTCATAGAAGGACAGGCCCTTTTCCGTGAGGATGTACGGCACGGTGATGGTGTTGGCGATGTCGTACAGGGGTTTCCCGTCCTTGTCGGTCCCGTAGGACTCCATCTCGTAGGCGGTGAACTGGTGGTTCCGGACATCGATGTCTCCGGTCACTTTCTGCCCGCCGATCTCTCCGTCGAAGGTGCTGACATAGAAGTTGCGGTTGATCTCGAACATCTTGGCATTGTAGTCGGCGATGGGCTGGGAGAGCGGATACAGGTTGCAGAACTTCCCGTTGCGCTTGCCCTTCAGGTTGACGACCTTGTTCTCCTTGTCGTAGCCGATGATGAAGAACTGGTAGTCACCGCCGCGGCCTTCGTAGTATTCGGCGCTGGCCGTCCCGTATTTGTGCAGGACCGGGTTGTACGTATCGAAGGAAAGGACGGGGCCGCTGTCCGTCGTCAGGACGTACAGGCTCGTGTAGGCGCCCTCTTTATCTTCCTCGCTCATGGCGGTCACCTCTCCCTTCTCGTTGTCGAACTTGAGGGCGACGTTGATGCCGCCGAAGTCTCCGTCTTCGTTGCCGACGAAGTACTCCATCCTCCAGCCGTACTGCTCGCCGCCGAGCATCGCGTCCAGGTCGGACAGATAGGAGGAGAGCCGGCTGGCGGAGGAATCGTCGAAATACTCGACATAGCTCTTCAGGCAGGACTGCGCGCTCAGCGCCAGCAGGCCCGCAAGGCCGATGGCCATCATTCTTCTGGTATTCATAATCTCCATGGCCTTTCGTTATTTGATATCGATGTTGTGCAGGTCCACATAACCGTTGAAGACGTCCTGCTGCCGGCGGAGGACCGTGGCGCGGAGCACGTCGATGTCGATGTTGAACGAATCCCGCATGTAACTCCGGACGATGTCGAGCTTGGCGTTGATCAGGGAACCCTTCTCACCGGCCTTGCCGATCTGGGTGTCCCACCATTTCTGGTCGTGGGTGATGTACTCGGACAGCATCTCGGCGAAGTCTTCGGAGTCGGAATGCTGGGCGTAGTCGGTGATGAAGCCGTTCTGGAGGTATTCCTTGTTGTAAGGGGCGTCGCTCCAGCTGTCCGCCACGTAGCCCGTGCCCGTGATCATCGCGAAGTCGATGGGATAGTCGACCGTCTGGTTCATGATGTGGGTGAACTCGTGGTGGATGGTCTTGATGAAGTAGTGGTTGAGGGATTCGATCGGATCGCCGTAGAAATCGCCATACCCTTTCTCCATCGTCTCGTTCAGCAGGTTCACGCCCGCCAGGAAGATCTTCTTGCCGCCTTCCGCGGTGCCGAGGATGATGGTGCCGTTGTTGCGGTACTCCCACTCGCCCGTGAGGAAGAACATCTTCGGAAAGAAGTTGCGGGTGAAAGTGATGCCGGCCACTTCGTCATAGGTCTCGACGCAGAGGTACTTCACCAGGTGGGCCATCACGATGGAATTCTCGTAATCGGCGGGGATGGTGAAATAGTTCATGTCGGACTCGTTCATCTCGAACCGGTATTTGAAGTCGATGTTGTAGGGCAGCAGGAAGTTGGCTTCCAGCCACCGGTCGAAATCGTTCTGCTTGGTCTGGGAGACGACGATGACGCTGTTCTCGCTCATCTCGTCCTTGACGCAGGCGGTTGCGCCCAGGGTCAGGGCCGCAACGATGAAACAGAAATAAAGGATTCTTTTCATACCGTTCTGCGATTATTGGTTGTCACGGGGATTGGGGGTGATGCCGGCGTCGCGGACCTTGCTCGGGATCTGGACGGCGGTACGTTTGTCGAAGGGGTCCAGGGTGCCCGTCTTGCGGTACGGGCGGCCGTCGGCATTGATGATGCGGCGGTCCAGCTGGATGCCGTAGCGCTTGACGTCGAACCAGCGCAGGCCCTGTCCCAGCGTCTCCACGCGCTTGAGCGCGAGGACGCAATGGATCATGTTCTCCTTCGTGGAGCCTTCCTCGAGGGTGACGAACTTGGGATGCAGGTGCTTCTTGACGCTGGAGGAGTCCCAGACATGGTAGGGCTGGTTGTTGAACCAGGTGTTCACGCGGTCCTCGTCCAGGGTGCGGGGAAGATGCTCCTCGTCCGCGCTGGCGATGTTCCGGATCCAGAGGTTCATGTCGTCCAGGGCGGCCTGGTTGTTCCCCAGGAGGATGTTCGCCTCGGCGCGCTCCAGGAGGACCTGGTCGGAGGTGAAGGCCGGATACACCGTGCGGTAGTAGCCGATGCGGGCCACCGGGTCGGTGTATTCGAACAGGTAGGGGAGTTTCCAGAACATGGTCTTGTCCAGGTTCGTGGCCTCATATTCCTTCATGCCCATCCAGTAGGTCTCGTTGCTGCCGTTCCACAGGTTCGGGATGGCTTCGCCCGTCTCCGTCGAGGCCAGGTAGTTGCCATGGGCATACCGGGAATAGACGTAGTAGGGGCCGAAGGCGAGGCCCATCTTGGAATAGGCCGTCATCAGCAGGAGGTTGCAGTTCAGGGAAGCGTCGATGTAGTGCTCGACGATCGGATCGTACTTCTGGGTCATCTTCGCCTGATACTCCCAGTCACGGAGCATCGCGGCCGGTTCCGAACCCAGGCACTCGGTCGCATACCTTACGCTCTTGTCCAACTTGCCGTAGTAGAGGTAGAAGCGGGCTGCGAAGGCATAGGCGGCCTTCTTGTTGAAGTGATACTTCGGGACGGTGTAGTACTGGTCGGAGACATACGGAAGCGCAGCCTCCAGGTCCTTCTCGATCCGGTCATAGACCTCGGCGACATTGATGCGGTCATACCGCGGGGCGAGCGTGGTCTCGGATTCCATCATGTAGGGGACGCCGAGGTCGCTGGCGCTGGTCTCCGGGTTGTAGGCGAGGCAGAATACGTTGACCAGGATGAAGTGGTTGTAGGCCCGGCACAGGAGCGCTTCGGCCCGCTCGGCGGACAGGTCCAGGGACTTGTCCTCGGCCGTGAGTTCGTCGATGGAGTTGAGCGCTTCGTTGGCGCAGGCGATGGCGTGGTAGGAGGACTCCCAGATGGATTCCGGGTCCTCGTTGTCGCTCTCGGTCACGTCGTCCCAGGCGAAGACCTGGTCGATGAACCGGTCGGTATAGGGGTTGTTGGTGCCGTAGTCGTCCACGTTGTCGGACATGAACTCGGTGACGAGCATGTAGTCCGTGGGAGGATAGGCCGACACGAGGAGGGCCTGGATCTTCTGCTGGGTGTCGATCTCGGCCCGGTTGTCCGGCATCTTGTCCAGGAACTTGTCGCAGCCGGCGAGGGCGAGGAGGCAAAGGATATATTGAATCTTTTTCATACGGCGTGTCTCCTTAGAATCCAAATTTGAACGTCACGGTGAACTGCTTCGGGACCGGGACGGCGACGCCGCCGGTGTTGAAGAACTCGGGATCCTGGCCGTTCAGTTTCTTGTCGGCGTACAGGAGGAAGAGGTTGGTCGCCTGGACCTTGAGGGAAAGGGTGCCCATGTGGAGGGCTTCGGTCACCTTCCTCGGGAAGTCGTAGCCGAGGGAGATCTCCTTCATGCGGATGAAGTCACCCCGGGCGATACGGGCCGTGGAGTAATTGTAGGCGTTGTAGGCGTAGGGCAGTTCCGTGTTGGTGCGGTTCTGGATGCGGCTCGCGATGACCGGGACGTCGGTGTACTTCTCGTCGCCCGGCACCGTCCAGCGGTTGTTGAATTCCTTCGGCATGGAGTCGAGGTCGTTGTAGGACGCGGCGAACACCGGGTCCATCCGGATCACGTTGCCGAACGAGTAGGTGAGGAACACGTTCAGCCGCAGGCCCTTCCAGGTGAAGACGTTGCCGAGGGAACCGTAGTCGGTCGGGTCGGCGCTGCCGGAGAACTCGAGGAAGTGCATCTTCTCCGGGTCGGACGTCTGGAAGTAGATGTCGCTCACGGAGATGTGCTCGTCCAGGGTCTTGGTGTCCTCATGCCACACGCTCTCCTGGTCCACGAAGGTCGGGAGACCCTCTTCGTTCAGTCCGCGGAAAGGAATGGAGAAGATGCCGCGCACCGGATAGCCTTCCTTGGCGAAACCGTAACCGGTGATCAGGTCGATCACGCGGGAGATGTTCTGGAGTTTCGTGACCTGGTTGCGGGCGTGCGAGTAGATGAGGTTCGTCGTCCAGGAGAAGCTGCGCGTCTTGATGTTCTGGGTGGTGAGGCTGATCTCGAAACCGTCGGACTTCATTTCCGCGACATTGCCCATCTTCACGACTTCACCGCCGACGCCGGGCGTGTTGATCGGGCCGATCAGGTCGTAGTTGTTGCGCTTGTACCAGTCGAAGGTGAAGTTGATGCGGTTGTCCACGAAACCGGCCTCGAGGCCGAGGTTCAGCTCGTGCTTCTTCTCATAGGTGAGTTCCCGGTTGGCCACCTGGTTGATGTCCAGGGCGACCTCGCGGATGCTCGCGAAGGGGCGCCAGGGCGTGCCGCTGTTGATGACCACGGTGGAGTTCGTCACGGAGGACGGGCCGCGGTCGGCCGTCAGGGAGTAGGATGCCTTGACGGTCAGGTGGGAGATGGCGTTCTCCAGGGGGCGCCAGAAGGCTTCGTCGCTGACGTTCCAGGCGCCGGAGATGTTCCAGGTCGGGAGCCAGCGGGCGCTGCGGGCCTTGCCCAGCTTGTTGGTGCCTTCGTAACGGTAGGTGCCGTTGAGCACGTACTTGCCCTTGTAGGAATAGGTCCCGTTCGCGAAGAAGGCGACGCTCCGGTCGTACATCCAGCCGTAGGTGTAGTAGTTGGAGTTCTCTTCGGAACCCTGCTTGAACACCTGGTAGGCATAGTTCGGAATCTCGCCCATGCTGTACTGGAGACCCCAGCCGCGGAACCAGGTGTTGTGACGGGTGATGTCGGTCCACTCGGTACCGCCGAACAGGTTCACGATATGCTTGTCGGCGAAGGTCTTGGAGAAGTTGGCCGTCGCACGGAAGTCATAGCTGAGCATGCTGTTGTCGTTCCGCTCGTAGATACCGCCGTCCGGGAGGACGGAGATCGGCAGGGCGTAGGGGTTGTCCGGATCGGTGTACAGGAACGGGTTGGACGCCCGGATGGTGGAGGTCCCCATCGCCCGGTAGGCCTGGGCCTGGTTGGAGTTGTCCAGGATGTTGTGCTCCCGGGAGGTCTGGGTGTACTTGGCCGACGCGATGGCGCTCAGTTCCAGTTCGGGGATGACCTTGTACTTGATCTCGCCCTGGACGCGGATGTCCTGGACGTTCAGGTCGATGTAGTTGTTCGCCAGCTCCTGCTTGATGTTGAACGGGGCGTAGTTCCGGGTGTAGAACTCGTCCGGGTCCAGGGCGCGGGACGTGTTCAGCGCATAGGAGTACGGGTTGATGTCGAAGTCACGCTTGACCTCGCCGTACACCGGGTCGATCTCGCTGGACAGGGTTCCCGGGGCGCGCTGCTTGCGGTAGGACGCGTTGGCGATCAGGTTCACCGACAGGTTCTGGAAGATCTTGTAGGTGGTGTTGAGGTTCGCCGTGTAGCGCTGGACGGAGCTCTGCATGGTCCAGCCCGGATCGTCCATCAGGGACAGGGAGGCGTAGTAGTTGGACTTGTCGGTACCGCCGGAGGTGGAGACGGAATGGTTGTGCTGGAGGCTGTTCGAGAACAGCAGGTCGAACCAGTCCGTGTTCCGGTACTCCGCCGCGCGGAGATAGGCGGCGCGGGCGGCGTCCGTGTTCTGGAGGCCGAACTTGCCGGAGGTGGCGTCGTACTGGGTGATGAGCTGGTACATCTTTCCGTAGATGCCGCTGTTCATCGAGTTCGCCGACTCCGCATAGTTCAGGTAGCCCTTCTGCTGGAGCTCCTGGTAGATGGACATCTGGTCCTGGGAGTTCATGATGTTGAAGGTGGAGTACATCGGCTTCAGGCGGACAGTGTATTCGCCCGTGTAGCTGATGTGGCTCTGGCCCGCCTTGCCCTTCTTGGTGGTGACGACGATGACGCCCGCCATCGCGCGCGCACCATAGATGGAGGTAGCGGAACCGTCCTTCAGGATGTCGAAGGACTCGATGTCGTCGGAGTTCAGGCCGGCGATCGCGGAGGAGATCAGGGTGGTGGCGTCACCGGAGCTGAGATCGTCCGCGGAGACGTCCACGACGTCCTCCATGATCACGCCGTCCACGACCCACAGCGGCTTGGAAGAACCGTAGATGGAGGTGGCGCCACGGACGCGGATCTTCGGCGCGGTGCCGAAGGTGCCGGAGACGTTCTGGACGGACACGCCGGCCACCTGGCCCTCCAGGGAGCGGGAGATGTCGGCGATACCGGCCAGCTTCGCGCTCTCGGCGTCCACCTTGGTGGCGGAACCGGTGTTGAGCCGGCGGTCGATGGTCTGCATACCGGTGGCGACGGCCGCATCCAGGACCGTGGAGTCGTCCTGCAGGACGAACTTCAGGGTTTCGGCGAGCGGAAGGCGCTCATCCTTGTATCCCATGCAGGAGGCGATGATGAACTTCGCCTTCGCAGGGACGTTCTTGATGGTGAAGTTACCGTCCAGGTCGGACATCGTTCCGACGGACTGGTATCCCTCCACATAGACGGCCGCTCCGATTACAGGCTCGCCGCTCGCGTCGACCACGGTACCGGATACCGTCATCTGCGCAGAGGCGAAGAAGATGGAACAGAGCAGGCCCGTCAGCAGCAAAATGAACCTTTGCTTCATAGGTTGTCTGTTGTTATATGTATTTGTTTCTTTTTGCGGTAACGCCGAAAAGACTGCAAATATCGGAAATGAATTCTTGAAATGCAAGTTTAAATGGCATGTGGCCCCTTTTCAGGGGCATTATTTGGATATTTTGATTTTTTTTAGGAAATTTGTCCCAAATTGACTTGTCCGGGCAGGCAGTCTTTCCGGACGGTTGGAAGAAGCAACGCGTTAACCATAATAAAAATGAAAAAAGAGTATCTTGCTCCCGACATGCGCATCTCCTATGTCGGTTTCGAAGTGAATTTCCTCACTTCCCCCATCAACACCGGCGGATCCACCGGTGAGGATCTCGACGATCCCGATCCGTTCGACCCTTGGTCCTAATGTCTGGCTTTAGAACGAAGAGATTATGAAGAAGTTGATATTCAGCGCCCTGGCCCTCATCGGCCTCCTGGCTGTTTCCTGCAACAAGGAAAAGGAGATGCCCGTCCTCCGCACGGACGAGCCCGTCAACACCCATACGGTCTCCATCAAGGCTTCCATCGCCCCCGAGACCCGTACCTCCTATGCCGACGACAAGACCTTCTCCTGGGTGGAGAATGATTCCATTACCGTCGTCACGCTCTCTCCGGACGAGGAATATATCCGCCTGGTGACTTTCTATGCCCAGTCTTCCGGCCCCGAGACCATCTTCTCCGGCGAGGTCGAAGAGGGTTATACTTTATACAACATGGCCTTCTACGCCGCGGCCGGCACGGGCGGCGTGCATTTCGGCGGCGAGGATGACAGCAATCTGTATTACTTCCTTCCTGCCGGAACGTCCATCGACGGCGATACCAAGACGGAATATACGGTCGAGAGCGCCAATCCGCTGTCGAACCTGCCCCTGATCGGCGTGAAGAAGGAGGAGGACGACTCCTATCTGTTCTACACCGCCACCGGTGCGGCCAAGTTCTCCTTCACGGATGTCCCTGAAGGCGCGGCCTATTTCGTCATCGAGTATTCCGACGAACCCCTGTCGGGTTACTTCACCTGGAACGACGAAGGAATCATCACCAATGACAGCGCCCGTCCGGGAACTTATACGTATCAGGGTTCCGACGGCCAGGAGCATACGGCTTCCTATGCCAACGGTTTCGTCTTCTATCACTTCGACCGCAATGCGGACGGTAGCGGCACCATTTACATGCCCCTTCCGGTCGGACGGATTCCTGCCGGCGCGCGGATCGATTTCTATGACGAGGAACTGGAGGAAGTCCTCTATTCCCGTCTGATCCCCGCGGACATTCCCATCGAGCGCAACCGGGTGACCGAAGTCGCTTCCTTCAGCGCGACCACCGACTGGGAGTCCCTGGGCTACGGTTATTATTACGACCTGCCGATCTTCTACTACATGACCCCTGAAGCGGACCGGGAGGGCGACACCGCCTATGCGATGTCTGCCGTGGAGATTTTCCGCGACAAGAATGCGCCCCGTCACTTCCGGATGGACAATCCTTTCCCGATTGCGGCCGAGAAGCGTGGCTATACCATCGATCCGTCCTATGAAATGGCGGAGTATCTGACCTTCGACGTGCTCAAGGACGAGACCGTCATCTATGAGGACATCGCCACGGGCTATACGTACTCCTCCACCAGCGGCAACTCCGGCCAGGTCTATATCCTGTGCCCCGGCCAGTATGGGAATGACAACAGCTTCAATTTCGTCCCCAAGTACCAGGAGAACGGGCTGCCGCAGGAGATTTTCTTCTCCGGTTACTACGTGTATAGCGACTCCTATTATTTCTGGCTCGACCCGGGTACCATCCACTCCCTGTATGGAACGCTCCTCTTCCCGGATGTGGAGGAGCAGCTGTCCCTGGATTTCGCCGTGAAGTTCGAATCCCTGGTTGACAACACCCCTGCGCAGCCGGTCGGCAAGGTTACGCTGACGCTGGGTACCCAGA
The DNA here is from genome assembly GCA_900316955.1 of uncultured Bacteroidales bacterium. Lineage (GTDB taxonomy): Bacteria > Bacteroidota > Bacteroidia > Bacteroidales > UBA932 > Cryptobacteroides. The sequence goes on from ONEX01000008.1 coordinate 12,381, forward strand.
CGGACATCCCCGCCGTCGACCTGGTGGTCGCCCGCGATGCCGAAGAGGCGGAGGCGATGATCGCCGACGGAAAGGCGCTGCGTGTCACGGAAGGCGGCTCCTTCAATGTCAACTTCCCGGCCGAGGCTCCGACCGCCACCTACCACGCTTTTGCCAAGCTCGCCATGCCGGAAGACTTCACCCAGGCCAGCAACCTGATGCTCGCCTCCGATGAGGAATACGACTACTTCCGCGCGGATGAAGACCGCGAACTCACCATCGACGACATCGCCGGCAATTATTCCGCCACCGCCGATTATTACCTCAACGGCAGGTGGTCTTCCAAGAGCGTGAACTTTACGATGACGGTGGAAGAGAGCGACGACGTCCTGAGCGGTGACATCATGTTCACCAATTTCTGCCCCGAATACGCCGCGCTGCTGGGCAGAAATGCCACGATCCTTCCGGTGTACGCCTGGTTCGATACCGCGACCGGTGTCATCACCGTTCCTGGCGGCCAGACGGTCTATGAGGTCGGGTCAGGTCTTAGGAAGGTTACTTATACCCTCGTCGACTATGATGACAAACCGAATCTCACCTTCTATCTGAAAGACACCGGTGTCATCTACAGCAAGAGTTATATCTGCTTCATGCAGGGCACCAATTTCACGGGTGTCATCGATGAAATGACGACCTTCACCCGCAGCGATGTCAGCGCCGGCGCCCCGGCCGTCCGCGCCCCGCGCCATACCGGTCGTGAATTCCTTTCCAACGGAAAACGTGAATACCGGATGAAGTATCTCATCCCGGTGAACGAGCCGATGGTGTTCAAGGGCCGTCTTGAACAACTGGTCAAGTAGCAACCCTTGCTCCTAAAGTGAAGCGCCCCGGACCTTTCGAAGGTTCCGGGGCGCTTTTGGAATGGGGACCGCCTTTACAGCGTATCCTGCTTGAGCTTTTCGATGTAACGGTTGATCCGCTGGAGTTCCCGCGGAATCTGGATCGACTGCGGGCAGTGGGAGAGGCATTCGCCGCAGTGGATGCAGTGCTCGGCCTGGCGGAGGGTCGGGATGGCCCGGTCGTAGCTCACGAGATAGGCCTTCTTGAGCTTCCGGTAGTCCTTCTGCTCCTGCGACTGCGGGTAGCGGCCTTCCGTGACGGACGTGTTGTAATGCTTGAAGATGCCCGGGATGTCGATGCCCCAGGGGCAGGGCATGCAGTACTTGCAGTCCGTGCAGTTCACGGTGGGGTATTCCATCATCTGGGTCGCCATCCGCTCCAGGAAGTCCAGCTCCTCTTCCGTGAGGGGCTTGAAATGCGTGAAGGTCTTGACGTTGTCCAGCAGCGGGTCCATGTTCGTCCTGCCGCTCAAGGTGCACAGGACCCGGGGCTGGGTGCCGCAGAAGCGGAAGGCCCACGAGGCGACGGACTTGTCCGGCTCGCGCTCCTTCATCTGCGCGGCGATGGCTTCCGGCACGTTGGCCAGGCGGCCGCCCAGGAGGGGTTCCATGATGACGATGGGGATGCCGCGCTTGTCCAGCTCCTCATACAGGTAGGAGGCGTTGGCGTTCCGACGGCCGTCGGCGTGGTTCCAGTCCACGAAGTTCATTTCGATCTGGACGAAGTCCCAGTGGTATTTCCCGCTGTCGTGCAGGCCGATGAGCTCGTCGAACTCGCCGGGCGCGCCGTGGAAGGAGAAGCCCAGGTTACGGATGCGGCCGGCTTCCTTCTCCTTGATGAGGAAATCCATCATGCCGTTCTGGACGTAGCGCTGCTCGAAAGCCGCCACGCCGCCGCTGCCGATGGCGTGCAGGAGGTAGTAGTCGAAGTAGTCCGTCTTCAGCTGCTCGAAGGAGTCCCTGTACATCTGGATGGACGCTTCGGGCGTGGCGTTGTTGAAGTTGGAGAGTTTCGTGGCGATGTAATACTTGTTGCGCGGATGGCGGCTCAGGGCGATGCCCGCGGCCTTCTCCGACTGGCCCATCAGGTAGGCGGGGGAGGTGTCGAAGTAATTGATTCCATGCTCGATGGCGTAGTCCACCATCTCGTTGACGGCTTCCTGGTCGATGACCCGCTGCCCGTCCACGTCGATCATGGGCCAGCGCATGCAGCCGAAGCCCAGGAGGGAAACCTTGTCCCCGTTGGCCTCGTTTTCCCGATAGACCATCTGCTCCGGACCTTCCTCGGCCGACGCGGAGGCGGTCTTTTTCGGCGCGCAGCCGGCGGCCGCGGCGCCCAGGGCGAGCGCACCCGCGCCCGATATCTTGATGAAGTCTCTTCTTTCCATACTTATTCCTCGATGTGGTTATGCCGTCCGTTGACGGTGATCGCGCTGATCGGGCGCGCCGGGCACAGGTTCTCGCAGGCGCCGCAGCCGATGCATTTCTCCTCGTTGACGACGGGCCGGCGGTAGCCGGTCTCGTTGTCCTTCACGAGCATGATGGCGCCGGCGGGGCAGTGGCGGGCGCAGTTGCCGCATTCCACGCCCTTCTCCACCACGCAGAGTTCCGCGTTCACGCGGGCCGTGCCCACATGGTACTGCGTCTTCTCTTCCTTGGTGATCTTCCGGATGGCGCCCGTCGGGCAAAGTTCGGAGCAGCGGGTGCACTCCGGGCGGCAGTAGCCGCGCTCGTAGGACATCTCGGGCTGCATGAAATGCTTGAGGTCCGTCGAAGGACGGAGCACGTTGTTCGGGCATTCGGCCACGCACAGCTGGCAGGCGGTGCAACGGCGGTAGAAGTCCTTGACGCTCTTGGATCCCGGGGGCGTGACCGGAATGTCCCGCACCGGGACTTCCTTGTCCAGGACGACGGCGAAACCGCCGTCCACCTTCTTCTCCTGTGCCTTCAGCGCGGCCGTTCCTACGGCCAGCGCGGCGCCGGTGATGAACGCCCGGCGGCCCGCGTCGCCCTGCTGTGCGGCTTCCTTGTCATTCCGGGCTTGACCCTTTCCCTCATTCCGGGCTTGACCCTTTCCCTCATTCCGGGCTTGACCCTTTCCCTCATTCCGGGCTTGACCCGGAATCTCTTTCTTCCCCCATGCGAACCGATACTTCAACGCCCCGAACTTGCAGGTGTCGATGCAGTTGAAGCAGTCCACGCAGCGGGAATAGTCGATCTTGCGGTTCTCCACGTCGATGCAGGAGGCCTTGCAGTTGTGCTCGCACTGCTTGCAGCCCTTGCACACGTTCGCGTCGATCATCGGACGGAACATCGCGAAGCGGGAGAAGAAACTCAGCGTCGTGCCCACCGGGCAGATGGTGTTGCAGTACGTGCGTCCGTTCCGCCAGGCCAGGATGATGACCACCACGAGCGTGACCGCGGCCACGATGAAGGTGGGCAGGCTCCGCAGCCAGACCTCCTTCGTGTAGAAGGTGTAGCTGTTCGCCCGCTCAGCGATCGCGGCGAAGAGGTTGTTCACCCAGAGATAGACCGGCTGGAACAGGTTCTGGACGATGCGTCCCCAGGCGCTGTACGGGGCCAGCAGGGCCACGAGCGCCTGCACGCCCACGACGAGGGCGATGACGAAGAGCGCCCACACCCCGTAGCGCAGCCACTTCATTTCAGGGCTGTAGCTGTACGGCTTGCGGTTCTTGTTCTTGCGCTTGCGGGCGACGTTCAGGTGCGCCACTCCGTCCTGGAACACGCCCAGCGGGCAGATGACGGAGCAATAGACCCGCCCGAAGACGAGCGTCAGGAGGATGAGGCTGACGATGACGGCCACATTGAGGGCCATTACGGCCGGCAGGAACTGGACCTTCGCCATCCAGCCCAGCCATCCGTGCAGCGCTCCCGTGAAGTCCAGAAGCAGCAGCGTGATGCCCAGCCAGAAGATGACGGCCAGCGCGATGCGTATTTTCCTATGCATTTGACCTTTTATTGTTTATCAGGCAAATATAGGAAAAAATACTCAATCCAGAACGACCAGCGCGCGGGAGGGATGTGAGAAAGTGAGTTTTACGATATCGGCGTCGGCCCGGTTCAGCGTGGCCGGCCACCAGGCGTCGAAGACGACGCCGTCCGTAGGCCAATGGAGCCCTTCGGACTTGATGGTCAAGGAATTGTCGGGAGAGAACAGCGACACGCGCCGTCCCTTGCCCACATGCAGTTCGCAGCTGTCGGTGATGGCGAACGCCGTGGAATAGTCCGAGACCATCTCCACGCGGATCCCCGCCAGGTCGAACATCCGGGTGTATTCCATCAGCAGCCCCAGATTGCCCACGGTATGGTCCTCCCGGAGCCCCGTGGCCCCCAGGATGTGGATGTCCGTCACGTCCGGATGCTTTTCCAGCACATACCGCATCGCCTTCGTCATATCATTGTCATCCTGCTCTTCCACCGGAATGACAATCGGCGCCAGCTTCTCCCGCAGCCGCTTCGGCAGCGAATCCATGTCTCCAATCACCACCTCCGGCAGTCTCTCCTCCCCGAACTTCCGCACATACTTCACCGCCGCCCCGTCGCAGCACACCACCGCCTCCGCACTCTCCAGCAGATACAGCGGATACGCCTTCCGGGGGAATTCCCCATTACACAAAATAACGACACTTCTCATAAGAAAACGGGATTAGGCGGGTGGCAGTCGTTTTTCAAACCTATGCCACCCTCGGCACTATAAGAGGGAGGGGCCCATTTATGGGAGGGACCGCAAAGCGGGGGTTTGAAAAATGACTGCCACCCGCCATCTATTCCTCTTCTTTAGGTTTAGTCTTCAGGATTTCGGCCTTGGATGTTCCCTGGGTCGTGGTGTAGGTTTCCGGCTCGCGGAAGCCCAGGAGGAAGGCCTTGACGTCCATCCGCTTCTTGCCCGCGAGCTGGATGTCGGTGAGCGCGAGCGCGCCGTCCTGCGTGGCGACGGCGAGATAGGTCTTGCCGTCGGAAAGGACGGTGCCCGGCGCGGCGTGGAGGTCGGAGCGCATCTCGCCGAAGAAGACCTTCAGCTGCGTCGCCTGGCCGTCCTTGACGAGCTCGGTGAACGCGCCCGGGAACGGAGACAGGCCGCGGACCAGGTTGTAGATGTTGCGCGTGGTGTCGTCCCAGTCGATGTGCTGGAGCTCGCGCGAGAGTTTCGGGGCCGGTTTCAGGACCTCGGAACCCTGGACGAAACTGCGCTGGACGCGGGTTTCGACATTCTTCTGGATGAGACCTTCGACCGTCTGGACCACCAGGTCCGCGCCGATGGCCATGAGCTTGTCATGGACGTCGCCGACGGTGTCCGTGGGCTCCACCCGGCATTCCTGGCGCAGCAGGATGCCGCCCGTGTCGATCTTCTGGTCGATCATGAAGGTCGTGACGCCCGTGAGGTTCTCCCCGTTGATGACGGCCCAGTTGATCGGGGCCGCGCCGCGGTACTGCGGCAGGAGGGCGGCATGGAGGTTGAAAGTGCCCATCTTGGGCATCTTCCAGACCACTTCCGGGAGCATCCGGAAGCCGACCACCACGAAGAGGTCCGCCTTCCAGGCCGCCAGGGCCTCGAGGAAGGCCGGATCCTTGAGCTTTTCGGGCTGCAGGAGAGGAATCTCGTGGGCCACGGCGTATTTCTTCACGGCGCTTTCGTTCATCTTGAGGCCGCGGCCGCTGGGCTTGTCGGGAACGGTCACGACACCGACCACCTTGTATCCGCGCCCCTGGGTGAGGGCGTCGAGCGGGGCCACGGCGAATTCCGGCGTGCCCATATAGACGATGCGGGTCTTCTTGAACAGGGACATGATCTTGCTGAACAGTTTGCGGCGCCAGGTCTTGAAGGCGTCCAGGTTGAGGGACTTCTCCCGGATGGCCATCCAGGTGAGGAACACCCCGATGGGCACCAGGACGAAGGCCGATATGAAATCGCCGATGAACGGTGTCGTGGCGCCGTCGCGGGCCAGTTTCGTGCCCGAGATGTCCACGACCCAGTACAGGACGAAGAACAGGATCGAGACGACGGCCGGGGTGCCCAGTCCGCCCTTGCGGATGAGGGAGCCGATCGGGGCGCCGATGAAGAACAGGATGAAGCAGGCGAGGGCCTGGGCGTATTTCTTCCAGATCTCCACCTCGCTCAGGCGGAGGAGGCGGCTGTACTCGTAGGCCTCCATCCCCTGGGTCTGGATGGTGGACTGCATCTGGTTCACATTCGAAAGGGCCGATTCATAGGCCTGCCTGCGCCGGTCGGGATCCTCCCAGCTGGCCGGTTCCCGGCTCAGGTCGAACGGCTTCTTCGCCGGGTCCTTCCAGCCGGAATCCAGCTGCGACTGCCACTGGAGGACGTACGAGTGCCGGATCTCGTTCAGGAACTTCTCCGCGCCGGCGTCCGATTTCTCGGCCAGGGAATCCCGGCCGTGGCGGAGCTGTGCGTTGGACATGGACCGGACCTGGTCGCCGTAGCGGGCGGAGTCGGAATGATGGAAGGCGTAGTTCTCCAGCGGGATCACCATCTCCTGGCGGGCGAAATGGATCCGCTGCAGGGCGAGGGTGGTGTCCCGGTACTTGCGGGTGTTGGTCTCCTGGTAGTTGGTGCCGTTGTACAGCTGGAACGTCAGGTAGTCCTTGGCCTTGGACATCTTCATGATGCCGCTGTCGGCGACGGTGAGGCGGAGGTTGCCCTTGTCGGTCGTGTGGTCATAGACCATCACCCCGTACATCATCCCGGAATCCTTGTCGCGGTCGTCGATGCGGAGGATGTATCCCTCGATGCCGTCGTAGAAGGTCCCGACGGGAATCTTGATCTCGGACTTGGTGCGGCCGATGTCCTCGCGCATCGTGTAGATGTGGTTGATCGAGTAGGGGACCAGCCGGTCGCCGATGTAGAAGGCGGCGACGGCGATGACGGCGCTGGCGACCGTCGCGGGCAGCAGGATGCGGGCGAGGGAGATGCCGGCGGAGTTCATCGCGGTGAGCTCATAGTGCTCGCCCATGTCGCCGAAGGTCATCATCGACGCCAGGAGGGTCGCCAGCGGCAGGGCCAGCGGCAGCACCTGGCAGCTTCCCCACAGGAGGAACTCCAGGATGACCTTGAGTTCCAGGCCTTTGCCGACCAGTTCATCGATGTACAGCCACAGGAACTGCATCACCAAAATGAAAATGGTGATCGCGAGGATCGCGAAGAACGGTCCTATGAACGACTTCAGTATGAACAGGTCCAGCTTTTTCATTTACGCGGTGGCCAGCTCGATGAGTTTCTCGAGGGCGGGCTTGAGGTTCGCGGTGTCGCGGCCGCCGGCCGTGGCGAGGCCGGGCTGTCCGCCGCCGCCGCCCTGGATGAGCTTCGCGGCTTCGCGGATGTCCTTGCCGGCGTTCTTGCCCTTTGCGACGAGGTCGTTGGAGTACATCGCGAGGAGGTTGGGCTTGCCGCCGAACTCGTAGGCGCCCACGAGCACGAGGTTCTCGGCCTTCTTCTGCAAAAGGAGAGCCATGTTGCGGGCAAAGCCCGGATCGACGGACATTTCGAACTTGGCGACGCGGATGCCGTTCACGACCTCGGCCGCGGCGTACAGGCGCTCGGCGATCTGCGCGGCCTTCTCGGCCGCGGCGGCCTCGAGCTGCTTGCGCGCGTCGGCGTTCTCCTCGACCAGCTTGCGGATGGCACCGGCGAGGTCGGGCGTGTTGTTGAAGAAGGACTTCGCGCTGCGGAGGGTGTCCTCCATGGCGTGGACATAGTTCTCGGCCGCTTCGCCCGTCAGGGCCTCGATCCGGCGGACGCCGGCGGCGATGGCGCTTTCGGACACGATCTTGAACAGGCCGATGTTGCCGGTCGCAGAGGTGTGCGTGCCGCCGCAGAGCTCGACGGAGTCGCCGAAGCGGACCACGCGGACCACGTCGCCGTACTTCTCGCCGAACAGGGCCATCGCACCCATCGCGCGGGCCTCGTCCATCGTCGCGTCACGCTTCTCCCAGAGGGGATCGTTGGCGCGGATGAGGGCGTTGACTTTCCTTTCCACGGCGAGCATCTCCTCGTCGGTCATCTTGGCGAAGTGGGAGAAGTCGAAGCGGAAGTAGTCCGGGCCCACGAAGGAGCCCTTCTGCTCCACATGGGTGCCCAGGATGCTGCGCAGGGCCTCGTGGAGGAGGTGCGTCGCGGAGTGGTTGGCCTGGATCTTCGCCCGGCGGGCCGCATCGACGTGGAGGTCGAAGGATTCGGTGCCGTCGGCGGGGAGCCGCTCGGCGAGGTGGATGGTGAGGTTGTTCTCCTTGACGGTGTTCAGGATGGCGATCTTCTCGCCGGAAGCGGAGACGATGTAGCCGGTGTCGCCCACCTGGCCGCCCATCTCGGCGTAGAACGGGGTCTTGTCGAAGACGAGCTGGTACAGCTCCTTGTTCTTCTGCTTGACGGTGCGCTGCTTCAGGAGCGTCGCGCCCTCGTAGTCCGTGAGGTCATAGCCCAGGAATTCCACCTCGTCGCCGGCCGCGAACTCCACCCAGTCGCCGAACTCGTTGGCGGTGGCGTTGCGGGCGCGCTCCTTCTGCTTGCCCAGCTCCACCTGGAAGCCGTCGAGGTCCACGGTGTAGCCCTTCTCGGTGGCGATCAGCTCGGTCAGGTCGATCGGGAAGCCGTAGGTGTCGTACAGGACGAACGCATCGACCCCGGAGATGACCTTGGTCGCGGCGCTCTTGGCCATCGTGTCCTCCAGGAGGCGGATACCGCGGTCCAGCGTGCGCAGGAAGGCGTTTTCCTCCTCGCGGATGACGCTTTCGATGAGCTTCTGCTGGGCCTTGAGCTCCGGATAGGCCTCGCCCATGTCTTCCACCAGCTGGGGAACCAGGCGGGTGAGGAACGGCTCGTTGAAGCCCAGGAAGGTGTAGCCGTAGCGGACGGCGCGGCGCAGGATGCGGCGGATCACGTAGCCGGCCTTCACGTTGGACGGCAGCTGACCGTCGGCGATGGAGAAGGCGATGGCGCGGATGTGGTCGGCGCAGACGCGCATCGCGACGTCCACCTTGTCGCTCTCGTGGTACTTGTGGCCGGAGAATTCTTCCAGCTTGCCGATCAGGCCGCTGAACACGTCGGTGTCGTAGTTGGTGGCCTTGCCCTGCAGCACCATGCACAGGCGCTCGAAGCCCATGCCGGTGTCGATGTTCTTGGCGGGCAGCGGCTCCAGGTGGCCGTCGGCCTTGCGGTTGTACTGCATGAACACGAGGTTCCAGATCTCGATCACGTCGTCGTTGTCGGTGTTCACGAGGTCGCGGCCGGGGATCTTCGCGATCTCCTCGTCGGAGCGGAGGTCGATGTGGATCTCCGAGCAGGGGCCGCAGGGGCCGGTGTCGCCCATCTCCCAGAAGTTGTCGTGCTTGTTGCCCAGCAGGACGTGGTCCGCCGGCATATGCTTGAGCCAGGCTTCCTGCGCCTCGGTGTCGAGGGTGGTGCCGTCGTCGGCCGCGCCTTCGAACACGGTCGCGTAGAGCTTGGTCTTGTCGATCTTGTACACCTCGGTAAGGAGCTCCCAGGCCCAGTCGATGGCCTCGGCCTTGAAATAGTCGCCGAAGCTCCAGTTGCCCAGCATCTCGAACATGGTGTGGTGGCGGCCGTCGTGGCCCACCGCCTCGAGGTCATTGTGCTTGCCGCTCACGCGGAGGCACTTCTGGCTGTCCGTGGCCCGGGGGAACTTGGGCGCCGTATTGCCGAGGAAAATATCCTTGAACTGGTTCATTCCCGCGTTCGTGAACATCAGGGTGGGGTCGTTCTTGATCACCATGGGGGCGCTCGGAACGATGGTGTGTCCCTTGGAAGCGAAGAACTCCAGGTACTTCTGTCGAATCTCTTTTGCAGTCATCATAATCAAACTTATAATATCCTGCAAATATACGGCTTTTTACGCGGATTTTCAAGCGTAGGGGATGGCCTTCCGCCAACGGAGCGTGAGATAGGCGGCGCGGACGAGCAAATGGGTGAAATAAGCGGCCATCAGCAGGTGGATGGCGAGGGTCTCCGGGACGGTTCCCCGGACGGCCCGGAGGAGGCCGATGCCGGCGAACCACACCCCGAAGAAGCCCACGACGCACCAGACCGTGGAGTTCCGCAGGTCCTTCGAGGCGGTCGCCCCCATGAAGATCCCGTCCCAGGTGAAGGCGGGACAGCCGATGAAGGGCATGAGGAGCAGCCAGGGGATGAATTCCCGCCCGGCGTCCACGACGCTCGGGTCGGACGTCATCAGGCGGAGGAGCGGCACGCCGCCCACGCCGTACACGAGGAGGAACAGGGCCGTCACGCCCAGGCACCAGAGGAAAGTCTGGCGGATGGTGGTCCGGACGCCGTCCGGGGAACGTTCCCCGATGAACCGGCCCGTCAGCGCCTCGCCGGCGTAGGCGAATCCGTCCGTGAAATAGCTGAAAATCATCAGCAGTTTCATCAGGATGGCCCCGACGGCCAGCATCATGTCCCCGTATCTCGCGGAAATCATCGTGAAGCCGATGTACACCGCGATCATGCACACCGACCGGAAGAACAGGTCGCGGTTGAGGACGAAGAACTCCCGGAAACCGGCCGCGTGCCCGCCTTGTCTCGCGTGTTTCAGGACCCATCCGTACCGGAACCGGACGGCCAGCGAAGCGTACAGGAAGCCGGTCCACTGGGCGATGAGGGTGCCCCAGGCGACGCCGGCGAAACCGAGCGCCGGGAGGCCGGCGTACCCGAAGGCGAGGCCGATGGAAAGGAGGATGTTCGTGGCGTTGACCAGCAGGTCGCAGATCATCGGCCTTACAGTGTCCTGCATGCCGATGAACCAGCCCTTGAAGGCGAACAGCGAGAGGGTGGCCGGGGCCGCCCAGATGCGGATGTAAAAGTATTGGGTGGCAAGGGTTTGCACCTCGGACGAGCATTCCACTAGGAGGAACGCCACCTGCACCACGACCCATTGCAGGGCGATCAGCGCGAGGCCCGACCCGAAGGCGATCCCGAGCGCCCGTTTCAGGGTGACCGCGATGTCCGCCTCGGCTTCCGCCACCCCGGCGCGGTGACGGCCGTAGGCCTGCGCCGTCAATCCGCCGGTTCCTCCCCGCAGGAATCCGAAGTTCCAGTACAGCATGTCGAAGAGCATCGTGCCGATGGAGATGCCGCCGATGAGGGCGGCGGCGCCGAGGCCGCCCGAGGCGCCCAGGTGCCCGGCCACGGCGATGTCGACCATGCCCACCAGGGGCACGGTGATGTTCGCGAGGATGCTCGGAACGGCGAGGCGGAGGATGTCCCGGTGGAGGTTCATCGGAACTTCTTGTCTTCCTCCAGCATGCCCAGGTAGGATGCGTAGCGTTCGGGGGAGATTTCACCGGCGTCCACGGCCGCCTTCACGGCGCAGCCGGGCTCGTGGGTGTGGGTGCAGGGGGTGAACCGGCACCCCTCGGAGGCGCGGAGCATCTCGGGGAAATACTTGCCGATCTCCTCCTTTTCAAGGTCCACGAGGCCGAAGCCGCGAAGCCCCGGAGAATCAATGACATAGCCACCCGTCGCGAGGGGGTACATCTCGTACAGGGAAGTGGTGTGCTTCCCTTGCAGGTGGGCCGTGGAAATCTGGCCGATTTTGGGGTCCAGGGCCGGGTCCAGCGCCTTGATGAGGGAGGACTTGCCGACACCCGATTCCCCGGAGAAGAGGTTGATCTTCCCGCGGCAGGCCTCCCGGAGTTCGTCGATGCCTTCCCCGGTCATCACGGACGTGTCGATGACGCGGTAGCCCGCCCCTTCGTAGATGGTGTGGAACGCATCGACCTGTTCCGGCGCGAGCTCCCGGTACAGGTCCACCTTCGACAGGACGACGGTGGCCGGGATGCCGTACACGCCGCAGGTGACGAGGATGCGGTCCAGGAAGGGGAGCTTGACTTCGGGGAAGAACAGGGAGACGACGAGGTAGGCCATGTCCACGTTGGCGGCGATGATGTGCGCCTGGCGGGACAGGTTCGTGGACCGCCGGATCACGTAGTTCTCCCGAGGCAGCACTTCCGTGATGACGGCCGTCCGCTCGCCCTCGGCCCATTCGTACCGGACGCGGTCGCCGACGGCTACGGGATTGGTAATCTGGCTGGCCTTCAGGCGGATGCGGCCGCGGAGCACGGCGGGGAAGATCCGCCACTCCGGGAGGGCGGAAAGTTCGTAGTGGCTGCCGGCATTTTTGACGACGGTCGCTTCCCCTTGTGTCATTCGTCGGTCTTTTTGAACAGTTCGTACCGCAAAGATAAGGGTTTGTTTTGGAAATCCGTCCCCATTCCCTATTTTTGCTTTCGCCGGACGGTAGTCCGGGCTGGACATTAAAACTAGTAAACCATTATGAATATTCGCATTACCATTCAGTATCATACCCAGTGGGGCGAGAGTCTCGTGCTCCGCATCGGGAAGAAGCGGTATCCGATGGATCCGGCTTATGCCAACATGTGGCAGAAGGAACTGACGGGGCGCAACCTGCGCGACGGGGACGCCTATTCCTTCGAAGTGGAGAAGGAAGGGAAGGTGGTCCGCCGCGAGTGGCGGGCGCACCGCTACGAGGCGCCGGCCGGCGGCACGTCGCTGGTGATCCGCGAGCGGTGGAACGACCGCCCCGCGAACTCCACGTTCTACGCCGCCGCGTTCAGCGACGTCATCTTCCGCCGCCCGGACGGCGTTTCCTTCCGGAATCCGCGTCCCACGGCCCCGTGGAAGGGGAACGTCGCCTTCCGCGTCGCGGCCCCCGAGGTCCGCACGGGCGAATCCGTCGCCCTCGCGGGCAGCGGCCCGCTCGGCGACTGGAAGGAGTTCCACCTGCTGGATGACGGCGCGTTCCCGTACTGGCGCATCGCCCTGGACGTGAAGGAGCCGTTCGAGTACAAGTTCGTCATCGTGGACACGGCCACCGGGAAACCGGTCCAGTGGGAAGAGAGCCCGAACCATTTCTTCGCGGAACTGCCCGCCGCCGGGTGCCGCCTGGAGGTCGCCGACGCCGTTCCCGTGTTCCGGACCCGCCCGTGGCGCGGCGCCGGTGTCGCCGTCCCCGTCTTCTCCCTCCGCTCGGAGGACAGCTTCGGCGTGGGCGAGTTCAACGACATCAAGAAACTGGTGGACTGGGCCGTGGAGGCCGGGCAGAGCGTGATCCAGCTCCTCCCGATCAACGATACCACGATGACCCATACCTGGCAGGATTCCTATCCCTATAACGCCGTCAGTTCCTTCGCCCTGCACCCGCAGTTCCTGCACCTGCCTGCGGCCGGTGTCCGGCGGGATGCGAAGTATAAGGCGCTGAAGGCGGAGCTGGAGGCCCTGCCGCAGGTGGATTACGAGAAGGTGAACGCGGCCAAGACCGCCCTCCTGCGGAAGGTCTATGCGGCCAAGGGCCAGGAGACGATGCAGTCCCCGGCCTACCACGATTTCGTCGCCGAGAATGCCGAATGGCTGATGCCGTACGCCGCTTTCTCCGTCCTGCGCGACCTGAACGGCACCTGCGACTTCTCGCAGTGGGGCGAATTCGCTGAGTACAAGGTCCGTAAGGTGGACGCCTTCGCCGCAGCCCATGTGGACGAGGTCAATTTCTACTGCTGGGAGCAGTTCCTGCTGGACGCGCAGCTCCACGAGGCCGTGGCCTACGCGCACAAGCGGGGCGTCGCCCTGAAGGGTGACCTCCCGATCGGCGTGAGCCGCCAGAGCGTGGACGCCTGGCAGCATCCCGACCTGTTCCACCTGGACAGCCAGGCCGGCGCCCCGCCGGACGCCTTCGCGGTGGACGGCCAGAACTGGGGTTTCCCGACCTACAACTGGGAAAAGATGGCGGAGGACGGCTTCGGCTGGTGGAAGGCCCGCATGCGCAAGATGGCGGAATACTTCGACGCCTTCCGCATCGACCATATCCTCGGCTTCTTCCGCATCTGGGAGATCCCGGTCCCGTACAAGAGCGGCCTGATGGGTCACTTCAACCCGGCCCTCCCGTACAGCGGCGAGGAGCTGCGGAACAAGGGTTTCAACCCGGTGAACACGGGCGACACCGACGTCCTGTTCGTGGAGGATCCGCGTCGCAAGGATTACTGGCACCCGCGCATCTCTTCCCAGAACACCCAGGCCTATGCGCAGCTGCCTGACTGGCTCAAGGACCAGTACAACCGGCTGTACAACGATTTCTTCTACCATCGGCACAACCAGTTCTGGAAGGAGTCGGCCTACCGGAAGCTTCCGGCCCTGCTCCGCACCACGGGCATGCTGTGCTGCGGCGAGGACCTGGGCATGATCCCGGCCAGCGTCCCCGAGACCATGGCGGACCTGGACATCCTCAGCCTCGAGATCCAGCGGATGCCGAAGGACCCGAGGGACACCTTCGCGGATCCCGCCCGTTATCCGTATTCCTGCGTGTGCGCGACCGGCACCCACGACACCAGCCCGCTCCGGGCCTGGTGGGAGGAGGACCGCGCCCTTACGCAGCGGTATTTCAACGAGATGCTGCACTGCGCCGGCGAGGCCCCGGCCTACTGCGAGCCCTGGGTCGCCGACCTGGTGCTCGGCGCGCACCTCAAGTCGCCGGCCATGCTCGCCATCCTGCCGCTGCAGGACTGGATGGCCACCGACGGGGCGGTCCGCTACGCCGGCGATCCGGCCGACGAGCGCATCAACGTGCCGGCCATCCCGCGCTACTACTGGCGCTACCGGATGCATTGCACCCTCGAATCCCTGATCGGCGCCACCGCCTTCAACCAGCATGTGAAAGGAATGGTTGACGCTTCAGGAAGGAATGTATAACCATGAAAGATAACGATTGGAAATCGCGCCTGGGCGTGGTCTATTCCACGAATCCCGACTTTCAGTATGAGACGGCTTCGGAGGCGGAAGCGGAGACGCTCCCGCCGGCGAAGCAGCGGCTCATCGTCGGAATCGACCGGCGCAACCGGGGCGGCAAGCAGGTCACGCTCGTGACCGGGTTCGTGGGCAGGGCCGACGACCTGAAGGAGCTCGGCAAGACCCTGAAGACCCGGTGCGGCGTGGGCGGCACGGCCAAGGACGGCGAAATCACCATCCAGGGGGACCTCCGCGACAAGGTCGTCGCCCTGCTGAAGGAAATGGGCTATCAAGCCAAACGAGGTAACTGATGTTGGACGATCCTTTCAAATCGGGGCAGCTTCTGCTGCCGGACACCCCGCCGGAGGCCCTGGCGACCGCGGGTGAGGGCCTTTCCCTGGCCGCCTCCATCCTGGTGGCGGTTTCTGTGCTGCTGTTCCTGCTGGCGCTCCGCAGCTTCCTCAACGTGCTGCCGTACCTGTCGGACAACATCCTGCGGGCCCGGGGCAGCGCCGCGCTGGAGAACAGCGTCCGGGTGAGCCGCGACCGCAACCTGGTGGCCGCCGTCCTCCTCGTCCCCGCCATCCTGCTCATCTACCGGTACCGCCTGTTCGACATCGCCTGGTTCGGCACGCTCACGCCGGACCTCCGGCTCGCCGCCGTCGCGGGCGTCTTCCTCCTGTATCTTTTCATCCGTTTCCTGCTCTACCGGTGGATGCGCCCCCGCCGCCGCTATGACGATTATCAGATGGCCTACCGGGCGGGCTACACGTTCTTCATCCTGCTGATGATCCTGGCCCTCCTGACGGTGGGCGTCTGCTATGTCCTGCACCTTTCCGACCTGACCATCAAGACCTTGCTCCTGGCGGAAACCGGTGTCGTATATCTGATCTATCTGTTCCGCCGCGGACAAATTTTGTCGATGTCTTGCAATTCATTGACAACTTTTTCGTACCTTTGCGGGCTCGAATTGCTGCCGACCGCCTTGCTGGTCGTCCCGGCAGTGATTCTTTAAGGTTAGTGCAGAATAGTAGTATGACAGTCAAGAACATCCTGATTTCCCAGAACACGCCGCGTGTTCTTACGCCTTACCAGGCCGTGACGGAAAAGTACGGGGTGGAATTCGAATTCCGTCCGTTCTTCCTGATCGAGCCGCTCACCTCCCGGGAATTCCGGGCCCAGCGGATCAACATCCTCGATTACACCGCCATCGTCTTCTCTTCCCGCCACGCCATCGATGCGTTCTTCACCCTGGCGGAGGAGCTCCGGTGCAAGATCCCGGAGACGATGAAGTATTTCTGCACGACCGAAGTCGTCGCGATGTACCTCCAGAAGCACATCGTGTACCGCAAGCGCAAGATCTTCTACGGCACCGGCACTCCGGACAGCGTGGTCGCGCTCATCGGTCCCAAGCACAAGGGGGAGAAGTTCCTCATCGCCACGTCGGACAACTCCAACAACGAGACGCTCTACCGCCTGTTCGAGGCGGCCAAGCTGGACTACACGCCCGCCGTGTTCGTCAAGTCCGTGTCCCAGGACCTCAAGGACGTGGACCTGCACGCCTACGACATGGTCGTCCTGTACAACCCGGCCGACGTCAAGTCCCTGTACGAGAATTTCCCCGCCTTCGAGCAGGGGGACATCAAGTTCGTCTCCTACGGCCGCTCCATCGTCAAGGCGATGGAGGAAGCCGGTCTTTCCATCGAAGTGAAGGCCCCCTCTCCCGAGGTTCCGTCCGTGGCCCGCGCCATCGAACGCTATCTCGAGCAGCAGCAGTAGTTCCCGCCCATGGCGGCCACCCTCTCCAAATCCGAGCGGCTCTGCGGCAAGAAAGCCATCGCAGAGCTGATGGAGCATGGAAAGGGCGGCGTGGCCGGCTGCCTGCGCTACAAGTTCCTGAAGGCCGGCGAGGCCGATGTCTCCCGCATCCTCGTCTCCGTTCCCAAGCGCCATTTCAAGCGCGCGGTCAAGCGCAACCTCCTGAAGCGCCGCATCCGCGAGTCTTACCGGCTCCAGAAGGACCTCCTTCCGGCGCCCGTGGACATCGCTTTCCTGTATCTGGACCGCGAGGTCCTTCCCTATGAAGCGATCTACGCAGCCGTGACCGCCGCCCTGACGGCCGTGGCTTCCAAAACCGAATAGGCATGCCCGGCTGGCTGAAAAACGTGCTCATCTTCCCGTTCGTGTTCCTGATCAAGTTCTATCAGGTATGCGTGAGCCCATTCACCCCGCCCGCCTGCCGCTTCACCCCCACCTGTTCCCAGTACGCCCTCGAGGCGTTCCGCAAGTACGGCCCCTTCAAGGGCCTTTACCTTTCCGTCCGCCGCATCCTCCGGTGCCACCCCTGGGGCGGTTCCGGCTACGATCCCGTTCCGTAATGCCCCGAAAAGAGAAAGTCCGGGAGATGTTCGACCACATCGCCCCGAGTTATGACAAGTTGAACCACATTTTGTCGCTGAATGTCGACAAGCTGTGGCGGCGCCACGCGCTGAAAGAAATCGTCGACGGGACGCCGCAGCGGATCCTGGACGTCGCTTGCGGGACGGGGGATTCCACCATCTCGATCGCGAAGGCGGCCGCGGAAGGGTCGGCGGTGATCGGGGCCGATATCTCCGAGGGGATGATGGCGCTCGTGAAAGGCAAGGCGGAAAAGGCCGGCGTGGGGGACCGCATCACCCTGCAGGTCGCCGACGGCGAGGACCTTCCCTACGGGGAGGGAGCCTTCGACCGCGTCACCTGCGCCTTCGGCATCCGGAATTTCGAACAAAAGGGAAAGGGCCTGGAAGAGTTCCGCCGGGTGCTGAAGCCGGGCGGAAAGGCGGTCATCCTGGAATTGTCCGTGCCGCAGAACCGGCTGGTCCGGTGGGCCTACGACCTGTATTTCCTGCATGTCCTTCCCGGCATCGGCGGCGCCGTCTCCGGCGACCGGGCCGCCTACAAGTATCTGCCGGCATCGGTCCATAACTTCCCTTCTCCCAGCGAGTTCTGCCGGATGATGGAAGGGGCTGGATTCCGGAATGTCCGCTGCCGGACCTTCTCCTTCGGCCTGTGCCGGATGTTCGTCGGGGAGCGGTAGGTTTGCCCGTCCGGGTTTTTATTGCTACCTTTGCGGTTCGGAACCCTAAACCTGAAATCTAGAATGTCCAATTATTTCTATGACATGGTCCCCCGCGAGGAGCTGGAGCGTCTGCCCTATCTTCCGACCATGGGGGAATTCGTCCAGTGGATGGAGAAGACCTATGCCGACATGCCGGCCCTCTCCGACCTCACGAACACGATTACCTACAAGGAATTCGGTGAGCGCATCGCCCGCCGCCGCGCCGTCATCGAAGGCCTCGGCCTTCCGAAGGGCGCGCACATCGCCATCTTCGACCGCAACAGCCAGAACGCCATCGAGCTGTTCCTCGCCGTCACCAGCGCCGGTTACGTGGCGATGAACCTGCCGGCCTCCCTGCCGGAGATGGCCCTCATCGGTTCCTGCATGAAATTCGATATCGCGGCCCTGTTCGTCCGCGACGAGTTCAAGCCCCTGACGGCGAAGCTCCAGGGCGTGAAGGTCCTGCCGGCCTCCTCCATCGCCGAGGAAGGCGTCCCCGCCACCGTCGTGGATCCGGACCAGCCCGCCGCCATCTTCTTCACCGGTGGCACGACCGGCACCCCGAAGGGCGCCGTCCTGAGCCACCGCGCCTTCATGCGCGGCTCCTTCAACGCCATCTTCAAGCCGGGCAAGGTGATCGGCGTTCACCGCTACATCGCCCTCCTGCCCCTGAGCCACGTGTTCGGCGCCATCGCCGGCCTCATGGGCTGCTTCTACACCGGCAACCTGATGCATACCTGCGAGGACATGAAGGCCACCATCGGCAAGCTCCCGATGATCAAGCCCACCCTCCTCGTGATCGTCCCGGGCATCTGCGACATCCTCGCCGGCCTGTGCAAGATGTACGGCCCGCAGTTCCTCGGCGGCAACCTGAGGATGATCATCTCCGGCGCCGCGAACGTGCCCCCGCGCCTGGTGGACATCTTTACCAAGCTGGGCGTCGAGTTCTGCTTCGGCTACGGTCTCACCGAGACGGCGAACCTCACCTCGGCCAACGCCGACGCCATCACCCATCCCACCTCCATCGGCAAGGTCTATCCCGGCCAGGAAGTGCGGATCGTGGACGGCGAGCTCCAGGTGAAGGGCGACAACGTCTTCTCCGGCTACTACAAGGATCCCGAGAAGACGGCCGAGGCCTTCACGGAGGACGGCTGGTTCCGCACCGGCGACCTCATGCGCATCGACGAGGACGGTTTCCTGTACATCACCGGCCGCATCAAGAACCTCATCATCCTCGCCAACGGCGAGAACGTGAGCCCGGAGAGCCTGGAAGAGCCCTTCTATGCCGATCCGTGCGTCCGCGACGCCATGGTGAAGGAGGACGAGCTGAACGGCGCCCCGGTCATCGCCGTGGAGATCCTGCCGTTCATGCCGGCCTTCGAGGGCAAGCCCTGGGAAGAGGTGACCGCGTACATGGACGCGCTCGTGAAGAAGATCAATGACACGCTGCCTTCCACCCACCGGATCCTGAAGGTGACCGTGCGCACGGAGGATTTCAAGCGCACCGGCAGCATGAAAGTCGCCCGCGTATGACCAGGCAGGAAGTTTTCGACGGCCTGAAGGAAGTCCTCACCGTCCTGCGTCCGCATACGGACCTGACCGACGTGAATTTCGATACCGAGCTCGTCCGCGGGCTCGGCATCGACTCCCTCACGATGATGCTCCTCTCCCTCGCGGTGGAGGAGAAGTTCAAGATGCGCTTCCCCGATGGCGAGCCGATGCCCGTCACGGTCGGGGACGTATGTGACAATGTGCTGAAGCAGCTCGCCTAAGCCTCCAGTTCCATCACATAACTGCGGCGCCGCTGGAACGGCTTCGGGTCGTATTCCCCGAACAGGGACTGGACCTTGTAGTTTTCCTCGAGCTGCGGATTCAGAAGCATCCGTTTGATCCCCAAGCGGATGCAATTTTCATGGATGTACTTGAACATCAGGACGTTCGCTCCCTTGCCCTGGTACTCGGGCAGGACGCCGATGAGGAGCGCCTCGATGGTGTCGTTGTGGCGGAGGGAACGCAGGATGGGGATGAAGCCGAAGGGGAAGAGGCGGCCTTTCGCCCGGCGGACGGCCCGGGAGATGGACGGCATCGTGACGGTGAAGCCCACGAGCTTGTCCTCCTCGTTCACGACGAAGGCGACGAGGTCCTTGTTCATGATGGGGACGTACTGCTTCACGTAGCCGTCGATCTGCTCTTCCGTGAGCTTGGAATATTCGTACAGCGGGGCGAAGGCGTCATTCAGGACATGGAACATCTCGCGGCCGCGCTTGGCCATTTCCCGGATGTTCTTCCCGCGCCAGATGTGCAGGCCGTAGCGCTTCTCCACGAGGTCCGCGTACTGGAACATCGGCGGCAGGGTGTCCGGCAGCTCGATGTACCGCTGGGTCCAGTCCACGTCCTTGCGGAAGCCCATCCGCTCCAGGAACTCGCCGTAGTAGGGGAAGTTGTAGATGACCGTGAAGGGGGAGTCGTGCTCGAACCCTTCCACCAGGAGGCCTTCCCGGTCCATGTCGGTGAAGCCGAGGGGACCCTTGACCTTCTTCGCGCCCCACGTGCGGCCCCACGCGACGACCGTGTCCACGAGCGCCTTCGCGACGTCGAAGTCCTCGATGAAGTCGATCCAGCCGAAACGGACGGTCTCTTCCTTCCATTTCTCGTTGGCCTTGCGGTTGCGGATGGCGGCGACGCGGCCGACGATCCTCCCGTCCCGCTTGGCGAGGTATAACTCCCGTTCACAGAAGGAGAGGGAAGGGTTCTGGTCGGACAGGGATTTCACCTCGTCATCCTCGAAGGCCGGCACCCACTGGGGGCAGTCCTTGAACAGGTCGAAGGGAAAACGGATGAATTGCTTGAGCATGCGACGTCCCCGTACAGGGACGATCTGGACAGGTTCCATAGGTTCTTACACGTTGGTTTAGCAAGGCAAATATAACGAGAAATATTCTTATCTTTGCAAAATATAGCGAAAGAAGTACATGGACAAGAAGAAATTCAACCTGTGGAACCGGATCGTCGCCCTGGCGGTTTTCGTCATCGCCTGCGTGACCTACCTGTCCACCATAGAGCCGACCGCCTCCTTCTGGGATTGCGGTGAATTCATCGCCTCATCCTACAAGCTGGAGGTGGGACACCCGCCGGGAAACCCGGTGTTCCAGCTGTTTGCGCGCATCTTCACCATCCCGTTCCCGCCGGAGAAGGCGGCCGTGGCGGTGAATGCGATGAACGGCCTCCTGTCGGCCCTCACGATCTTCTTCCTGTACCTGACGACGGTATTCTTCGCGAAGCGGCTCGTGAAGCCCGGAGAGAAGGGGTACAGCGTTGCCCAGGCGGTCGCCATCTTCGGCGCCGGCGCCGTGGGCGCCCTGGCCTACACCTTCTCCGACACCTTCTGGTTCTCCGCCGTGGAGGGCGAGGTGTATGCGATGTCCTCCCTGGTGACGGCCCTCGTCTTCTGGGCCATGTGCAAGTGGTATGAAGGGGCCGACGAACCCCATGCGAACCGCTGGATCGTGCTGATCGCCTTCCTGATGGGCCTTTCCATCGGTATCCACCTGCTGAACCTCCTGACCATTCCGGCCTTCGTGTTCATGTACTACTACCGGAAGAACGAGGGTAAGCAGCTGCCTTTCAAGCAGCTCGCGGTGATCTTCCTCATCGGGGTCGTGATCGAGGCCCTGCTGGTGTTCCTGTTCATCCCGTACCTCCCGAAGCTGGCGGCCTTCTTCGACCGCATCTTCGTGAACGGCTTCGGCCTGCCGTACAACAGCGGCGCCCTGTTCTTCATGGTCGCCCTGCTGGCCCTGTGCTTCTGGGCGCTGTTCGCCACCCTGAAGAAGGAAAAGGTGTTCTGGAACACGGTGATGCTGTGCGTCACGACCCTGGTAATCGGCTTCTCGCTGTTCTCCATCGTCATCATCCGTTCCTCCGTGAAGACCCCGACGAACGAGTACCAGCCGGACAACGCCTATACCCTCGTGCGGTATCTGTCCCGCGAGCAGTACGGCTCCACGCCGCTCCTGTACGGCCAGTACTTCGATGCGCCGTACGACCTCAAGAACGAGAAATACTGGGCGCCGCTCGGCGGCAAGTACATCCACGCCGAAGGTCCCGCCGATGCGGACTACCTCCCGGAGGGCAAGATGCTCTTCCCGCGCATGTGGTCCAGCGCCAGCCCTTCCCATATCGACTTCTACGAGTCCTACATGGACGGCAAGGGCATCCGCGTGAAGGGCGCGACGCATAAGAAGCCCACGTTCGGGGCGAACCTCCGCTTCTTCTTCGACTACCAGCTGAACTGGATGTACTGGCGGTACTTCATGTGGAACTTCGTGGGCCGCCAGAACGAGATCCACAGCCCGACCCCGGGCGAACTGTTCTACGGCAACTGGGAAAGCGGCATCGGCCCGCTCGACCGGCTCCGCCTCGGCGACCAGCGCGACGCGCCGGCCACCCTCCTCGAGAACAAGGGCAAGAACCACTACTTCTTCCTGCCGCTCCTGCTGGGCCTCCTGGGCCTCGTGTTCCAGTTCGACCGCGACAAGCGGGGCTCCTGGATCGTGTTCCTGATGTTCTTCATGACGGGCATCGCCATCGTGCTGTACCTCAACCAGCCGCCTTACCAGGTGCGCGAGCGGGACTATGCGTACGCGGGTTCCTTCTACATGTTCGCGATCTGGATCGGCCTCGGCGTCGCGGCGCTGTACGAGTGGGTCAACGACGCGACCAAGGGCAAGGCCTCCAAGGCCGTGGCCGTCGGTGCGTCCGTCCTGTGCCTCGGCGTTCCTGCCCTGATGGCGGAGGAGAACTGGGACGACCACGACCGCTCCAACCGCTACACCTCCACGGAGATGGCGGAGAACTACCTGAATTCCGTCGGCCCGAACGGCATGCTCGTCACCCACGGCGACAACGACACCTTCCCGCTCTGGTACGCGCAGGAAATCGAAGGCTGCCGGACCGACGTCCGCGTGGTGAACACCTCCCTGCTGGGCACCGACTGGTACATCGACCAGATGAAATGGGCCTGCAACGAGTCCAAGCCCCTGCCTCTGACCGTCCCGCAGTCGCAGTACCTCTACGGCACCAACGAGTACGTCTTCATCACCTACGACGACGGCTCGCCGATGATGATCCAGGACGTGATGGACGTGTTCAAGGACCCGAAGATGAAGGTGGAGCTGACCTCCCGCCGCAAGGTGGACTTCATCTGCGCCCGGAAGATCGTCATCCCCGTGAACAAGGAGAACTGCCTCAAATACGGCATCGTCCCCGAGTCCATGGCCGATGCGATCCCCGAGACCATCACCCTCACCATATCCGAGGACAAGAACTACCTCACCAAGCCGGAGCTCTTCATGCTGGACCTCCTCTCGGGCTACCAGTGGGACCGTCCGCTGAACCTGCTGAACATGGGCGGCGACCTGAACATCGGCATCAAGGACTACCTGATGTACGACGGCTTCTCTTACCGGTTCGTCCCGATCAAGAACAAGATCTCCTCGACGGATCCCGGGATCGTCGATGCGGACGACCTGTACCGCAAGATGACGGACGGCACCTTCAAGTGGGACGCCCTCAGCCGGAAGGACTGGTTCGTGGATTACCAGAACCTGTACACCTTCCTGGGCGTGCTTTCCCAGCGCCAGCTGTTCCTGACGGTCGCGAACGCCCTGATCGACGCCCGCGAGGACGCGAAGGCCCTGGAGATCCTGGACCTGTGCCAGAAGAACTTCCCGGAGGAGAACTTCCCCCTGGAGACCATCCCGCTGGGCTTCAGCGGCAACGACTACATGGTCATCCAGATGGTGGAGAACTACTACTTCCTGGAGCAGCCGGACAAGGCCCGCGAACTGGGCCTGAAACTGGCCGACGGCCTGCTGGACGCCTCCCGCTTCTACCTGGAGTTCTACGACTACGCGTCGTCCAGCTTCGAGGGCTGCCACCGCTGCATCGTCTATCTTTCCGATGTCTTCAAGCAGTACGGTGACAAGGATCTCTCCGACCACCTGCTCGACTCCCTCGAGCTTCTCATCCGTGTCGCCACCGGCGACCTCGAGCCCGAAGGGGACCGCGCCGCCGTGCCGGATACGGTGGATTCCCTGGAAGTGGAAGAATAGGGGGTATCCCTCTCGATGAATGCCGATGGTGGTCCAATCACGGGACCACCATCAGCGTTTTACCCCCTTTTCTGTCGATGGTGGTCCGCCTCCTGGACCACCATCGGCACAAAAAAACCGACCGTCGAGGCGGTCGGTTCTGGGTGAGGTCCGAGGGACTTAGTCCTGGATTGCGGCGATGCCGGGGAGGACCTTGCCTTCGATGGCTTCGAGCATCGCGCCGCCGCCGGTGGAGACGTAGGAGACCTTGTCGGCATAGCCCATCTGGGTCACGGCCGCGACGGAGTCACCGCCGCCCACGAGGGTGTAAGCGCCCTGCGCGGTGGCGTCGGCGAGATCCTGGGCGATCTGGAGGGTACCCTTCGCGAAGTTCGGGAGCTCGAACACGCCCACGGGACCGTTCCAGAGGATGGTCTTGGAGGCGAGGATGATCTTGCGCCAGTTCTCGAGGGATGCCGGGGAAGCGTCCATGCCCTCCCAGTCGTCCGGAATGTTGTAGATGTCGAAGATCTGACGGGGCGTATCGTTGTCGAAGGCCTGGCCGCAGACGGTCGCGACGGAGAGGGAGACGTTCACGCCCTTTTCCTTCGCGGTGTTCAGGATCTCGAGGGCGTCCGGCATGAGGTCGTCCTCGTGCAGGGACATGCCGATGTGGCCGCCGAGGGCCTTGATGAAGGTGTAGCCCATACCGCCGCCGATGATGAGGTTGTCCACCTTGCCGACGAGGTTCTTCAGGACCGCGAGCTTGGAGGAGACCTTGGAGCCGCCGATGATGGCGGTCAGCGGCCGCTGGGCGTTCTTCAGGACGTTGTCGATGGCCTTGATCTCGCCTTCCATCAGGTAGCCGAACATCTTGTCGTTCGGGAAGTACTCGGCGATGAGGGCGGTGGAGCCGTGGGCGCGGTGGGCGGTGCCGAACGCGTCGTTCACGTAGCAGTCAGCGTAGGAGGCGAGCTTCTTGACGAAGGCCTTCTGGGACTCCTTGACGGCCTTCTTGGCGGCCTTCTTCTCTTCCTCGGAGGCATCCTCGGCGAGGCCGCGCGGCTTGCCTTCTTCCTCGGCGTAGAAGCGGAGGTTCTCCAGGAGGAGGGCCTCACCCGGCTTCAGGGCCGCGGCCTGCTCGTCCGCCTTCTGGCAGTCGGCGGCGAACTGGACGGGAACGCCCAGGCACTCGGACACGTGGTCCACGATGTGGCTCAGGGAGAACTTCGGGTCCACCTTCTTGGGACGTCCGAGGTGGGACATGATGATGACGGCGCCGCCCTTCTCGAGGATCTTCTTGAGGGTAGGCATGGCCCGGCGGATGCGGGTGTCGTCGGTGATGTTGAAGTTCTCGTCGAGGGGAACGTTGAAGTCGACTCTCACGATGGCCTTCTTGCCGGTGAAGTCATAACTGTCGATGAACTGTTGCATATCAGATATTAGAGTTAAGAATTTTCCAGTCCACAAATTTAACTATCTTTGCATAAAAATCAAAGGTTATGACCATCGAATACCCTGCGGAATATTGGAAAGACTACGAGCTGATCGACTCGGGACGCGGCGAGAAGCTGGAACGCTTCGGCAAGTACGTGCTCCGGCGCCCGGAGCCGAAGGCCCTGTGGGCCCCGTCGCTCCCGGAGAGCGAGTGGAAGCGCCAGAGCCACGTGGTCTTCCGCCCCGGCGCCGGCTTCGGCAAGGCCGGCAAGGAGGACAGCGGCACCTGGGAGAAGGTCCGCAAGATGGACGACCAGTGGAGCATCGCCTACAACGGCGCGCAGGACCCGGAGACCCATGCGGCCTCGGACCTGCACATCGCCCTGCGCCTCGGTCTCACCTCCTTCAAGCACGTGGGCGTGTTCCCTGA
Source organism: uncultured Bacteroidales bacterium (assembly GCA_900316955.1). GTDB lineage: Bacteria > Bacteroidota > Bacteroidia > Bacteroidales > UBA932 > Cryptobacteroides. The sequence continues at coordinate 38,104 of ONEX01000008.1, forward strand.
GCAGGCGCCCAACTGGGAGTTCATCTACCGGGAAACCCTGCGCTTGGGACGCATCTGCAAGGCGAACGGGATGGGCGCCCCCAAGGTGCTGAACCTGTTCGCGTACACCGGCGCCGCCTCGCTGGCCGCGAAAGCCGCGGGCGCCGACGTCACGCACCTCGACTCCGTGCGCCAGGTCGTCACCTGGGCGCGCGAGAACATGGAGCGCAGCGGCCTGGACGGCGTGCGCTGGGTGGTGGAAGACGCCCTGAAGTTCGCCAAGCGCGAAGCCAAGCGCGGCAACCGCTACCAGGGCATCATCCTGGACCCGCCCGCCTATGGACACGGGCCGGACGGAGAAAAGTGGAAGCTGGACGAACTCCTGTTCGACCTCCTGAAGAACGTCGCGCAGATCCTTTCGCCACGCGATTCTTTCATGGTCCTGAACCTCTACTCGAACGGCTATTCCGCGATGCTGGGCGAGACGACTGTCCGCGAAGCCTTCGGCCTCCGGCCCGAAGCCGGCTTCACGGCCGTCCCCGGCCACGAAGGGAATTTCCTCGCCCTCGAGAGCGGCGAACTCGCCCTCCGCGACGCTTTCGGCAAGGTCCTGCCGCTGAGCATCTTCGTCCGGCTGAAGCGATAGGCCGGTCAAATCCGTCTTCACGTGCGGGCACATACGCCCGCACGTTTTTATTTGTGCAGGAAAAGCATTATCTTTGTAGATTCCTTATAAAGAGGAACTAAACTGTGATGCTTATGCGTGAACTTGTCGTCCATTGGCACGTCGACCCGGCCATCCTGCATGTCGATTTGTCCTTCCTGCATCTCGGAGTTTTCGAACTCCGCTGGTACTCCATCCTGTTCGTGAGCGGGTTCATCCTGGGCTGGTTCATCTTCAAGTGGTTCTTCCAGCGCGAAAAGATCGATACGAAGCTGCTGGACCCGCTGCTCTATACGCTGCTGATCTGCACCATCGTGGGCGCCCGCCTTGGGCACTGTCTGTTCTACCAGCCGGATTACTATCTGGGCAGCTGGCAGGGCTTCTGGGAGATCTTCATGCCGTGGAAGGGCGGCCTTGCCAGCCACGGCGGCACCATCGCCCTGATCCTCGGGATGTGGTGGTTCGGGGTCCACTACGGGAAGAAGCACGATTTTGACTTCGTCTGGCTGCTGGACCACCTGGCCATCGCGGTCGCCTTCGCCGGCGCCTTCATCCGCTTCGGCAACCTGTTCAACTCCGAGATCTACGGCGACGTGACCAATCTGCCCTGGGGCTTCGTCTTCGAGCTCCGCGGCGAGACGGAACCCAAGCATCCGACGCAGCTCTACGAGGGTTTCACCTACCTCCTGCTGGGCTTCGCCCTCATCGGCCTGTATTGGAAGAAGCTGGACAAGATGCTCCGCGGGCAGTTCATCGGCATCTTCCTCATCGTGTGCTTCGGCAGCCGCTTCCTCATCGAGTTCATCAAGGAGCCGCAGGTGGAGTTCGAGCAGACGATGGCCCTGAACATGGGCCAGCTCCTGTCCATCCCGTTCATCCTGCTGGGCATTTTCTTCCTCGTGTGGGCGTACAAGAAGCGGATTCCAGCCCGGGCCGTGCACCCGGAGGCAGTGAAGACGAAGAAAGAGGCGACGCACTACGCGAAACCGCTCAATTAGGTTTGATTTTTGCGGTGAATTGCCTCCAACTTTAAGGATTATCAGTTAGTTAGTATATGTTTTTGAAACGATTTGCCCTCCTCGCCGCAAGCGCTTTCCTGGCGCTTCCGGCGCTGGCGCAGTATCAGGACGCGGCCCCGCAGTCTGAGGCGGGGAAGGTCGTCCTCACGCTGGAGGACGCCCTGAAGATCGCCCTCAGCGAGAATACGTCCGTGAAAGTCGCGGACATGGAGATCGAGCGGCAGCAGTACGCCCGCAAGGGTTCGTACGCCGCCCTGCTTCCGCAGGTGAGCGCCTCCGGCATGTACAGTTACGCCCTCAAGAAACAGAAAGTCTACTTCGGCTCCGACAAGCAGGACGATGACGGAGAAGGCTCCTCGGGCGGTGGCGGCATGGCCGGCATGATGGCGTCCCTGATGAACCCCATCATGTACTACATCGAGCAGCTCTACGCCGGCACTGGCGTCCCGTTCGTCCCGTACGTGGACCCGAACCAGGGTCAGCAGGGCGGCGGCGGTTCCTCCGAGCCGATGGAGATGGGCCGCACCCACTCGGTCACCTTCGGCCTCAGCGCGCAGATGCCGGTGGTCAACTTCCAGCTCTGGGAGAGCCTCCGGCTCAGCGGCGACCAGGTGGAACTGGCCGTGGAGCAGGCGCGCGAGTCCCGCCTCGGGACGGTCGCGTCCGTGAAGCAGGCCTTCTACGGCATCCTCTTCGCGAAAGAGGCGTACAAAGTGTACAATTCCGTCTATGAGAACGCGGTGGAGAACTTCCGCCTCACCGAGATGCGCTACAACGCGGCGAAAGCGTCCGAGCTGGACCTGACCCGCGCGAAGGCCAATGTGGCCGCCGCCATCCCGAACCTGTACAACGCGGAGAACTCCGTGGAGCTGGCCCTGTGGCAGCTCAAGGCCGTGATGGGCGTGGACCTGGACCGGAACGTCGACGTCGCCGGCACCCTGGAAGAGTATGCCGGGCAGATGTTCAGCGACATCGCCGAGGGCGAGGGCGCCTCGCTGGACGGCAACTCGCAGCTCCGCCAGCTCGCGCAGCAGGCCGAGATGCTCTCCCGCCAGATCCGGATGCAGCAGTACGCCTACCTCCCGACCCTCGCGCTCACCTTCTCCTACTCCTACCTGACCCAGAGCGACATCTTCAACTTGAGCCAGTGGAAGTGGTTCCCGTCCTCGACCATCGGCCTGAGCCTATCCATCCCCATCTTCTCCGGCGGCCAGCGCTACCACGCCATCAAGCAGACGCGCGTCCAGGCCGACGAACTCGACCTCCAGCGCGAGAACGCCGAGCGCCAGCTCCGCATCGGCATCCGCCAGAGCCTCGGGACGATGGACACGGCGATGCGCACCTACGACGCCTCGAAGGAGGCCCTCACCTCCGCGGAGAAGGCCTACGACATCGCCGTCAAGTCCTATCAGCTCGGCAAGAGCACCCTCACGGACCTGAACAACGTGGAACTCACGCTCACCCAGTCCCGTCTCGCCGTCTCCCAGGCCATCTACAACTTCGTCATCGCGAAGGCCGGCCTGGAGCAGACCCTCGGTTACGATTTTAACGCGAATTAACGATATGAACTTCAGAATCATCATCCCCGTCCTGGCCGCCCTGGCCGTGGCCTCCTGCGGCAGCAGGGGCGGTAACCAGCAGCAGCCGGGTCCCGGTGCTCCCGGCCCCCAGGCCAACGTCACTCCCTCCGTCGAGGTCGTTTCCGCCTCCGCCCGGGACGTCGCCCAGGAAAGCACCTATTCCTCCTCCGTGGAGGCTTACGCCACCAACAACATCATGCCCCAGACCGGCGCCCGCATCCGCAAGATCAACGTGGAAGTGGGGGACTATGTCGTGAAGGGCCAGGTCCTCGCCGAGATGGACCGCCTCCAGCTGGAACAGCTCGAGCTCCAGATCCAGAACGACGAGATCGAGTACGCCCGCCTGAAGGGCCTCTATGAGGAAGGCGGCGTGTCCCAGTCCGACTTCGAGGCCGCCGAGCTCGGCTACAAGGTCCGCAAGACCAACTACCAGAACCTCCTGGAAAACACCATCCTCCGCAGCCCCATCAACGGTTTCGTGACCGCCCGCAACTTCGACGTGGGGGACATGTTCGCGATGAGCGCCCCGCTGTTCACCGTCCAGCAGGTGGTCCCGGTGAAGCTCCTCGTGGGCATCTCCGAGAACGAATACACCAAGGTGAAGAAGGGAGACACCGTCTCCATCACCGTGGACGCCCTCCCGGGCCGTTCCTTCACCGGCCGGGTGAGCCGCCTGTACCCGACCATCAACGCCGCCACCCATACCTTCAACGCGGAAGTGGTCGTCCAGAACGCCGACCGCGCCCTGCGGCCGGGGATGTTCGCCCGCGTGACCGTGAATTTCGGCACCAACCACCGCATCGTGCTGCCCGACCGCTGCATCGTCAAGCAGGAAGGCACCGGCCAGAAGTTCGTCTATCTGCTGAACAACGACGATACCGTCAGCTACGTCCCCGTGACCATCGGCCGCCACATCGGCTCCGAGTATGAGGTCGTGGACGGCGTCGCCGAAGGGGCGACCGTCGTGAGCAAGGGCCAGGCCACCCTCAAGGATGGCGTCAAGGTCGTGGTCCTCAACTAAGCCGGAAGTCCCATGAGCATCTACAGGACATCCGTCAACCATCCGGTCACGACCGCCCTCATCTTCGTGGCGTTCGCGATCCTGGGCCTCTTCTCCCTGACGCGGCTGCCGGTGGACAACTTCCCGGACGTGGAGTCCAACGTCATCATGGTGATGTCGTCCTATCCGGGCGCCAGCGCCGAGGACGTGGAGAACAACCTCACGAAGGCCCTCGAGAACTCCCTGAACGGTGTCGCGAACCTGAAGGACATCACGTCCAACTCCCGGGAGAACATCTCCGTCCTCACCCTGGAGTTCGAATACGGCACCGACATCGAAGTCGCCACGAACGACGTGCGCGACAAGCTGTCCATGGCCAGCCAGACCCTCCCGGACGGCGCTTCCTCCCCGACCATCTTCAAGTTCAGCGCGGACGACATGCCCATCATGATCATGTCGGCCACCGCGAACCAGAGCGTCTCCGCCCTCGACAAGATTCTGGACGAGCGTGTCGCCACGCCGCTGGCCCGCGTCACCGGCGTGGGTACGGTCTCCGTGAACGGCGCCCCGCAGCGCGAGATTCACGTATACTGCGACCCGAACAAGCTGGAGGCCTACGGCCTGTCCATCGCCTCCATCTCCCAGGTCATCGCGGCCGAGAACCGGAACGTCCCTTCCGGCAGCATCGACATCGGCTCCGACACCTACACCCTCCGCATCAAGAAAGAGTTCCAGGATCCCTCCGAGCTGGAGAACATCGTCCTCGGGAACGCGAACGGGGGCGTGATCTATCTCCGGGACGTCGCCCGCGTGACGGACGGCCTCGAGGAGAAGTCGCAGGAATCCTACACGAACGGCGTCCGCGGCGCGCAGATCATCATCCAGAAGCAGTCCGGCTACAACACCGTGAACGTGATCCGCGGCGTCAAGAAGGAACTGGCCAAGCTCCAGCGCAACCTGCCGTCCGACATCAAGATCACCCCGGTCGTCGACTCTTCCGACAACATCCTCCGCACCATCAGCTCCCTGAAGGAGACGATCCTCATCACGTTCCTCGTGGTGATGCTCATCGTGTACATCTTCCTGGGCCGGTGGAAGGGAACCCTGATCGTCGTCCTGTCCATCCCGATCGCCCTCCTGGCCTCGCTGATGTACCTCTTCGCGACAGGCAACACCCTGAACATCATCTCGATGTCCGCCCTGTCCATCGCCATCGGCATGGTCGTGGACGACGCCATCGTCGTCCTGGAGAACGTGACCACGCACCTGGAGCGGGGCGAGAAGCCCAAGGAGGCCGCCGTCCACGGCACCGCCGAGGTGGGTATCTCCGTCATCGCCTCCACCCTCACGATGCTGTGCGTGTTCCTCCCGCTGACGATGATCTCCGGCATGGCCGGCATCATGTTCCGCCAGCTGGGCTGGATCGTGTCCATCATCATGATCGTGTCCACGACCGCCGCCCTGACCCTCGTCCCGATGCTGTGCTCGCAGCTCCTCACCATCGAGAACAAGAGCGGCAAGCTTTACCACTTCATCTTCGACCCGGTGAACCGCTTCCTCGACGCCATCTCCCGCGGCTACTCCCGGATGATCGCCTGGTGCATGAACCACAAGCGGATCGTGCTGCTGGGCGCGGCCGTCATCTTCGCCGCCGTCCTCGCCATCTACATCCCCCGGATGAAGACCGAGTATTTCCCGACGCAGGACCAGGGCCGTATCCAGGTTTCCGTGGAACTGCCCATCGGCACGGCGCAGGACGTGACCCGCGACCTCGCGGCGCGTCTGTACGAGAAGATCGTCGCCGACGTCCCCGAGATCAAGGTCCTGAGCTACAACTTCGGCCAGGCCGATTCCCAGAACGCCTTCGCGTCCATGCGCAACAACGGCACCTACTTGATCTCGATGAATGTCAATGTCGGGTCGATGGAAGAGCGTAAGCGCTCCACCTCCGAAATCGCCGACCTCATCCGCGAGGACCTCAAGCTCTTCCCGGAGATCAACAAGTCCACCGTCACGGAAGGCGGCATGGGCATGGGCGGCCGCAGCGCCGTCCAGCTGGAGATCTACGGGTATGACTTCGAGGCCACGGAGACCGAGGCGCGGCGCCTCCGCGCGAAGATGCTGGAGAATCCGATCTTCGTGCAGGTGGTCCTGAGCCGCGACCAGTACACGCCGGAATACGAGGTCGATTTCGACCGCGAGAAGCTGGCGCTCAACGGATTGACTTCCACCACCGCGGCCGCCGCCGTGAGCGCGGCGATGAGCGGCACCGTGGCTTCCTACTACCGCGAGGACGGCGAGGAGTACAACATCCGCGTCCGCTTCGCGCCGGAGTTCCGCGAGAGCGTGGAGGACATCGAGAACATCGTGGTCCACAACGCGATGGGCCGTGGCATCAAGGTGCGCGACCTGGGCGAGGTCGTCGAGTCCAAGGTCCCGCCGACCATCACCCGCAAGAACCGCGACCGCTACATCACCGTCTCCGGCATGATGGCCCGCGGCCACGCCCTCAGCGAAGGCGTCGAGTTCGTCAACGCCCTGATGGAATCCGAACCGCTTCCGGCCGAACTCTCCTGGGACATCGGCGGCGACTATGAAGAGCAGCAGTCGATGTTCTCCGACATGATCCTCCTGATGCTCCTCATCGTCATCCTCGTGTATATGGTGATGGCCTCCCAGTTCGAGTCCTTCCTGGGCCCGCTGGTAATCATGTTCTCCATCCCGTTCGCCTTCACGGGCGTGGCGCTCGGAAACATGCTCCACGGGATGGCCGTCGGCGTGATGAGCCTCATCGGCATCATCATCCTCCTGGGTATCGTGGTGAAGAACGGTATCGTGCTCATCGACTATACCATCCTGTGCCAGGAGCGCGGGATGAGCGTCCGCGAATCCTCCGTCACCGCCGCCCGGAGCCGTCTCCGCCCGATCCTGATGACCACCCTCACCACCGTCTGCGGCATGCTGCCGATGGCCTGGGGCCGGGGCGAAGGTTCCGAGATGTGGAACGGACTCGGCGTCACCGTGGCCTGGGGCCTTTCCATCTCCACCCTCATCACCCTCGTCATCATCCCGGTCCTGTACTGCGGCATCACCGAGCACCGCGAGCGCCGCAAGGCCCGGAAAAACGCATAGCCTATGAAAGCGATATTCATTGTATACAACCAGGCCTACAACCAGGAGATCGTGGAACTCCTGGAGGCTTGCGGCCAGCGCGGCTACACCGTCTGGGAGGAGATCGGCGGCCGCGGCTCCGAGACCGGCGAACCCCACCTCGGCAACCACGCCTGGCCCACGCAGAACCACGCCGTCCTGACGGCCGTGGACGACGCCCTGGTGGCGGAGATCATGGACCGGCTCCGCACGACGGACCGCGACAATCCCAAGCTTGGCCTCCGGGCCTACGTGCTGCCCGTGGAGGACGCGTTGTAAGTTTTTTTCATTATATTTGCGAAACGCTAAAACCCTGTTTGATATGGCAAAGATTGCTACCAATACCAGTTTCGACGAATTCCTCGCGAGCGAGAAACTCGTCATCGTGGATTTCTGGGCCACGTGGTGCGGCCCCTGCCGCATGCTGTCCCCGCTGCTCGACGAGGTCGAGGAGGAGATGGCGGACAAGATCGAGGTCGTCAAGGTGAACGTGGACGACGCCGACGAAGTCGCCATGCGCTACCGCATCATGAGCATTCCCACGCTGCTGTTCTTCAAGAACGGCGCGATGGTGGACCGCTCCGTGGGCGCGATGCCCAAGAGCGCCCTGGTGGACAAGATCAACGCCAACCTCTAGGCCGATGAAACGGTTCCTGACCCTGGTCGCCGCCGTCGCCGCCTCGATGATCCTGGCCGCCGGCGCGCATGCCCAGTTCGGTTTCCTCGTAGGTCTCACCTCCTCTTCCGTGAAGATGGCCTCTTCGGACGCCATCAGCCTGTATCATGCCGGCCTGACCTACAAGATCGACCTTCCCTCCGGCTTCGCCATCCAGCCTGCCGTCCTGTACCAGGTGAAAGGGGCCAATGTGGGCCAGCTCGGCACCGCCACGGACGAGGACTTCAAGGTGAAGACCGGTTTCGTGGAGGTCCCCCTGGGGCTCCAGTGGGGCCCGCATCTGGCCGCTTTCCGTCCGTACGTGTTCGCCGAGCCGTTCATCGGCTACCGGGTTTCGTCCACCGACCGGGGGAACGAATCCTTCCGGGACTGGGCCAGCCAGGCCAAGAACAAGTTCGAGTACGGTTTCGGCCTGGGCGCCGGCCTGGAAATCTCGGACCATCTCCAGCTGTCCGTCCAGTGGTTCAACAACCTGGGCGTGATGTTCAGCAAGCCCGCGGAGGCCGGGGCGGAGTCCCTGGAGAAAGTCAAGAATTTCGAGGGAATCAAGTTCTCCCTCGCCATCCTTTTTTAAGTCATTAACCGATAAAAACATAGCATGATGAAAAAGTTATTTGTCATTGCCGCTCTCTTTGCCTCGATGGTGGCGGCCAACGCCCAGATCGGCGTGAAGGGAGGCCTTACGCTTTCCACCATGAACGGTGCCGACAAGCCCGAGGAGAACAAGTCCATGGCCCTTTACGAGGCCGGTGTGCTGTATAAGATAGACCTCGGTGCCGGATTTGCCATCCAGCCGGCGCTGGCCTACCAGGTGAAGGGCGCCGCCCTCAAGCAGGCCAATGACGTCAAGTCCAAGACCGGATTCGTCGAGCTCAGCGTCGGGGCCCAGTGGGGTCCGGACCTGCTGGCTTTCCGTCCTTACTTCTTCGTGGAGCCGTACGTCGGCTATGGCGTGACGGGCAGCGAGACCCTGACGGGCGCCAATACGGGAATCACGGCCGAGGATATCAACAAGGCCCTCCAGAACACCGCCAAGGACAAGCTTGAGTACGGCGTCGGCGCCGGTATCGGCCTGGAAGTCGCGAGCCACGTCCAGCTGTCCTGCCAGCTGTTCCGGAACTTCGGCAAGCTGTACAAGGAAGGCGAGCTGGACAACGGCACCCTGAAGTACATCAAGCCGTCCTACGTGAACCTCAAGAACTATCAGGGCGTCAAGCTCACCCTGGCCATCCTGTTCTAGCAGATGCCCCGGCGCAAGGCGGTCGTCTTCTGCTCGGCCAGTTACGACATCGACCCCAAGTACAACGAGGCAGCGCGTGAAGTGGTTCGCGCGCTGCACGCGTATGGATGGACCCTCGTCTCCGGCGGCAGTTTCCGCGGGACGATGGGGGCGATCGCCGATGAGATGGACCGCCTCGGCGGCGAACACATCGGCATCCTCCCGCGGTTCATGAAGGGGCTCGAGTACCCTCATCTGACCGAACTCGTCTGGACCGACACGATGGCGGAACGGAAGGAGCGGATGCGCGAAGGGACTTCGGCGGTCATCGCCCTCCCCGGCGGCATCGGCACCCTGGACGAACTGATCGAGTCGCACGTCCTGGTGAAGCTGGGCCGGTACGACGGAAAGCTGCTCGTCCTGAACGTGGACGGCTTCTTCGACCCCTTCAAGGCCCTGCTGGACCATTACGAGGCGACCGGGATGCTGACTCCCGCCGACCGGGCCCTCATCGTCTTCGCCGATACGGTTCCCGAACTGGCTGAACATCTGAAGTAAATGGATATCCGTGCGCTCAAGGCCTTCCTGGCCGGACCGATGGAGGAAGTCTCCGCCTTGTTGGAAGACTCCCTGAGGAGCGACATCACGCTGCTGGACGCGACGAACCGGTCCCTGCTGTCGCAGGGCGGGAAGCTGATGCGGCCGATGCTCTCGCTCCTGTCCGCCGGCGCCTGCGGCGGGATCAACGGCGACTCGGTCCGCTTCGCGGCCGCCGCCGAGATGATCCACAACGCGACGCTGCTCCACGACGATGTCGTGGACGGAGCGACCACCCGGCGGGGCAAGCCCACGGTGATGTCCATCCTCTCGAGCCCGGCGTCGGTGCTGATCGGCGATTACTGGCTGGTGAAGGCCATCCGCTGCATCCTGGATGCGGACCGCTACAGCGAACGGGCGATCCGCCTGTTCGCGAAGACGCTCTCCGACCTGGCGGAAGGGGAAATGCTCCAGCTCGAGAAGGCCTCCAGCGGCGACACGACCCGCAAGGATTACCTCCGGATCATCTATTCCAAGACGGCTTCGCTCTTCGAGGCGTCCGTCCTGGCCGGCGCCGTCTCCGCCGACGCGCCGGAGGAATGGACCGACGCGCTCGCCGGCTACGCCCGCAACCTGGGCATCGCGTTCCAGGTCAAGGACGACATCCTGGACTATGCCGGGGACGCGGCGCTGGGGAAGCCCGTGGGCATCGACCTGAAAGAGCAGAAAATCACCCTGCCGCTGCTGTGCGCGCTGGATTCGGTGCCCGCGGCGGAGGCTGCAGAGGTCCGTGCGCTGGTCGGAAGGATCTCCGACGAGCCCGCCCTGGCGGACCGGGTCCGGGCGTTCGTCCTGGAACGGGACGGTGTGGGCCAGGCTGTGGCGGAGATGGAAAAATACATTGACGGGGCGGCCTCCTGCCTGGAAGCGCTTCCGTCTTCCGCGGAAAAACCGTATCTTGTAGAACTGGCCCGCTATGTGGGCGAAAGGAATTATTGACCGATGGAGACGATGAACAGCAACGCGGCCCTCGCGGCGGCCCTCCGGCAGATGGCGGAGAGCGGCCGGATTCCGCATGCGATGCTGTTCCACCAGAACGACGGCGGCGGCGCCTTCCCGCTCATCCTGGATTTCCTGGACGAGGTGTATGGGCACAACCCCCGGGTGAAGAAGCTCATCCATCCGGACATCCATTTCGTCTTCCCCGTCGCGGGAACGGACAAGCCGGTGTCCGACCGGTTCATCGGCCCCTGGCGGGAACTCCTGCAGGAGAACCCGTGTTTCTATGAGAACGAGCTCTATGAGGCCATCGGCATCGAGAGCAAACAAAGCAATATCTCGGTCAACGAGGCGCGCTCCATCCTGGATAAACTGTCCCTGTCCGCCGTGGAAGGAGGATACAGGACGGTCGTCGTGTATCTGCCCGAGAAGATGAACCCGCAGGCGGCGAACGCCCTGCTGAAGATGGTCGAGGAACCGCCGGAGAAGACCCTGTTCCTGCTGGTCACGCTCCAGCCGGAAAAGGTCCTGACGACCATTTTCTCCCGCTGCCTGTTCATGCGCGTCCGGCCGTTCTCCCGGGAGGAGGACCGCGCCGTCCACGCGAAGGAGGGGGCGGAAACGACGGAGATGGCCGACCTGTTCCACGACCTCATGGGCGCCCTGGTCCGGAAGGACCTCCTGGGCGCGCTGGAGGCGGGGGACGCGGTCGCGGACCTCGGTTCCCGCGAGAAGCAGAAGCGCTTCTGCCGGGTGGCCTCGGAAGGCCTCAGGAACATCTTCCTCCTGCAGCAGGGCCTGCCGGACCTGGCGGACCTCCTCGGGGACGAAAAGCCGTTCTATGAGGAGATGGCCGCGAAACTGCGCAAGAATTTCTCCCGCCAGGCGCTCGCCGCGCTGGACCGGGCGCTCCTGCTGCTGGAGCGGAACGTTAACCAGAAAATCCTGTTCACCGACCTGGTGAACCGGCTCTATATGACTGCATTATGATCGACACGAACGAGAATGTACGCTATGACTGTTTCCGGGGCTGCGTGATCAGCGGCAACGAGGAGGCGGGGGTGGAGGAGATCCGCTACCGCCAGGGCTGCTGCAAGCTGGAGGTGTACGACTACCTCAAGGGCATCGGCCAGGAACAGTACAACAACTTCTTCGAAGTCCGTTTCAAGAATACCCGCAAAGGCTTCTATGTCAATGCGTCCGGCCAGACCATCAAGACCGGCGACCTCGTCGTGGTGGAGGCCCAGACGGGCCACGACCTCGGCATCGTCACGCTGGAGGGGCCCATCGTCGCCCGGCAGATGAAATGCCGGGGCGTGGACCCGGAAAAGACGGTCTTCCGGAAAATCTACCGCAAGGCGAAGACCTACGACATCGAGCGCTGGCAGGACGCCATCGCCCGGGAACAGGAGACGATGATCCGCGCGCGCGTGCTGGCGGCGAACCTGGGCCTGGAGATGAAGATCGGGGACGTGGAGTTCCAGGGCGACGGTACGAAGGCCATCTTCTACTACATCGCCGACGGCCGCGTGGACTTCCGCCAGCTCATCAAGGATTTCGCCGAGGAGTTCCACATCCGGGTGGAGATGAAGCAGATCGGCGCCCGGCAGGAAGCCGGCCTGATCGGCGGCCTGGGCATCTGCGGCCGCGAACTGTGCTGCGCGAACTACATCACGGAGTTCAAGTCCATCACCACCTCCGCCGCCCGGGTCCAGGACCTTTCCCTGAATCCGCAGAAGCTCGCGGGCCAGTGCGGCAAGCTCAAGTGCTGCCTCAACTACGAAGTCTCCAACTATATGGACGCGCACTCGCGCATCCCGAAGGTCTCCGAGCCGCTGGAGTTCGAGGACGGCCTGGCCTACCTGGTGAAGACGGACATCCTGGCGGAAACGATGTACTTCTCCTACGAGAAGGGCTCCCTCGCCAAGATGTACCCGCTCCCCGCCTCGGAGGTCCGCGAGATCATCATGATGAACCGCAACGGCCAGAAGCCCGAGACGCTCCTTCCGGACGCCGAGCCCGTCGCGCCGGAATTCGTCACCGCCGTCGGCGACGACAGCATCTCCCGCTTCGACGAGGCCCGCAAGAAAAAGCGTCGCAACAAGAACCGGAACAACAAGAACAAGGGCAACAAGGGTGGCAACAACCCGAAGCCGAAGAAGGATGCGTAAACTCCTTCATATCCTCCCTTTCCTGCTCCTCTTCACGAGCTGCCGCGAACCCATGTCGGTGGAGAAGTTCGTGAAAGGGGAGGGACCGTATACGTTCTTCGTGGAGATGTCGGATTCGACCGCGTCGTATGATTTCGATCTGTACACCAGGGTCGATGCGCCGGCGGATTCGCTGCGAAAGCTGGCGGCGCTGCCGCTGCAGGTGACCTGGACGTCGCCGACGTTCCATGTGTTCCGCGAGGAGGTGTATCTGCCGATGGAAGGGAAGATGTCGCTCTTTTCCAAGCAGGTGCGGGCGCCGTACCGGGCCGGGGTCCGGCCGGAGGAATGGGGCCCGTGGCAGGTGGTCGTGCGGGTGCAGGACCCGCCGGAGGGCCTGTGCGGGATGGGCCTGGTCGTATCACGAAACAGAGACTGATGGGACACGGTAAACTCAAGAAATTCGCCGAGAACGAGACGTTCCGCTGCCTGCTGCAGCCGGACGCCTCGTCGGTGCTGGCCAAACCGGAAGGCTCCCGGGAGCTGGTCCTGCGGGACCATGCGATCAAAGGGAACTGGAACCGGGATATGTTCGAGAAGCCCCGGCCGATCGTGCTGGAACTGGGTTGTGGCAAGGGGGATTACACCATCGCCCTGGCCCGCCGGCACCCGGAGATGAACTTCATCGGCGTGGACATCAAGGGCGCGCGCCTGTGGAAAGGCGCCAAGGAGGCCACGGAGGAAAAGATGGGCAACGTCGCCTTCCTCCGCACCCGCATCGAGTTCATCGACGCCTTCTTCGGCCCGGGCGAGGTCTCCGAAATCTGGCTCACCTTCTCCGACCCGCAGCTCCGCGGCAGCGAGAACGCCCGCCTGACCTCTCCGCTCTTCCTCCAGCGCTACCGCCGTTTCTTGAAACCCGACGGCATCGTCCACCTCAAGACCGACTCCCGCTTCCTTTACGAATACACCCAGTCCGTCATCCGCGCCAATGGTTTGCAGGTGCTCGCGTCAGGCACGGACATTTACCATGATGGTATTCGGACAGGGGTAACTCTTGAAAAAGATGAATGGGATATCGACTCCATATTTGAGGTGCAGACTTTCTATGAAAACATGTTCCTGAAAATGGGCCTGCCGATCACGTATCTGGCATTCCGGCTGGAGCATGAAGGGGAGGGGTTCGCGTATCCGACGGACTTCGATGCGGCCTACTGGCGCGAGGCCGAAGGCCCCCGCCGGTCGTTCAGCCACCAGCCCACGAAAGGTTAGGGCCGGACCCAGTGGATGCGGACGCCGTCGCGTTCCATGCCGCGGAACCAGGTCATCTGGCGCTTGGCGAACTGGTGGATGGCGTTGGCGAGGAGGATGTGCATCTCGTCGTAGGAGAGTTTCCCCAGCACGTACTGCGTGACGAACTTGTATTCAAGGCCGTACCAGAGGAGGTCGTCGGCCGGGATGCCGCTGTCCAGGAGGCCCTGGATTTCCTCGACGAGGCCGTCCTCGAGGCGCTCGTCCAGGCGGCGGTCGATGCGCTCGACGCGTTCCTCCCGAGAGACGAGGGTGCCGATGTAGAAGGTCTTCTGCGGCAGGCGCTCCGCCGGGACGCCGTTCTCGCGGTCGAACTTGTACGCCCGGGTGGCGGACTCGATGTACAGGCCGGAGCCGCCGCACAGGATGGGGACGCAGCCGCGGGCGCGGACATCGGCCCAGGCATCGGCAAAGGCCGCCTGATACTCGTAGATGTTGTATTTGCTGCCGGCCGGGACGATGTCGATCAGGTGGTACGGGACCTCGCCGTACTCCCCGAGGTCCTTCCCCGTCCCGATGTCCATCCCGGTGTACACCTGCCTGGAATCGGCCGACAGGATCTCCGCGTTGCCTATGGCTCGCGCGAGCTGCACCGCATAGCGGGTCTTGCCGGAGGCGGTGGGGCCGAGGACGCAGATGAGGTCGATGTCCCCGTCGGCATAGGCTTTCGCGAGCGCGGGGATGTCGATCATTTCGGGCTCGGGTATCGCCGCCATCGGCGGAATGCCGGGGCGGTCGGGGAGGAGGTTTGTCTTGTTCGGCAGGGACATGGTGCAAAATTAGAGAAAAAGCCGTACCTTTGCAACCCTATGCCGAAAGCGAAGAGCACCATCCAGATCAAGAACCGCCGGGCCTCGTTCGATTACGAGTTCCTGGAGACCTATACCGCCGGCATCCAGCTGGTGGGCACGGAGATTAAGTCCATCCGGGCGGGCAAGGCTTCCCTCCAGGACGCCTACTGCTACTTCGTCGGCAACCAGCTCTTCGTGCGCGGGATGAACATCGCCCAGTACCACTGGGGCTCCTGGGGCCAGCACGAGCCCGTGCGCGACCGCCGGCTCCTCCTCACCCGCAAGGAACTGAACCACCTGCTGATGGAAGACAAGAAGACCGGCCTCACCATCGTCGCCGTCAAGCTCTTCATCGCGGACAACGGCTACGCGAAGCTCCTCATCGCCCTCGCCAAGGGTAAAAAGGAGTACGACAAGCGCAACACCATCAAGGAACGCGACGTCCGCCGCGAGATGGATCGGGGGGACTATTAAAAAAGTCAAATTTTTTCTTGCAGATTCGAAAAATAGTCGTACCTTTGCCGTCCCAAAAACAGAAGTGGAGAGATTTGGATTGCTTGCAACCACTCAAAAAAATGCTAAATTACATTTCATATCAGTGTTTTGTGTTTTTAGCCTCCGCATTCTGCACGGGGCTAATTTTTTTGCTATGAACTACTTATTCACCTCCGAATCGGTTTCCGAAGGCCATCCCGACAAGGTGGCCGACCAGATCAGCGACGCCATCCTGGACGAGTTCCTCAGCCAGGACCCCGAATCCAAGGTCGCGTGCGAGAGCTTCTGCTCCACGGGCATGGTCGTGGTGATGGGCGAGGTCAAGTCCGAAGCCTATGTCGATATCCAGTCCACCGTCCGCAACACCATCAACCGCATCGGCTACGACAAGGCCGAGTACATGTTCGCCGGGAACTCCTGCGGCGTGATGTCCGCCCTGCACGAGCAGAGCGCCGACATCAACCGCGGCGTAGAGCGCGCCGAGGCCGATGACCAGGGCGCCGGCGACCAGGGGATGATGTTCGGCTACGCCTGCCGTGACACCGCGGACTACATGCCGCTGCCTCTGTACCTCAGCCACTATCTGCTGAAGATTCTGGCTGACATCCGCCACCAGGAGCCGGAGCTGATGCCGTACCTCCGTCCGGATGCCAAGTCCCAGTTCACCATCGAGTATGACGGGGACACGCATCTGCCCGTGAAGGTCCATACCATCGTCCTGTCCACCCAGCACGACGAGTTCGTCCCGGCGAGCCTCGGCCGGATGTCCTATGCCGACGCGGTCCGCGAGTTCGGCCAGGCCAAGGTCGATCTCGAGATGCAGGCGAAGATCCGCGCCGATGTGGAAACCATCCTCATTCCGCGCTTGAAGGAGGCCCTTCCGGCGGAGACTGCCAGCCTCATCCACGACTATATCCTGCACGTGAACCCCACCGGCAAATTCGTCATCGGCGGTCCCCACGGCGACACCGGCCTCACCGGCCGCAAGATCATCGTGGACACCTACGGCGGCAAGGGCGCCCACGGCGGCGGCGCCTTCTCCGGCAAGGACCCGTCCAAGGTGGACCGCAGCGCGGCCTACGCCGCCCGCTACATCGCGAAGAACCTCGTCGCCGCCGGCGTGGCAGACGAGTGCCTCGTCCAGCTCGCCTACGCGATCGGCGTGGCGGAGCCCGTGAGCGTGTTCGTGGACACCTACGGCACCGCGAAGAACGGTCTGAAGGACGGCGAGATCGCGAAGAAGGTGGCCGAGCTCTTTGACCTCCGCCCGGCGAAGATCATCAAGAAGTTCGGTCTGAAGAACCCGATCTACACCCCGACGGCCTCCTACGGCCACATGGGCAGAACGCCTTATACCAAGGCGGTTACGGTCCAGGGCAAGCCCAAGATCGTCCAGTTCTTCGGCTGGGAGCTCCTGGACAGCGTCCCGGCGGTGAAAAAGGCCTTTGGGATTGCGTAGGAAGATTCCTTCGTCGGTCTTCGACCTCCTCGGAATGACATCGTGTCATTCCGTTTTTTTTGTCATTCCGAGCGAAGCGAAGGAATCTACAACCGTTTCATTATTCCGAAATTTGTAGTACCTTTGCGCCCGTATTTTGAGAAACAACTATACATCCTATATTTTCTTACTTATGAAGAACGCTTTCAAAAGCCTTCTGCTCGCCCTCACTATGTTGATGGCGGGCACTGTCGCCTTTGCCCAGGTGACGACCGCCTCCCTCGGCGGCCGCATCGTGGACACCAAGGGTGAGACCATCATCGGCGCCGCTGTCGTGGCGACCCACACCCCCTCCGGTACCACCTACGGTGCCGTGACCAACGGGGAAGGCCTCTATGCGATCCAGGGCATGCGTACCGGCGGTCCGTACATCGTGGAGGTTTCCTGCCTCGGTTACCAGACCGTGAAGTTCACGGACATCAAGCTCGCCCTCGGTGAGAACTATGTCCTGGACGGTTATCTGAACGACGATGTCGAGTCCCTGAACGAGGCCGTCGTCGTGGCCACTCCGGCCTCCCGCTTCGCGGCCGTCAAGACCGGTGCTTCCACCAACGTCTCCAATGACCAGATGATGACCCTGCCGAATTCCAGCCGTTCCATCAGCGCCCTCACCAAGCTCAGCCCGTATTCCAATGGCATGAGCTTCGCCGGCTCCGACGGCCGTTCCACGAACTTTACCGTGGACGGTGCGAACCTGAACAACAACTTCGGCCTTTCCTCCAACCTTCCGGGCGGCGGCACCCCGATCTCCCTCGACGCCATCGAGGAGGTCCAGCTGGTCGTGGCTCCCTATGACGTCCGTCAGTCCAACTTCGTGGGCGGCGGCATCAACGCCATCACCAAGTCCGGTACCAACACCTTCAAGGGTACGGCCTATGTGAATTACTACGACCAGCACTTCCGCGGAAACAAGATCGACGGGAAGGACCTCGGCGACCGCAAGGCGGAGTCCAACCTGATCTACGGCTTCACCCTCGGAGGCCCGATCGTCAAGAACAAGCTCTTCTTCTTCGCCAACTTCGAGGTCCAGAAGCAGCCCGAGCAGGCGATTAAGTTCCAGCCCGATGCCGCCAAGCAGGCCGATCTGCAGAAGATTGCCGACAAACTTCAGAAGGACTATGGTTATGATCCCGGTTCCTATACCGACTTCCCGGGAGGAACGGACAATATGAAGTTCCTGGCCCGAATCGACTGGAACATCTCCGACCAGCACAAACTTGCCCTTCGTTACAACCGGACAATCAATGAGTATTGGCGGGCTCCGAATGGAAACTCCTGCGATGATAAGTTCCGCAACAAGGGCCACAACCGTTCCAGCGAAGATTCCCATCCGTTTGCGAACAACATGTACAGCGAGAACAACAACGTAAATACGTTCTCCGCTGAGTTGAATAGCCGTTTCAACGAGAAGATTGCCAACCGTTTCCTCGCAACGTATACCAATATCAACGATCAGCGTGGCTCCAGATCCGCCCTCTTCCCGCATGTGGACATTATGACCGGTGACTATAAGACCGAAGGCAACTTCGTCCCTTATACCTCCCTCGGCTATGAGCTCTTCACCTACAACAATGGTGTGAAGAACAAGCAGATCACTGCTTCTGACAACCTGACTGTCTATTCCGGTTCACATACTTTTATGTTCGGCGCCAGCTACGAGTATATGAATGCGCTGAACTCTTACATGCGTAATGGTACCGGTTACTACCGTTTCGCGGACATCAATGATTTCCTGAACGGTGCTACGCCGCTGAGCTTCTGCCTGACCTACGGTTATGACGGCAACGAGAATCCGGCCGGCGAAGTCGCTTATAGCCAGGCTGCTCTCTATGCCCAGGACGAATGGAAGATCACCCCTCGCTTCAAGCTCACCTACGGCCTGCGCGGAGACATCATCCTGTTCGACAACTCCAGCATCATCACCAACCCGAACATCGCCAAGCTCGATTTCGGCGGTCGTCACATCGACACCGGCGTGTGGCCGGCACCTACTGTCCAGGTTTCCCCGCGCGTTGGCTTCAACTGGGACGTCTACGGTGACAAGAGCATCGTCGTCCGCGGCGGTACCGGTCTGTTCCAGGGCCGTCTCCCGCTCGTGTTCTTCACGAACATGCCGCAGTACTCCGGTATGATTCAGGGCTCCTACGGTCTGAGTGCTTCCATTGACAAGAAGACTGGAGAACTGGTCTATACGGACGATGTTCGCAACAAGTTGAACCAGCTCGTCAGCGGTGGCAAGTTTATGACCGACACCAAGGAGATCCAGAAACTGTTCAATCTCCCGACCTCTCCGTCCGCGGAAAGCGCCGGTTACGGCGGCAACGCTTCCTACGGCTATATCGTGGGTGTGGATCCGAAGTTCAAGATGCCGCAGATCTGGAAGACCTCCCTGGCCCTTGACCTGCAGCTTCCGACCTCCTTCCCGCTGTCCATGACTGCGGAAGGTATGTTCAACAAGACCCTTTGGGGCGTGTGCATGGAGGACTGGAACATCAACAACAACAAGCTCACTGCGACCTTCGAAGGTCCGGACAACCGCATCAATTATGCTGCCAACTCCGGCTACCAGTACACCGATTTCTCGATGTACACGATGACGAATACCAACAAGGGCTGGGGCTACACTTTCAACTTCACGGTCAACGCCGAGCCGATCCGGAACCTCAATCTGATGTTCGCTTACACGCATACGGAGGCTAAGGAAATCTCCGGTATGCCCGGCTCCGCCGCCAACTCTGTGTTCACCGGCATGCCGACGATCAGCGGTACCAACCTCAGTGGTCTGCAGCGTTCCCAGTATGTCCTCCCGGACAAGGTCATCGCCAGCGTCAGCTACTTCCTCCCGTTCCGCGTCTTCGGTGGCAAGGGCCTGCATTTCAATGCGTTCTATACGGGCTCTTCCTCCTATGGCAACAGCTACATCTACTCCAACGACATGAACGGCGACGGCAACGCCACCGACCTGATCTACATCCCGGCCACGAAGGATGAGGTTGCGTTCAAGACTCCGGCCGACGCAGACGCGTTCTGGACCTTCGTCAATAACGACGCCTACCTGAGCAAGAACAAAGGCAAGTATGCCGAAGCTTATGCCGGCCGCGCTCCTTGGGTGCACCGTGTGGACCTCCGTATCGCTGAAGACTTCGCTTTCAAGATCGGCAATACGACGCACAGCTTCCAGCTCAGCGCTTCCATCGACAACGTGGGCAACATGATCAATTCCTCCTGGGGTATCCAGAAGCTCTCCTGCTACCAGTCTTCCCTGACCGGAACGATCGCGCCGCTCAAGTACGAGGGCATCAACGATGCTGGACGTCCTTACTTCTCCATGGTAAAGGTGGACGACGCCTATCCGTCGCAGAACTATTCCAAGTTCTTCTCGGATTATGGCCAGTGCTGGAAAATCCTGTTCGGCATCAAGTACTTCTTCAACTAGTCAGTATTCTTTTAACGGGGCCTGAAACACACAGGCCCCGTTTTTTTTGTTATGAAAAAGTTTTGTTTTCTGCTGATTGCTATTATCGCATTGTTTTCTTGTTCGAAGGATGGATCGAGTGATTATCTGTCAGCAACTATACCGTCTTCTTGGGAAACTCGTTCCGTCTCTGATAGCATTTTCAATTCGGAACATTTCGTTAATCCACTGTCTTCCTCATATACATTGCCCAATGGATTGATAGTTTTTAAGGAAGGCAATCATTACCGGCTAGATGATATGCTATTCCCTAACCCTTCGAATAATGGAAATGCATCAATTCAGGGGGTCATCACATCATCGGATACTCGTTATTGGCCAAGCGGAATAATTCCATTTAAGTTTTCTTCAGATTGTAATCCGTTGTATCAGTCTACAGCGTTGAGTGCGATGTCTGAATTGTCGGATAGTACGGGCGTTCAGTTTGTTTTAGCCAATTCAACAACACCCAATTATATAATGTTCAAGACAGGATTTAGTAATCGGTCATATGTCGGAATGCTGGGTGGGGAACAAGAAATAGAATTGGCATTTTTTTGGCAAAAGTATGTTGTAATGCATGAAATCATGCATGCCTTGGGTGTGTATCATGAGCATCAGCGTGCGGACAGAGATTCTTATATTGAAGTCCAATATGATAATTTGTATCATAGTTCTTGGAACAATTTTGCTAAACAGACAACGAATTCATATGATTTGGGCGACTTCAATTTCGAGTCTATTATGTTATACGCTTCCAGATCGACGGATCGGGACGTTGTGATTGATATAACCGAACCAATTATGCTCAAGACGGATGGTACAGAGTTTCCTGCCAACCGACAATATCTTTCTCAGGGAGATATTCAGGCAGTTAGGACTATATATGGCAATCCTTATGTGGATCTGGATACGGCGATAGAAATAATCAGAGATGAGATTACGGCTACGGATGAATACTATATCGCTGATTACGAGTGGTATATCCGCTTCTATCAAGATTCTGCTCATACTGTCCCGATTATTAATGTCAGACCATTGCAAGTGACGCTTAAAAAGGAGATCCGTACTCTTGGAAATCATGGGGATGTAGTGTCTACGTATTCATATCAGACAATTACAATCCCTGCCGGCAATTCTTCTTATTTGTTAGACTCACATCGTAATATAGAAAACTATTATGAGTCCAATGCCACAGAGGTGGATTTTGTGCTTTATTCTCTAAATTAGCAAGACTTTTTAACACATCGTGGAGCCTTTCGGGGCTCCGTCTTTTTTTTTGCCCTTTTCCGAAATAATGGCTAAATTCGCAAAATACGGATATTGTATAAAAACGCTAGATAACCACTTATGAAAAAATCCTTCAAAAGCCTTGTGCTCGCGTTCATCACGATGTTCGCCGGCATCGCCGCTTCCGCGCAGGTGACCACGGCGTCCCTCGGCGGCCGGGTCGTGGACCAGAACGGAGAGCCGGTCATCGGCGCCGCCATCGTGGCCATCCACGAGCCTTCCGGCACCAGCTACGGCTCCGTGACCAACGTGGACGGTCTCTACACCATCCAGGGTATGCGCACCGGCGGCCCTTACCGGGTCGAGGTCTCCTGCCTGGGCTACCAGCAGGTGAACTACACCGACGTCACCCTCTCCCTGGCCGAAACGTTCAACCTGAACGCCCAGCTTCCGGAATCCTCCGAGTTCCTCTCGGAGGCCGTCGTCATCGCGGCCCCGACTTCCAAGTTCGCGGCCGTGGAGAAGACCGGCGCCTCCACGAACATCTCCTCCCGCCAGATGATCGAGATGCCCACCATCAGCCGGAGTTTCTCCGACATGGCCAAGCTCTCGCCTTACGGCGGTAACGGGATGAACTTCTCCGGCAGCTCCGGCCGTTCCACCAACTTCACCGTGGACGGCGCGAACGTGAACAAC
Source organism: uncultured Bacteroidales bacterium (assembly GCA_900316955.1). Lineage (GTDB taxonomy): Bacteria > Bacteroidota > Bacteroidia > Bacteroidales > UBA932 > Cryptobacteroides. The sequence continues at coordinate 60,552 of ONEX01000008.1, forward strand.
AACTTCGGTCTGTCGACGGCCCTGCCGGGCGGCGGCAACCCGATTTCCATCGACGCGATCGAGGAAATGCAGGTTGTCGTGTCCCCGTACGACGTCCGTCAGTCGAACTTCATCGGCGGCGGTATCAACGCCATCACGAAGTCCGGTACGAACACGTTCAAGGGAACGGCCTATGCCTATTACCAGAACGAGAACATGCACGGCAACCGCGTGGACGGCGTGGACCTCGAGCGCACCCCGGAAAGCAAGACCACGTACGGCTTCACCCTGGGCGGCCCGATCATCAAGAACAAGCTGTTCTTCTTCGTCAACGCCGAGCGCTCCCCGAGCCCTTCCGAGATCATCAAGTGGCGTCCTTCCGAGGACGGCGTGGAGGACGAGACCCGCATGATCACCCGCGTCAAGATCTCCGAGGCCGAGCAGATGCGGAACTTCCTCATCAAGAACTACGACTACGATCCGGGTTCCTACAACAACTACAACAAGGACCAGGGCAACCTGAAGCTCCTCGCCCGCATCGACTGGAACATCAGCCAGAAGCATCACCTGGCCCTCCGGTACAACTACACGAACAACAACAAGTGGACGGCTCCGTCCACCTCGCGCGACGTGTCCGACATGAGCTTCGGCATGGTCTCCAAGTACGGCCTCGTCTTCTCCAACTCGCTGTACAACCAGATGAACAACCTCTGGACGGTTTCCGCGGACTTGAACTCCCGCTTCTCGGACAAGGTTTCCAACCAGCTCCTGGTCACGTACTCCGACATCCAGGACGTCCGCGGCAATGACGGCGGTTTCTTCCCGTTCGTGGAAATCCTCGCCGGCGACCTCGGTTCCGACTACGCCAACGAGCCTTACATGGACTTCGGTACGGAACTCTTCACCTACCGGAACAAGGTCCAGAACACGGTGCTGAACGTCAAGGACGACGTCACCATGTACCTGGGCGCCCATAAGGTGACGGCCGGCGCCAGCGTGGAGGCCCAGATGGCCCTGAACACCTACATGCGCAACGGCACCGGCATGTTCCGGTTCGCCAGCATGAGCGACTTCATGGCGGGCAACGCCCCGATCGAGATGGCCTTCGACTGGGGCTTCGACGGGGACGAATATCCTTCTGCGAAAGTGCGTTTCGCCCAGATCGGCGCCTATGTCCAGGATGAATGGACCGTGAACGACCGCGTCAAGCTCACCGCCGGCCTGCGCCTGGACAACCTGTCCTTCAACAACAAGGACGTGATGAAGAACAACGCGACCTACGCCCTCGATTACGGCGGCAAGCATGTGGACACCGGCAAGTGGCCCAAGACCAGCATCCAGGTGAGCCCCCGTCTGGGCTTCTCCTGGGACGTCTTCGGGGACAAGAGCCTGAAGGTCCGTGGCGGTACCGGCCTCTTCTCCGGCCGTATCCCGCTGGTGTTCTTCACCAACATGCCCACCAACGCCGGTATCGTGAAGGGACGCCTGACCAAGATGAAGGATCCCGAGGTCCTGAGCCGGATGATGGCCGGCGGCCACCTTGTGACCGACCGCTGGGCGATCCTTGACATCCTGAACGGCATCGACCCGGACAAGTATCCGACCAGCATCACCCCGGAGACGGCCCCCGCCCCGAGCGAAGTCGCCGGCGTGGACTACAACTTCAAGATGCCGCAGGTGTGGAAGAGTTCCCTCGCCGTCGACTATTCCTTCCCGTTCTCCTTCCCGCTGACCATCAGCGCCGAGTACATCTTCAACAAGACCATCAACGGCGTGATGCTCACCAACTACAACATCCCGGAGGACAACGCGGGCTGGGTGACCTTCAACGGCCCCGACAAACGGCACATCTATCCGGCCGACTACCGGTACACCAACAAGGACGCCTACGTCCTGACCAACACGAACAAGGGCTGGGGCTCCATCGCCACCATCTCCCTGAACGCGCAGCCGCTGCAGAACCTCAGCATCACGGCGGCCTATACGCACACCGTGAGCAAGGAAATCACCGGTATGCCGGGCTCCAACGCCTCCGCCGCCTGGAAGTACATTCCTTCCGTGGACGGTCCTAACTACAACATCCTGCACAACTCCTCCTACAACCTGCCCGACCGTCTGATGGCCTCCATCGCCTACACCGACGCCGCGCACAACCACTGGAGCCTGTTCTACGAGGGTCTCCGCTATTCGGGCAACAGCTATGTCTACGGCAACGACCTGAACGGCGACGGCAACGCCTACGACCTGATGTACATTCCCGCCAACAAGAGCGAGATCCGCTTCATCGACGGGGACAACGAGAGCCGCTACTGGGAGTTCGCCGCGCAGGACGCCTACCTCACCAAGAACGCGGGCAAGTACGCCGAGGCCTATGCCGTGAACCAGCCGATGCGCCACGTGTTCGACTTCCGCTTCGCCCACGACTTCATCGTGAAGGTGGGCAGCGTCCGCAACACCCTGCAGGTGAGCCTCGACGTCCAGAACGTCAGCAACCTATTCAACTCCCGCTGGGGCGTGACGAAGGGCTTCAACCCGGACGTCCCCAACGCCAGCGGCAACGCCAAGATCCTGAAGTACGAGCGGACGGATCCGGACGGCGTCCCCGTGTTCTCCACGATGGTGGATTCCGGCGTGAAGACCTGGGACTACCAGCACAGCCTCGGCAACTGCTGGTACATGCAGATCGGTGTCAAGTACATGTTCAACTAACCCCCAAGCACGCGACGATATGAAACTCTACAGATTCTTCCTTTCCATCCTCGCCGGTGCGGCGCTCGCCGCCGGCTGCGTGCAGGAGCAGGTCATCTCCTCCCTGGACAGCTTCCAGGTGGAGAATTCCTATCTGAGCATCGCCCTGGAAGGCGGCATTGCCAATACCGCCGTCAAGGCGACGACCCAGTGGTCCTTCGACGACGCCACCGTTCCCGAGTGGCTCACCGTCACCCCGCGCAGCGGCGGTTCCGAGGTCACCGGCCTCGTGTTCGCAGCTGACGCGAACACCGGTTCGTCCGCGCGGACGGCCAACCTCGTGGTGAACGTGGGCAGCCGCAAGCAGCGCTTCACCGTGATCCAGGCCGGACCGGGCGCCTATGAGGCTCCGATCTCCACGATCGCGGAAGTGATGGCGGGCAACGACGGCCAGACCTTCCGCATCCGCGGTACCGTGACCACCATCGTCAATACGAATTACGGCAACCTGAATGTCCAGGACGAGACCGGCACCATCTATATCTATGGCCTGTTCAATGCGAAGGGGCAGTATCCGAAGGACGCCGGTGGCTGGAACACCTTCGGGGTCGAATCGGGTGACATCATCACCGTCCAGGGTCCGCGCACCATGTATGGCAGCACCCTCGAGCTCGTGGACGCCACCCTCATCAAGGTGGAGAAGTCCCTGATCAGCGTCGAGCCGGGCGAGATCGCGCTCGAGAGCGCCGAGGCAGGCACCTTCACCATCTCCGTGGTCTCCAAGGCCGACGGCATGGCGGTCCTCCCGTCCGAGAGCTGGATCAAGCTGACCGACATCGCGGCGGACGAAGGCGGCGCAGCCGTCTACAGCTTCGCCTACGAGGCCAACACCACCACGGCCGCCCGTACGGCCACCGTCGTGTTCAAGGCCACGAACTCCTCCAAGAGCGTTTCCGTGAGCCAGCCGGGCGTTCCGCCGACCGGACAGAGCATCACCGATATCGTGGCCCTGCCGGACAACTCCGGCGTGGAGACCCTCGAGTCCACCGTCGTGGCGAAGACCACCAAGGGCTTCGTGATTTCCGACGGCGCCACCGCCATCTATGCCTATGACAACGGCGCCAATGCCGTCGAGGTCGGCGACAAGGTGAAGGTCCTCGCGACCAAGACCACCTACAACGGCGTTCCCGAACTCGCCACCCTAACCTCCGTCGAGAAGACCGGCACCGCCGCCGTCGTGCACCCGGCGGTGAAGGACATCACGGCCGGCGCCCTCGACTATGCGGCCACCGTCGCCGAGTACATCCAGTTCAAGGGTGTCCTCAAGAAGTCCGGCAATTACTACAACGTGGAAATCGACGGTGTGGACGCCGGCACCAAGCAGGGCAGCCTGGTGCAGCCGGTCGAGGCCGTCGGCGCCGATGCGTTCGATGGCAAGGCGATCACCGTGACCGGCTACTTCAACGGTCTCTCCGGCGGCGGCAAGTACATCAATGTCATCGTGACGAAGATCGTCGGGGCCGATGCCAAGGGCACGCTCTCGAACCCGTACACCCCGGCGGAAGCCGCCGACGCTGTGAAGGACCTGAAATGGACCTCCAACACGGACTATGAGTCCACGGACGAGGTGTATATGAAGGGCAAGATCTGCAAGATCGCCAACAAGGGCACCTATACCGAGGGCGGCACCTACGGCAACGCTTCCTTCTACCTGTCCGCCGACGGTACGGGTGACGGCGAGTTCTATGTGTTCCGCGCCCTCTATCTCGGCAACAAGAAGTTCGAGGCCGGCCAGACCGACATCAAGGTGGGCGACGAAGTCGTCGTCTACGGCAAGCTGATGAACTACCAGAACAACACGCCCGAGACCGTTTCCGGCAAGGCCTACCTCTATTCCCTGAACGGTAAAACCGAATAACCAATGCTTCGCAATATGAAACTCAGAACACGTATGTTCGCCCTTCTGGGCCTGGCGGCCGCTCTCGTCGGCTGCCGGCCGGAAGAGGCCGATATCATGCTCCCGGAGATCAAGATCGCCGGACCGGCGCTCACCTTCGACGCGGAGACCAAGCTGGCCTCGTGCCCGCTGGACATGCAGCTGGTGAACATTCCGCTGACCATCACCGCGAACCGCGACTGGGTCGCCGACATCAACTGGGACGCCGACGAGGTTCCGTGGATCGCCGTGACGCCCGAATCCGGTGTCGCTTCGGACCAGCCCCAGTCGGTGACCCTCACCGTCCTGAACAACGCCGGCTACAACCGCAACAAGCGGGTGAAGTTCTCCATCGGGTATGACTACAAGACCATCGACATCACCCAGACCGGCGAGCGCGGCGAGGAAATCATCGGCACGCTCGACAACCCGCTCACCGTGGCGGGCGCCATCAAGTACGTGAAGAGCCTGGGCGCCGACGTCCAGAGTTCCTCCGGCGTGTATGTCAAGGGTAAGATCTCCCGGATCGACGAAGGCAACAACTTCGCCGCCAGCGGCACGTACGGCAACGCCACCTTCTACATCTCCGACGATGGCGCCACGACCTCCGACCAGTTCTACTGCTACCGCGTGCTGTACCTCGGCAACAAGAAGTGGACCTCCAAGGATCCGGATGTCAAGGTGGGCGACGACGTAATCATCTACGGCCACGTGGTCAACTACAAGGGCAACACGCCCGAGACCGTGCAGGGTACCGCCTTTGTGTACGAGCACAACGGCGTGAACCGCGGCACCGACGAAGGCGGCGGTGGCGGCACCGAAGGCACGCCCGCCGGCACCGGTACCGTGGACGATCCGTACAACGTGGCGGCGGCCCGGGCGGCGGTGAAGGACCTCACCTGGACCAGCAACACCGAGTACGAGAAGACGGGCACCGTCTATGTGAAAGGCAAGATCTCCCGGATCGCCGACAACGGCACCTTCGGGCAGAGCGGCACCTTCGGCAACGCGACCTTCTACATCAACGACGACGGCGCGGAGGGCGCTGAACTCTACGCCTACCGCATCCTGTACCTCGGCAACAAGAAGTACACGTCCGGCACCGACATCAAGGTGGGCGACGAGGTGGTCATCTGCGGCGAGCTGATGAACTACCGCGGCAACACGCCCGAAACCGTATCCAACGCGGCCTACCTCTACTCGCTGAACGGCGAGGGCGGTGGCGGCGACACGCCTCCGGGCCCGGGCGGCGATCCCGCCGGCACCGGCACCGCGACCGACCCGTACAACGTGGCGGCCGCCCGCAATGCGGTCAAGGATTTCACCTGGACCAGCAACACCGAATACGACAAGACGGGCACCGTGTATGTGAAGGGCAAGATCTCCAAGATCGCCGACAACGGCACCTTCGCCCAGAGCGGCACCTTCGGCAACGCGACCTTCTACATCTCCGACGACGGCAAGGAGGGCAACGAGCTCTACTGCTACCGCATCCTCTATCTCGGCAACGTGAAGTACACCTCCGGCACCGACATCAAGGTGGGTGACGAGGTGGTCGTCTGCGGCGAACTGATGAACTACCGGGGCAACACACCCGAGACCGTGGCCAACGCGGCCTACCTCTATTCGCTGAACGAGTCCGGCGGCGGTGGCGGCGGCGGGGATACGCCCGGCGGCGCTTCCGGCTCCGGCACCCTGGCCGATCCGTACAATCCGCTCGGCGCTATCAACGCCGTGAAGGGCCTGACCTGGACTTCCAACACGGAGTATGAGAGCACGGGTGAAGTGTACGTGAAGGGCAAGATCTCCCGCATCGCCTCCGGTGGCACCTACACCGAGGGTGGCACTTTCGGCAACGCTTCCTTCTATATTTCTGAGGATGGCGCGGAGAAGGACGAGTTCTACTGCTTCCGCGTCCTGTACCTCGGCAACAAGAAGTTCGAGGCGGGCCAGACCGATATCAAGGTGGGCGACGAAGTCGTCATCTACGGCAAGCTGATGAACTACCGGAACAACACCCCGGAGACGGTCTCCGGCAGCGCATACCTCTATTCTCTGAATGACAGCGGCAGCGGTGGAGGCGGCGACACGCCCGGCGGCGGCAACGGCTCCGGCACGCTGGCCGATCCGTACGACGCGCTCGGCGCCATCAACGCCGTGAAGGGCCTGACCTGGACCAGCAACACCGTCTACGACAAGACGGACAAGGTGTATGTGAAGGGCAAGATCTCCCGCATCGCCAACAACGGCACCTATGGCCAGAGCGGCACCTTTGGCAACGCCTCCTACTGGATTTCCGTCGACGGTACCGAGAAGGACGAGTTCCAGATCTATCGCAGCCTGTATTTCAACGGCGAGAAGTACACCGAAGGCACCGACATCAAGGTCGGTGACGAAGTGGTCGTGTACGGCTCCCTGATGAACTACAAGGGCAATACGCCGGAGACGGTGGCGAACGAGAACTGGCTGTACTCGCTGAACGGCAAGACTGACGGCAGCGGCGGTGGCGGCGGCGACACGCCCTCCGGCAACGGCTCCGGCACCCTGGCCGATCCTTACACCGCGCTCGGTGCCATCGACGCCGTGAAAGACCTGACCTGGACCAGCAACACCGTCTATGACAAGACGGACAAGGTGTATGTGAAGGGCAAGATTTCCCGGATCGCCAACAACGGCACCTATGTGGGTGGCGGCACCTTCGGCAACGCTTCCTACTGGATCTCCGCCGACGGTACCGAGAAGGATGAGTTCCAGATCTTCCGCAGCCTGTATTTCAATGGCGAAAAGTACACCTCCGGCACCGACATCCAGGTGGGTGACGAAGTGATCGTGTACGGCGCCTTGATGAACTACAAGGGCAACACACCGGAAACGGTGGCGAACGAGAACTGGCTGTACTCGCTGAACGGCAAGACTGACGGCAGCGGTGGTGGCGGTGGCGACACGCCGGCCGGCAGCTCGCTCACCATCGAGACGAATGACGCCCTGTCCTGGGGAGAGGAGACGGACGGCACCTACGGAGCCGGCTTCAGCGTCACCACCCAGGGGATGAAACTGGGTTTCTACAAGCATGCGGCGGGTCTCGCCGTGCCGGCCCCGAACGCCTCTCACATCCGCGTCTATAAGAATGCCGCCTTCAGCATCGCCTCGGCGGAAGGGAAGAAAATCAAGAAGATCGTCATCGGCTGCGCGCCCAATGCCGGCAACACCTCCTACTGCTTCGACATGGCAGGCCTGGAGGGCGGCGCTTCCGCGACCTGCGACAAATCGGCCCTGACCGTTACGTGGACCGGTTCCGCCTCCAAGGTGGTCCTCCAGGCCAACAACGGACAAGTCCGCGTAGAAAAAATTACCGTGGAATTCGAATAAGGCAGGGTGACTATGCGAACGAGACTACATACTGTTTTCGGCGCGGTCCTGCTCGGGATCCTCTCGCTGGGGTTTGTCTCCTGCGAGGAGGAGCCCGTCATTCCCGATCCGGATTTCGTCCTCGTGCGTGATGCCGTTTCCAGCCGGAAAGGCAGCCAGTTCCTGGAGGTGTATGCCCAAGGGAAATGGACCATCACGTGCGACGCGGACTGGATCCGGATCACCCCGGACAAGGGCAGGGGGAACAACAGGGCCATCGCGCTGCAATATGACGCCAATACCGAGGAAGGGCCCCGCCAGGCCGATATCCGGCTCCAGGCGCAGGAGAAGACCCTCACGGTCACCCTGCACCAGAACGCCCCTTCCGACGATCCCGAACCCGAGATCAACGGCGGTTCCTCCACCCGCAAGGGCTGGATGGAACTGCCCGAGACCCGGTCGGACGACGGCCTGAATATTTTCTGGCACACCATGACGGTCGGAAACTACACGGGCCGCAACTACTCCTTCTACTGGGATTACTCCAAACTGGTCTCCCACTGGGTGGCCTATCCGCTCAACAACGGCCTGCGCGCCAGCGGCTCCCGCTCCGACGCCTGGGGCCTCGACCCGCTCGTGCCGGCTTCCCGTCAGCCCAACGTCACCAGCACCTTCCGGGGCGGCTGGGCGCGCGGACACCAGCTCCCGTCGGCCGACCGCCTGAGCTACAACGCCAACGTCCAGACCTTCTACGGCACCAACATGACGCCCCAGAACTACAACTTCAACGGCGAAATCTGGGCCCGTCTGGAGGACAAGGTCCGCGGCTGGTCCGGCCGGTGCGACACCCTGTACGTGGTGACCGGCTGCGTGGTGGACGGCAACGTCAGCTACACGACGGACATCGACGGCAAGAAGGTCGCGATTCCGAACGCTTACTACAAGGCGGTTCTCAGCTACAGCAAGTCGGCGTCCGAGAACGGCGGCTACCGCGGCTGCGCCGTCTATCTGGAGCACACCCACAACCCGAACGAGACCGTGGCCCGCAACCATTCTTCCGTGATGTCCATCAAGGATCTGGAAGCGAAGACCGGGGTGAACTTCTTCGTGAACCTGCCGGCCGCCATCGGCGCCGAAGCCGCCGCGGCCGTGGAAGCGGAGAATCCGAACTCGGTCAGCTGGTGGTGGAACTAAAACGACGAGACGATGAAAAGATTCATAACCATCCTTGCGTTCCTGCTGGCGCTGACGCCGGCCTTCGCCCAGAAGGGCGGAACGAAGAACTATGTCATCGGGTTCTACAACCTGGAGAACCTGTTCGACACCTACCATGACGAGGGAAAGAACGACTACGAGTACCTCCCCGACGGCGCGAACGAATGGACCGACTTCAAGTACCAGAAGAAGCTCGCCAACATGGCCCGGGTCATCCGGGCGATGCGGGACGAGAACAAGGCCTATCACGCCATCCTCGGCGTCTCCGAGATCGAGAACCGTCACGTCCTGGAGGACCTGGTGGCCGAGCCGGCCATCGCCGACGCGCACTACCAGATCGTCCATTACGACGGTCCGGACCGCCGCGGCGTGGACGTGGCCCTGTTCTACCGTCCGGAGCTGTTCACGGTCCTGGAATCCAAGTCCATCCCCTTCAACTTCGACAGCGAGCTCGAATTCGGCATGACCAAGGAGGAGCAGGACGCCTTCCGCACCCGTGACCTCCTGATGGTCCGCGGTCTGCTGGGCGGCGAAATGTTCGCTTTCTTCGTGGCGCACCTTCCTTCCCGCCTGGGCGAGAAGAGCGGCGCCCTCCGTTCCCGTGGCGGCCAGATGATGTACGAGGAGAGCGTCCGCCTGATGCAGGAGTATCCCGGCATCAAGATCGTGGCGATGGGCGACATGAACGACAACCCCACCGACGACAGTATGGCCGTGTGGATGCACGGCCGCGAGAAGGTCGAGGACGTGGGGCCGATGGATTTCTTCTCCCCGTTCCTGTCGATGCTCAAGGCCGGGTACAGCTCCCTGTACTATCGCGGCGAGAACAACATCTACGACATCCTCGTGGTCAACGAACCGCTCGTGAACGCGCCGAAGGGCACGCTCAAGATCCAGCCGATCGTGAAGAAGAAGTACTATGGACGCATCTTCAACCCGCCGTTTATGGTCCAGCAGGAAGGCCAGTATGCCGGCCAGCCGCTGCGCACCTTCTCGAACGGCGCCTTCGTGGGCGGCTACAGCGACCACTTCCCGACCTATATTGTAGTAAGTAACAAGTAACCGGATATGATCAAGAAACTAACCTTGGCGACCGCCGCACTTCTCCTGGCGCTGGGCCTTTCCGCCCAGACGTTCACGGGAGGCGTGCGCGGCACGGTCGTCAGCCGTACCGACCGGTCCCCGGTCCCCGGTGCGGTCCTCGTGCTGTACCAGGGTACGGCCGAAGTGGCCACGGTGACTTCCGGCGACGACGGCCGCTTCCTCATCGAGGACCTGGACAACGGCATCTACGACCTGGTGATCCAGGCCCCGGACTACCTGGAAACGCGTGTCAACGTCACCGTCAACGACGGATATGTCAAGAACATGTTCAACCTCTCCCTGACCCGCGGCACGGTCGTCAGCGAGGTGGACGTGGACAACCTCGTGGAGTTTGACATGGACGACACCGGCTACGGTGACTCTCCGACGGTCCTGTTCGGCCAGAATGACGTGTTCAACAACATGGCGGGCTACAACTTCAGCTCCGTCCGCTACCGCGTGCGCGGTTACTCCTCCGAGTCGCAGGACGTGTACCTGGCCGGCGTCAAGATGAACGACGCCATCACCGGGTACTCCCCGTTCTCCCTGTGGAGCGGCCTCAACGAGGCCACCCGCACGAAGTACACCGTCAACGGCGCCGAAATCTCCGACTACGGCATCGGCGGCTACAACGGCCTGACGAACCTGCCTGTCAACGCCCTGTCCGTCCGCAAGGGATGGCGGGGGAGCGTGCTCACCAACAGCCAGCTGTACCGGCTGCGCCTGATGATGACCTACGCCTCCGGCCCCCGGGACGACGGCTGGTCCTACGCGTTCAACGTGTCGGCCCGCCTGGGCGGCAACGACTGGGTGAAGGGCGTGTACTACCGTTCCTTCGCCTATTATGCCGCGGTCGAGAAGCAGTTCAACGACGCGCACAAGCTCGGCCTGGTCTTCATGGGCACGCCCGGGCAGCGTGGCGCCGCGAACGCGTCCACCCAGGAGGTCTATGACCTCATGGGCGACAATATGTACAACTCCAACTGGGGTTACCAGAACGGCAAGGTGCGCAACGCCCGCGTCCGCAAGACGCACGAGCCCATCGCCATCCTGAAGTACGACTTCACGCCCGGCCCCAAGTTCAACGCCGCCGCGACGGTCCTGTACCGCTTCGGCAAGAACGGCTACACCGCCCTCGACTGGTATGACGCCCAGGATCCGCGTCCGGACTATTACCGGAACCTCCCGAGCTACTTCTATATGGAGGACGACGACTACAACCGGATGAACGGGATGAAGGCGGCCTGGGCCGAGGAAGTCTGGCGGAACGACCTTCCGCAGTACGCCCACATCAACTGGGACCGCCTGTACGCCGTGAACAAGCTGAATGTCGAGGACGGCGAGCGCCGCTCCAAGTACGCGCTGCAGGAACGCCGCGTGGACCAGCAGGACCTGAACTTCGCCCTCAACTTCAAGTGGCGTCCGTCCCGGATCTTCACCCTCACCGGCGGCGCCGATGCGAAGGTGAACCGGACCGAGTACTACCAGAAGATGGACGACCTCCTCGGCGGCGAGTACTTCTACAACATGGACTCCTTCGCCGAGCGCGACTATGCGGCCTTCCCGTATATGACCCAGAACGACCTGGATTACTGGATGAAGAACGGTTCCGCGCAGAAGATCCGCGTCGGGGACAAGTACGGCTATGACTACTATGCCAACGTCCGCAAGTGGAACGGCTGGCTGTCCGGCAAGCTGAATGTCGGCAACTTCGAGATGGCCGTCGGCGGCCGCGTGGGCCAGACCGCCTTCTGGCGGCAGGGCCTCAACCGCAAGGGCCTGTTCCCGGGCGTGGATGACAACGGGAAGCCGATCTACATCGACGGCCGGGAAGTGACCACCTATGACGAGAACGGCGACCCGATCACGTCCTACGGCAAGTCCAAGGTGGCGCGGTTCCTGACCTACGCCGGCAAGGTGAACCTCAACTACGTCCTTCCCGGCGGCCACCGGTTCTATGCCAATGCGGGCTACTTCAACGACGCGCCCACCTTCAGCCAGTCGTTCATGTCCCCGCGTACGCGCAACCAGCTGGCTCCGGAGCTGACGACCGTCAAGACCCTCACCGGCGACATCAACTACCAGGTGTCCTCCAACGGCTACAACTTCCGGATCACGGGTTACTACACCGACATCATGGACCAGGCCAAGGTGATGAGCTTCTATGACGACGGCCAGAACTCCTTCACCAACTTCGCGCTGACCGGCATCGACGAGCGGCACGTGGGCATGGAGATGGGCTTCAAGATCCCGACCGACTTCCCGAACCTCGCCCTCCAGGGCGTGATCGGCTACGGCGAGTACTACTACACCTCCAACCCGAAGATGTACCAGACCATCGACAACAACGCCTCCATCGTGGAAGGCACCTACGGTGTCGTGGTCCCGTACTGGAAGAGCCATCCCGACACGGACGGCACGATCGTCCGCCACTATGTGGAATCCACCCCGCAGCTCGCCGTGAGCCTGGGCCTGGCGTGGAACTGGAACTACTGGTTCGTGGATGCCGACATCGACTACTTCGGCCATTCCTACCTGTCGATGAACCCGCTCTACCGCACGGACTACGCGACGGCCGGCCCGGACCGCGAGGTCACGCCGTTCGAGGTCGCGTACATGTGCGCGCAGGAAAAGTTCGACCCGCAGTGGCTCCTGAACCTGTCCGTGGGCAAGTCCTGGTACATCCAGCGGAAGTACCAGCTGGGCTTCTCCCTGAATGCGAAGAACCTGCTGAACAACACCTGGGTGAAGACCGGCGGTTACGAGCAGACCCGCATCGTGAAGAACTCCGTGTCGAAGGCGATGTTCTACCGCTTCGACTCCAAGTACTTCTACATGAGCGGTTTCAATTACATGTTGAACATCTATTTCCGATTCTAGGCCATGAGAAAGCGTATCCTGATTGTTGCTGCGGCAACCCTCGCCCTCGCTGCCTGCGAGGAGTGGCAGCCGGTGTTCACCGGCGAGTACGGCGACGTATACATGTATGAGGCCGCGGATCTGAAAGTGACGTCCACCATCGCGGAACTCAAGGAACTGTATGCCAAGCACGGCGTCCTGAAGATCCAGGACGACGACATGGTCATCGCCGGCAAGGTCATCTCCGACGACCATTCCGGCAATATCTACCGGGAACTGTACATCCAGGACGAGACCGGCGTGATCAGCGTCAAGATCGGCCTCTCCTCCCTGTACAGCGACTTCAAGCTGGGCCAGACGGTCTATGTCAAGTGCAGTGGCCTGACCATCGGCCAGTACAACGGCATGCCCCAGCTGGGCATCGAGGATCCTACCGGCGAGTACGAGACTTCCTACCTGGACAACCGATACCTGATCGACGCCCACGTGGTCCGCGGCGCCTGGGGCGACCCCGTCCCCCCGCTCCGGGTTACGGAAGCCGAGCTCGCGGCGGCCCTCAAGGAGGGCTATACCAACCCGCTCTGGGGGCAGCTGGTGACGCTGGAGGACCTGCAGTACGGCGCCAAACCCGAGTACAACACCGAGGCGTACAAGCGCATCTTCATCCTCCTCTACATCGACCCGTACAAGGACAAGAAGGCCTCCACCAACCGTGTCTTCTGCTCCACCGAGACCTTCGGCGTGACCACCTGGGCCATGTCCAAGAACAAGTTCCTGGAGTACCTGGATGCCGGCTGTTTCGACCGTTGCTCCAGCTCGGACAAGTCGATGGACGACATCTTCGACGAGATGACGGGCCTGACGGTGAAGCAGACCATCCGCGAGAACGCGACGGCCATCACCACCAGCCACTACTTCCACCTGCCGGACGGCCAGGCGGTCCAGATCCGCACCAGCGGCTACGCGAAGTTCGCGGACACGGAGATCGATCCGGCCATCCTCGGCGATCCCAAGGGGAAGGATGACGGCGCGCTCTGCTCCGCCACGGGCATCCTGACCGTGTACAACGGGGCGGCGCAGCTGGCCCTGGTCGATGAAAACAGCGTAAAGATCCAGAAGTAATGACGAGAAAAATCCTGACTATTGCAGCGATGGCATTGACGATGACCGCCTGCGGCCCGAAGGCCGGAAAGATTTTCAGTGAGGAGTGGAACACCCCGTATGGGACGGCTCCGTTCAGCAAGATCACGGAGGCGGACTACATGCCCGCCATCCTGGCCGGTATCGAGGCCCAGAAGGCCGAAATCCGTGCGATCGTCGAGAATCCGGACGCTCCCACGTTCGAGAACACGATTGCGGCCTACGAGCTTTCCGGCGACCTGCTGTCCAAGGTGACCGGCGTCTTCTTCAACCTCTCCGAATCGGACTCCACCCCCACGATCCAGCAGATCGAGGAGGAGGTGACTCCGATCATCACGGAGGCCTCCGACGCCATCTTCATGGACAGCGGCCTTTTCGCCCGCGTGAAGGCCGTGTACGAGAACATGGACGGCCTGGACCGCGAGCAGCAGATGGTCGTGAAGAAGCTCTATGACCGCTTCATCCGCAACGGCGTCGGCCTGGACGCGGAGAAGAAGGCCCGCTTCGCGGAGATCAACAGCCGTCTCGCCGTCCTCAGCCAGAAGTTCGGACAGAACCTCCTGGCGGAGAACAACGCTTTCCGGGACGAAATCGGCGTGACCGTGTCGGCCTATCCGACCTTCATGGCCACCTGCGAGGACCGCGCGCTCCGGGAGAAGGCCTTCAAGGCCTATTCCAGCCGCGGCAACCACGGTGACGAGCACGACAACAACGCCATCGTCCTGGAGATCATGAAGCTCCGGACGGAGAAGGCGAACCTGCTGGGTTACAAGACCTCCGCCGAATATCTCCTCGCCGACAAGATGGCCGGCAACCCGGAGACGGTGGACGCCTTCCTGCAGCCCATCATGGACGCGTCGATGCGCAAGGCCAAGGAAGAGATCGCCGACATGGAAGCGGTCGCCGGCCACAAGATCGAGCCCTGGGACTGGTTCTACTACGCGGAGAAGGTCCGCGCCCTGAAGTACGACCTGGACGAATCCGTCACCGGCCCGTACTTCACGGCGGACAGTGTATCGAAAGGCGTTTTCGCCGCCGCGGAAAAGGTCTATGGCATCCACATCGAGCCCGCGCCCGAGGTGGAGGTCTACAATGATGTGACGAAGGCTTACAAGCTCACGGACGCCGACGGTTCCCTCCTCGGCATCTTCTACCAGGACTGGTTCTCCCGCGACACCAAGCGGGGCGGCGCCTGGATGAACAACTTCCGCGAGCAGTACGTCAAGGACGGCCAGGATGTCCGCCCGATCATCGTGAATGTCTGCAACTTCCCGCCCGCCACGGAGGACGCGCCGTCGATGCTTTCCATCGACAACGTCCAGACCGCCTTCCACGAGTTCGGCCACGCCCTGCACGGCTTCCTGACGAAGTGCCGGTACGAGGACGTGTCCGGTACCGCCGTGACCCGCGATTTCGTGGAGATGTTCTCCCAGTTCAACGAGAACTGGGCCTTCGTCCCCGAGATCCTGGCCGTGTATGCCAAGGACTACCGCACCGGCGAGCCCATCCCGGCGGAACTCGTGGAGAAGATCGGCAAGTCGCTGAAGTTCAACCAGGGCTTCACGACGGGCGAGCTCTGCGCCGCGTCCATCCTGGACATGAAGTGGCATGAGCTGACGGCCGAGCAGCTGGAGAAGTTCACCGACGCCCAGTCCATCCGCGACTTCGAGACGAAGGTCTGCGGCGAGATGGGCCTCATCGACGAGATCATCCCGCGCTACCGGACGACCTACTTCAACCACATCTTCAACAGCGGCTACAGCGCCGGCTACTACAGCTACCTGTGGTCCGAGGTCCTGGACGTGGACGCCTGGGAGAAGTTCGTCGCCGACGGTGTCTTCAACCCCGCCACGGCGAAGGCCTTCCGCCAGACCTTCCTCGAGAAGGGCGGTTCCGAAGAGCCGATGACCCTCTTCCGCCAGTTCCGCGGCGCCGATCCCGATCCGGCCGCCCTCCTCCGCGCCCGCGGCCTGGAGTAAGTCGCTGACAGATTGTTCTTTAACGATTGAGAGGTGCACCGGCCGGTGCACCTCTCGCTATTTAATGTGTTGCCAGTCAGTTACTTGATGTAGCTCGTGATGACCTTCATGCCGCCCTCGGCGGGCTTGAAAGTGACGCCGGTGGAGGAGGCGGGGACGAGGACCGTCTCGCCCTGGCGGAGGTCGACGACGTGGCCCTTGGTGGGGCCGCGGCGGCCTTCGGCGTCATAGACGGGCTCGGCGTCCGTCAGAGAGCCGTGGCCGGAGAGGCACATCACCACGAGGAAGGAGTCGGTGTCCTCCAGGTTCTTCGTGACGGCCTGGTCCAGGTCGTAGATGCTGGTGGTGAAGTACTTGCAGGAAACGACTTCGTTCTCCGCGTCCTTGACGGGGGTGTAGGGGGTGCGGTACTCCGGATACACCTTGTAGTCGATGGCATCCTTCGCGAGCTCCGTGTGGAGCTGGCGCGGCTTGCCGTCCAGGCCCAGCCGGCCGTAGTCGTAGATGCGGTAGGTGATGTCGGAAGTCTGCTGGATCTCGGCGATGAAGCAGCCGCCGCAGATGGCGTGGATGCGCCCGGCCGGGAGGAAGAACACGTCGCCGGGATGCACGTCGTGGCGGGCCAGCACCTCGGTGATGGTGCCGTCGGCCACGCGCTTCTCATACTCCTCGGGGGTGATTTCCTGCGTCATTCCGGCAAGCAGGTGCGCGCCCGGCTCCGCATCGACCACATACCACATCTCGGTCTTCCCCTTGGAGCCGTTGTGCCGCACGGCGGCCAGCTCGTCGTTCGGATGGACCTGCACGGACAGGTCGGAGAGGGCGTCGATGAACTTGATCAGCAGCGGGAACTCGTCGCCGGTGTTGGCGTAGACATGCTCGCCCACGAGGCGGCCCTTGTACTCTTTCACGAGGTCCGCGATGGTGCGGCCCTTGAGGGCGCCGTTCGCGACCACGGACTCGTTCCCTTTCACGCCGGACAGTTCCCAGCTTTCGCCGATATGCTCCTGTTCGGTCTCCACGCCCTTGTACGGGGCAATCTTTTCGCCACCCCAGACGATGGTCTTGAAGATGGGCTCGAATTTCAGCGGATACATAGGCTATTTAGCGTCTAATTGGGCCAGCGCGAAGTCATAGGCGCCGACGGAAATGGCCTTGGAGGCGCCGATCTTGGAGATCATCACGCCGATGCGCTTCTGCGGGTCGTAGGAGACGGTCTTGTCGGAGCCGTACACCTTGAGCTCGCGGGCGCTGCCCTTGGCGAAGGCCTCGAACTCGGCCTCGTCGTCCAGGTTATAAACCTTCATCTGCACCTTGGCGAGGGTGTCGCCGGACAGGGTGCGGACCGTGCCGCGGAGGGCGTCCAGCAGGGACGGCAGGAAATACTTCTTGGAAGCGGTGATGCCGCCGCCGATGACGATGAGGCCGTCCATCAGCTGGGCCGCGATGGCCATCGCGTTGCCCGCGACGGTGCCCATCTCGGCGAAGGCGGCCTGTGCGGCCTCTGGATTTCCGGGACGCGTGCCTTCGGCGATCTCGTAGATGTCCTTCGGGCTGAGGGAAGGATCGTTGATGCCGGAACGTTCGGCATAGACACGCTTGACGGCGCGGACGGCGACGCCGTCCTCCACGATGACGTCCTGGATGCGGCTGTGCGGGAGACAGTAGGTCTCCACGCAGGAGTTGTCGCCGCGGTTCAGCTTGCCGTTGATGACGCAGCCGATGCCGAAGCCCGTGCCGAAGGTGTAGCCGATGAGGTTATGATAGCGCTTGGCGCTGCCGTAGTATTCCAGTTTCGCGTTGACCTGCGGCAGGACGCCGCCGAGGGCCTCGCCGAAGGCGTACAGGTCCCCGTCGTTGTTGATGAACACGGGCACGCCGAACTTCTCCTCGAGGAACGGTCCGAGGGCCACGCCGTCGCGGAAGGACGGGAAATTCGGCAGGTAACCGCCGATGATCCCGTTCGGATAGTCGGCCGGGCCGGGGAAGGCGAAGCTGATGGCGACGGGCTTTTCGCCGCCGAGGGAGTTCATCACGGACTCGAACCCGACGACCATCGTCTTCAGGCACAGGTCCAGGTCATTGGCATTGGCAGGCAGCGTGATCGGCTCGCCCACGTACTCTTCGCCCTTCATCGCGCCGAACACCATGTTGGTGCCGCCGGCGTCCAGGGTAAGGACGATCCTGGAATCGTTGGAGTAGTTTCCCATATTATTTTCCCATTGTGAATTCAAGTGTTCCGCCCTTGACGATGTCCTTGTACTCGATGTACGGAAGGTCGTAGGGCTGGCCGTTCAGCTTGACGCCGCGGATGTAGGGCTTCTCGTCGGAGAGGCCCTTGGCCGTGATGGTGAAGGTGCCGCCGGCGACCTTCAGGACCGCCTTCTCCAGGTTCGGGGCGCCGAACCAGAAGCGCGGGCAGGCCGGCTCCACCTGGTAGAAGCCGAAGCTGGACAGGACGTACCAGGCGCTCATCTGGCCCACGTCCTCGTTGCCGGCGAGGCCTTCCACGTCGTTGAAGTACATTTCCTTATAGACCTGACGGAGCCGGTCCGCGGCCTTGTCGGGCTCGCCCAGCATCGAATACAGGTAGATGGTGTGGTGCCCGGGCTCGTTGCCGTGGGCGTACTGGCCGATGAGGCCGGAGATGTCCGGGGAGGCGTTTTCGCCCTCCACGTGGTCCGGCGCCTCGAAGAGGCCGTCCAGCTTCGCAAGCATCGCCTCGCGGGAACCGAACAGGTCCTGGAGGCCCTCCACGTCCTGCGGGACGAGCCAGATGTACTGCCAGCCGGTGCCCTCGGTGTAGTCGGAGGTCTCGTGGCGGGAGTAGATCGGGTCGAAAGGCTCGGTGAAGGTGCCGTCGACCTTGCGGCCGCGCATGAACTGCAGGTCCGGATCCCAGAAATGGCGGTAGGAGTGGCTGCGGTCGCGATAGACGATGGCCGTGGCCTTGTCGCCGAGGAACTCGGCGGCGTTCGCCAGGGCGCCGTCCGCGACGGCGTATTCCATGTCGTTGGCGACGGACTCGGCGTAGAGGTCGGCCGGGATGTAGCCGTATTCCATCCGCAGGTCCTGACCGCGGTCGGGCCGGGTGGCGGTGTTGGTCATCGCGGTGATCATCTGCTCCTTGGTGAGGCCGGCCTGGAAGCCCTTGACGATGTTGTCGGCGAAGGCGATGAGGCCCGGGTTGCCCACCATGCAGTCCGTCTCGTTGCCCATCAGGTGCCACACCGGCAGGTCGCCCTGCTCCTCGAAGATGTGGTAGAAGGTGGCGGTGATGTCGTTGCAGCGGTCCGCGTGGATGAGGGTCATCAGCGGCATCTGGGCGCGGTAGGTGTCCCAGAGGGAGAAGGTGGTGTAGTTCCGGAAGTTGCCCTTCCGGACGACATCGTCGGAGCCGCGGTACTGGCCGTCCACGTCGTCGAAGATGGACGGAGCGACCATCGTGTGGTACATCGCGGTATAGAAGACGGTCTTGGTGTCGGCATCCGGGCAGGTGACGGCGACGCGGCCCAGTTCCTCGTTCCAGGCCGCCCGCGCGGCGGCCTTCGTGGCCTCGAAGTCCCAGCCGGGGAGTTCCGCGGCCATGTTGGCCTTGGCGCCTTCGACGGAAACGGGGGAGAGGGCGACCTTCACGAGCACCTGCGTCCCTTCCTCGACCTTGCCCAGGTTGTAGTAGCCGTAGATGGGCTTGCGGGTGCGTCCGCGCTCGCTGTCGTTGTTCGGGTTCTCCGCGACGGAGAATTCCACGGACGGCTGGGAGAATTCGGCCCAGAAGAAGATCTTCTGGTTCTTGGCCCATCCCGTCGAGAAGCGGTATCCGCCGAGGGCCTTCACGTGGCCGGCGTCGTCCTTGACGACCTCGAAGCCGGCGTCGGTGACGTCATCCCAGCAGCCGCCGTTCTCCAGGTCGAAGACGAGGTTCGCGTTGTCCGTGGCCGGGAAGGTATAGCGGTGGAAGCCCACACGGGTGGTGGCGGTCATTTCCGCCGTGATGCCGTAGCGCTCCAGGGGAACGCTGTAATAGCCGGGTTCGCAGATTTCCTTCGTGCGGTCCGCATAGGACCAGGCGCCGGACTGCGGGTCTTTCTCCGTTCCGCGGGCGGGCGCGGTGGGGCCGGTCGTCGGCATCACCGTGATGTCGAACAGGTCGCCGATGCCTGTGCCGCTGAGGTGCGTATGGCTGAAGCCGATGACGGTCCGGTCGCTGTCGTGGTAGCCGGAGCACCAGTCCCAGCTCTGCGGGATGCTGGTCGGGCCCAGCTGCACGAGGCCGAAGGGCACGTTGGCGCCCACGAACACGTGCCCGTGGCCACCCGTCCCGATCTTCGGGTTCACGAAGGCGGCATAGTCTTCAGAGGCAGGGGTTTCCGTGTGGCAGGCGGCCAGCAGAAGGGCCGATGCGGCAAGAAGAATAGTGCGGAATTTCATTTCAATGTGGTTTATCTCGTAAATATACGGATTATTTGTCATTTTTCAATCCACCGGAGGTTGAACCGGTAGTGGACGCGACTGGAGAGGAGGTGGATCATGCCGTCGGGGGACTGGGTGCAGGCAAGGTAGCCCTTGGGCTCGGCGTGGGTGGCGTCCATCGTGAAGGTGCCGGTCCAGGCGCCGCCGTCCAGGACGCGCGTCTTGCCGTCGGTGAGGAGTTTCTTCACGGGCCAGGTGGCTCCCTCGTCATAGCTCAAGGCCACGAACAGACCGTTCTCGCCGAAGGAGCACAGCATGATGGGCCCTTCCTGCAACCGCTTGAGCACCAGCCGCTGGCCGCTGCCGATGGGCGGGAACTCCGTGGCGGAATAGGTCCAAGTGTACCCGCCGTCATAGGAAATGCTGCAGGGCATGTGACCGTCGATGGCGTTGCCCCGCCCGAAGGCCATCAGGGAGCCGTCCTTGCGCTCCACGATGCCCGCGTGGATACCGGCGATGGTGCTGCCGGTATCCTCCCAGGTCTTTCCGCCGTCCTTGGACACGTGGAGCGAAGTCCCGGCCTCGCCGTCCGGACCGGCGTCGCAGCACAGCAGGATCCGGCCGTCTTTCGTGACGATGGGCCCCGCGATGACCTGGTGGCGGACGCGGTGTTCGGGTTCGATGTATCTCAGATCCGTCCACATCCAGGGACCGTGTCTGCGGACGGAAAGCCTTCTGCGCATCGCCAGGGCCAGGTCCTTCCATTCCCCGGCATCGCCGACACCCTGGAAATGGAGGATTTCACTCCTTCTTCCGGCGGTGCGGGTCAGCAAGGCGCTTCCGGTCATATTCCGGTCCGGGACTTTGCAGAACAGCCTGGCCGGGGACCATTTCCCGTCCTGGAAGGAGGATTGCAGCACGACCATCTCGCGCCCGGCCTCGGCGTCGGTCGAAAACCAGATGGCCAGCAGTTCGCCACCGGGCACCCAGGTGACGGCCGGCTGGTGGTTATGGGCATAGAAAGGGGTATGGGCGTCCTCCGGCTCGATGACATAGGGAAGCGGCTCCAGGAAAACAGGTTCACGGGCTGGACGGCCCCATCTTCCCCTGGTTCTTCCGTCGCTGCGCAGGGGCCCGCCAATGACATCGGGACCCTGATTACTTTCCACCACCCGGAATCCCAGCAGGACGGAGCGGTCGGCCTGCACGGATCCAGACCGGTTGGCGCTGCGGAGATACCGCACCGGGGTGTTGTGGCTACCTCCTCGGACGACACGGAATTCCGTGTCGCCGTAGTAGTCAGCGCACCACTCCTCCACATTCCCGTGCATGTCGTACAAGCCCCACGCATTGGGCTCGAACTGAGCCACTTGCAGGGAAACGTGCTCCTTGTCGCGGGTATTCTTCTGGACCTTCCACTGGCTTTCCGGGAACGCGTCTCCGGTGTAATAAGCAGTGGTCGTGCCTGCCCGGCAGGCGTACTCCCATTCCTCCTCGGTGGGGAGGCGGTAGTGCTTGCCGGTTTGCTCGGAGAGCCATCGGCAGTAGGCCATGGCATCGTCCCAAGAGACCATGATTACTGCCTCGTCGTCTCCGGTGGAGAAGCCTTGCTCGCCCCGCTTGTGCGTCGGGTCGAATGCCTCGTACTGCGCGTTGGTGATTTCCGTCGCGCTCATCCGGAACGCATCGACCTTCACCTCCCGCCGGGGCGCCTCGTCCCAGTCCTCCATGGGCGGATTGTACGTTCCCATCCAGAACCTCCCCGCCGGGATGTCCACCATCCGGGGAAGGGGGAGCGCCTGGAGGGCCAGGGAAAGCAGGAGGGTCAGCATCTACAGGATGTTCGTCCGCTTGGTGAACTCGACGATCTCCGGGATGTAGCCGAAGGCGAGGCCGGTGACGGTGTCGGCGCAGCCGTAATAGACGGCGATGCGACCGGTCTCCGGGTCGTGCAGGGCGGCGCAAGGGAAGGTGACGCTGGGCACGTCGCCCACCAGCTCGTAGTACTCGCGCGGGCTGATGAGGTACTGGCCGCTGCGGGCGAGGACCTTCCAGGGCTCGTCGAGGTCCAGCAGGGCGCTTCCGAACGCATAGACATAACCGTTGCAGGAGCGGAGGACGCCGTGATAGAGGAGGAGCCAGCCTTCGGAGGTCTCGATGGGCACGGGACCCGCGCCGATCTTCATGCACTGCCATGCGCTCACCTCGAAGGGGGCCGGCGCCATCACGTGCCGATGGTGCCCCCAGAACTCCAGGTCGGGGGATTCGCTGTAGAAGATGTCGCCGAAGGCCGTGTGGCCGGTATCGGAGGGCCGGGAGAGCATGGCGAACCGGCCGTTGAACTTCTTCGGGAACATCACGCCGTTGCGGTTGTACGGCAGGAAAGCGTTCTCCACCTGGTGGAAGGTCTCGAAATCGTCGGTCCAGGCCACGCCGATGGTAGGCCCATGGTACCCGTTGCACCAGGTCACATAGTAGCGGCCGTCGATCTCCACGACGCGCGGGTCGTAGCCGTAGACCCATTCCGCGACCTCGGGGATGTCGCAGGAGAACTTGATTGTCTCCGGCCTGATGTCCCACTTGATGCCATCCTTGGAGAAGCCCACGTGCAGCGTCATGCGCCGGTTCTTGTCGTCGCAGCGGAACACGCCGGCGAACCCGCCCTTGAACGGGACCACCGCGCTGTTGAAGATGCTGTTGCTGTCCGGGAGCAGGTCTCTCGGAATCACGGGGTTCTTGCTATAGCGCCACAGGACGTCCTTGCATCCTTCGGGCCTTTCTTCCCAGGGCATTCCCGGGAGGGGATTTCCAATAATCTTCATAGTTTATTCTTGACTGAATGAATAAGGTTTGTCTTCTTGTTTCGTGCCGCGGTCCTTGGCGGGTTCCGTGCCCATGCCGAACTGCAGCGAGGCGCCCTTCACCAGGTCGCCGTATTCCACATAATTGTGCGTCCAGTCCTTGCCGTTGAGCTTCAGGGACTGCACGTAGAAGGCCTCGGCGCCGTTGTCGGGAGCGTCGATGGTGAACTGCGTGCCGTCCGGGCGCGTCACGACCGCCTGCTTGAACAGCGGCGTTCCCAGCGCGTACTGCGTGCTGGCGGGGCATACTGGGTAGAAGCCCAGGGCGGAGAAGATGTACCAGGCCGAGGTCTGGCCGTTGTCCTCGTCGCCGCAGTAGCCGTCCGGCGTGGCGCGGTACAGGCGGTCCATCGTCTCGCGGATGTGCTGCTGGCCCTTCCAGGGCTGCCCGGCCCAGTCATACAGGTACAGCATGTGCTGCGCGGGCTGGTTGCCGTGGGCGTAATTGCCCATGTCGGCCACCTGCATCTCGGCAATCTCGTGGATGCGGAAGCCGTAGTAGGCGTCGTCATAGATGGGCGGGACCACGAAGACGGAATCCAGCATCTGGGTGAAGGATTCCTCGCCGCCCATGGCATCGACCAAGCCTTGGACGTCGTGGAAGACGGACCAGGTGTAGTGCCAGGAGTTGCCCTCGGTGAAGGGACCGCCCCAGCGGTAGGGGCTGAAATCGGCCTGGAAGGTGCCGTCGGCGTTGCGGCCGCGCATCAGGCGGTCTTCCGCGCTATAGACGTTCTTCCAGTTGTTCGCGCGGGCGGCCCACTTGTCCAGTTCCGCCTGCGGACGGCCCAGGATCTTCGCGAGCTGGAGGATGCACCAGTCGTCGTAGGCGTATTCCAGGGTGCGGGCGGCGCTTTCGTTGATGCCCACGTCGCAGGGAACATAGCCCAGCGTGTTGTAGTATTCGTGGCCCAGGCGGCCGGTGGAGCTCACCGTGGGATGCACGTGTTCCGTGCCGTACTGGATGCAGTCGTAAAGGACTTGCAAGTCCTTGTCGTTCACGCCCTTGACGACGGCATCGGCGATGACGGATGCGGAATTGTTGCCCACCATGCAGCCGCGGTGGCCCGGGGAGGCCCATTCCGGCAGGAAGGAGTTCTCGCGGGCGACGTTGGCATAGCCGGACTGGATTTCGGCGTTGACGTCGGGATAGACGAGGTTCAGCAGCGGGAACAGGGCGCGGAAGGTGTCCCAGAAGCCGGAATCGGTGTACAGGTAGCCTTTCTCGACCTTCCCGTTGTAGGGGCTGTAATGGACGGGCTGTCCGTCCGCGTCGATTTCATACAACTTCCGCGGGAAGAGGACGGCGCGGTACAGGCAGGAGTAGAAGGTGCGGTACTGGTCCTCGGTGCCGCCGCCGACGGCGATGCGCCCCAGGATCTCGTTCCAGCGGGCCTTCGCATCGGCGCAGACCTCCTCGAAGGAGGCGCCTTCCACCTCGCGGAGGTTGCGGTTCGCCTGCTCCAGGGAGATGAAGGAGGAGGCCACGCGGGCGTTGACCTGCTCGCCGCGCCTGGTCGCGAACTTCACGACCGCCATCGCGTGCTCGCGCGGACGGTCCTCGGGATACTCCCGCGCTTCGCCGTTGTAGATGTCGAAGGAGACGATGTCCTTGTCGAACAGGACGGTGAACCAGTTCTTGAAGTCGCCTTCCACGCCGCCGTGGTTGTTGGTGCAGTAGCCCACGACCGTGCGCTTGTCGTCCAGGACCTTCACGTAGGAACCGCCGGCGTAGGCGTCGATGACCACGCCGGAGGTCTCGCTCTCCGGGAAAGTGAAGCGCATGATCGCCGCCCGTTCCGTCGGGGTGATTTCCGTCTTGATGTCGTGGTCGGCAAGGTAAACGCTGTAATAATAGGGCTTGGCGACCTCGCTCAGGTGGGAGAAGATGCTCTCCCGCTCCTTCTCCTGCGGCTTCTCGGCATCGCGTACCGGCATCAGCGAGAAGGCCGCGTAGTCGTTGATCCACGGCGAGGGCTGGTGCGTCTGCTTGAAGCCACGGATGTGGTGGGCGTCATAGGTATAGGCCCATCCGTCCCCGTTCTTCCCCGTCTGCGGGGTCCAGAAGTTCATCCCCCAGGGAAGGGCGATGGCGGGATAGGTGTTGCCCGTGGAGAGGGTGAAGTCGGACTGGGAGCCCACGAGGGTGGACACGTAGTCCGCCGGGTCGGTGACGAGGGTCTCTCGGACCGGGGCCGTGCAGGCCGCGGCGAGGAAGGCCAGGAGGATCAGAGTCTTTTTCATTGGGGCAGGTTGTTGAGAAGTTCAAGTTTTCCGTCGCCGACGAGCTTCACGATGAGCTCGCCGAAGAGGGTGTTCTGCCAGGCGAACCAGGGGCGCGTGAAGTCGTCCGCATTGTCCTTGTTGAAGGACTCGTGGATGAAGCCCGTGCCGGCGTCGGTACGGAGGAGTTGGATGAGGCACGCGCGGATCTCGTCGTCGTCCTGCGCGGTGAAGGCCTTCATCATGATGGACATCGGCCAGACATTCTCGATGCCGATGTGCGGGCCGCCGATGCCTTCGCCCGCCTTGCCACGGTGGAAGTAGGGATTGTCCTCGCTCCAGACGAACTTCCGGGTGTTCAGGTACACGGGGTCGTCGTACCGCTGCGGGTCCAGGTAGCCGAGGGCGAGGAGGGACGGGACGTTGGCGTCGTCCATCAGCTGCTGGGAGCCGAAGCCGTCGACCTCATAGGCATAGATCTTTCCATAGACGGGATGGTCCACGACGGCGTACTGCTGCAGGGCCTGCTCCACCTCGGCGGCGAGGGCGGTGCATTCGGCGGCCATCTCCGGCTTGCCGTTGACCGTCGCGAGAATCTCCGCCATCTTGCGCAACGTGGTGACGGCCATGAAGTTGGAGGGCACCAGGAATTCGAAGGTCGTGGCGTCGTCGGAGGGACGGAAGGCGGAGGCGATGAGCCCCACGGGCTTCACCGGATTGCCGCGTCCCACCACGCATTTGGTGTCCAGCTGGCGGTCGGTCTTCCGGAGGAACCAGTAGCTGCCGTGGCCTTCCTTGCGCTGCTGCTCCTTGAAGGTGGCGAGGATGGTCTTCGCCGTCTGTAGCCACAGGTCGCCGAAGACGGAGGTGTCCCCGGTCTTCTTCCAGTAGGCGTAGGCGAGGCGCACCGGGTAGCAGTGCGAGTCGATCTCCCACTTGCGCTCGAACACGTACGGGTCGGTCGCGGGGAGGTCCGACTTGTCGGCCGGGCCCACGGGCTCCACGTTGAACGCGTTGGCGTACGGGTCGATGAGGATGCACTTGAACTGGCGGTTGACCACGCCCGCGAGCATCTTCCGGAGGGCCTCGTCCTCATTGGCATACTCCACGTAGGGCCAGACCTGGGCGCCGGAATCGCGGAGCCACATCGCCGGGATGTCGCCGGTATAGACGTAGGTGTCGGGCCGTCCGTCCTCGTCCTCGGCGTAATGGACGGTGGTGTCCAGGGTGTTCGGGAAGCATTTCCGGAACATCTCCTGCAGCTTGGGATGGGTAAGTTGGGCCGCAATCGCCTCCGTGGCTGCGTCGACGGCGGGGGAGACGAAGGCGCGTTCCTCCACGGGAGGACGGTCGGTGTACAGTTTCGTGGATTTCTCCTCCTGCTGCGGCCTGGACGTGCAGGAGACCAGCGCAAGGATGGTCAGGATCAGTATTTTCTGTGGTTTCATATTCTTAATGTCGTTTCTCGCGGGGAGGGTTTACTCCCATTCGACCCGGGCGCGGTCCAGCCGGATGCGTTTCGGGGCGCCGGCCTTGCCGGTCAGCGTATAGGCGTGCAGCTTTTCCGGCGGAAAGTACTTCGAAAGGGCTGCCGCCAGGTTCGCGGCCTTCTCGTGGATGGAGTTGTCCCGCGGGTCGACGAGGCGGTCGATGCTCGCTTCCGTCTCCGGCCCGCTGGAGCGCCGGGTGATGCCCATGTACAGGTCCATAAGTTCGTTCCGGTATGCCGGCAGGTCCCCGAACCGGATGCCTTCCGGATGGCGGAGGAACAGCAGGAACACCGTCTTCACGAGGGGCCGCAGGCGGATTTCCGTGTCGAAGCGGTCCGGGAGGAGGATGCGGAAGTCCTTCGTGACTCGGATCCTTTCCCCTTCGTCCGTCCCCTCGAGCGCCTCGATTTCCGCGAGCCGTTTCCGGATCAGGCCCATGGCTTCCAGCAGGGCGGCGGCGTCCATTTCGTCCACCCGTTCCGCCAGATAGTCCACGGCCGGGTCCTCCAGGACCCCGCCCTCCAGGCAATGCCGGAGCCAGAGTTGTGCTTCCCAGCCAATCATCATACGAAGATACGCATTTTTTGCGGTCCTCCCCTAAAAAAGTCTGCAAGCCTT
Organism: uncultured Bacteroidales bacterium; assembly: GCA_900316955.1. Lineage (GTDB taxonomy): Bacteria > Bacteroidota > Bacteroidia > Bacteroidales > UBA932 > Cryptobacteroides. The sequence continues at coordinate 88,384 of ONEX01000008.1, forward strand.
GCAGGAAATCCGACATTGCAAGGCTTGCAATCGTACCGTCCTTTTCTATTCCCTTCCCGAACTTTGCGAAAAAGAGAAAACGGCTATGATCCAGTTCAAACCTTATCCTTCCATCGGGAATGCCGCGGATGCGGTGTGGATGGCGCAAGTGCGTGAAAATGTGGAAATAGGAACCTTATTCGCCGTGCAGGAGAAAGTGGACGGAGCGAACGTCTCCTTCCTGTGTGACGACCTGGAGGTCCGGATGGCCCGGCGGACGGCCATCCTGGATCCGCTGGAGCCCTTCTTCGGCTATCAGCAGGTTCTCGAGCGGTACTCCGGGCATATCTATCACATCTACAACCGGCTCCGGCTGGTGTATCCGGAAATGACTTCCGTTGCGGTCTATGGGGAACTGTTCGGCGGGTATTACCCGCATCCGGACGTGGCGCCGGACCCGGTGGGCTGGCCCGTCCAGAAAGGCATCTGGTATGCCCCGGGGCACGATTTCTATGCCTTCGACATCTATGTCTTCACGAAGGACGGCGGGTTTTTCCTCCCGGTTATGGAGGCGAATGCCCTCTTTGCGGATGCGGGTCTCCTGTACGCCTGGAACCGCTTCATCGGCCTCCTGGACGACTGCCTGGCCTACCCGCACGTCTTCCCGACGGCCATCCCGGGCGAGCTCGGTCTGCCGGCCATCGATGGCAACCTCTGCGAAGGCATCGTGATCAAGCCGCTCATCCCCATCTACCTTCCCGACGATGCCCGCGTCGCGGTGAAGGTGAAGAGGACTACTGCCACTTGATGGTGCCGGCGTTCACGAGGGTGTCGTGGGAGATGCGGTAGTCGGAGACTTTCCTGGACCCGACGCGGGCCGCAGTGCCCTTGGCGGGCCTGGCAGTGGTGGCTTTCGTCACCGTCAGGGTCTTGCCGCCGGGCAGGTCGATGTCCACGCGGTCAAAGACCGGCAGGGTGAGCGTGTAGGACGGATCGCCCGGACAGTCGGGGTAGAAGCCCATCATCGAGAACACGGCCCAGGCCGACATCGTGCCGGTGTCGTCATTGCCGGGGATGCCGTTCGGGGCATTGTGATAGTGCTTGGCCAGGAGGTCGTGCACCGTGCTCCAGGTGCGCCACTGCTCGCCCTTCACGCGGCTGTACAGGTACGGATAGGCGATGTCCGGCTCGTTGGCGGGATCGTACAGGCCCTGGTTGAATACCTTGTTCAAGGCCTTCACAAAGGCTTTGGAGCCGCCCGTGAGCTTGATGAGGCCGTCCACATCGTGGGGAACATAAAACGTGTAGTTCCAGGCGCTTCCCTCGTGGAAGCCCGGCACGGGCTCGAAGTTCTCGCCCTGGCGCGGGTTGAACGGCTCCAGGAAGGTGCCGTCCTTCCGGATCGGCCGCAGGCAGCCGTATTCCGGGGACCAGTAGTGCTTGTAGCCCAGCGAGCGCTGGCGGTACTTGGCGGCATCCTCGGGATGCCCCAAGGCCTCCGCCAGGCGGGCGAGCGCCGCGTCGGCCATATAGTACTCCAAGGCGTGTGACACGGAGTTGTCGCCGGAGAAATCCTGCGCGAACCAGCCCAGCGGCACGTAGCCCCGCTCGATGTACGGGTCCACGTCCGGCCGCATCCGGTTCTTCTCGCCCGGCGTGTCGGCGGACTTCAGGAAAGCCTCGTAGGCCGTGGCGATGTCAAAGTCCGTCAGGCCCTTGAGGTAGGTGTCCGTCAGCATCGGGATCACCGGGTCGCCCTCCATCGTGAAGGTCTCGCGGCCGTACAGCTCCCATTTGGGCATCCAGCCCCATTCGCGGTACATGTTCACCACGGACCGGGCCATGTCGATCTGCTTCTCCGGATAGAGCAGCGTCAGCAGCTGGTGCAGGTTCCGGCAGGTGTCCCACAGGGAGAACACCGTGTAGCGGTGCTGCCCCTCGGGGACGCGGCCGAGGCCGCGGGCGCGCAGCTTGCGCTGGGCCACCCCGTTGCGGCCCGTCGCGAACGGAATGCTGTTCACGGCTTCCGGATTGCCGAACTCCATCAGCGGATACTCCCCGTTCACATCCTCCAGGATGTTCGGGTGGATGAGCGCGTGGTACAGGGCGGTGTAGAAGATGGTTTTCTGGTCGTCGGTGCCGCCGGTCACGCGGATGCGGCCCAGCTGCTCCTGCCAGGCCTTTGACGCCGCGGCGCAGACTGTGTCGAAATCGAATCCCTGCTGTTCGGCCTCCAGGTTCTCCCGCGCATTGTCGATGCTCACGAAGGACACGCCCACATGCAGCATCACCTGCTCTCCTTCGGCGAGGTCCTCATAGCGGAACCAGTAGCCGATGTCCTCGCCGGACAGGTCCCGGGAATAGGCCTCGTACAGCTTGTATCGGCCTGCATCGGCATCCCAGGCGGCCTCGGCCGTCATCGGGCGCTGCTTCTTCCAGTAGCCGCTGCGGTCCGGCGTCTTGCTCACGCGCAGGACGAAGTACAGCGGGAACACCGCATCCCGGTTGTAGCAGAACGTGCCCATCAGCTTGACCCCCTCGATCTCCGTGGCGGAAACCCGGCGGACCATCGCGCCCGACTCGTTGGTCAGGCCTTCGCCCAGGTTCACGAGGATGTTGCCGGCCCCGGCCGGGAAGGTGTAGCGCTCCAGCGAGGTCCGGGTGGTGGCGGTGGCCTCCGTCAGGATGCCCGTGGCCAGCCGGTTGGAATAGTAGCCGGGATGCGCCTGCTCGTCGGAATACTCGCTTCCGTAGGTGTGATAATCGACCTCCAGCGGTCCGGTCGTGGGCATCGTGAGGACGGAACCGAGTTCCGGGCAGCCGACGCCGGAGAGGTTCACGTGCGCGTATCCCGTGAAATAGCTGTTCTCTTCCACGTAAGGCGTGGACCACCAGCGGCTATCCTTGTCCCAGGTGTTGAGGCTGGAACCCATCACGTTGAAGGGTGTCACGCTCATCAGCCCGTTCGGCGTCACAGCGCCGGGGTTGCACGCCCCGAAGTTGGTCGTGCCGATGAACGGGTTCACATATTCGGTCTGGGCCTGCAGGGACAGGCTCAGCAGGACGGAAGTCAGGAGAAGGATTCTACGCATGGAGTTTCGTGTTATCAAGACTCAAAAGTACGAAAAAACGGCGGTAAAAACAAAGCAGGAAACCCCGTACGGGGTCTCCTGCCTTGAAAGGATGTAGTCCGTGAACTAGAAGGCGCAGAGGTTGCCTTCCCACTTTTCGATGGCGCCCTCCACCTCGGAGGAGAGATCCAGTTCCTTGCGGATCGTGTTGCCGTCCATCTGCTGGGCCTTGCTCCAGTCGATGTCGTAGGCGGCGTCGCCGGCGAGGTTGACGGTCTTGGCATTCTCGGTGTCACCGAAGACCCACTTGACCATCAGGCCTTCCGCGTTGTTGTCCACGTCGCAGAGACCCTTGGCAATCTCGGACTGGGCGAGCGGACGGGTCCATACGCGGGCATAGTCGAGATAACCGTCGAAGAGCTGGCTCAGGGAATAACCGGTGTTGTTCCATCTCTCATCCCAGGACATGCCGACCTCGAAGCGCTCGAGGAAGAAGTCGGAGGCTCTGCCGGCATTGTAGGTATAGGAGTTGATGAACTCGCCGTTGTCGTAGATGTCCAGCTTGCCCTCGGGATTGACGACCAGCGTGAGGACGTGCCACTTCTCGGGCTCGCAGATGTAGAAGTCATCCTCGCCCTGCTTCTTCACCTTCAGGTCCAGACCCCATTCGTTGTTGTTGATACGGAGGGCGCCGGGAGCGGTGTTGTCGCAGCTGAAGCGGATCAGGAAGGCGGGATTCTCGTCGCGGGCCTCGAAGGTGCAGAGGCGGTCCACCTGGTTGCCGCTCTTCCATTTGTTGGCATAGAACTTCACCTGGAAGGTGCCGCCCTGCTTGAAGTTGTAGGGCTCCTCCTTGGTGAAGAGGAAGTTCTCGGAGAGGGCCGGGGAGATCTTGAAGGCATAGCCCTCGCGCTCGGTGACCGAGTGGTCCGGCTCGGGAAGGCCCATGCCGTCGCAGAGGTTGCCCTCCCAGTTCTCGATGGCGTTCTCCACCTCGGCGGAGAGATCCAGTTCCTTGCGGATCGTGTTGCCGTCCATCTGCTGGGCCTTGCTCCAGTCGATGTCGTAGGCGGCGTCGCCGGCCATGTTGACGGTCTTGGCGTCTTCCGTCTCACCGAACATCCACTTGACCATCAGGCCTTCGGCGTCGTTCTTCACGTCGCACAGGCCGGCCAGGATCTCGGACTTGGCGAGCGGACGGGTCCACACGCGGGCATAGTCGAGATAGCCGTCGAAGAGCTGGCTCAGGGAATAACCGGTGTTGTCCCATCTCTCATCCCAGGACATGCCGACCTCGAAGCGCTCGAGGAAGAAGTCGGAGGCTCTGCCGGCATTGAAGGTGTAGGAGTTGATGAACTCGCCGTTGTCGTAGATGTCCAGCTTGCCCTCGGGATTGACGACCAGCGTGAGGACGTGCCACTGCTCAGGGGCGCAGATGTAGAAGTCATCCTCGCCCTGCTTCTTCACCTTGAGGTCCAGACCCCACTCGTTGTTGTTGATACGGAGGGCGCCGGGGGCGGTGTTGTCGCAGCTGAAGCGGATGAGGAAGGCGGGATTCTCGTCGCGGGCCTCGAAGGTGCAGAGACGGTCCACCTGGTTGCCGCTCTTCCACTTGTTGGCATAGAACTTCACCTGGAAGGTACCGCCCTGCTTGAAGTTGTGGGGGTTCTCCTTGGTGAAGAGGAAGTTCTCGGAGAGGGCCGGGGAGATCTTGAAGGCATAGCCCTTGCGCTCGAGGACGGCGTCGGACGGGAAGTCGGGCTCCTGCGGCGCTTCGCCGGCCTTCTGGGCGATGGTGATGGTCTGGAGGACATCCTCGGTGCCGGCGCGGACGATCTTCACTTCGCCGGTGCGGATTTCCTGGGTCGGGTTGTCATCGACGGAGAGGACGATGGTGTAGTTGGTGGCGCGGGTCTCCACAAAGTGGATCCAGTCCACCTGCGGCTTCACCTCGAAGGCGAGGTTGGAGACGGCGTGGGCCTCGACGGTGGCGTCCTTGGCCTCGGCGACGTACTCGATGCTCTCGTCGGTGATCTGGAAGGTGTCAGGCTCGGCTTCGGCGCCGAAGTTGAGCTTCACGATGGAGGTCAGGCCCACCTGGGAGTCGGCATAGGCGAGGGCGGAACCCTTCACGACCGCGAGCGGGGTGATGGTGATCTTCTCGGCATCGACCGCAGCCTCGTAGTTGGCGTCGGTGAAGACGTCCACCACGGTGTTCGCGGTCTTGTTGTCCACGGTGTAGGGGATCTCGATCGGATCGGTGGAAGTCACGGCGTACTGGGTCTTCGCGATGACGAGCTTGAACGCCTTGGCGAAGGGGATCTCGACGGTGCTGTTGTCGTCCATCGTCAGGACCACGGCCTTTTCGGTGACCTTGATGTCCTTGAAGATGGCGTCGCCGAGGCCGCCGCCCATCGCGCCGACATCGGTCTTCTTGCCGTCCACGGTGACGAACAGGTGGCCGTTCTCCACGGAGAAGGTCGGCGTCTGGCCCACTTCGAGGTCCTTGCCGTCCACCTGGAGGATCTTGCCGTTCAGGGCCCAGCAGAGCTTGCCCGCGGCGTTGCGGATGGCGGAGAGGTTGGTCTCGGCGCCGGCGCCGGCGATTTCGAAGGTCACGACCTGGCCGGTCGTGTAGGTGACGGTCACGCCGACGACCTTGCCGTCCTTGGTGAGTTCCTCGACCTTCTGGACGAACATGCCGTCGTTGGTCGCGCTCTGGATGGCCTTCATGTTGGCCTCCAGGTTGCCGACCTTGGTCTCGAGCGTGGTGACGCGGTTGCGCAGCTCGGAGTCATCGTACTGGCGGGCGCACCCCACGAGAAGGAGCCCCAGTGCGAAAGCAGTCAATAACTTTTTCATGGAAATATCGATTTTTTATTTATTGTGCACACTTGTTCTTTTCGTCCTTGACCCAGACGATGGAGGCCCCGGCTTCGGGGGTGGTGACGTAGTTCTTCTCGTCCTTCTGGCGCTCGGACTTGTCCCAGTCCATGTCGTTGCCGGCGACGGAGTCGTGGAAGATGTGCCCTTCGCCTTCGTTCATCTTCCAGTAGCCGACGAGGCCCTCGGACTTGGGATCCACCGAGCACTGCGTGGAGGCGATGTCGCTGGCGCTGCGGGCGATGTTCCAGATGCGCATCTCGGCCATGCGGCCGGTGTAGCTCTGGGAAGAACCGTAGCCGCCCCAGGACATGCCGATCTCGAAGCGGTTCAGGTTGAAGCCCTGGTTGCCGGAGACTGAGTTCTCGGACGGGGTGTCCTTCTCGCCGTTGATATAGACGCTCATGTTGGAGCCGTCCCAGACGATGGAGATCATATACCACTGGTTCTGCTCGAAGGAGCCGGTGGCCGGGTCGCCGGTCGCGCCGGTGACGTAACGGCCGGAGGGCGCCACGATGTCCAGGGTCTTCCAAGGCTTGCCGTTCTCGTTGAAGCGGAGCAGCACCTGGCCGCCGCCGTCTTCGTTCCAGCAGCAGAACCGGCACAGCTGGTCGTTGCCGCGGGACTTCATGTTGTACGGATGGGCCTTGATCTCGAGGGTCCAGGTGTTCAGGTTGTAACCGGCGCCGAGGCTGTGCGTGGAATAGACGCCCGTTCCCGGGATGTCCAGGGAGAAGGTCTCCATGGTCTTGCCGATCTTGATGAACAGGTTCTTGGAGGCGTCCAGGATGCCGGCCTTGCCACCGTCCATGTAGGCGACGGCGAGCGGAATCACGTAGTTGACGCCTTCCTGGATGAACGAGTTGTCACGCAGGGTGACGGAGGTCATCGGGGAGGTCGCGGTTCCCTTCTTGATGGTGACGAATTCGTCGTTGATCACGAAGGTGTTGCGCGGGACGGCGGCGTAGTTCGTCTTGTTCAGGGCGTTGTAGCGGACCACGGCCAGGCTGTCATAGGCGATATGGACCTGGACGTCCTCCCGGGCGACGCCCGTCAGGGAGACGGAGAAGTTGTAGGAGATCGGAATCTCGTCCGCCAGGATCTGGTCCTTGGAGACCGGCGAGGCGTCGGTCCCGGTGATCAGGGCGATTTCCTGGCCATAGTCGAAATGGTCGGCCTTCTGGGTGCACGCGGCGAGGCAGAGGGCCGCGGCGGAAAGGAGTAGGATATACTTTTTCATAAGGCGCGTCTTACTTGGCAGGGTTCACGATCTGGATGGCGCGGCGGAGGAAGGCGTAATTCTGGTAGCTGCCGGAATAGCCCTTCTTCTGGAGCGCGTCCACGCCGTTGTCATAGTCGTTGTCGATGTAGTAGGCACCGAAGCCGCCTTCGCCGTTACCGGCTTCGTTGGCATAGCGGGCGTAGCGCTCGAGGGTGTACATCTTCGCGCCGCCCTCGGTGGTCATCGAGGTGGGATAGCCGCCGTTGAGGTAGTTCGGGCCGTCGCCGGAGGACTGCTCGTACTGCTCGCAGTAGACCATCTTGGATTCGGGGCACCAGCCGGGGCCGCCGACACCGGAGCCCTGCATGGAATAGGCCTGTTTCACGAGATAGTCGATGTACGGCTCGACATTGGCGCCGGGAGAGCCGCCGAAGTAGTCGATGATCAGGAGCTTGGACGGGTCGGAGCCCTTCGGGCCGAAGTGCTTGCCCACTTCGTCGATGACCCAGAAGATCTGCTGGGAGCCCCAGCCTTCATAGTCGAAGTCCACGCCGTCCAGGCCGTGGGTGTTCACGATGTCCACCACGAGACGGCCGTAGGCGCGGATGCTTGCCTCGTTGCCGCCCTCCACCTTCCAGTGCTTGACTTCGCCGGTGGCTTCGTCCAGCAGGTCGAACTCCTGGCCGTAGTGCGAGGCGTCGGCGTGCATCACGAAACGGGTGCCCTTCACCTTCTGGCAGTACTCGAGGTCCGCATAGGCGTTCGGGGAGTAGTCGTAGGTGTGCATCGGGGCTTGCTCGATTTCGCCGGTCTCCTGGTTCTTCACGTTGCCGTAGAAGCAGGCGTCGGTGTACTCCTCCTTCATGGGCGTGCCCATCCAGAGGTTCACGATGTCCAGCGAATCCGGCAGGGCCATCAGGCGCGGGCGCATCGTCTTGTATTCGATGAAGAGGCTGGTCGCGCCTTCCGGCGGGGCCCAGCGGGCGAAGTACACGTAGGAGATGGTGTGCTTGGACTGCTTCCATTCGCGGAGGTTCTCGTAGTAGGGATCCTGCGCGTCCTTCTCGAGGTCGTACGTGTTGAAATGCTGGATTTCAAGCTTCTCCACCTTGGTGTCGCAGCTCTGGACCGCAAGGAGGGCCAGGGCGACAGGGATTATGCTCAGTATCTTTTTCATCTTTCACGCGTCATTAATTGTTGAACGGCTTGGCATCCCACCACAGGCGCACGCCTGCGTTGTCCACGCCGCCGAGGGCCGCGACGCCGGAAGCATAGCCTTCGGGGTTGTCGGTCTGCTCGGAGACGGGGTAGGGGACGCGACGGATGCCCTGGTCGGTATTCACGATGCCGTTGGAGAAGTTCTTCGCCGGAGGGACGAGCACCGGGTAGTGGAGGCGGCGGTATTCCGCCCACGCCTCGGCGCTGTTCGGGAACAGGGCGATCCACTTCTGGGTGGCGATCTTCTCGAGCTTCTTCTCGTCGGAATCGGCGTTGTTCCAGGCGATCGTGACGGTGGAAGGAGCGCTGGCGTTGGCCCGGGCCACGTTGTCCTTGAAGTCGGCCGGCTTGGCAGAGGTGTTCGCGATGTAGGCGGAGGCGCCTTCGGCACCCCACTCCTCGAAGGAGAGCTTGATGCCCTGCTCGTAGAACTCCTGGGCCGTACCGCCCATGTTCCAGCCTTTCAGGGCGCCTTCGGCGCGGAGGAAGGCCACTTCGGCGGCGTTCAGCCAGCAGATCTTGTAGATACCGGCGTTCGGGGCGGAGACCTTCGCGGCGGTGTTCTTGTAGTTGGTCCAGCTGGACGGGGAGATGCCCGGACGCACGCCGTGGAGCTTGCCGTCGCCGGCGGGCTTGGCGTACAGGAACATGCGGGGATCGTTGTAACCGTTCAGGTAGGAATCCAGGGAAGCGCCCACCTGGGTGTCCGCGTCGTTGAACTCCACGTTGATGGTGTAGATCGGATGGCGGACGCCGGCCTCGGCGATAACCGCGTTGTCGCTGTTGGCGACGACGACGCCGAAGGGGCTGTTGATGGACTTCTCGGCCTCTTCCCGGGCGAGGGACGGGTCGGCATAGCTGACGCGCATCGCCAGGCGGAGGCGCAGGGAGTTCGCGAAGCGGACCCACTTGGCGGCGTCGCCGCCGTACACGAGGTCGTAATCCTCGAGGAGCTTGGCGCCGGAGGCGGCCACCTTCTCGAGCACTTCGATGGACTCGTCGAGCTCGTCGAAGAACTGGACATAGACCTGGTCGAGCGGGTCGTAGAGGTTGGAGAGGTCGCCGGTGTGGGCGTAGGCGATCGGGCCGTAGTAGTCGGCCACCTGGTGCATCGAGGCCACTTTCAGGACCTTGGCGAGCGCCAGTTCGTTCTCCATCCCGTATTCGATGGCGGCGTTTTCGAAGTTCGTGTAACCGCCCATCGCATACTGGTACTTGACGGTGAACATCCGGCGGTGCCAGCCGTCGTTCACGTCCCAGCCGGCGTTGTGGCCGTCGCTCAGGGTCGGGGCCATGTAGCCGCACCAGGTCTCGGCGCACAGGTTGTACATGATCTGGTAGTCGGAGTCCAGCCAGGTTCCGTCGCGGTAGATGATGACGGAACGTTCGAGCTGCTGGAGCATGCCGCCGAGGGCGAGACCGTCCTGGGCCATCTGCTCGTCGCTCACGCCATAGACGTTCTCGGCCAGCTTTTCAAAGTTCTTGGTGCACCCGGCAAGGACGGTCAGCGCTGCGACCGCCGCAAGCATATATTTGGAAATGTTCTGTTTCATAGGGCACATGCTTATTTGACGATGCACACGGCGACGCGGTTGGATTCGGGGCTCAGGGAAGCGTCCCGGTCTCCGGCGACGGAGTTCTCGGTGATACGGCTGCGGGCGATGCCGGCCTTCACGAGCATGTCGACGACCTTGGCGGCGCGCTGCCGGGAAAGCTCGGTGTTGATCTGGTCGGTGCCGGTGCCGCTGTCGGCGTAACCGGTGACGGTGATCTTGGCATCCGGGTTCTCGGAGAGCACCTGGACGATGCGTCCGAGCTTGAGGGCTTCCTCCGGGCGGATCTCGGCCTTGCCGATGATGAAGAAGAGGTCGTCATTGTAGGAGCTCACGGCGGGAACCTTGACTTCCTTCACGACTTCCTTGACCACTTCCTTCTCGACCACCTTCTCCACGACCTTCTCGACCACCTTGGGCTCGGAAGGAACATAGACGGGAGCCGGGGCGGCCTTCGCGGCGGTGCTGCCGCCGAAGCGCATCTTCACGGCGAAACCGAGGCTCCGGGTGGAAGGCTGCATGAAGTAGTCGATGCCCTGGTTGTATGTACCCACGTTGGAGGTCATTTCCGGATCGAACGGGGCCTTGAGGTACAGCATGGCGAGGTTGTTGCCCACCACGGAGAGGGTGATGCCCTTGACCCAGGCGCCGAGCTTCTTGACCGGCAGGTCATAGTTCAGGGAGACCTCGGCGAGCCGGGCGTTCGTCGCGGAATAGACGTACTGGCTCATGATGCCGTCGCGGATGCCGAGGGTCTGGTAGTAGCCCTGGACGTCGGAGGTCTTCATTCCGTTGAATTCGAAGAAACCCTTCTCGCGGGCGTCGGCGGTATCCTGTGACACACCGTAGTAGTCCAGGATGGCCTGCGTCTTGGAGATGGCGATGCCGCCCAGGCGGGCGGTGAACAGCCAGTTCAGGGTGAGGCCGTTCCAGCCCAGGTGACCGCCCCAGGAGAGGCGGTGCTTGGCATCGGTGGAACCGGCGAAGATCATGTCCTTCTCGTCGTAGTCGGCGATGATCATGCCGTCGGCGTTCAGCTTGTAGAAGCCGTGCTCGTCGGTGGCGATCGTGGTCACGTACACGTCACCGAGGGTGCCGCCTTCGTACAGGAAGTTGTTCACGCCGCCGAAACCGCCCATGGGCAGGCCGTTGCCGTCACGCATCGTGCCGCTCACGGGATCGCGGAACTGCAGGTCCACGATCTTGTTCTTGTTCCAGGTCCAGGTGAGGTAGGTGCCGTAGTTCCACTTGCCGCGGCTGTCGTCGAAGCGGAGAGCCATCTCGACGCCGGTGTTGTCCACGCGGCCGCCGTTCAGGTACATGTCCGTGCTGAGGGAGGTGGTGGAGATACGGGGATCGTAGAACTGGTTGAAGGTCTTCGCGTAGTAGTAAGTCGCGTCGATCTGCAGCTTGCTGTCGAAGAAATGGATGTTCGTACCGAGTTCCCAGGACTTCGTGCGCTCGGGGACGAGCTCGGTGTTGCGGCGGCGGGCGCTGGTGGCGACGTTGCCGCTCACCTGCTCGTGGCGGGGATCCAGCAGGAACAGGGACGGATCCGGGGCGTTACCCACTTCGGAGTAGGAGCCGCGGATCTTCCAGTACGGGAAGAAGGAGCTCTTCAGGAACGGAAGGAGCTCGGTCACGATGCCGGAAAGGCCGATGGTCGGATAGGTGATGCCGCCGGCCGTGTAAAGCGCGGAGTTCCAGTCCACGCGGTAGGTCATGTCCAGATAGACCTTGCTGCGATAGCCCAGCTGGGCGTTCGCGAACACGGACTGGTTCTGGTAGCGGTAACCGCGGGAGGAAAGCAGCGTGTGGGAGTTGTTCTGGTCGATGTTGCTCAGGTCGAACTTGTTGTTGACGGTCTTGAGCGGACCGGAGACGTTGTCCGACCGGAAGGTGATGTCGTCGATGTTGGCGCCCACCACGCCGGTGAGGTTGAGCACATTGTCACCGAAATACTTGTTGAAGGTGGCGAGGACCTCGCCGAACTTCTGCTCGGTGTACTGGTTCACGCGGCCGTAGAAGCCGTGCTTGGAACCTTCGGTGAAGAGGGTGTTCGTGGAGGCGTCGAACTTGCGCTCCTGGACCTCGTCGGTGCGGTCGTACTTGGCGCGGGCGCTCAGGGTCAGCCACTTGAAAGGCTTGTAGGAGAGCTGGCCGGAACCCATCATACGGTTCTTCTGGTTCTGCCACTTCTGGTGCTCGGTGATCCAGTAGGGATTCTGCATCGAGTGCTCGAAGTCGTAGGGCCAGTACTGGGTCTTGATGTTGCGGCCGGCGTCATAGCGCTCGTACACGCCCACCTTGGAGAAGTCGTCTCCCGCAGGGAACAGGTACACCGGGACGATCGGGTTTCCGTATTCGCCCTGGGCGATCATGTTCTGCTCGTCCACGCGGCCGTAGGTCATGTTCACGTCCATCGTGAGGATGTCCTTCACAAGGTCGGTGGTGTTGCGGAAGGAGAGGTTGTAACGGTCCACATTGTTGTTATGGACGATGCCACGGGCGTTCGCGACTGCGGCGGAGACATAGGTCTGGCTGCGGTCGGTACCCGTCGACAGGGCGATGGAGTTCACCTCGTTCACACCCGTCTGGAAGAAGTCGCGCGGGTTGTAGGTGGACGGGGTGTCCAGCTTCGCGCCCCAGCTGTAGTAGGAGCCGGGGGAGGACGGGCCGTACGTGTTCTGGAACTGCGGCATCACATAGGCGCGGGAAAGGGTCGTGGAGTTCGAGTAGTCGATGTCCAGCCGGTCCTTGCCGCCCTTCTTGGTGGTGATGATGATGACGCCGTTCGCCGCGTTGGCACCGTACAGGGCCGCCGCGGACGGGCCGGAGAGGACGGAGATCGACTCGATGTCGTCCTGGTTCAGGGAACCGAGCACGTCACCGGTCTGGCCGGCGCCGGCATAGACGCCTTCCGGCTGGGAACCGCGCAGGGACTGCATCGGGATACCGTCGATCACATACAACGCATTGTTGTTGTTGGAGATGGACTTGGAACCGCGCATCACGATACGGGATGCGCCGCCCGCGCCCGTGGAGGACTGGCTGATGGATACGCCCGCCACCTTGCCGTTCAGGCCGTTGACGAAGGAACCCACCGGACTCACCGTCTCCACTTTGGCCTGCTGGACATTGTAGGAGAGGGATTTTTCCTCCTTGCGGATACCCATGGCGGTGACCACCGTCGCGTTGAGCGCGATGTTGTCCGACGCCAGGGTGACATCGATGACCGAACGGCCTCCGATCTGCTCGACGGCGTCTTTCTGGCCGATGTAGGAGAAGCGGAGGGCCTCCGCCTACGCCGGGACGGTGATCGAATAGTGACCGTCCAGGTCGGTGATGGCACCTACCGAGGTATCTCCCTCCACGACGACGCTGGCGCCGATGAGCGGTTCTCCGAAGTCATCGGTGACGGTACCCGTGATGGTCCGGTTCTGGGCCAGGGCGAGTCCGCCAGCGATGAACAGCCCCGACAGGGCCGCAAGGGTCCTGGTCAAGACTTTCTTTAGTTGGAAACTCATAAGGTTGATTGGTTGGTTGATAATAGGTTGTTAAGTATTATGTTCCGATTTCGTTAAAAAATCTCACAAAGATACGGATAATAGTTAAGGAATAAAAGCAAATGGCCTTATTTCTTCCAGGCCCATATCTGCAGCTTCTCCTCCGTCGGCTTCCCGTCCACCAAGGGCTGCACGGCGAATTTCACCGTGTCCAGACCGTCGGGCATCGTGAACTTCACGTGGATGGTGTCGCGCTCGTCGGCCTTCATCTTGCCGGGCTGACGCATCCGGAGATAGGGTTTCCACGAATCGGGAATGTCGAAGACGATGTTCGCCTTGCGGGTGTTTCCGTTCCCGTGGCGGAAGAAGAAGTCGCCCGTCTCGCCGGGCCGGAGGGCGCCGTAGCTGAGCACCTTGTGGCTCATGTACAGCCCTTCGCCGTAAGCATAGGGGCGGTCCTCCTCGATCGGGTGGTTGAAGCCGATGACTTCGCCCTTGATGGCGAAGGTGCGGACGTTCACCGGGGAGTGCTGGTAACGCACCTGGATTTCCTCCCGCATCGGCCCGGGCCGGTACGCGGGATTGTAGGTGACTTCCAGCACCTCGTCGGCCCCCGGCGGCACCGGTTTCCGGTCGAACTTGGCCTCCGTGCACCCGCAGGGGGTGTAGAGCTGGACCGGGTACAGGGTGTCCGGGTACACATTCTTGGCCACGAGCCGGACGGTCACCGGCCCCTCGATCTCCTTGATCTTGCCCAGGTCGGCCTCCCGGCCTTCGGACGTCCGAATGGTCCGGATGCCGTCCTTGGGGGCGCAGGCGGCTGCGAAAAGCAGGGAAAGGAACAATACTTTTTTCATCATAATCCGCTGACGGTGTCGTTATAGAGCCCGAACCCGTTCAGGACGGGGCAGGCGAGGGAGGATTTGATCCGGATGCGCACGGCATCGGCCGTGACGGAACTTCCCAGGACGATGCGCTTGTGGCCGATGGTGCTCTTGGTGCCGTTGCCCCAGGACTTCCAGCTGCCGCCGGAACGGACCTGGATCTCGAAGCTTTCCACGCGCTGGCCCAGCGGGATGTACTCCTGGAGCATCACGCGGTTGAACGTCTTCTCGCCGGAAAGCGTGAATTCGATGTCCACGGCCTTCACGTCGTCATTCGTGGCGAAATAGGAGTCATAGTTCCCGTCCAGCATCTTCGCCGGGCCATATTTGTCCGGATTGTCGCCGCGGACGGCCGTCGCCGTGGCGGTGGCCCCGTCGGCGAGGTTCGTGGCGAACACCGCCTCCCGCATCTTCGTGAAGGCTTCGATCACCTTCACTTCCTTGTCGTCGATGACGCCCTTGTCGGACGGCGGCACGTTCATCAGGAACACGGAGTTGCGTCCGACACTCTTGTAATAGAGGTCCATCAGCTCCTTCGCCGTCTTCCGGCTGTCGTTCGCGCCGTAGAACCAGCCGTTGTGATCGCCGATTTGCTGGATGGAGAAGTCGGATTCGGCCGGGCACCAGGAGGCGGCGCCCTTGTCGCCGGAGCCCAGGTAGGCCTCGTAGTTGCCGGGCAGGTTGCTCGGGGTGAGCCGGCGGCCCGCGATGTCCAGGGTGGCCCAGTCGGTCTCCCCGGCGACGCCGGCCTCATTGCCCACCCAGCGGCAGCCGGGGCCGCCGTTGGAGAAGATGACGCACTGCGGGTTGGCGTCGAAGACGACCTGGTTCACGGACGCCCAGTCGAAGTTCCCGGCGTGGTTGCCGTCGAACCACATCTCCACGACGGGCGCGTACTTGGTCATCAAGTCCTTGAGGGCGTTCTTGTACATGGTCTCATACTCGGCCGTGCTCTTGCCGGACACTTCGATCATCCGGTCCCAGGGGGAGAGGTAGATGCCCATGTTCACGCCGTACTTGTTACAGGCGTCGCGGAGGGCCTGGAGCACGTCGGTATGGTTCGAGCAGCCGGCGTTGGCCACGTCCGTCGTGCTCTCCGGATTGTCCCAGAGGCAGAATCCGTCGTGGTGCTTGGCGGTGATGATGATCTCGCCGAACCCGTTGTCCTTCGCGGTCTTCACCCACTGGTCCGCGTCGATGGTCGTGGGCTTGTAGTTCTGGAGCAGGAGGCTCTCGGACCAGGCTTTTCCGTTGCAGTTGGGATTCTCGCCGTCCCAGCCGGAGAAGGTGGCCTGGCCGTAGTGGTAGAACATCAGCAGCTCTTGGCGCTGCCAGGCGAGCTGCCCTTCCGTGGGCACGGCGCCGAAGGCGGCCGGTGCGCCCGGGTCGGAGGGCGTGGGCGGGGCCGGCGGATCCGGCGTCGTGCCGCCGGTCACGGTGACGGGGCAGGTGGCGGTGAAGCCGCCGTCCACCGTCGTGACGGTGATGACGGCGTTGCCGGCGGCGACGGCCTTGACCTGGCCGTCCTCCTTGCCCACCGTTGCGACGGACTCCTTGTCGGAAGACCAGGTCACGCGGGGGTTGGTGGCGTTTTTCGGGGTCACGCGGGCGCCGAGATGGAACCCTTCGCCCACCTTGAGCTCCAGGTTGGCGCGCGTGATCGCGACGCCGGTCACGGAGACGGTGTCGTCTTTTTCTTCGGGCGTCTCGGGCGCCGGTTTCGGTGTGCATGTGCAGGCGGTCGCCAGGAGGGCGGCCGTCGCAAGCAAATTTCGGAGGTTTTTCATCAAGTTTGGGCTAATAACGGTAGGTTACGGCTTTCTCGGTCTTCCGGGCCCGGGTGGGCACGAGCGTGAAGGTGAAGCTCCGGTCCTCGTTGGACCAGACGGTGCGGGCGGGCTCGGGGCGGGAGCCCCAGCTGTCGTAGCCGCCCACGCCGGAGGCAGCCCCGTCGATGCAGATTTCGGTGAAATCGCGGTCGGGGACGTCGCAGAGGTGGGTCTGATGGCGCTTGTGATACTTCGCGGCCTCTTCCTCGTCGTGGACGGGCGGGGTGTCGAAGTTGGTCCACTGGAACGGCTGCCCGGACTCCTCGCTGTCCAGGTCCTCGACGCTGTGGCGGAGGGCGCTGAACTCGAAGGAGCCGTCCGCGACGATGGTCAGTGGCTTCGTGGCCAGCCACTCGGTCTCCGTGTGGTGGCCGGTTTCCTGCGGCCGGACATACGGGTAGAACTCGTCGGAAGCCTTGGCCGTGAAGACGGACTTGAAGGTGCCGGTGTTGCGGTCGATGTAATTCTCCACCGGACCACGGCCGAAGTACCGGAAGTCATTCTCCTTCACGCGGAAGCGGAACCCGATGCTGGGAATGTCCACGGGCTTCTTTTCGGCGCCGTGGAATGCGGCCGCGATCTTCAGGAGGCCGCCGGAGAGGAGGGTGTAGTCCACCGCCATCGTGCATCCGCCCGGCAGGGCGTAGGTGACGCGGATGGTGGATGGCGGCCCTTCGACAAGCTCAGGGGCCGCCTTCAACTGGAAGGCCTGGGAGGCCTCTTTCCAGGCGTAGGCCCGGTAGGGCTGGTTGTTGCCGTAGTCGTTGTCGGTGGGGCCGCGCCAGAAGTTCGGGCGCAGGCCGAAGTCCGGATCGAACAGGTTGTTCCCCTTGTAGGTATAGCTCCGGACGATGCCGAGGGCCTTGTCGAAGACCAGGACGCCGTTCCCGGCCTCGAGGCGGATTTCAGACTCGCTCTCCGTCACTTCCGCCGGACGGCGGGACTTGTAGTCTTTCGGCGCGCCCGTGTCCTTGACGAGAACCTCGTCCGCGGCGACGACCGTGCCTTTGGCGAGCAGCGGCAGCGCGCGGGCGGTCTCCGTCTCGAAGAAGATCCGGTACTCGCCGCGCTTGCGGAGCTTCCGCTTCGGAATCTCCACGGTGAACTCCTCGGAACTTTGGGCGGGCGTGGAGAAGGAGAGCCGGCCTTTCCGCACCGGCTTTCCGTCGCGCTCGATCCGCCAGCGGACCGAGTAGTCGGTCAAATCCTTGAAATAGAACCGGTTCTGGATAGCGTACCGGCCTTCCTCCGGCGCGACGCCGGTGATGACGATGTCCTGGTACACGTGCTTCACCTCATAGTAGCCGGGATGCGGGTTGCGGTCCGGATTGACGATGCCGTTGCACAGGAAGTTCGCATCCGAGGGGGCGTCCACGCCGTAGTCGCCGCCGTAGGTCCATCCCTTCTCGGCATCGTACAGGCCCTGGTCCACCCAGTCCCAGATGAAACCGCCCTGCAGGTGCGTGTGGGCGTAGATCTGCTCCCACTGGAGGTCGAGGGAGCCGGTGGAGTTGCCCATCGCGTGGGCGTACTCGGAGGGAACGACCGGCCGGCCGGACTCCCGTTCGCCCATGCGGGCGAACCAGTCGGCGCCGGGGTACTGCGGGACGAGCATGTCCGTATTCCACTCCCTTTCCGCGCGCTCGTAGCACACGGGACGGTTCTGTCCGTCCTTTTCCAAGGCCTTCAGCACGCGGTAGGCCTCGTAGAAGTTCACACCGTTGCCGGCTTCGTTGCCGAGGGACAGGATGGTCACGCACGGATAGTTCGCCGTGCGGTGGTACATGTTCAGGACACGGTCCAGGTGCTTGGCCTGCCAGGCGGCGTTGTTGCCGAGGGTGCGGTCCAGCTTGTAGCCCATGCCGTGGGACTCGATATTGGCCTCGTCATAGACGTAGAAGCCGAGGCTGTCGCAGAGCTCGTAGAACTCCCGCGGCTGGGGATAGTGGCAGGTGCGGATGGCGTTGATGTTCGCCATCTTCATCAGTTTCAGGTCCTCCAGGATGTTCTCCCGGGTCTGGTAATGGCCGGTGTAGGGGTTGTGCTCGTGCATGTTCACGCCCTTGAACTTGACCGGCTGTCCGTTCACGAGCAGGGCCTTCACGTCGCGCTCCCCGTCCTTGACCGTGGCGATCTCGATGCGGCGGAAGCCCACGTGGAAGCGGGTGTATTCTCCGTTGACCTTCAGGAGGAGGGTGTACAGTTCCGGGGTTTCAGCCGACCATTTCCGTACGTCCGGAATGGTGTCGGCGGCTGTGGTCAGCTCGCCGGTGAAATCGTAGATGGCGTCGGCGACCGTTTCCCCGTTCTTGTCGAGGAGCTCATAGAAGACCTCGGCGCGGGCCGACGAGCGCATTTTCAGCTGGAAGACGCCCTTGGTGAGGGTGGGGTCCAGGGTGGAGACGACGCTGAAGTCGAAGCGGGCCGGCGTCTTCTCGCTGGACAGGTACACGTCCCGCTCGATGCCGCTGATGCGCCAGAAGTCCTGGCACTCCAGCCAGGAGGCGGTGGTATAGCGGAACACCTTGAGGGTCAGGTCATTGTCTCCTTCCCTTAGGGCCGTCGTGATGTCGAACCGGGCGAGGCTCTTGGAGTCCTCGGAGTAGCCGATCTCCTTCCCGTTCACATAGACATACGCGCCGGACTTGATGCCGGCGAGGTTCAGGAACACCGTCCGTCCCTTCCAGCCGTCGGGCACGGTGAACGTCCGGTGGTAGATGGCGGCGGGGAAGACTTCCGGCAGTACGGGCGGCTGGGGATCCTTCGGGCAGAAATCGTACGGGATGTTGGTGTAGATGGCGACCCCGTGCCCCTGCACCTCCCAGTTTCCCGGCACCTGGATCCGGTCCCAGTCGGTACCTTGGTACCGTACCATCTCGTGGTAATCGTCGAAGTACTTGAAATCCCACGTCCCGTTCAGGTCCATGTAGTTCTCGCTCTCCCGGAAACTCTTGGACAGCGCGCCGGACCGGCTGGTGAACCAGACCGCCTCCGTGCGCTGGGTTTCGGCGTTCACGTTCGTCACGTCCACGTCCTGCCAGTAAGGCAGGTTCTGGGCGGCGGCAAAGACCGGGAGCAACAGGGCGAGAAATATCGGTATATTTTTCATAATCAGTAGGTTATCGTTTCGGTGAGGCGGATGTCCTCGGAGGAGGCGCCCACCTGGAGGAGGAAGTCGCCGCGCTCGATGACGGTGTCGCCGGCGGCGTTCACGAGCGAGAACGCATCGGCCCCGAGCTTCAGGGTGACGGGAACGGTCTCGCCGGCCTTGATGAAGACGCGGTCGAAGGCGCGGAGCTGCTTTCGCGGCCGGACGGTGGAAGCAAGCGGGTCCACGACATACAGCTGGACCACCTCGTCACCGTCGCGGGAGCCGGTGTTCTTCACGTTGACGGTCACTTCCACGTCAGGAACGCGGCCGGAGACGGTGAGGCCGGAATATTCGAAGGTCGTGTAGCTCAGGCCGTAGCCGAAGGGGTAAAGCGGATCGGCGGACATCTCCACGTAGTCGTGTCCGCGCGGATTCTTCTTGTTGTAATAGACCGGGAGCTGGCCCGCGTCGCGGGGAACGCTCACGGGGAGGCGTCCGGCCGGGTTGTAGTCCCCGAACAGGACGTCGGCCAGGGCCGTGCCGCCCTCGCCGCCGGGGTACCACATCGTCAGGAGGGCGTCGGCCTTCTCCGCGGCCCATTTCTTGTCCAGCGGTCGGCCTTCGACATACACCACCACGACGGGTTTCCCGACGGAACGCACGGCCTTCAGGAGCTCGTTCTGCAGGCCGAGGAGATCCAGCGACGCGCGGTCGAAGCCTTCGCCTGCCTCCATGTCGGAGACGGATTCCTCGTCCACGACGGCCGCGCCGGTGTCGATGTACTTGGTCTTGAAGTCGCGGGCGGAGGAGCCGCCCACTACGACCACGGCGACATCGGACAGCATCGTGGCGACGAGCGCCTGCGCGATGGAGGAGTGTTCCTTGTCGCGGACGGCGCAGCCTTTCACGTAATGGACATCGATGCCCTTGGCTTCGAGGCCTTCCTTCATCGTGACCACGTGGTCCTCCGCCTGCGGGGCGGTGTAGTCGCCGAGCTGGTTGTACTGGTTGTCGGCGTTCGGGCCGATGAGGGCGACGGTCATGCCCTTCGAGAGCGGCAGGACGCCGTTGTTCTTGAGGAGGACGACGCCTTCCCGGGCGGCCTGCGCGGCCACTTCGATATGCTCGGGGGTGCGGACGAGGCCGGCGGCCGCGGTTTCATCGACATAGGGGTGGTCGAACAGGCCCGCCTCGAACTTGCGGACGAGGACGCGCTTCACGGCGCGGTCCAGGACGGCCTTGCTCACGCGGCCCTTCTCCACGGATTCCTTCAGCAGCGAGAAGCAGTTCGCGCCCAGGTCCACGTCCACGCCGGCGTTCAGCGACAGCTCGCCGGCTTCCTGCTTGTCAGCGGCGACCTTGTGGTCCCGGGCGAGGCCGTCGATGCTCTCCAGGTCGCTGACCACGAATCCCTTGAAGCCCCACTCGTCGCGCAGGACGCCGGTCAGGAGCTCCGGGTTGCAGGTGGTGGGGATCCCGTCCAGGGAGTTGTAGGAGGTCATCACGGACAGGGCGCCCGCGTCGATGGCGGACTTGAAAGTGGGCAGGATGTTCTCCTTCAGGTCGCGCATCCCGATGATGGACGGGTTGCCGTTATGGCCGCCCTCCGGGACGCCGTAGGCGACGAAATGCTTGAGGGTGGAGACCACGCCCTTCGAGGAAGTGCCCCGCACCATCGCGGAAGCCATTTCCGAGGTCAGGTGGACATCCTCGCCGTAGGTTTCTTCCACGCGGGACCAGCGCGGCTCGCGGGCCAGGTCGATGACCGGGCCGTAGCCGATGGTCGCCCCCTGCGCCTGCAGTTCCGTGCCGATGGTCTCGCCCACGAGCTCCACCAGTTCCGTGTCCCAGGTCGATGCCAGGCCGATCGAGGTGGGGAACACCGTCGTGCCGATGGCCATGTGCCCGTGCGGCGCCTCCTCGGCGAGGAGGATGGGGATCCCGAGCCGGGTCGAGTCCATCGCGTAGCGCTGCAACGCGTTATAGGCCTTCGCGGCGAGCGTGGGATCCAGTCCGTTCTCCAGCGTCTTCTTCGTCCACGGATCGGCCCGGAACGTGGCCCAGAGCATGCCTCCGTGCTGGTTCTGGATGAAGTCGCGGTATTGGTCGGAGATGGTGACGCTGTCGGCCGACACCTTGTCATACATCGGCCAGCCCAGCGGGCAGATGAGCTGTCCGAGCTTCTCCTCGACGGTCATCCGCTTCAGCAGGTCGTCGGCCCGCTCCTCCGCGGAGCGGTTTGCATCTTTATACAGCGAAGTCTTGCCACTGCATCCCGCGAGGACAAGCAGGGCGGCGGCCAGCGAAAGGCCGGCCGCCGCCGCGGGGATGAACAGTCTTCTCATCATTCTTTATCTGTCACGGAAGTTCCACTTGCAGTTGTCGCTCGAGAAATCGAAGTCGCCCATCGCGACGGTGCTGTCGCCGGTGCTCAGGAGGCAGCGCTGCTTTCCGCATTTGCAGGCCACCTTGGTCAGGATGCGGAAGGTGCCGTCGGTGAGCTGTTCGATGCGCCAGAGTTCGTTGTCGGCGCCGGTGTAGGCCGGAACGGCCATGAGTTCGCCGTCCTCGTCCACGGCCAGGGCCCGCTCGGTGCCGGCGATGGTGATCTTGTAGTACGGAGCGCCGAGGTAGCCGCCCTTGTCGGGCACGGCCGTGACGGTCCAGCGCTGGTGCGGACGGAACATGTAGTCGCCCGCGCGGACGGGAATCTCGCCGGCGGGCCAGCGGTCCTCCACCTCCTCGAGCGTCTGCTCGGCCAGGGAGACGACGGGTTCGTTGGGATCGATGCGGAAGGCCCGCATTCCGCCCTGCTGGCGCACGAAGTCGACGGCGAGCTCCAGCGCGTACCCGCGGCGCTCGGATTCGATCTCGTAGGTCCCTTCCTTGAACGGGTCGGCCGCCACCGGCCAGCCGTTCTTCCAGAGCAGGGAGCGCACGGCGAGGACGCTGCGGCCGCTGCGGTTGTAGTCCGCCTCGTAGTGGAAGGACATCTTCTCCACGCCCTCTTCCTCGACGTACCAGCCGAAGTGGCCGGGACCGGTGGCGCGGTTGCCCGCGGACAGGACCATCTTGCCGCCGCCCTGGAGCATGTCGCGGCCCATGTTGTCCAGATACGGGCCGGTCACGCTGCGGGAACGGCCGCAGACGATGTTGTAGGTGGAGTTGACGCCGTCGCAGCAGGTGCCGTGGGTGCCCAGCAGGTAGTACCAGCCGTCCTTGTACATCAGGGCCGTGGCCTCGCAGTCGATGGCGATGTCGACGGCCTGGTTGCCGGCGACCCGCTTGCCCGTCTCGGGATCCAGCTCGACGATGCGGATGGCGCCGAAGTAGGTGCCGTACGAGCACCAGAGGCGTCCGGTGGTGGGATCGAGCAGGAAGGCCGGGTCGATGGCCCAGCAGTCTTCGTCATCTCCCGCCCAGGCCACGAGTTCGGGCTCGGTGTAGCCGAAGTCGGGGGACTGGGGATCCAGGGTCTTGGTCCACATGGTGGTGACGTTGCCGCGGGTCTTGCCTTCGGTGCCGGGATAGCCGGCGCTGTAGGACACGAGGTAGCGGTCGCCGATCTTGATGACGTCCGGGGCCACGCCGCCGCCGGTGCGGACGGCGCCGTCATGCCAGGTCCAGCCGTCCTCCGAGATGAGGCCGCCGGCGCCTGTGCCGAAAGTATAGTATTTGCCGTCGCACTTGACGATCGTGGACGGGTCGTGGATGTAGACGTTGCCGATCTGGGCCGCAGCGGGAATCGCATACAGGGCCGTCAGGAGGAAGACGATGAGGTAGAGAGCGATCTTTTTCATGGCGTGCGGATTATTGGTTGGTGACGGTGAAGTTCGTGTACGGGCGGCCCGCTCCGTCGAGGAAGCGGACGCAGAAGTCGCTCATGCCCGGGCCGTTGATGACGGCGCCCCGGAGGACGTGGCGGCCGGCCTTGAGGGTGATCCGGCGGGAGACGCAGTCGTCCACCACCATGCGGCGGTCGCCGGACAGGAGGAGGGCTTCCTCGCCGTCGATCCACCACTTGGAACCGGAATTGGAGCCGACGGAAAGGCGTACGGTGACGTCTTCGGGGATGTTGAGCACGGTTACGGCCAGGTAGAGCGCCTCGGTCGGATGCAGGCCGAGGCCGGTGGCGAAGCGGTAGAGCTTCACGTTGTAGCGCTTGCTGTCATAGCAGTGCCAGGCGAGCCTGGTCTTCTTGTCCAGCTTGACCTTCTGTCCGTCCTTCGGGACGATGGTCATCTGGTCCGGGAAGTGGATTTTCGCGAATTCGTCGTTCAGGTAGCTGTCGTCGAAGATGGCGTTGGTGCGGATCTCCGGCTTGGCGATGGGCTCCAGGAGCGACCAGCGGCGGATGAAGCCGTCGGCGTCCGGGGTGGCGGGAGCGACGCCCGCGGGGGCGAAGTAGTCCTCCAGGACGGGCTTGTGGTAAGAGAGGTCCAGCTGGGCGTGGGCGGGCAGCGCCGCGAAAAGGCCCAGGGCGAGGGCGGAAACGAAGAGCCGCCGGAAAAAGGTCATGGACATAAGTGAAACGATTGGTTTAGTCGGTTGTCATTCACACAAAGATAATGATTATATTTGCATAATGAAAGGAAAATCTATGAGCAAAAGAAGAGGCGACCGGGCCCGTAACCGGAAAGAACTGGGACAGAAGCGGCAGAAGAAAGTACGAGTCGTCCCCGAATACGTGGGAACGGCGATGATGTCCCGGGAGGGATTCGTGTTCGTACGCATTGAAGGACAGGAGGAAGACGTTTTCGTCAAGGCCTCCAAGACCCGGGGCGCCCTGCACGGGGACACCGTGCGGGTGGCGGTCACCCAGGAGCGGGAAGGCAATGTCCGGCGCCGCAGCGGCGAGATCATCGCCATCCTCGAGCGTTCCAAGAAGCCCTTCGTGGGCATTCTCCATATCGTCGGGAAGCAGGCCTGGGTGCTGATGTCTTCCAAGACGATGCCCTATGACATCTCGGTTCCCATTCCGGAAGGCGGCGTGCGCGGCATGAAGGTCGCGGCCGTCGTGGACGAGTGGCCGCGCGGCGAAGCGGGCCCCGTCGGCCACGTCGTGGACGTGCTGGGCATGCCTGGCGAAAACAATACCGAGATGCACGCCATCCTGGCGGAGTTCGGTCTTCCGTACAAGTTCGACAAGGCCGTGGAGAACGCCGCGGACGCCATTTCCGACGAGATCACCGACAAGGACCGCGCCGGCCGCAAGGATTTCCGGAAGACTCTCACCTTCACCATCGACCCGGCCGATGCGAAGGACTACGACGACGCCCTGTCGTTCCGCAAGCTGGACAACGGCAACTACGAGGTGGGCGTCCATATCGCCGACGTCTCGTACTACGTGAAGCCCGGGACGCCGGTGGACGCCGAGGCCCAGGCCCGCGGCACCTCCGTCTATCTGGTGGACCGCACCGTGCCCATGCTGCCGGAGAAACTCTCCAACAAGCTGTGCTCCCTGCGCCCGCACGAGGAGAAGCTCACCTTCTCCGCCGTGTTCGAGATCACCCCGCTCGCGAAGGTCATCAACCCCTGGTTCGGCCGGACGGAAATCATTTCCGACTACCGGTTCTCCTACGAGCTGGCCCAGGCCATCATCGACGCCGGGGACCACGCGATGGTCGAACAGTTCGGCGAAGGCTCGGAATGCGGTATCGTCCCGGACGAGGTGAAGGAAGCCGTCCTCACCCTCAACAAACTGGCCCTGAAGCTGCGCAAGAAGCGTTTCGCCGCCGGCGCCGTCAGCTTCGACCGCCCCGAAATGAAGGTCGACATCGACGAGAACGGCAAGCCCATCGCCGTGCGGCAGAAGTTCTCCAAGGAAGCCAACTGGCTCATCGAGGAGTTCATGCTCCTGGCGAACAAGAACGTGGCGGAGTACGTCGCCTCGGGCGGCAAGATGGGCGGCAAGGCCCTCTCCAACGCCAAGACTTTCGTCTACCGTGTCCACGACGAGCCCAACCTCGAGAAAGTGACCGGCCTGCGCGAGTTCGCCGGCAACCTGGGCTACAAGATGGGCCCCATCGGCAGCGGCAAGGACATCGCCCTCTCGCTGAACAACCTCCTGGCCGACGCCAAGGAGAAGCCGGAGCTGGGCGCCATCCAGATCCTGGCGCTCCGGTCCATGGCCAAGGCCTGCTACAGCACCGACAACATCGGCCATTACGGCCTGGCCTTCAAGTTCTACACGCATTTCACCTCCCCGATCCGCCGCTATCCGGACCTGATGGTCCACCGCCTGCTGGCGATGTACCTCCGCGGGGCCGATTCACAGTCCCTGGACTATTACACCGCCCAGTGCAAGCACGCCTCCGAACGGGAGGTGGTCGCCGCCGAGGCCGAGCGCGAGAGCGTCAAGTACAAGCTCGTGGAGTTCATGGAGGACAAGGTGGGCCAGGAGTTCGACGGCCACGTGTCCGGCGTCACCCAGTGGGGCATCTACGTGGAGATCGAGCCCACCAAGATCGAGGGCATGATCCCGTACCGGACCATCCGGTCGGACTTCTACGACTTCGACGAGGACCACTACCGCGCCGTCGGCCGGCGCAAGCACGGCGTCATCAAGCTCGGCGACCCGCTCCGCATCCGCGTCAAGGGCACCAACCTGGAACAGAAGCTCCTGGACTACGAGCTCGTGGAGCCGGAACACGAAAACGACCCCGTGCCCTCCGAGGACGAATACATCGAATCCCTCACCGAGGCCCCGATGCCCAACCGGCCGCGCAAGCCCGGCCGGGCGGCCAGGAAAGGCTCCTCGACGCCCCGGAAGGGGGCGTTGAAGGCCGAGCGGGAAAAACTGAAGAAGGGCCGGAAATAATCTATTTGAACGCGTTCTCGCTGAGGCCGGAGCCGGCGAGGCCGAGGTCGGCGAAGAAGGCGGGGACGGGACGCCCGAGGAGGGTGTCCACATACAGCTTGGCGATATACTGCGACAGCATGAAACCGTGGCCGCGCATGCCGACAAACAGGCCCGCGGCCGGGTCCACGATGTAGCGCGGCTCGGTGTAGTAGCCGCACCAGGTGGCCTGGAGGCTCATGCCCTTCAGCTGCGGGATCCATTCGGTGAAGACCTCGGTGGCGATTTCCAGGAAGGCCTGCGTATTGACCTTCAGGTTCTTGCCGGCCTCGGAGGCGTCGGAGGCGGGGGATGCGCAGCCGATGATCTGGCCGGTGGCGGCGAGCTGCTGGCCGTACACGGCGGAGAAGCCCTTGTAGTGGCGGCGGTCGATGAGCATGTCCAGCGAGTCTCCTTCACGTCCGATAAGCGGCAGCCGCTTGGTGATGAACGCCTGGTGGCGGACCGGGAAGAGGCCGGTGTCCAGGCCCAGCATCCGGGCGAACTGCTCCGCGCCGGCGCCGAGGGCGTTCACGAAGACGGCGGTCTTGAACTTCCGGTAGCGTCCG
This sequence comes from uncultured Bacteroidales bacterium, assembly GCA_900316955.1. Classification (GTDB taxonomy): domain Bacteria; phylum Bacteroidota; class Bacteroidia; order Bacteroidales; family UBA932; genus Cryptobacteroides. Next base: position 115,027 of record ONEX01000008.1, read on the forward strand.
TCGGCCGTCCGCACCGTGACGAGATAGGTCTTCCCGTCCTTCGCCACATCGACGAGTTCCGTGTCCTCCATCACCCGGCCGCCGAGGCCGGCGCCGATGAGGCGCACCGCGTCGATGGTCTTGCCGGGGCTGGCCTGCCAGCAGTCGTTGGAGATGAGGGCGTGGGAGTAGATGTCCAGGTTCGGATTGATGTACGGGGAAATCTCACGGGCGAAGTCTTTCCGGTCGATCATGTAGGCATCGGACCAGGCGCGGGAGGCGTCGAGGCTCTGGTAGGTGGCTTCGTCGTGGACGAAATTCACGTAGCGCGTCATCTTGAAGTCGATGTCGCACTGCTTCTGCAACTCTCTGAATATCTGCAGGTTGCCATTTGCGATTTCCGCGAGGGCGGGGACGGAGAAAGCCGGGCGGCCGCCGGCGATGCAGCGCCAGGAGCTGCCGTGGTCCTTGTTCACGAGGACCGGCTTCAGGCCGGCTTCCGCCAGGTAGCGGAACAGGGCCGTGCCGGCCATGCCGCCGCCGGCGACGAAGGCGCCCACCTCCTCGGCCGCCGCGTCGGAGAACTGCGGGGAAGTGACGAGGGTATGGGCCCCGGAGAGATTGCTCACGTTGCCGATCTCCACGAGGTTCGCCATCGGCCCGCGCGGGGTGAACTCGCCGGTCACCTCGATGCCGTACGCCCGGAGAATCTGCTTGGCGCGGGGAAGGCAGCGGGAACCGCGGCACGGGCCCATGCCCAGCCGGGTCACGTGCTTGAGCTCCTGCGCGGTGATGCGCTTGCGGCCCTTCAAGGCCTCTAGGATTTCCTGGAGGCTCACGTCCTCGCAGTGACAGACGTAGGTCTCGGCTCCGTCGGCATGGCAGGGGACCAGCTTCAGCGGCTCGGGATAGTTCTCCTTGAGGATGAACCCGCGGGCGTCGGTGATGGGACCGTCCAGGCGGATGGCCTTGACGACGGCGATGTTCGTCTTGTTGGGCTTGGGAATCACGCGCTCGATCTCGCCTTCGCCTACCTTCTTGCCGTTGTCATCGACCAGGAAGACTTCCCTGGCGCCCGCCGGCAGGTTGAATTCCAGCGGGAGGAAGAGCTGGCCGCGGTCCTGGCGGTAGCCGAAAATGGCCAGGCCCGGACACTGCGCCACGCATTCCATGCAGCCGATGCACTTGTCATAGTCGATGACCGGCGTGACGGAGGTGGAACTCTTGGTGATCGCGCCCTGCTTGCAGGAGAACGAGCAAGGGTTGCAGGCGAAGCCGTACAGGCAGTCCGCGATGACGAAGCCCTTGGACACCCGTCTTTCGCCGGAGGGCATCGCGGGCTTGTCCAGCAGGCGGACGGGGCGCTGCTGGGAGTCGACATAGTCCTTGGAGATGGTCAGGTAGTTGCTGTAGTCGATCCGCTTTCCGAGGTCCATCATCACCTCGTAGGCGCACTGGCGGCCCCGGAGGACGGCGGAAGTGCCCTCGCCGATCCGGACGGCGTCGCCCACGCCGTAGCAGGCGCGGCCGAACACCTCGGCCCCCTTGCGCAGGAGCTGGTTGTCAGGCAGCAGGCCCGTGCAGATGTTGATGCAGTCGATCCCGTCGATGCGCACTTCCGTCCCCGGGATGGGCTGGAAGTTCTCGCATTTGGCGATGACGGCGCCTACGATGCCGGTGCGGTCCTCGTTCGGAATGGCTTCCACGAGGGTGTAGGACGTGAGGATGGGGATGCCGAGCCGGCGGACGCGGTTCGCCTGGACGGGGAAGCCGCCCTCGGCGGGCATCGCCTCGATGATGGCCTTGACCTTCGCCCCGGCCTGCACGGCCTGGTAGGAGGTGAGGTAGCCGATGTTGCCGGCGCCCACGGTGAGGATGTTCTTCCCGAGGAGGGTGAACTCCGTGTTCATCATCCGCTGCACGACGGCGGCGGTATAGACGCCCGGGAGGTCGTCATTCTTGAAGGCGGGCATGAAGGGGAGCGCGCCGGCGGCCACCACGAGCTGGTCCGCATCGACATAGAAGATTTCCTGCGTGGCTACATTCTTGACGGCGAGGCGCTTGCCTTCCAGGATATCCCACACGACGCTGTCCAGCAGGATTCCTTCGTGCTGGCCGGTCCCGGTCCCTGAGCTTGTCGAAGGGGTCGAAGGGCCGGCGAGGGTCTCGGCGATGTCGAAGCCGCGCATGCCGCCGAACTTCTTCCGCTTCTCGAAAAAGAAGAACTGGTGCGTCTGCATCCGGAACTGGCCGCCGATGGAACTGTTGTTGTCGATCACGAGACAGTCCACCCCGGCCGCCCGGAGTTCCTCGCGGACGGCGAGGCCGGCCGGGCCTGCGCCGATGATGGCGACGGTGGTCTTGTACACCTTCTTGGGCGCATCCTCCGATACGGCCCGGACCTCGGCAAAGCTCTCGGTCCCGGCGCGGTGGACTTCCTTCACGCCGTCCACCTTCGTGATGCAGATGCGGCGGATGTGGCCGTCCACGACCATCTCGCAGGCGCCGCACTTGCCGATCCCGCACTCCATCGTGCGGTTGCGGTCCTTCAGGCTGTGGTGATGGACGGGAAAGCCCGCCTGGTGCAGGGCGGCGGCGATGGTCTGGCCTTTCTGGCCGGTGACGGGATGTCCTTCGAAGATAAACGAATGCAGGTCCTCCTGCGGAACGCTGAGGATGGGATGCTCCGTGATTCTGTACATGTCGATGTGGTTAGTTCAGTGTTTGGGCTATCAAAGATAACAAATCCGAACGAAAAACCTTGAAAAACCGACGATTTTTTACTGCCGGGGCCTTTCTCCCTTGGGACGGTCATTGCTTGTGAATAGAAGAGAATTGCTATCTTTGTATGGAACTTAATCTGTAATTGTTTGGCTTTATGTGCTATTCTGATGACAAGGCGTCTTCACGCAGCAAGTACGACGCTCCGCTGGCGAGAACGATTGCTCTCCGGTATGATGCGTCATTCCTCCTTTCCGGCGGGAACAATGACAACGAATTGATCGATGAAGAGGATCTGTTTTAAAGGACTTGCGCTATGAAAACAAGAATGCTTGCCTGCCTGGCGCTGGCCCTTGTCCTCGGAGCCTGCCAGAAAGAATCGAAGAAGAATGCGACGCTTCCGGAAGAAAGCGCCGGCCTGCCCGAAATCCTCGCCGAGGTCGAATCCGGCCAGGAATCCCGTTCCACGGTCGCGTTCGACGAGCACAGGGTCGGCACCATCCTGTGGACGCCGTACGACGAGATCAACGTGTTTTTCGGGTCGGAAGGCTTCCGCTATGTCTCCCAGAATTCGCAGAATGCCGCGAACGCCGTTTTCCGCTCGACCGACGAAGGCGCCGAGATGGCAGAAGGCGAAGCGGACAATATCTGGGGCCTGTATCCATACGACAGGGATGCCGTCTGTGACGGCGCTTCCGTCACGACGACCCTTCCCGGAGCGCAGCGCGGCGTGCCGGAAACGTTCGATGACGACCTGTTCATCACCCTGGCCCATTCCACCACGAACACCCTGAAATTCTTCAACGTCTGCGGCGGCGTCCGGTTCAGCCTGACCCGCAGCGACATCGCCTCCGTCACCTTCAAGGGCAACAACGGGGAAGACATCGCCGGCGACATCTCTCTCACCTTCGTGGACGGCGCCCCGAAGGCGACCGTCGTGAACGGCCTCCAGGAGATCACCCTGACCCCGAGATACGGCAGAACCTTCGAGAAGGATGTCAACTATTGCATCGTCGTCCTCCCGGTCACCCTTTCCGGGGGCTTCACCATCACCTTCACGACGGAGAACGGCACCGTGGCCGAATTCGAATACACGGACAAGCCCATCACCATCAAGCGTTCCACCTTCGGCCGGAAGGCGGACTTCGACTCCTATTCCACCTTCGTCGGCTTCAAGACCCTCCACTATACCACCTCGGACGGTCAGCTGCTCAACTTGCCCTATCCCGACAGCTTCGGCGCCGCCATCGAATCCCATACCTATGAAAACGGCGTGGGCACGATTACCTTCGAGGCGCCTGTGAACGCAATCGGTGACAACGCTTTTTCCGGTTGCAATACGCTGACTTCCATCGACTTGCCTGAGGGATTGACGAGCATCGGGGAATCCGCATTCTACTATTGCACCGGCCTTACCTCCCTCACCATTCCGAGCACGGTGACGAGCCTCGGCTACCGTGCTTTCTACTACTGCACGGGCCTGACATCGATGTACATTCCTGACAGCGTGACGAGTTTTGGCGGCAATTTGTTCCAGGGGACGAACGTCACCTCCGTGTCTTTGGGCCCTGTCGTGGAAACGCAGACGATGAATTCGCCCCTGAATGGTTGCCAGAACCTTTCGTGGCCACGCTTGCCAGGAACGCATTTTCCGGCTGTTACTATATGACGTCGATCACCCTGCCGGAGAGTTTGACGGGCATCGGCGAGTACGCGTTCAATGGTTGTTCCGGCCTGACGTCTTTAACCATCCCTGCCGGCGTGACGAGCATCGGCCAATCTGCATTCTCCAGTTGCACGGGCCTCACCTCGATAGATGTTCCCGGCAGTGTGACGAGCCTTGCAAACGCGGTGTTCTCAACTCCCTCACCATTCCGAGCACGGTGACGAGTCTCGGCTATCGCGCCTTCCAATATTGCACAGGCCTGACCGAATTCAAGTGTCTGCCGGTCACGCCTCCGAGCGCCGCGTCAGGGCTGTTCTATCAGGCGAGCGAATGCCCGATCTACGTGCCGGCGACCAGTGTGGAGGCTTATCAGATGGCGGATAATTGGAAGGCCTACGCCGCCCGGATCCAGGCGATGCTGTAGCGTTACGCGAACACTTCGCGCAGGACGGCGAGCGACCGGACGTTGATGCTGGATTCCGTGTGGTATTCCAGATAGCGGAGGAGGTCTTCGCACAGGGCGTTGCGCTCTTCGCCCCGGAGGGGGAGGAGCATCGACTCGGAGAAGGTCGATGTCAGGAAGGGCTTGAGCTGCGCGAGGTGCTTTTCCGCGAAGGGAGCGATGTCCTCGAAGGTGGGGCTGAAGCCCAGGGCGCCGGCGAATTCCAGCAGGAACCGGATGTGGAAGTTGGAGAAATCGCTGTCCAGGCTGTCCAGCGTGAGGATGCTGCGGACGCACCAGGGGTACAGGCCGTCCTCCGCCTGCCCGTCCTTGACGGCGCGCAGGAGCACCTCCGACAGGAACAGGCTCATCGTATTCTTGTACAGGTTGTTCCGGATGCCGTTCAGCGGGTCTTTCGCCGTGAGGTTCCGGGCCGACCACAAGGTCGATTTCGGATTCGGGACGATGTCCATCTCCAGGATGTTCAGGGGCAGGAGCAGGGCCATCCCCGCTTTCCGGCCCACGCGGACGAGGAATCCGCGCCGCCCGTACGCTTCCGAAAGCGTATGCACGACGACCGAATTCTCACCGAACTTCGTGTAGCCCAGGACGATCGCCTCGATGTTCTCCGTCATCGGCTCTTCAGGTAGTCCGCCATGGCCCTGAGGGCCTTGCCGCGGTGGGAAATGGCGTTTTTCTGCTCTTCCGTAATTTCGGCGGCGGTGACGTCGTAACCGTCCGGGATGAAGACGGGATCGTAGCCGAACCCGCCCTTGCCGGCCTTGGTGTAGGCGATCTTTCCTTCCATGATGCCGTCGAAGAAATGCTTCTCTCCGCCGATGATGAGGGTGACGGAGGTGCGGAAGCGGGCCCGGCGGGTGGCGTGGGGGGTATTGAATCCGTACTCGCGGGCGACGGAGGCCTCGCGCTCGCGGCAGGCCATTTCCCGCAGGAGCCGGGCGATGTTGTCGGCCGGGTTCTTCTGCGGGCCGCCGTAGCGGGCGGTGTGGACGCCGGGCGCCCCGGCCAGGATCTCGACTTCCAGGCCGGTGTCGTCGGCGAAGCAGTCCAGGCCGGTCTTTTCGTAGATGTATTGGGCTTTCTGCAGGGAATTGGCCCTGAGGGTCTCGCCCGTTTCAGGTATATCTTCCGGAATGCCGGCTTCAGCGGGGGTGACGAGCTCGAAGCCCTCGCCCAGGATCTCGCTGGCCTCGCGCAGCTTGCCGGGATTGCCGGTGGCAAAAACAATCTTCATAAACAGTTGCAATTAACGCCGCAAAGATACTCCATTTTTTCGTAACTTTGTCCCGCTGGCACGCCGTTTGTGCGATGGCGTCCCTGGAACTGATTGCATATGAAGATTACGAGATATTTCCTTGCGGCCCTCGCCGCCCTCACCGTTTCCGTCACCGCATCGGCCCAGTCCAAGAGTTTCTCCCTGGGCAAGTGGGTCGAGCTCCACAACGCCATCCTCAAGGAACTGAACCGCTCCTATGTCGACTCCCTGGAAGTCGGCCGCATCGAGCGGGAGGGGGTGGACGCGATGCTGGAAGCCCTGGATCCCTATACCGTGTATGTCCCTGAGGAAGAGCAGGAAGACTTCCAGATGATGCTGTCCAACACCTACGGCGGCATCGGCGCGGTCATCTATAAGCCCGACGTGAACGGCAACGTGCAGATCAACGAGCCCTATGCCGGCTCCCCGGCCGCCAAGGCCGGCCTCCGCTGCGGCGACGAGATCGAGACCATCGACGGGGAAACCACCCACGGTCTCACGAGCCAGCAGAGCTCCGACAAGATGCGCGGCAAGCCCGGCACGACGGTCGTCTTCCGCGTGAAGAAACTGCGCGGCGGCCCCACCTGGCAGGCCGGCGAGGTCATCGAAGTCCCCGTCACGCGCGAGCGCATCGCGCTTCCTTCCATCGAATATGTGGACATGCTCAACGACCGCGACGGCTATATCATGATGACCAAGTTCACCGAAGGTGTGGGCCAGGGCATCCGGGATGCGTACAACACCCTGAAAAGCAAGGGAATGAAACGGCTCGTCCTGGACCTCCGCAGCAATGGCGGCGGCCTGATGCACGAGGCGGTGAACATCGTCTCCCTGTTCGTCCCGAAGGGCTCCGTCGTCGTGTCCTCCAAGGGCCGCGCCGCCGGCTCCGGCCAGGTTTACAAGACCACGACCGACCCCATCGACCTGGAAATCCCCATCGTGGTGCTGGTCGATTCCGGTTCCGCATCGGCCTCCGAGATCGTGTCCGGCGCCCTGCAGGACCTGGACCGCGCCACCATCATCGGCACCCGCACGTACGGGAAGGGCCTGGTGCAGAGCATCCGTCCGCTGCCGTATGACGGCCAGCTGAAAGTGACCACCGCCAAGTACTACACGCCCTCCGGCCGCTGCGTGCAGGCCATCGACTACAGCCACCGCAACGAGGACGGCAGCGTGGGCCACATTCCCGATTCCCTCACGCACGAATTCAAGACCCTCCACGGCCGCACGGTCCGGGACGGCGGCGGCATCACCCCCGACTTCGAAGTCAAGGGGCACAAGTACTCCCGCCTGACCTATTCCCTGGTACTGAACGGCATCGTGGACCAGTACGCCATGAAGTATGTCCGGGAGCACGAGGCGCTTCCCTCGGTGGATGATTTCCATTTCGACGCCTTCGACGACTTCGTCGCCTTCGCGAAGGACAAGGAGTTCGACTACCGTTCCTCCGCCCGCGCCCTGTTCGACGAGATGAAGAAAACGCTCGCCGAGGATGGCCTCAGCGAGGCGATGTCCGGTGAACTGGCCGCGATGGAGAAGTCCCTGGACATGGACAAGGAAACCTTCCTGCGGCTGAAGAAGGACGAGATCATCCCCTTCATCGAGGAGGAGATCGCCGTCCGCTACTGGTTCCAGGAGGCCGGCATCAAGGTCCGCCTCCGCACCGACGACCAGCTGAAGGAGGCGCTCACGAAGCCGGCGATCAGCTGGTAAGCTAACCGGGGTTCCCGATTTCCATCAGCCTTTTCTCGAATTCGTCGCGGCCGCAAGCCGCGGCGTTTCTCAGTTTGACGCGGTAGTTGTACACCGTGGAGGGTGATTTCTTCAGGAAGCGGGCGATCTGGGCCGATTCGGTGACGCCCAGGCGGATGAGGGCGAAGATGCGGAGCTCGTTGGAGAGCTTGCCCTCCGGCAGGTCCTGCCCGATCCGGGCCTCTTCCCGCAGGAGGCCGTTCAGCTGGTTCACGAAGTCCGGGAACACGCCCAGGAAAGTGGCGTCGAACTCGTCGTACAGGGTTTTCCGTTCCGTGTCGATGTACGCGTCCGACTTGAGGACGCGCAGGATGTCGTCCAGGTCCTTGGATTTGGCCGTCACCCGGAGACTGGACCGGTAGCGCTCCAGGGCGTCGATGTGCTCGGAGAACATGGACAGGTAGCGGCCCAGGTAGGTGTCCTTGATCTGGTTGGATTCCTTGAGCCGGTCCACGTTCTCCAGGATCTGCCGCTGCATCCGGCCGATCCGCTTGTGGTTCCGGTAGAGGCGCAGGAGGGCGAGGCCCAGGGCGGCCAGGATCAGCACAGTGACGGCCAGAGAGCCCTTCAGCTGGCGCTGGCGGCGCTGTTCCAGCTTTTCATAGGAGGCGATGATGCCGGGCTGCGACTGGTTGATCTCGTCCAGGGCGGTGCGGGCGTCGGACCGGGTGGCGTCCTCGTAGGCCCGGACAATGTAGGTGTACGCGCGGTCCAGGTCCCCGCGTTCGTACAGGATGCGGGACAGGCGGATCAGGGACCGGGACGCCTTGACCGGGGCCAGCTGGTCGCAGTTCGCGCTGATGGCATAATGCTTCAGTTCGTTCTCCTGGTCCCCTTCCTCCCGGTAGGTCTTGGCGATCCAGTAATGGACGATGGCCTGGTCCTGGAGGGAGAGGCGCTCGTCGGCGAGACGCTCTTCCATCAACTGCCGGGCCCGCTCGGGATGCCCGTTCTCGATTTCGATGTCGGCGTTGACCGTGTAATAGTTCAGCATGTCCTCCGTGAGCGCCGCCCGGCTGCGGCGTTGGTACAGCAGCTCCTGCGAGCGGAACCGCGTAGACATTTCCGGGTCCTTGGCCGCCAGGGCCATGCCGTGGTAGATGGAGTTCAGGGTCTGGTAGTAGGTGGCCAGCAGGCCGGGGGAGCGGACCGATGCCGTATCGGCGGCGTTGACCGTCTCGAGCGCGGTGTGGTACATGCCGGAAATCAGGTAACGCTGGGCGAGGTCCAGGGCGGCGTCCAGGCGGAGTTCGGCATCGTCCGTGCCGGCCGCGATTCCCTCCTTCAGGTGCGCATACCGGAGGGCGGAATCCACATCGTACTTGAGGTATCCGTCGAAGATCCGGTCGCAGAAGCGGTAGCGGGCGCGGGGAGTGGCTGCGTGCTTGAACTGGATCTTCAAGTCCGCCAGGTCCGCGACGTGCTGCTGGCTGAGGCTGGCTTCCTGGGCGAGGGAACGGTCCAGCTCCCGCAGGGCGGACTCCCATTCCGGGGCGCGTTCCCGTGCATCCCGGCAGGCGGGAAGGAGGAGAAAGAGGCAGGCCGCAAGCGGCGCGATGAACGCAGGACGCATGGCAAAAAACGCTGGATACCGCGACAAAAATACGAAGAAATCCCTTTTCATCCAATTGTTCCATCTACTATTTTATGTGCTGGTGATATGGAAGTTCCATTTGAGTATCAATGATTTATTGGAAGAGAAGCGGTCGTAGTCCCTACTATTTCCCGGGCGACCCTTCAGGTTTGTCCGAGAATCCATAACTTTGTACTGACCGCAAATTCACTTTAACCATATTCATATGTTATCCAAGAAACTGCTCAGCGTACTGGTCATACTCTTCGGTGTGACCGTCTCTTTTGGGGCCTATGCCCAAAAGATCGCAGTACGCGGTACCGTCTCGGATGCCAACGGCCCCGTCATCGGTGCCGTCGTGCTCTCCGGCAGTACCGGCGTGACCACGGACGCGGATGGATCCTTCTCCATCAGCGTCGACCCCAACGCTGTCCTCGAGGTTTCCTGCCTGGGTTATCTGACGCAGCAGGTTCCCGTCCAGGGACGCAGCCAGATCCTGGTGGTGCTCGAAGAGGACCAGAACATCCTGGAAGATGCCGTGGTCGTGGGCTACGGCACCCAGAAGAAGGCCAACCTCACGGGCGCCGTGTCCGTGGTGAAGGCCGATGAACTCAAGGACCGCTCCGCCCTCGACGTGGGCCACATGCTGCAGGGCACCGTCCCGGGCCTGAACATCACGTCGGGCTCCGGCCGTCCCGGCCAGGCCGCCTCGCTCAACATCCGCGGTTGGAACTCCATCAACGGAGGCAGCCCGCTGGTGCTCATCGACGGCGTGGAAGGGGACATCCAGTACCTCAACCCGGTGGACGTGGAGAGCATCTCCGTCATCAAGGACGCCGCCGCGGCCGCCATCTACGGCGCCCGTGGCTCGGCCGGTGTGATCCTCGTGACCACCAAGAGCGGCAGCCGCGAGAAGGAAGGCCGCGCCAAGGTCACCTACAGCGGCCGCTTCGGCGTCACCGCCCCGACCACGCGGACCGACTACGAGACCCGCGGCTATGACTCCGTCTATCTGAACAACCTCTTCTGGGGCACCTACAGCCCGGGCACCAAGTATGCCAACTACTCCGACGCGGACATGCAGGAACTCTGGGCCCGCCGGAATGACAAGGTGGAGAATCCGGAGCGCCCCTGGGTGGTTATCTCCCAGGAGAACGGCAAGGATGTCTACAATTATTACGCGAACACGGACTGGTGGCACGTCCTGTACAATGACATCAAGCCCACCACGAACCACACCATCTCGGCCAGCGGCGCCACGAACCACGTGAGCTATCTGGTGTCCGGCGGCTATACCTACGAGCAGGGTATGTTCAAGGAGAAGCCCGATAATTATTCGCGCGTGAACCTGCGTGCGAAGATCGCCTTCGACGTGACCGACTGGCTCCGGATCGGCTCCAACACGAGCTACTTCAACAGCTCCTACTTCTATCCGGGCCAGGGCGGCATCAACAACAACTTCGCCAAGAGTTCCGCCCATGCTCTCGCGAGTTTCCCTGCCACGAACCCGGACGGATCGACCTTGTACTACACCAAGTACAACGGATATACGGTCATGGACGGTCTCCTGATGCTCCTTGCGGAAGACAACTTCAACGAGGACAAGGTGGACAACCTGAGCGAGACCGTGGACTTCACCCTGAAGCCGTTCAAGGGTTTCACCATCAAGGGTGACTACACCTATACGCTCAAGTACAACCGGTACCTGAACCGCGCTGTGCCAGGCCACTATTCCCAGTACCCCCTGGAAATCAAGACGAAGGACGATGCGTCCCCGTTCCAGGACAAGCTCTCGGAAAGCGCCAACACCAACATCTACCAGGCCTACAACCTCTACGCGACCTACGAGAACAGCTTCAACCAGGCGCACAACCTCAAACTCATGGCCGGCGTGAACTACGAGACCCGCTGGATCAAGGACCTGGGCGCCATCGGTTACTACCTGTATTCGACGGAACTGAACGACCAGAACCTGATCGGCGCCGATCCCAACGATCCCGACGGCAAGAAGCGCATGGAAACCTCCGGCGGTCAGAACGAGTACAAGCTGGCCGGTTACTTCGCCCGTCTGAACTATGACTACAAGGGCCGTTACCTCGTCGAACTGAACGGCCGTTACGACGGCTCCTCCCGCTTCCTCCGCGGCAGCCGCTGGGTGTTCTCCCCGTCCGCGTCCCTGGGTTGGAGAGTCTCCGAAGAGCCTTTCTTCTCGCCGCTGCGTGCCTGGTGGGACAACTTCAAGGTCCGCTTCTCCTATGGTCAGCTGGGCAACCAGCAGATGAGCTCCTACTATCCGGCCATCCGCACCGTCTCCACCAGCGGCAAGTCCTCCTATCTGCTGGGCGGCGCGAATCTCCCGCAGGCCTCCCTGTCGGCTCCGGTTTCCTCCGGCCTCACCTGGGAACGCTCCATCCAGAGCAACCTGGGCGTGGACCTGGCCTTCCTGGGCAACCGCCTGGAATTCAGCGCTGAGGGTTATATCCGTGACACCAAGGATATGCTCACCGCCGGCGAGCCTCTCCCGGCCGTGTACGGCGCTTCCACCCCGCAGGAGAACACGGCGGACCTCCGGACCAAGGGTTATGAGATCTCCCTGGGCTGGCGGGATTCCTTCAAGCTGGGCCCCGACGCCTTCCATTACGGCATGAACGTCGTCTTCTCCGATTATGTGTCCCACATCACCCGCTTCAACAACCCGGACAAGCTTTTCGCCAAGACCTACTGGGTAGGCCAGAAATACGGTGACATCTGGGGCTACCACATCGCGGGTCTTTTCGCCACCGACGAGGAGGCCAAGAGCTATGGCGTGGACCAGAGCAAGGTGAACGATGCGCAGATCTTCCCGAACGGTCTCTTCGCCGGCGACATGAAGTTCGCCGACCTGGATGACGACCACGCCATCAACAAGGGCGCCGAGAAGGTGGGAGACAGCGGCGACTGGCAGATCATCGGCAACAGCAAGCCGCGCTACAACTATGGCGTGAACCTGAACGCCTCCTGGTTCGGCTTCGACCTCGCCGTCTTCTTCCAGGGCATCGGCAAGATGGACTGGTATCCGGCCGCGGACGCCCGTCCTTTCTGGGGCCCCTACGCCCGCCCTTACATGACCTTCATCCCGAAGGATTTCCTGAATGATTGCTGGAGCGAAGAGAACCCGAACGCCTACTATCCGCGTCCCCGCGGCTATATCGCGATGAACGCGAACCGTCCGCTGGGCGTGGTGAACGACCGCTACCTCCAGAATATCGGCTACCTCCGCCTGAAGAACCTCACCTTCGGTTACACGCTTCCGGAGAAGCTGACCAAGAAGATCTCCATCTCCAAGCTCCGCCTGTATTTCACCGGCGAGAACCTGTTCTACTGGGCGCCCGGCCTGCACGGCAGATATGTGGATCCTGAAATGGCCATGACCGGCGGCAACATGCGCATCTATCCCTGGCAGAAGAGCTACGTCTTCGGCATCGACATAACCCTCTAATGAATCCCGCTATGAAAAAGATAATCATTCCCGTACTGATGCTCCTGGCCGGATTCGCTTTCACCGGCTGCGACGACCTGCTGGACGCCGTTCCCAAGGACCGGCTTTCCGCCGACACGTTCTTCAAGAGCGAGAGTGAGCTCCAGGCCTACTCCATCGGCTTCTACGAGCTGTTCCCCACCTCGGATCTGTATGTGGCCAACGACGACCACTTCACCCAGAACAACATGTCCAACGAGGGCATGGGCAAGCGCACGATTCCGGCCAGCGGCAGCGGCTGGAGCTGGTCGGCCCTCCGCAACATCAACACCCTGCTGGAGAACGTCGGCAACTGCCCGGACGAGCAGGTCCGCGTCAAGTATACGGCCCTCGCCCGTTTCTTCCGCGCCTACTTCTATTTCGCCAAGGTCAAGCGCTTCGGCGACGTCCCGTGGTATGACAAGCCCCTGGGCTCCACGGACACCGAACTGCTCAACAAGCCCCGCGACAGCCGCGAGCTGATCCTCGAGAAGATGATCGAGGACCTGGACTTCGCCATCGCGAACCTGCCTACGGGCAAGAGCGCGTACGAGGTGACCAAGTGGACAGCGATGGCCCTGAAGTCCCGGATCCTGCTGTTCGAAGGCACTTTCCGGAAGTATCACGCCGGGGATCCCACCCTGGCCACCCTGCCGGCGAATGCCAAGGACTACAAGTGGTATCTGGCCGAGTGCGCCAAGGTTTCCGCGGAGTTCCTGCAGACCAGCGGCTACGGCCTGCATTCCGGTAATGTGAACACGTGCTACCGCGAGCTTTTCACCACGATGAACGCCACCGAACTGATGGACGAGGTGATCCTCGCCCGCGACTACAACAAGGCCTACGGCGCCATCCACAGCTCCGGCAACACGATGACCGTCGGTTCGATGGGCTGCCCGGCCATGACCCGCAAGCTCGTGGCCAGCTACCTGATGAAGGACGGCTCCCGCTTCACGGACAAGGAAGGCTGGGAGACCATGACTTTCCAGCAGGAAACCCAGAACCGCGACCCGCGTCTTTCCCAGAGCATCCGTACGCCCGGCTACAAGCGCATGGGCCAGGAGACCTTCACGGCCCCCGACCTGAAGGTGTCCTTCACCGGCTACCATCCGGACAAGTACGTGACCACCCTGGACCAGGACTCCTACAACAACTCCGACATCGACCTGATCATCTTCCGCGCCGCGGAAGTTCTCCTCAACTATGCCGAGGCCCTGGCCGAATCCGGCGCCCTGACGCAGGCCGACCTCGATCTCTCGGTCAACAAGCTGCGTGACCGCGTGGGCATGCCTCACCTGAGCCTGGCCGACGCCAACGCCACCCCGGACGCTTTCCTCACCAATCCCGCATTCGGCGGCTACCAGAGCTCCGTGCTCGCCGCCGACGCCAACAAGGGTGTCATCCTCGAGATCCGCCGCGAGCGCGGCATCGAGCTGTGCCAGGAAGGCCACCGCTACTACGACTTGATGCGCTGGAAGGAAGGAAAGGTCTTCGAGGCCCCCTTCTACGGCATGTATCTCCCCGGCGTGGGCGTGTACGACCTGGATGGCAACGGCACGGACGACTTCGAGGTCTACTCCGCTTCCGCCACTTCCAAGGCCGCGGTCGCCAAGAAACTGGGCTCTGATGTCATCCTCAAGGACGGCGGATCCGGCATGATCCTGCTGCACGGCGACGTCTCCCGTTCCTGGAATGAAAACAGAGACTACTTGTTCCCCATCCCGACGGATGACCGCAACCTCACCGGAGGCGCGCTCACCCAGAACCCGGGCTGGGACGACGGCTTGAAATTCTAAACGGACCAGTAACATGAAAAGAATCACTCCATATCTCCTTCTCCTTTCCTTCGCGCTGGCCTTCACCGCCTGCCGCGAAAAGGAGCAGCCGACCGTGTCCACGATGAAAGGCGTGTTATACGCCGCTCTGGACGGGGCGGACGAGACCGTCGAACTGCTCCCGAACAAGAGCAAGACCTTCAACCTGCTCGCCAAGGCGGAGGCCGTCTCCGACGTCTACATGACCATTTCCTTCAAGGTGGATCCCGACGCGGTCGCCACCTACAACGCGGCCCACGGCACCGACTACGAGCTCCTGCCTTCCTCCGCGTTCGAAATCCTCGACAACACGGTGATGCTGCCGCGCTACAACAAGGCCTCCTCTTCCGCCCGGCTCCGGATCACGGCATCCGGGCTGGTGGAAGACCAGGTGTATGTGCTTCCGGTCACCATCGACAAGGTCGAAGGCACGGACAACTGGGCCCTTTCCGGCTCCCCGTGCGCGTTCGTGACCGTCGTTCAGATTTCCACCGGTCCGCAGGGCGGTGACGGCTCGGCCGAATACCCGTACATCCTGTCCACGGCGGAAGACTTGGAGAAGATGGCCGAGAAGCTCGAGCACGAGAACAAGGTGTACTTCAAGATGAAGAACGACATCGACATGTCCTCCGTGACCGCCTGGATCCCGCTCAATTACGCCAGTCCGTACGACTTCGAGATCGACTTCGACGGCGACGGCCATACGATCTCCAACTTCAGCGTGGACTTCACCAATTACGCCAGCTTCTTCGGCGTGCTGTACGGCAAATGCCACGACGTGACCTTCACTAACGCCTATGTGACCAGCTCCGCGAACAGCGCCTGCGGCATCATCGGCGGCTATGCCGGCACCGGTGACAAGCATGCGGAAATCACCCGCGTCCATGTCCAGGGCAAGGTGGAATTCAAGGGCAACAAGACGGGTATCGGCGGCCTGGCAGGTATCCTGGGCAACGCCACGGTCACCGCGTCCTCAGCGGACTGCGAGGTGTCCTCCGGGTACAACTACGTGGGCGGCCTGTTCGGCTATGACGGCGGCAAGTGCGAGGTGTCCAACTGCTGGACCGCCGGTTCCGTGACCGGTGGCCAGCGTACCGGCGGCATCTGCGGCGGCATCATCAAGGCCGAGAGCTCCGTCGTGAACTGCTACTCCCTGTCCCAGGTCACAGCCGGCTTCGCCATCGGCGGCATCGCCGGCCACTGCAACCTGGACCAGAAGAGCGGCACGCCGGAGGAATCCCGTCCGGACAACGTGTTCTCCAAGTGCATCGCCTGGAACGATTTCGTCCATGCCACGACGATGACGCCGGGGGACAAGAGCCACTACAGCTGCGGCGCCGTCATCGGCTTCACCTCCGTGCGCAATTACCTGATCGACTGCGTCCGCAAGCCCGACCTGGACTTCCAGGACTACTCCGACGTCTTCACCGTGTATGACCAGGGCAACGCCTCTCCGGACATGCCGCTGGTCGTGGTCAAGGTGGACGGTGCCGACTACAACTATCCGTACCACGGCGTCGCTGCCGAGACGGGGAAGACCCTCTCGCAGGTAGCGAAGGCGCTGGGCTGGAGCACCGATATCTGGGACTTCAGCGGCGCCGTCCCGACGCTCAAGGCCAATGCTTCGGTGGAACCCGAGGAAGACGCCCACGGACAGGGCCAGCTCCCGGGTTACGGTGAGAATGAACTCTATTAAACGATGACCGTCATGAAAACAAGAATCGCATCCCTCCTTTGCGCAGCTTCGCTGTCGCTGCTCGCGCTTTCCTGCAACAAGGCGGTGGAACCGGCGTCCGTTCTCGGACCCGGCCTCGTGACCGTCACGGCCACCATCCCGGCGCTTCCAGGCACCCGCGTGGCCGCCGGCGACGCCGAAACCGGTCTTTCCTGGTCCTGGGAGGCCGGGGATAAGATCGCCGTCGTCGGCAGCATGCCGTCCGTGCTCGACATCGACGAGGGCTTCTCGCCCCAGCAGGCGTCCTTCACCGGAAAGCCCGTTTCCGGTGACAGGTTCTCCATCATCTATCCGGGGACGGTGACGTCCCTCTCCGGCCTGGAAGCCATGACCTGGGACGCCCAGGTCCAGAAAGGCAACGATTCCAAGGCCCATCTGAAGTACTTCGCCATCCTGTCCGACGTGGACGCCTTCGACGTCTTCACGTTCGGCGCCGACTGGGCCGCCGCCCATGGCGGCACCTTCCGGCAGGGCGGCGTTCTCAAGCTGAAATTCACCCTTCCGGAGGGCACGACGACCGTGAGCAAGATCACCCTGGCGACGGATACCCCGCTCTTCCATGCGGGCAACGGCGAGGCGACCGTCAGCGAACTGAACCTGTCCCTGGAGGACGTCGCCCTCGGTGAAGACTGCGTGCTCACCGCCTGGATGACCACCTCCTGGCACGATGTCGCCATTCCTGCCGGCACCGTCCTTTCCTTCACGGTGGCGGCCGGTGAGAAGACCTGGATCCGCGATGTCACCATCGCGGAGGAGAAGGTTCTCAAGAGCGGTTTCGTGAACACCATCACCCTGGATGGGACCGGCTGGTTCGACGCCGGCCGCTACGACGGCGGCAAGGGTACCGAGGCCGAGCCCTGGCTCATCTCCAACGCGACCCAGCTCGGATACATGCGGGATGACCTGAAGGGCGGTGAAAAGCGCTGGTTCAAGCTCGTCGCCGACATCGACATGGACGAAGTCACCGGCTGGGAGCCGCTCAACTACGCCTCCCCGTACGACAAGGAAATCGACTTCGACGGCGGCGGTCACACCATCTCCAACTTCACCTGCGACTACGGCGGAGCCTATCCGAGCTTCTTCGGCGTCCTGTTCGGCACCTGCCACGACGTGACCTTCTCCAAGGCGAAGATCGTCGGCACGGCGAACAGCGCCTGCGGCATCGTCGGTGGCTACGCCGGAACCGGCGACAAGCACGCGGAGATTCTGCGGGTCCATGTCCAGGGCACGGTGACCTTCACCGGCAACAAGACCGGCGTGGGCGGCATGGTCGGCATCGTCGGAAACGGCAACATCACCGCTTCCTCGGCCTTCTGCAAGGTTTCTTCCGGTAAGAACTACGTCGGCGGCCTGTTCGGCTATGACGGCGGAAAGACCATCATCCGCGACTGCTGGACGGCCGGTTCCGTGATCGGCGGCCAGCGCGTAGGCGGCATCTGCGGCGGCCTCATCAAGGACGAGAGCGCCATCATCAACTGCTTCTCCGCTTCCGCGGTGACGGCGAGCTTCGCCATCGGCGGCATCGCCGGCCACTGCAACCAGGACAAGGGCGACGGCATGACCACCCGGATGCCCAAGAACGTCGTCGAGAAGAGCGTCGCCTGGAACAGCTTCGTCCGCGCCACCACCGTGACGCCCGGCGACATGAGCCACTACAGCGGCGGTGCCGTCGTCGGCTTCACGGCGACGCACAACTTCCTGACCGACTGCGTCCGCAAGCCTGAATTCGACTTTGTCGACTACTCCGACCTCTTCGGCCTGTACGACCAGGACAACGCGTCCGAGGAGACGCCGCTCGTGGTCGTGGAGGTGGAAGGTGCGAACTACAACTTCCCGTACCACGGCAAGGCAGCCGCGGCAGGCAAGACCCTCTCGCAGGTCGCCCAGGAACTGGGCTGGTCTTCCGAGGTCTGGGACTTCAGCGGCGATTATCCCGTACACGTGGGCCAGCCCCCGCTCGTCGTGGACCAGGCCGGCTCCAACGGCCAGCTCGGCGACTTCGGCGAGAACCCGTTCATTCAGTAAAAAGGAGGACCGATCATGAAAAAGAACATTTCCATCCTAGTCCTGGCGGCGGCCCTTCTTCCGCTCCTGTTCTCCTGCAACAAGGCCGTGGAATCCATTTCCGTTCCTGAAAACGGCCTCGTGACCATTTCGGCGTCCATTCCCGACGGCCCGGCGACCCGCGTCGCCGCGGCCGCCGCGGAAACCGACCTCGCCTGGAAGTGGGAAGAGCGGGACCAGATCCTTGTCGCCGGCGTGAATTCGTCCGTCTTCGACATCGAAGACGGCTTCACGGCCCACCAGGCCGACTTCACCGGCAAGCCGGTGGCAGGAACCACCTTCTCCATCCTGTATCCCGGCTCCTACGGCTCCGTGGCGGAGCTGGAGGCGGCTTCCTGGACCGGCCAGGTCCAGACCGGCAACGGGTCGATGGACCACCTTGCGTACTGCGCGCTCCTCTCCGGTGTCGATGCGTTCGAGACCTTCGAATTCAGCGACGCCTGGGCCGCGGAGCACAAAGGCACCTTCAAGCAGAGCGGCGTGCTCAAGTTCGCCCTCACCCTGCCGGAAGGTGTCACCGCGCCGGAAAGCGTGGCCATCCGTGCCGACGAGCCCGTGTTCTATGCCGACAATGCCGGCACCAAGGCCACGTCCCTCAGCCTGGACCTGAAGGAAGTCTCCCTGGGTGAAGACCACGTGCTTACCGCCTGGATGACCCTGCCCTGGCAGGAAGTCAAGGTCCCGGCCGGCACCGTCCTGACGGTCACGGTCGTGGCTGATGGCAGCAACCACTGGCAGCGTAGCGTTACCCTCGCGGCGGAGGCTTCCCTCCTGCCCGGCAAGGTGAACACCATCGTCCTGGACGCCACCGGCTGGACGGGCACCGGCCACTATGCGGGCGGCGAAGGCACGGCCGAATCGCCGTGGCTCATCGCCGACGCGGCCTCGCTCCGCTCCGTCCGCGGCGACCTTGTCAGCGGCGAGACCAAGTACTTCAAAATGATTCAGGATGTGGACATTTCCGGCGCCGAGTGGGCTCCGCTCAACAACGAAGGGAGCTTCGACAAGTTCATCCATTTCGACGGCAACGGGAAGACCATTTCCGGCCTCACCATTACAGAGCCCGTGGCCTACGCCAGTTTCGCCGGCGTCCTGTACGGCACGCTGAAGGATGTCGTCTTCGACGGCGCCAGCATCAACGCCGGCAGCAACAAGGCGGGCATCGTGGCCGGTTATCTGGGTACGGGCAAGAACCTGACGGAGTGCTCGTTGACCGGCGTCACGGTGAATAACTCCGCCATCGAGGGTGCGGCCTATTTGGGCGGCGTCATCGGACAGGTGGCCGTCGTCACGACGGTCTCCGACTGCCACATACTGAACTCCACGGTCACGACCTCCGTGAACAATGTAGGCGGCTTCGTGGGCGTTCCGGACTGTGCCGATGCGAAGTTCGAGGACTGCTCCGCCGAGGGCGTCACCGTCGTCACCACGGCGGCCGTCCAGTATGCGGGCGGCTTCGTCGGGAACATCAACAAGCTGGCCAACTTCGAGCGCTGCCTGGTGAAAGATGCCGTCATCGAAGCGCCTTCCACCAAGCGCGTGGGCGGTTTCGTCGGCCAGGCGGGCAAGTATGCCGGCGTCATCACGGGCTGCGTGGTCGAGAATGCGACCATCGCCGCCGGCCAGAACTCCGGCGGTTTCGTGGGCGTCGACTATTTCGCCGATATCAACAAGTGCGCGGTGGTCGGCGGAAAGATCACGGCGAACAGTTCCCACGTGGGTGGCTTCGCCGGTTATCCGGAAGGCAATGCTTCGCTGAGTTGTAAGATTGCGGACTCCTACTCCACGATGGAAGTCGTCGGGGGAGGCCAGGCCGAGGTCGGCGGTTTCATCGGCATCGCCAAGGGCCTGATCGTCGTGGAGCGCTGCTTCAGCGCCGGCGCGGTGAGCGGCACGCACGAGAACACCGGCATCTTCGCCGGCCGGATCGACGTGAACACCGCGGCCGTCTCTTCCTGCATCGGCTGGAGCGCAACGCTGCCTTTCGCCGGCACGACGGTCGATGGCGCCGAGAGCGTCAAAGACAATTACGCCGGCAACGAAGGTACGATTTCTTCCCAGGCCACGACGCTGGGCTGGTCCACCGAAGTGTGGGATCTCAGCGGCGATGCGCCCAAACTGAAGTAGCATGAAACAGAACAGACTCTATCTGATTGCGGTATTCCTCCCCCTGCTGGTATGGTCCTGCGGGGGGAAGGACCCGCTTCCCGACTTGATTCCGCCGCCCACGCCTTCCGGCGGGGAGCAAGGAGGACAAGGCGGAGAAGGCGGAGGAGGCGATACGGAAACGCACCCCTGGGACGCCAACCGAGGCAAGAAGGTCTATCCTTCCGGCACCGGCTGGACGACCACGAAGATCGAGGACGGAATTACCTATTACACCTTCTCCGGCACCGATCCCGTCACCAAGTCGCCGCAGCGGGTCTTCGTCACGGACGTGGACCTGTCCAACACCGACTATTCCGTCAAGCTGGCCCTCTATGACAACCGTTCCACCGCCTCGGCGGTGATGAAGGACAAGAAGGCCATCGTGACCATGAATGCGGGTTATGAGCGGGAATCCATCGTCATCCGGGTGGATGGCCGGACGGCCTTCATGATGCCCAACAGCACCATCGGGACGACGGGCGTGACCAATTGGAAGAACGAAGGCTGCGTGATGCTGGACGGTGTCCGGGACGTCCGTTTCGACTATACCGGGCGGGACCTGGCCTATCAGGACCAGCAGCGGGCCTACATGAAGCTGGCCCCGACAGTGCCCAACCTCCTGTCCAGCGCGCCCGTGCTCATCTATGATTACGAGCCGGCGGGGGAGACCTTTACGACCCGCTATCCCAAGAAGTTCAACAACTCAGAGGACGCCTATACCCACCAGAACACCAACACCCATCCCCGGACGGTGATCGCCAAGAATGAGTTCAATCACCTGCTGCTCATCGTCATCGACGGCCGTCGGCCCTCGGTGAGCCGGGGCATGTCCGCGAAGGAGGTGACCCAGTTCCTGGTGAAGAACTTCAACCCGCAGTACGCCTTGAACCTGGACGGCGGCGGTTCTTCTACGATGTGCGTGCAAGGACAGGGCGACCCGTCCACCCACGTGGTGAACTACCCGACGGACTCCGACCAGGTGAGCGGTGTTCCGGACCATTCCGGCGAGCGCTCCGTCCCGACGTTCTTTTATGTGGTGAAGAACTGATGAAACACTTCCGGACCATCCTGTTTGCTGTTCTCCTGTTGGCAGGCGTTTCCTGCCGGAAGGACCAGCCCTATGACATGCCTCCGCCGCCGGATCCGGCAGCGCCGACGATGGACACCCGCCACAAGGGTCCCGTCGCCGTGTTCATCGGCGACAGCATCACGTGGCAGTGGGGCCGGGAAGGGGTCGGGCACCCCGAATTCTTCTCGGCCAACAACTATGTGAACAAGGGAATCAGCGGCAACAAGACCGGCGACATGCTCGCCCGCTTCAAGGCGGACGTCGTGGACCTGGACCCGCACTGCGTGGTCATCGAGGGCGGAACCAACGACATCGCCGCCAGCTCGGCCGAATCCATCCTCGAGCGGATCAAGAAGATGGCCAAGATGGCCCAGGATGCCGGCATTCCGGTCATCGTCGGGTCGGTGCCGCCTTCCAACAGCTTCCCCAAGGTTCCGGACTTCGCGCCCCAGGACGCCATCCCCCCGTTGAACGCCCAGATCAAGCAGTGGGCCGAAGGCGCCGGCATCGCGTATGCCGATTACTATTCCGTCCTGGTGGACGGAGAGAAGGGGTTGAAAAAAGAGTACCAGATCGACACGATCCATCCCAATGCGGCCGGTTACACGCAGATGGAGAAGGTAATCGCCCCGATTCTGAAGAAAGTGCTTGAAGAGAACGCCAAATGATGAGTAAACGGTTGTCTGTCTTGGTGGCGGCCCTCCTGCTGCTCGCCTCCTGCAGTCCCCGGCTCGCGCCCGGCAGCGCCTCCTCCGAAGGCACGGCATTCATGCCGCGCCCGGAGGGCTTCGCAGAGCGTTACGCCCGGGAGGAAATGGTCATCCTGAGTCGGCACAACATCCGGTCGCCGCTGAGCGGCCCGGGTTCCGTGTTGTCGCGCATCACGCCACACGAATGGTTCGACTGGAGTTCCGCTCCCGGCGAACTGTCGCTCCGCGGCGGCGCGCTGGAGATGGAGATGGGCCAGTTCTTCCGGGAGTGGCTCGTGGGCGAAGGTTTCTTCGCCAAGGACGGGGTTCCGGAGGCGGGAAGCGTCCGCTTCTATGCCAATTCCATCCAGCGCACCCGTGCCACGGCCCGCGCTTTCGCCGCCGGGATGTTCCCGATGGCCGACATCGACGTGGAGCAGCACACCCCGCTGGGGACGATGGACCCGGTGTTCAACCCGCAGATCACCCGCCTTTCCGACGGCTTCCTCGCGAAAGCCTATGCGGAAATCGAGGCGATGGGCGGGCCGGACGCGCCGCTGAAGGCGAAGTACGCGCTCCTCGAAAAGGTCCTGGACATCAAATCCAGCCCCACCGCGAGGAACGACACGACCTCCTTCGAACAGTTCCCGTCGTCGGTCCATTTCGAAGTGGGCAAGGAGCCGATGATGCGCGGCGGCCTGAAGATGGCCTGCTCGGCCTCGGATGCCCTGACGCTCCAGTATTACGAGGAACCGGACGCGGTGAAAGCCGGATTCGGGCACAAGCTGACCCGGCAGGAATGGGCGGCCGTCTCCTCCGTGAAAGACTGGTACCAGGACGTGCTGTTCGCCGCGCCCAGCGTGGCCGCGAACGTGGCGCATCCGATGCTCCGGGAGCTCCTTGCGGAGCTGCGGACGTCCGGGCGCAAGTTCGCCTTCCTGTGCGGCCACGACTCCAACATCGGCAGTGTCCTCGCGGCGCTTGGCGTCGAACCTTATGACGCCCCCGCGGCCATCGAGACGAAAACCCCCATCGGCGGGAAGATCCTCTTCGAGAAGTTCCGCGGCCGGGACGGGAAGCTGTATGCCGACCTCTGGCTCGTCTATGCTTCCGCCGACCAGCTCCGGGAGGTGACCCTCCTCGCGCCGGAGAATCCTCCGATGTCGCTCCAACTGCATTTGAAAGGCCTGACGCCCCATGCCGACGGCCTGTACCTGCTGGAAGACCTCGAGCGCCGTTTCGCCGAGGCTATCGACCTGTATGAAACCTTTTAACCGAACTGAAAGATGAAGAAATACCTGATTGTGGCCTTTTCGCTCCTCCTGTGCGTGACCGCCGGCGCCCAGCGCCTCGGCGTCCGGGAGGAGGTCCGCGCGGACTGGAACAAGTCCTCCGGACTGGACTGCCTGCTGGACCTTTCGCCCAAGGCGCTGACCCCCGTTCCGAAGGGGTATGAAGCCGTGTATATCAGCCATTATGGCCGCCACGGCTCCCGGTACGCCTATACCGGAGATGCCTATTCCATCATCCTGAACATGCTGGCCGAAGGCCGGCGGGAGGGCAACCTCACGGCCCGCGGAGAGCAGCTGCTCAACGACCTGGAGCCTTTCTGGGAGTATGTGCAGTACCGGGTGGGCGACCTCACTGAAATCGGCTGGAACCAGCATCAGGAGATCGCCCGGACGATGGTGAAAAACTACCCGACCGTGTTCGGAAAGGGGAGTTCCGTCGATGCGTGCTCCTCGCCGTCGGTCCGCTCCATCATGAGCATGTCCTCCTGCTGCGCGGCCCTTTCGCGCCTGGCGCCGGAGACTTCCGTCTATGAGCACCAGGGTATCACGGACGTGCAGGCGACGCGGCCCAACCAGGGATCGAACCCGTTCAAGTACCAGGGGCCCGAGGAGGTCTTTCCGTATGCGGAGAGCTCCGAGCGGTTCTTCCTCCGCCATTTCCCGAACTACAAGGACGTCCTGGCCCGTCTCTTCAAGAATCCGGACAAGGCATTGGGACAGCGCAATCCGTACAATGTGTTCTTCCACCTGTACATGTTCGTGGCCGGCATGAACAGCCTGCCGCAGGACGTGCGCCTCGACGTGAAGGACTTCTTCACGGTGGAGGAGTTCGCCACCCTCTGGGAGACGGACAATTACGAGCGTTTCCGCGAGTACCACGCCTACCGGACCCCTTGCTCGTCCATCGTGGACGACATGGTGGAGAAGGCGACGCAGCGCCTGGCCGCCGGCAGCCGCGGCGCCGACCTGCGCTACGGCCACGACCACGTGGTGATGGCGCTCGAGCTGATCATGGACCTGGACGGCTTCGACCGGGCCCCGGCCCATCAGGACGACCTGGTGTACTGGTTCCAGACCTTCCGCTCCCCGATGGCCGCCAACATCCAGTTCATCTTCTTCAATCCGAAGAAAGGCAAGACCGGGGATACCCTCGTCAAGGTTCTCCTCAATGGGGAAGAGGCCCGTCTGGGTGACCTGGAAGGCTTCCCGTACTACCGCTGGGACGATGTGAAGGCCTATCTGAAGGCGCGGACGGACCAGTTCGTGTTCCGCTCGGAGGATAAGGGATGGACCGTCAAGGAAGTGGCCCCCGGCCTGACCTACCGCCGGTTCGAATGCAACGTGGACGGCGCCGCCCAGCGCATCTTCATCGCCGACTGGGACATGTCGGCGCCGGGCTACGCGCTCAAGTTCACCTCCTCGGTGCCGGATGTGCGCACCTCCGACGTGTTCAAGGCCCATGACGGGGCCGTGGTGGCGATGAACGCCTGCTACGAATCTACGTCGATCGTCCTGAAAGTGGACGGGGAGTATGTGACCTGCATGCCCAACAACACGATCATGTCCACCGGCGTCCCCAACTGGAAGAACGAGGGAGCCGTCTATACCGACGGAAGCAAGGTGTGGATTTCCTCGGACGGAAAAGGGAAGACGGTCGATGAGCAGCGCACCTTCTATTCCAACAGCACGGCGCCCAACATCTTCTCCAGCGCCCCGATGCTCATCGACGACTACGATCCCGTGGGCGAGAGCTTCGCGGGCTTCCAGACGGACGTGAGCAAGTACGATTACGAGGATCTCCACCGCCACCAGGGCGTCCGCCATCCCCGGACCGCCGTGGCCGTGACCGGGGACAACCATTTCCTGATGGTTGTCGTGGACGGCCGCCGGGCGGGGGTGAGCGAAGGGATGTCCGCCCGGGAGCTCACCCGGTTCCTGAAGAAGAACTTCAACCCCCGCTATGCCCTGAACATGGACGGCGGCGGTTCCTCCACCCTCGTCGTCGCCGGCGAAGGCGACCCGAAAACCCATGTCGTGAACCGGCCCACCGATGCAAAGGGTGAGCGCCCGGTGGCCTCCCACTTTGTCCTTATCCATGAATAAGATCTACGCATTCCTTCTCCTCCCGGTGCTCCTCCTTTCCTGTGGAAAGTCGAAGGAGCCCGCGACGATGACGCTGCTTACCTACAACGTGGGCGTCTTCTCCAAGTACGAGGACGACACCACGCCCCAGGTGGCCGAGCTGATCCGGCATACCGGCGCGTCGCTGGTGGCGCTCAACGAGCTCGACAGCTGCAACCGGCGCCACGCGACATACCAGCTCAAGGAACTCGCGGCCCAGCTGGGCAACTGGTCCTTCCAGTTCGCATCGGCCTTCCCCTATGCGAACGGAGCCTACGGCAACGGGGTCGTCTCCCGCGACAAGGTGATTTCCCGGTACAAGGTCCATCTCCCCAAGTCCGACGGCTCTGAACCGCGGAGCATCGCGGTCGTGGAGACGGACCGGTGCGTCTTCGCCTCCGTCCACCTGGACTATGTCGGGGAAAACTCCCAGCGCGACCAGGTGGAAGCGCTGAACGATTGGTTCAAAGCGGTTTACGCGGGCACCAAGAAGCCCGTCTTCCTGTGCGGTGACTTCAACGCCGAGCCGGACAGCGAAGCGATCCGGTTGATGCGTCAGGGCTGGACCCAACTCTCAGGGGTGGATAACACCTACTCGACCAAGAACCCCCGCAAGTGCATCGACTACGTCTTCGCCTACAAGGCCGCCGCCCCGGTGGAAGTGCTCTCCTCGGAAGTCCTCACCGCCGGCACGGAATCCTTCTCTGACCATTTCCCGGTGAAGGTGGTGGTGAAGTTCTGAAGGCAGCTGCTGCCCCCTGGGGTTTGCCGCCTGAACTATCGTAACTCGCTGATAATAAGCATAATGTCAATCAAGAGACGGCAAGGGGTCCCTGCAGGAATACCCCTTGCCGTTGGTTATTATGTAAATCGTTTACACTGAGATAGTTAGTAAGTTCACGACGGCAAGGGGCACAGAGTACCCCTAAGGCTGTTTTTCTATCTCTTAGAATAGAAAAAAGCATCCCACTTGGGATGGGATGCCTTTAGATGCATCAATCATTATTCAATGACATCACAAAGGTACGAAGTTTTTCCTTTCATGCGAGTGGAATCACATAAATTGCGTATTTTTGTATCATGATTGCGCAAGAAACCATCGACGAGGCCGTGCGGCGGCTGTTTTCTACGATTGAGTTCACCCAGGAACCGGAGGGGTTGTACGACCCGCTGCGGTATATGGTCGCCATCGGCGGGAAAAGGCTGCGGCCGAAACTGTGCCTGACCGTGTACAGCCTGTTCAACGATTCGTTCGGCCCGGAGATCCTGGGGCCGGCGGCGGGCCTGGAGGTGTTCCATACCTTCACCCTCATCCACGACGACATCATGGACCGTTCCCCGCTGCGGCGCGGGAAGGAGACCGTGTGGAAGAAGTGGTCGGCGGACACCGCGATCCTTTCCGGCGACGTGATGTGCATCGATGCGTACAAACGCATTGCACAGGCGCCGGAAAACACCCTGGGCGACGTCCTGGACCTGTTTTCCACCACTGCGGCGCAGGTGTGCGACGGGCAGCAGTATGACATGGACTTCGAGCACGTGAAGGCCGTGACCATGCGCGAGTACCTGAAGATGATCGGCCTCAAGACCGCCGTCCTCATCGCCTGCTCGGCGAAGATGGGCGCGCTCATCGCCCACGCCCCGGCGGAGATCGCCGACGGCCTGTACAACTACGGCTACAACCTGGGCCTCGCGTTCCAGGTGGCCGACGACTACCTCGACGCCTACGGAGACGAAAAGGTATTCGGCAAGCCCATCGGCGGCGACATCGTGAACGGGAAGAAGTCCTGGCTCACGGTCCGCGCGATGGAAAAGGGCGCGAAGGGCATCGCCGAGGCTCTCGAGGCGGATCTCTCGCCCGCAGAGAAGATCGCCACCGTGATGGACCTGTACGATTCGGTCCATGTGGCCGAGGACGCCCGCGAAACCGTCGCCCGCTTCCACGAGAAGGCGCTCGCCGCCGCGGAGAAGGTGACCGGCATCGCCGGCTACACCGTCCTCAAGCGCTTTGCCGACGACCTGGTGGACCGCGTGAAATGAGGCCGGAGGAACTGGAAATCATGGCCCCGGCGGGGAGCTTCGAAAGCCTCGCCGCCGCCGTCGAAGGAGGCGCCGATTCGGTCTATTTCGGCATCGGCCACCTGAACATGCGCTCCCACTCCGCCAACAACTTCCAGGCGGAGGACCTCCCGGAGGTGATGCGCATCTGTCGCGCCTATGGGCTCAAAGCCTATCTCACCCTGAATATCACCCTGTACGGCGAGGAACTCGACGAGGCCCGCCGCGTGCTGGACCTGGCGAAGGAAACCGGCGTGAACGCCGTCATCGCCTCCGACATGGCCTGCATCCTGTATGCCCGCCAGATCGGCCTGGAGGTCCATATCTCCACCCAGCTCAGCATCTCCAACGTGGAGGCGCTCCGCTTCTACGCGCAGTTCGCCGACGTCGTCGTCCTCGCGCGGGAACTCCGGCTGGAGCAGGTGAAGGAAATCCACGAGACCATCGTCAAAGAGCACATCACCGGCCCGTCCGGGAACCTCGTCCGCATCGAGATGTTCGCCCACGGAGCCTTCTGCATGGCCGTTTCCGGCAAATGCTACCTGTCCCTCGCCGCCTACGGCGAGAGCGCGAACCGCGGCGCCTGCATGCAGGTGTGCCGCCGCGGCTACCACGTCACCGACGAGGAAACCGGCTTCGACCTCGTGGTGGACAACAAGTACATCATGTCCCCGAAGGACCTGTGCACGATCGAGTTCATGGACAAGATCATCGACGCCGGCGTGAAGGTCTTCAAGATCGAGGGCCGCGCCCGCGCCGCCGACTACGTGAAACGCGTCTCCTCCTGCTACCGCAGGGCCGCGGACGCCGTCTGCGACGGCACCTACACGCCCGAACTCGCGGCCGGCCTCAAGGCGGAGCTCGCCGGCGTGTTCAACCGCGGCTTCTGGGACGGCTACTACCAGGGCGCCCGCCTGGGCGAATGGAGCGCCGTCTATGGCAGCCAGGCCACCCGACGCCGCGAGTACATCGGCAAGGTCACCAACTGGTTCAACCGCATCGACGTGGCCGAGATCCGGGTCGAGACCGGCACCCTCCACGTCGGCGACGAAATCGCCTTCATCGGCAAGACCACCGGCTGCGTGGAAATCAAGGTCGATGACATGCGCGTGGACCTCAAACCCGTCTCCGAAGCCCCTAAGGGCGTGTTCTGCTCCGTCGCCGTCCCCGTGGCGGACCAGCCCGTGGACCACATCAACGACCACCCCGCGAAAGAGGCGGACGAACGCATCCACCCCCGTCGCGGGGACAAGGTGTTCAAGTGGGTCGAGGGCTAGAACTTCACCACTACCTTCTCTGGATTAATTGGACGCAGAGAATGGGAAAGCGGGAATCAGAATGCACGGATAGCGAGGACGAGCAAGAAGATTGCGAAGGCGAACAGGAGCAGAATTCCGCCCATGGCTGTCAGGGCGTCCTTCTTTTCTTCCTGGAGCTCCCGGTCCACCGCTTCGTTCACCAGCGGATGCTTTCTCCATTGCCGGACCGTATAGATGATGGACCCAACAGAAACGGCGAGCAGAATACCTGACAGAATCTTCTGAATCCAAGAATGACTGAACCAGAATCCCACGCCAATCAAGATAGCGGAGGCCACCTCGAGGGAAACCTTCCACTGCATCTGCTTCTTGGTGATCGGCTGTTGCTCCATAATCCTGTGGGTTACCTCGCAAAGATAATAATATTTATTGAAAATCAATAAAATTATTACACAATTCAACAATTTTCCTTATAGCAGGACCGTGCTGAGGTCCGCGCCAATTGTTCTGGCGGCTTTCAGGATTCGGGCGGTCATCTTTTCTCCTGGATAGGCTATTCCGCTCTTGTATGCCCGCATTTTGCTTTCGTTGATTCCTGCGTAGGCGGCAAACTTGCTGACATTGATGAAATCGAAATAGTTGAAAAAAGAAGGTACGTCATAATGGTAACATACCCGGATGTCTTCAAATCTCGGGACCTTGTTTCCTTCCCGGGATTCTTCCTCGATGGCTTCACGGATGCTGGTGAGGAAATCTTCTTTTGCATCACTGACGCTTTCCCCAAATCCACCGAAATAGCTCTTGCCGATATGATCCTCGGAGTAGACGGCGAACAGTCCGTCAGACCCCTTTTCCACAACGCAATTGACTCTCATTGTCACAAACTGTTTTACATCAACAAATCATGTCTGTCTGCAAGGTCCTATAGACCCGCTTGTCTGAGAATGCTACGCAGGGTCCCTGGCGGGATTTCCTGGGTTTGGTGCCTGGGGACTCTGAACTTTGCGTCTGTCAGCGGAGAATACCAGACATCATGTCCCCTTACATTCGTCGCCCATTCATGGCAACCGTGTGATTTCAAAAGCCGCTTCAATTCATTCACTCTCATGGCTTGCCTTGAAACCACCTTGCGAAGGTAGCAATTTTGTTGCTAAATGCAAAGTGGCTAATTCAAAATACAACAAGCAAAGATTGCAAATGGATGCGGATCAAGGATCAGGGAAATGGGCCCGAAATGGCATCTTTTTATGTTTTTAATCCGGATTAATTGTTTTTGTTCGATTAATCAAAAGAAAAAAAACGGAAACAAGATTAATTCTTGTCTCCGTTTACGATGATTATCCTGTTCCCTCTCGCTCTACAGCTCCAGCGCGGAACCGCGGTAGAAGTCCAGGAGGCGGCTCTGGAAGAGGTATTCGCAGGCGGCCTGGGCCTTGTCGGAGCGGGCTTTGGCGAGGCGGGTGCGGGCTTCGTTGTATTCCGTGACGGTGGCCTTGCCGTTCTCGTACTTGGCCTGGGCCAGGATGAAGGCGTCTTCGGAGGCCGCGGCGGCCTCGGAGGCGGAGCGGTACTTGGCTTCCGCCGCGAGGGCGTTTGCATGGGCCTGCTGGATTTCTTTGTACAGGCTCTGTTTCGCCTTGTCCAGGGTGATCTGCTGGAGTTCCCGGTTCAGCCGGGCCGTCCGGACGCTGTTCCGCGCGGAGAAGCGGTCGAAGATGGGCACGCTCAGCGAGAGGCCCACATACGGGCTGAAATTGTGCGAGAGCTGCTGCCAGAAGCCGTCCTGCGGATAGAGGTTCCGGGTGTTGGTGTAGTAGCTGGTGCCCATGCCACCGCTCAGGGACAGGGTGGGGGAGAAGCCGGCCTTGGCGATCTTGATGGACAGGTCGCTGCCGTTGAGCCGGATTTGCTCGGCCTTCACGCCCGGGCGCTGCTCCACGGCGTCGGCATAGATGTCCTCGGGGCGGGCCAGCAGGTGGTCGCCGACGGCGATTTCCGGCTTGACGATGGTGAATCCGTCCGCATTCGGGAAGTCCAGCAGCTGCGACAGGTCCAGCAGGGCGTTCCGAAGGCTGTTCTCCGCCTGTACGAGGGTGAATTCGCTCTGCGCGAGGGTGGCTTTCTGCTGGGACAGTTCGGCCTGGGAGGCCTTCCCGTTCTCCACCATCGCTTGCAGCCGTTCCACCTGGGCCTGGTCCAGTTTCCGCTGGTCCTTGGCGACGTCCACGATGTCATAGTCGTAGAGCACCTGCACGTAGGCCTTGGCCACGGAGACGCGGATGTCGTCCCGGGCGCGCTCGAGGTCGGCCAGGGCGGCGTCCAGGTTCAGCTGGGAAAGCTTGACATTGTTCGGCCGGGCCATGCCGTCGAACAGGTTCATACCCGCGCCGATGGAGAAGCTCGTGTTCGTCGTGGTCGCGCCGGTGGTGTAGGTGTTGTCCTCGGTCAGACCGCGGCCGAAGTTCACGCTCTCGTTCGCGGAACCGCTGACGTTCGGCAGGTAGGCGTTCTTGGACGTGTTCAGCTGGATTTCCCGCTGGGCCACGTTCAGCTCGCTCTGCTTCACGTTCAGGTTGTGTTCGAGGGCCCAGTCCAGGCATTCCTGGAGGCTCCAGGGGTGGCTGAGGTCCTGCGCCCCGGCCAGGGCGGGGACGAGCAGCGCGAGGGCAAGGAAGATTCGTTTCATGGCGCTACTTCTTCTTCTCGTCGAGGATCTGGATGCCGCGGACCTTCTCGCCGAGGGAGAGGCCTTCCTTGATTTCGATGTTCACCCCGTCGGAGATGCCGGTCTTGACGTCGCGGCGCTCGTAGCCATTGGCGCCCATCACATAGACGAAGGTCTTCTCGCCCTCGAACTGGATGGCGCTTTCGGGCAGGGTCATCACGTTCTCTTCGCGCTGGAGCTCGATTTCGGCGTTGGCGCTGTAGCCGGAGCGGATGGTGACGCCGTCCGGGACCTTGACGGTGGCCTTGATCTCGAACAGGTTCGTGCCGCCGGATTCCGTGGCCTTCGGGGAGATGTACTCCAGGGCCGCGTCGATGGCGACGTCCTGCAGGGCGCCCACGGTGATGCGGACGGGCAGGCCGATATGGACCCGGCCCACCTCCGTCTCGTCGATGTTGCCGTCGAAGATCAGGTCGTTCATGTCCGCGACCGTGGCGATGGTGGTACCGTCGTTGAAGGTGTTCGAGTTGATGACCGTGTTACCGACTTTCACCGGGATGTCCAGGATGAGGCCGGCCACGGAGGACCGCACGAGGGTGGAGCTTCCGGACTTGTTGGACGACGACACGCCGTCGCGGATGATCTCCAGGGATTCCACGGACGCGGCGTATTCTTCCTGGGCCTGCTTGAGGGCCTGGGCCACCTGCTCGAAGGCCTCGGCGCTCACGAGCTGCTGGTCGAACAGGTTCTTCTGGCGGTCGTAGTTGGTCTGGGCCTGCTTGAGGTTCACCTCGGACAGGCGGACGCGGCTCTGGGCGCTGCTCAGCTGGCTCATCTCGGGGATGACCTTGAGCTTCGCGATGACCTCGTTCTTCTCGACCGTCTGGCCGGCTTCCTTGTACAGCTCGGCCACGATGCCGCTGATCTGGGCTTTCACGTTCACTTCGTCCCGGGGCTGGATCTTGCCCGTGACGACGGTGGATTTGGAGATGGTGCCCATCTCGGGCGCCAGTTCCTCGTACTGGATCTCCTTCGGGCGCGAACGCTGGAACAGGTACGCGAAGGTGCCGATGAACACGGCCGCCACGAGGAGGATGGTCAGGATTCTACCGAATTTTTTCATATGATGTTTGTTTTATTATTCGCCACGCATGGCGTCCACGGGTTTGATCTGCATGGCGCGGAGGGCAGGCATCAGGCCCGCGAGGACGCCGAGGACGGTGAGGAGGAGGGCGGCGAGGACCGCGGTGCCGAAGGGCACCTGGAAGGCTGCCTTCAGGACGCCGTCCGTGGTCATCGCGAGCTCCACGCCGGCGAGGATGAGGACGCTGAACACGATGCCGATCATGCCCGCTACGAGGGTGAGGACGATGCTCTCGGAGATGATCTGCCCGAGGATCTGGTTCGGCGTGGCGCCGATGGCCCGCCGGATGCCGATCTCGGTCGTGCGTTCCTTCACCGACACCATCATGATGTTGGACACGCCGATGACGCCGGCCAGCAGGGTCCCGAGGCCGATGAGCCAGATCAGGAAGTTGATGCCCTTGAACAGGTTGTCCACGATGCCGAAGATGAGCTGGGTGTTCAGCAGGAACATCGCCTGCTCGTCCGTCGGCTCGATATAGTGTTGCCGCGCGATGATTTCCCGTACGCGTGGCGTGACATCGCTCATCGTGATCCCTTCCTTCGCCGTGAAGCAGAGGAGATGGACCGTGTTGCCCAGGTTGTAGGCCTTGCGGGCCTGGTTGATGGGGATGGTCACCGCGTCGGAGGCGCGGCCGTTGATGCTGATGCCGCCGCTGTCCCGCCAGTCCACGCCGATGACGGTGTAATAGCTTCCGTCGATGCTGATCCGCTCCCCGAGCGGGCTGCCGCCTTCCGGGAAGAGTTCCTCATAGACACGCTTGCCGATCACGCAGACTTTCCGCTCCTGCAGGTTGTCGGCGTCGTTGATCCAGCGTCCGTATTTGATCTTGGGGGTTTCGATGTGGGCATAATCGGCCCGGGCGCCTTTCACCACGGCGCGGGAGGAGGTGTTCTCGTCCCGGGTGACGGACTTGCCCCACAGGCTCACGGAAGGGGAGACGGTCTCCAGCTCCGGCACCATCGCCTTGAGTCGGTCCACATCGGCATATTCCAGGTCCCAGGTGCGGCCCTTCTTGAAACCCTTGTAGGGCTTGGTGGTGGCGCTGGTGGCGACGATGCAGGTGTTCTGGGCAAAGCCTTCGAAATTCTGCACCAGCAGGTCCTTCAGGCCCTGCCCGCCGCCGGTGAGGAGCATCAGCATGAACACGCCCCAGAACACGCCGAAACCGGTGAGAAGGCTCCGGCTGCGGTTGCGGAGGATGCTGTCCAGGATTTCCCGGAAGGTATCGGTATCGAACAGGGGTTTCATTCCGCACGCAGGGCTTCAATGGGTTTCACACGCGCGGCCTTCCAGGCGGGGACGGCCCCCGCGATGGTGCCGGCCACGATCAGCAGGATGGTCGCTTCCAGGGCCACGTCCAGGCCCACGGTCGGGTTCACCAGCATCCGGATATCCCCGATATCCATCCCGATGTCCACGGTCCGCTGTCCCACGGTCTTGTCCATGATCTGGCAGGCGATCATCCCGAGGAACATGCCGATATAGCCGAAGATGGCCGTGATGGTCACGCTCTCGGCGATGATGAGCTTCAGGATCTCGGCCGGGGAGGCGCCGATGGCCTTCCGGATGCCGAACTCGTGGGTGCGCTCCTTCACGGCGATGAGCATGATGTTGGAGACGCCCACGATGCCGCTCACGAGCGTCAGGAGACCCAGGATCCACAGGAAGGTGCGGATGATCCGCTGGGCGTCGTTCATCTCCATGTTGTCCGTGTAGCCGTTCTCGACCCAGACACCCCGCCGGTCGTCCGGCGCGACGTCATGCCGCAGGCGCAGGGCGCCGGCGTATTCCTTCTCGAAAGCCTCGTATTCCTCCTTGGTTTCCGGGCCGTCCACCGTGAAGGTGATGCTTTCGATCTTGTCGCTCGTGTCGTAGATTCCCTTGTAGGTGGTGAAAGGGATGGGACAGGTGCGGTACATGTTGGACTCGTCGGTATGGTAGATGCCGACCACCCGGAAGGAGACCGCTCCGGCGCCCACCCATTTGCCCACGAGGGCTTCCGGGTCTTTCGGCGACAGTTCCTTCGCCTGCGCGAGGCTCAGGACGACGACCTTCCGGCGCTCCTTCAGGTCGTCCGGGTTCAGGAACCGGCCGGCGTACATCTTGATCTTGTTCTGCTCCTGGTATTCGGGCAGGACGCCGGAAATCTGGCCGGCGACCGTGTATCCGTCCAGGGAGAAGGTGACGCCCGTCGATCCGGTCTGGCGGGTGACGTTCCCGACGGTGGGGGACCAACGCGGCCCTTCCGTCCAGGTGACGTCCGTCTCGTCCAGCTGGACCATGCGTCCCTCCTGGTAGCCGGCATACGGCTTGGAGGTGCGCCAGCCTTCCACATAGATGGTCTGGGTGATGTAATCCGCCATGTTGCCCATGAACGAGTTCATCAGGCCGTTCCCGGCGCCCAGCAGGCAGATCAGCAGGAAGATGCCCCAGCTCACCGCGAAGCCCGTGAGGGCCGTGCGGAGCTTGTTGTTCCGGAGGTTGCTTGCTATTTCGTGGAAAAGTTCCCGCATCACTTCATCATGGTTCCGTCCCAGGCCGTATGGGCCTTGTTCTCTTCGATCTCGCCGATGATGCCGTCCTTGATGTGGATGATCTTGTCGGTCTCGTTGGCGACGCCGCTCTCATGGGTGACGACGATGATGGTGATGTTCTCCTCCTGGTTCAGGCGCTTCAGGAGCTGCATCACCTCGACGCTGGTCTTGGAGTCCAGCGCGCCTGTGGGCTCGTCGGCCAGGATGATTTGCGGGCGGGTGATGAGGGCGCGGGCGATGGCGACGCGCTGCTTCTGGCCGCCGGACATCTCGTTGGGGAAGTGGGAGGCCCAGGCCGTGAGCCCGAGCTTCTCCAGGTATTCCATGGCCATTTCGTGCCGCTTCTTGCGCGGAACGCCCTGGTAGTAGAGGGGGAGCTCCACGTTCTCCACGGCCGTCTTGAAGTTGATGAGGTTGAAGCTCTGGAACACGAAGCCGATCATCCGGTTGCGGTAGTCCGCGGCCTGCTTTTCGGTCAGGTCCTTGATGAGCTTGCCGTCCAGCCAGTATTCGCCGGTGTCGTAATTGTCCAGGATGCCCAGGATATTGAGGAGGGTGGACTTGCCGGAGCCGGAGGCGCCCATGATGGACACGAACTCCCCGCGTTCGATGGCGAGGTCGATGCCCTTGAGCACGTGCAGCGGCTGTCCGTTGTCGTACGTCTTGTTGATTCCCTTGAGTTCGATCAGCATTTGTTGTGTATTAGTATGCTATGACACTGCAAATATAAGCGGAAAAATGAAACCGGCCAAATCTTTTTGCAAAAATTTGGCCGTGAGGACGTTTTTGTGCAAGGTGAATCAGAAAAACCAGCTGATGCCGCCGGAGATGGAGAAATACCAATGGACGGGCTTTTCGGAAGGGGCGCCCACGGGGCGGTCGGTGAGCGGGTCGATGGACTGTTGGAATTCGGTGAAGTTGTTGGTGACCAGGTAGTGGAACGCTGGCGAAAGATCCAGGCTGAAACGCCAGATGGGGATGCTGAGGTTGAAACCGGCATCCGCCGTGAGCATGAAACGGCGGTTGAGGCGGATGCCTTTTTCGGATTCGTAACGGCTGCCGTCCATGGAATACCCTTCCGTCTGCCTGTAAACGGTACCGTGCCCGAGCATATAGCCCGGCGTTACGCCCGCAAAGATCTCCGCCCGGCGGAACAGGGAGAGCAGGAACACGCCGATCCCCCTTCCGAAGGACTCCTTTGCGTCATAACCCATCCAGGCGTCGTGAACCAGCTGGGAGGCCGCGCTTTCCGCTCCACGGACCATGGTTTCCCCCCAGCTCTGCGTCCCGGAGCGGAAGACCGCCGCAACCGGAAGGCCGATCCCGTCCTGGACCGACGTATTCTCCGTCTGGTACATCAGCCCGGCCCGCCATCCCCAGTGTCCGGAATAACGACGGGTGTAATTCAGGGAGAGGAAAGCGTCCCCGGAGGACATCCGGGAGTCCATCGGCGTCCAGTATCCATATTCGGCACGGAGGGTATTCCAGCTCAGGTCCGGATTGAAGCGGGGCTTTTCCTGGGCGTGTGCAGAAACGGCAGCCACGGCAAGGGTGGCCAGCAAGAAGGTGAGTTTTCTCATAGTCAGCAAGTTTCCTAAATCCCCTCCAACTCGATGCCGTCCTGGTCCGTCAGGTCGGGCTCGGGTTCGTTGAAGGGAAGCAGAAAGGGGTTGGAAGCCGCTTCGCGGGCGATGGAGGTCGGATGCCCATGGCCGGGCAGGACGTCCGTATCCCCGGGCAGGACCAGGAGCTTGTCCCGCAGGGACTTCATCAGCGCGTCGTAGTCGCCGCCGTCCAGGTCCGTCCGGCCGATGCTGCCGGCGAACAGCGTGTCGCCGGACAGAAGCACGCCCCACGCCTCGCACAGATAGCACACGCATCCCGGCGTGTGGCCCGGCGTTGCGATCACTTTCCAATCGACACCGCCGGCATGGATGACCGTTCCGTCGGCCGCATCCTTGTAGTCGAACAACTCGACGGTCTTCTCCAGCTTGAGCCGGTCCAGCATCGCGGAATGGCTGCGGAGCACGGGGTCGTCCGCCGCCGACATCCAGACCGGGCAGCCGCAGCGCCGCGCCACGGAGGCCGCGCTCCAGGCGTGGTCGAAGTGCGCATGCGTCAGCAGGACGGCATCGGGCCAAAGCCCGTTCTCCGTGAGGAAGGAGAACACCATCTCCTCCTCGTCGGCCCGGTAGAAACCGGGATCCACGACGACGCAGGCATGGCCCGCATCCTCCCAGCACACATAGCAATTGGCCCCCAGCGGGTTCACCGGAAAAATCTTGATCTGCAGCATGGCGACATTCGGTTTACGTTGCAAAAATACGGAATATTTCCCTAACTATTCTTATGGATTTTCCAAATGATTCGGACAGAAGTTGGGTTAATAGGTCATCACTTCGATTCAACGGTGTTGTTTATGGATATTTATTGCGC
>ONEX01000001.1 GCA_900316955.1 uncultured Bacteroidales bacterium
ACTTGTACACGAGCCGAGCAGGGCAAACCAGCCCCCAAAAAACAAAAAAACGCCCCGCATTGCTGCGAGGCGTTTGGAGCGGAAAACGAGACTCGAACTCAAAAAGACTTCGGGTGAAACGTGCGACGGAGAGGCGGATCATCAGAAATTGCTTGACAGACAGAACGGCTCTTTTTTTCAAGAGTTCACCCTGACTGCGCGGGATTTCTTGCCCACGAAATTCTCCACATACACCGCCGTGCAGGCGAGGATGTAATAAACAACCCCCTGGATGCACAGAGCGCGGAGTTGCGGCGCGACGACCGGGAGCGGAGCGCCCGCCGTGTTCAGGTTGATGAAAGCCTGGCAGCCGAAAGTGGACGGGAACAGGTAGGAGAACAGTTTCCAGAAACCCGGAAAGGCTGTCGTCGGCCAACTGAAGCCCGTCAGGAACACACACACCGGAGACATGAACAGGAACAACAGGAAGGCCGATTCCCGCCGCGTCACCAGTGTCGTCCAGGTCATGGAGAAGAAGACGCACACGGTGACGAACAAGGCGAGCAGGAAGAGGATGTCCTGGAAACGGCCCCGCTGCGGGAATCCGAACATCGCCGGAACGACGCAGCACACGTAGATGCCGATGATCATGAAAAGCAGCCAGTAAACGGCTCCGCGTCCGAGGACCACACGGCCCACGCCCCTTCCCGTCAGAGTATCCGGCAGGGAGGCGAAACTGCGGTTCTCCTCGCGCATCGTTCCTACGGACATGCCCATGCCATAGAACATCACCTGCTGGATGATCAGCATCAGGATGGCCGATATCAGGAAGATGCTGTAGGAGAAGGCCCGGTTGTAGGGATTGACATCCTCGTACAGGACGGTGTTCACCGAGGCATCGGCCTCCTGGTCCGTGAGCCCGTCCAGGGACAGACGCTCGATCTTGATCCCGTTGATTTCATGCAGCATCACGAACTCGGAGCCCATGAGGAGGTTCTTGTAGTAGAGGAAGCTGCTCATGTCGGCGTAGATGCTGAAGGTCGCTGTCTCCTTCGCCGCCAGGCGGTCGCCGAAATCGGACGGGAAATACACGATTCCGTTCACCTTGCGCTGCTGCAGG
Source organism: uncultured Bacteroidales bacterium (assembly GCA_900316955.1). Lineage (GTDB taxonomy): Bacteria > Bacteroidota > Bacteroidia > Bacteroidales > UBA932 > Cryptobacteroides. The sequence goes on from ONEX01000001.1 coordinate 1,100, forward strand.
AGAGCTTTCGCCTCCTCCATGTCGGCGCACCGCCAGGCGATGTCCATCTCCCGCGTCGCATCCATCTCCCGGATCATGCGCCGGCTGTCACTGCAGGCGGCGTCATCGACCACGGCGATGGGCGTTTCTTCCAGGATGCCGTTCCTGTACACGAAATTGTACAGGATCGGGTACAGGAATCCGGCGACGACGAAAATGATCATGACACCGCCGTCATGGAGGATGTTCCGCAGTTCCAGGTTGAAGATGCGGAGGGCGTCGCCCAGCCAGCGTCCGAGGTAGGTTTCTCTAATTCCTTTCATAATCCAGATAGGTATAGGCCCTGCCCAGGCGCCCCATCACCAGGAAGGGCAGGAAACAGAATGACAGGAGGGCGATGACATGGATATACCACTGCCCGAAACCGCTGCCGAAAATCCCCACTTGCACATACAGCTCATAATAATGTCGGAGCGGGTACATCATCGTCAGGCCGCGGAGGCCGGCCGGGAGGGCTTCCACCGGCAGGGTGAAGCCCGTCAGGGACAGGCCCAGCACGCTGTACAGGGCGCCGATGCTCAGCGCGAAGCGGCACACCGGGACGCAGCCGATGATGAACACAGCCACGCTTTCGGAGGCGACGACCAGCAGGAAGCAGGCCAGGAGCATCTGCCCCAGCCGGCCCGCCAGCGGGAAATGCAGCCATTCGTACAGGATGACCTCGATGGCCCAGCCGATGAGGGTGAACAGCACCGTATAGAGGGCCATTTTCCCGCTCACCGCAGCATACATGTCATGTCCGACGGTGTCCAGCAGATGCTGGCTGGTACCGTATTTCAGTTCCGCGCCCAGCGAATAGATCAGGACGATGACCACCACCATCTGCAACATGCCAGGGATCATCATGTTCGCCAGATAGGCGCCGTAGTTCATCGTCGCGTTGCCGATCTGGTGGACGTCGACGTCCACGGGGCGGAGCAGGCCGGTCATCTCGCTCTCCGGGACACCTTTCATCCGCAGGACTTCCCGCTGCACGGCGCCCGCTGTCAGGTTCACCATCGTCAGAATGTCCTTCCAGGCTAGGGAGCCGCCCAGAAAGTACAGGCCGTTGACGTAGAAACTGAACGTCGGCTGCCGCTGTGCCTGGATGTCCCGGTTGAATCCTTCCGGGATGACGCAGATGCTGGTCACGCGGCCGCCCTGCATGTCTGCCTGGGCTTCGGAGAAGGATCCGTAATGGATCACCTTTCCCAGCTGCGTGGCATCCAGTTGCCGACAGAAGTTCCGGGAGGTGGAACTGCCGTCCAGGTCCACGATGGCAATGGGCAGGTCCGAAGGTACGCCCTGCCCCAGGAAGGTCAGGTAGAAGACCGTACAGAATGCCATGACCGCGACGGAGCCCAGGAAATAGATGGGACGGCGCGCCCAGATCCGGATTTCCCGCCGGACGACTTTGTCTATTTTATCGAAGAAGGTCATTTTACCACAAGGACAGTCATACCGGGACGGAGTCCCTCTACGCGCTCCTCGGGCACGGCGCGCACCTCGAATGTCTTGGCGTCATACTGGTCGGTCTCCTTGGTGGCCTTCCAGGTGGCGTAGGATTCACGGACGGCCATGTAATTGACCCGGGCCTTCAGCGTCCGGCCGTCCAGGGCGGGCACTTTCACGGTCAGCGCATCGCCCGTCTGCATGCTGTGAAGTTCGTCTTCCCGGATATTGAAGGTGAACCAGATGTCGGAAAGGTCCGTCACGGTCGCGACCGGAGAGCCCTGGCCCACCAGTTCGCCCTGCTTGGGATAGACGCTGGAAACGATGCCGTCCGCCGGGGAGACGAGATAGAGTTCCTGCAGGTAGGAATCCACCTCCTGGATGGCGCCGTCGGCCTGATGGACCAGGGCGGCCGCAGCGGCGCGGTCCTCGGCCCGAGCGCCGTCCAGGGCCATGTCATACTGGCTCTTGGCGGCCTTCGCCTGCGCGACGGCTGCATCGTACTGCGCCTTCGTCTCGTCATATTTCTGGGCGGAGATCACTTTTTGGTCGTAAAGCGTTTTTACGCGTTCGAAGGATTTTTTCATCACGTCCTCCTGCACCAGAGCCTGCTGCCAGAGTTCATAGGCGCCGGCAATCTGTTCCTTGCGGGCTCCGTTGCGGGCCTTGGCGCTCTGCGCCTGGGCCGCACTGCGCGCAGCCTGCGCCTGGGCGAGTTTCGCCCGAACCTGCGGCGAATCAATGAACGCCACCGTATCGCCTTTATGGACTTGCTGTCCTTCCCGGCAGTAAAGTTCCGTCACATGGCCGGGAACCATGCAGGAAATGCGATATTCCGTCGCTTCGGCCTCGCCCTGGATCACCCGGGGACAGGGTTTGCTCACCAGATAGCCCACCAGGGCGATCAGGAGCACTACGCCCACCAGGGCGCCCACTCCGATGAGGAGATTGTAATTTTTCTTTGCCATGTTGCTTATTTCTTTTGTTTTATTTCATTCCTTCGGCCTTGCGGAGCGCGGCCGCGGCCATCTGCAGTTCGGTGCCCGCATCCAGGCAGTCGCTGTGGGCGGAAAGCCATGCGGTCTGGGCGGAGAGGACCGTGCTGGTGGAGATGACCCCCGCCTCGAAACCGATGGTGGCCGTACGGAGGTTCTCCTCGGCACTGTCGAGATTGGCCTGCGCCATGGACAGTTTCTCCCGCGCTTCGCCATAGGCCTTGCGCTCACGGGTGACCTGGAGTTCGATCTTTTCCTTCGCATCCTCCAGCTGGGTGCGGTACAGGGAAGCCTCCGCCTGTGCCTTGCGGTACTTGTTCGTGTTCTCGAGCCCATGGAAGAGTGGGATGTTCACCATCACGCCGGTGCTCAGCATCCCCCCGTTCCAGGTCTTCTGGATACCGTTGAAGGGATTCGGGTTGGAAACCAGCCAGTTCGCCGTCAGGGCAACCTTGGGAAGGCCGTCGGCGCGGATCACCTTTGCCTTGGCGTCATAGATGCGGGAGGCAAGCTCCAGGCTACGGGTTTCCGGCCGGTCGGCATAGATGTCATCCAAGGATTTGTCCCGGGGGCATTCCGGGAGGGGGACCATATCCAGGTGTTCGTCGGCCAGTTCGATGTCGCTGTCCAGCGGCAGGCCGATTCGCTGGCACAGCAGCATCTTCGCCAGGGTAAGGCCGTTCGTGGCCTTGGTCCGGAGCATATCGGCCTCATTGGCCTTGACCTTGATCTGGAGGGCGTCGGATTCGGTCATGACGCCAGCCTTCACGGAAGCGTTCACGTCGGATTCAAGCGTGTGGAGAAGGTCCGCATAGGATTCCGAGAGGCGTTTCTTGCCGGCGATGGAGACGATCTGCCAGTAGGCCTGTTCCACGTCCAGGACCACCTGCGACTCTTCCATGTCATACTTGGACTGCGCCAGGTCCTCCCCCAATGCGGCCATCTTGTTGGAATACAGGATCTTTCCACCCACGAACACGGGCTGCTGCACCGTCACGGCCCCCATCCAGATGTTGTGCAGGTCGGGATGAAGCGCCTTGTCGATGTCCGCACCGATGGCGTTCACCGGCTCGGAAATATCCGGAAGCTGAAGTTGTACAAGGGAAGAAGGGTCCATCTTCTGAAGCATTCCGAGAACCGTCTGCCACATGGGGCTGGACATATATTCCTGTGCCAGCGCCGGATTGGTCTGGATGGCCGTCATGAGCTGGGTCATCGTACCGGTCATGGCCTGCGACATGGCCCCGGAGAGCTGTTCCTCCATGGAAGCGGCTGCACCCTCCATGACGCCCTGCATGATCGATCCTGCGCCCTGGAGCATCGAAGACTGGAATTCATCGACAAGGGCGATGTCCCGGTTGTTATACAGATAGGCGCCCGTGGCGCTGACGGTGGGGAAATAGTTCGCCAGGGCGATTTTCCGGTCAAAGCCGGCCATTTCGATTCGGGTGCGGGCCTGCTGGAGATCCTTGTCGGCCTGGAGGGCCATTGCACGACAGTCATCCAGTGTGAGTCGCTGCGGCTGGGCGGTCAAGGGAAGGACCGGCAGGAGCAGGGCAAGTATGAGCGCTTCTTTTTTCATCTTTATACCTTTTGACATTTTATCAGTCATTTTCATTTCGTTGAAAGCGAGTGCAAAGATACGGCCATTTTACGCCAAATTATGTATAAAATAGCCACTAATAATTATCTTTTGGTCGAAATATGCGAATTTTTGCAAATATCCAAAGAAAATCCTTATCTTTGCAAAAAGCGAAAAAAGAATAATTATGGCTGAAGCACCCCAGACCATCGACCTCCAGCGGATCAAGGCACTGGCCCCTGTCATCGAAGAAATGAGCATCGACGACGACTTAGTCATCGGCGAAGTGAGCGGAAAGCGCGTAGAAAAGAACGAAGCTATCCTGCGGATGCTCCAATATCCCGTCCGCTTCGACGGGTTCATCATTTTCTATCTGAAAAAAGGACATTTCACGGTGGACGTGAACCTCAATTCTTATGAAGTACGGGAGAAATCCCTCATGATCCAGGCTCCAGGGAATATCGTAAAAGTGTCCCAATACGATCAGGAACGGATCGGTGACATGGAAATGATCTTCGTCCTGATCTCCAAGGCTTTCATGTCCGGCATCCGGTTCGACATGCTGAAAGTCTTCCAGGACAGCCTGCGTCTGCTGGACAATCCGTGCATCACCCTGGACGAATTCCAGATGTCCCTGGCCAACGACTACTTCAACCTGGCCCGGAAAATCGTCGGCGCCCCTTTCACGAACAAAAAGGAAATCATCGGCTCTCTCCTGACTTCCCTCACCTATCTGTCCACCGACGTATGGGCGCAGCAGGTGGACGAAGCCCGGAAGAATTCCGATTCCCAACGCTCCGCCCGTCTGAACCAGATCTTCGAACGTTTCATCGCCCTGGTAAACGAGTACCACTGCTCCGAGCGAGGCATGGCCTTCTATGCGGACAAACTGTGCCTGACCCCTAAATACCTGTCCACGCTCATCAAGCAGGCCTCCGGCCGCTCCGCTCCCGACTGGATTGACGACTTCGTCATTCTGGAAGCGAAGAATCTATTGAAATACACCGACTTGGCCATCAAGGAAATCGTCTATAAGCTCCATTTCCCCAACCAGTCCGTCTTCTTCAAGTTCTTCAAAGCCCATACCGGCCTCACTCCATCCGAGTACCGGAACGCCTGACAGTCCACCGCCGACCGATTGGATTGTCATTATCATTGAAACCCTCGTCATGACCGCGGCGTTCACGGCCATGATCCTCATTCCCCAGCCGGGAAGGGTGCGCGACGTGTCCTATGGTATTCGATGCGCAAAGGATTCGATGGTGGTTCCCGGGTCGGAGCAAGGCACATAACAAACGGGCGAAGGAAAGAGATCCAGAGTAATCGCCCGGAAGGACGCTAATTGTCTGTAGGCGTGAGGATCAGATTGCCGCTGAGCCGGTATTCTCCACGGACTGTTGTGAAACAGGCATCTTTGAATTGGAGGATGAGCCGGTTGCTTGACTTGTCTTTCAAGTAGATGTGTCCACTTGTCAGTTCGCTTGCATAATCTTCCGAATTGCTGGAGAGGGAGAGGCCGAAGTGGCAGTTTTGCAAAGCGATTTCTTCTCCAACGCTTGTTTTTTTGTCAAAAAGGAAAAACAGCGTGATGCAATCACTCACCTTCTTCCCTCCGGTAAAGGCGATGACGTCGTACTGACCACTCCCGTTATCGGCAAACACGTGCGTCGAGAAAGTGAGGTTTCCCGCATCCGGCGTAGTCATGACAAGAGAATTCACCGAAGGTAACCGCTCACATCCGGACATCATCAAGAGTGCGAGACAGGCAAGGAACAGGTGGACGAATCTTTTCATGGCTTAATCTGTTAATTTAGCGACTTCTACTTGGACGTCAATGACCTCCGATTGCAAAGATAACAACACACACATACAAATCCAACAATACGTTGACCAGCTTGCCTTTTTTATCAAACTTGAGTTCCAGTCCGCTGGCAAGTTCAATCCCATGACCCAAAGTCTCTTTGTCAATCTTGACGATGACCTGGCCCGGGAAACTCTGCCGGACATAATCGGCGATGGCGTCGGCTTTGCTAGTGTCTGAAGTTGAAGCGGATATCTGCCGGAATCCTCTCCAGGCCCAGATTCAGGCGGTCGGATTCGTAGTCGGAACAAGGCTTGGCGTACCGGGCCTCGAACTGCTCGGCATAGGTTCTGTCACCGGTCGCCTGCGTCTTGAGAACAAGGGCGGTAAGGTTTGAAAGGGCCTTTTCCATCTTCTTGAAATCCAGGGAATACTTTCCCGAAGCCTTGCGCTGGAAGGCACCGGCCTCCGCCAGGTAATTATAGATGATGATATTGGCCCGGCCCAACGCGGAACCCTCTCCGAAGCGCTCCGAACGTACCAGGGAGGCGAAGAACGTGGCCAAGGCGTCTTCTTTCGTGAACAGATGATGGATGTCGAAATGCTCCTGCAGCATACAAACCAAAAGGACTCCGGCGGCATTGGCCTTCACTTCCTCTAGGGTGGCGGCCATACCGCCCAGCGCCTCTTCCACGCTGCCTTTTCCGTTGACGGTTTCCTTGACACCCAAACCATGGGCGACCTCCCGGAAACCGATGTTCCAGAAGAAGGCGTTCGCCGACAGATGCTCGGCGTAATCAGGTTCGAGAAGGACGATTCCGCTCGGGCTGACGATGAGGTTGTACTTGGTGCGGATGATGTTTTCCAGCAGGATAGTGCGAGTGCCGCGGCCCTGCTGGACCTCTTTGTCAAAGGGCAGGTTCAGGGCGATGACCTTTACGCCCGCATTGGCCTTGCCGGCATAGTAGAGGGCATCGCAGGCAAAGATCTCGGAGCCGGCACCGGGCTGGAAGGTCTTGTAGGCGGGATCTCCGGGGAATTTCTCCTGGAATTCAGCGATCCGGGATACATACTGCATCAGTTCCCGGGTGTGCGCCTCATTTTTCAGCAGGACGAACGCCTCGTAGGATCGTTTGATGCCCATCAGCTGATCATCCGTCACTTCGTTGGGGCCGATAACCAAGTCCATCTTACTGTCTTCCATATCCAGCCAGGCGAGAGAACTCTCATAATAACGGTCTGTCCTGAGGGCTTCCGCCTTGCTGAGCAGATAGGCCGCCACGCTGGGCTTGATGGTAATGTCGGCCGCAGCCTTCAGATAATCACCGATCTTGTCGATATGTTCCTTGTAGGCGTCGTGGTACCACAAAGTCTTCAGGGACCCGTCCGGAGCGCGGCGGATCAGGGTATAAGGGCTGTTCTTGTCCGGGTTGTCCCAGGCATCGAACTCCTCCCTGGTCATATCCGCCGGGTAAAAACCGGCACCGGGAAGACGGTCGGCATAGCCTTTCACGAAAGATTTTCCCGTGGCCCGGTCCCAGGGACCGTAATTGATTTCGGCGAAAGTCTTTTGGACGGGATCCGTTATCCCCTCCAGAAGGTCCTCCCTGCTTCCGAAATACTGTTCCCAGTAGATGGCGTCTACCTCGTCCGCCGCAAAGCGGTAGAGGTTGAGGACTTCCTTACCGTTGTCGGAAATACCGCTGAGGTCCGGAGCCTTGATGTCAACGACGGCATATTTCGCCACGTCCCAGGCGAACGGCGATTCCGTATTTTTGCACGCCACTGCGGAGAGCAGGGCGAGAATCGTTAATGCTGCTGTACAATTTTTCATGATAAGCGATTTTTAAAAGTGAATTCAAATTCCTGAAGCGCAATAAAACAAAAGCCTGGGTAACCCATCGCAGTCATCAGCCGAAAGAGATCAGGATCAGCAGCTGAGCCACCAGCACGCGCAAAAACATCGACAGCGGATAGACTGTCGCGTAATTGACGGAGGTGTAGTCGCTTCCGTACATCCCCTGCGCAAAGGCGAGCACGGGCGGATTGGTGCAGGAGCCGGAAATGAGGCCGCAGATCTGGTAGAAGTTCAGATGGCACAAGGCCCGGGATACGATGAACGTGATGCAAAGCGGGACGATGGTGATCAGCGCGCCGTACAGGATCCACCAGTAACCGCCGTTCACGATGGAGCTGACGAAGTTCTCGCCGGCGCCGAGGCCTACGGCGGCGAGGAACAGGGAGATGCCGATTTCGCGGATCATCAGGTTGGCACTCATGGTGGTATAGGTCGTGATCTTGTATTTCGGCCCGAAATGGCCGAGCAGGATGGCGATGATGAGCGGGCCGCCGGCCAACCCCAGTTTGATAGCCTGCGGGATACCCGGGAAACGGATGGGCACGGAGCCGAAAATGATGCCCACGACGATACCGAGGAAGATCGGCACCAGATTGGGGTTGTCCAGGGCGCTGCTGGCGTTGCCAACCGTCCCGGCTACGCGCTTGATGTGATCCTCGGGGCCGACACAAATCAGGGCGTCGCCCATTTGCAGGTACAGGTCGGGACGGGCGACCAGTTCCACACCGGAGCGGATGACGCGGGTCACGCTCACTCCGTATGCGCCGCGGAAATGCAGGTCCTTGAGCTTCTTGCCGGTCATGGAAGATTTCGTGACGGTCACGCGGCGGGTGACGAGATGGTGGTCTTTCTGAACCCAATCCTGTACATGCATGGGCACTTCCTGGCCAAAGAGGATGCGGATCTTGTCCACCTCGCCCTGAGAGGTGACCACCAGGATCTTGTCACCCTCGTCCAGGACGGTTTCCCCGGTCGGGAAGATGACTTCGTCGCCTTTCATGATTCGGGAGACGACGAAATCGTCGCCGAACTTTTGCAGGATGTCGGACAGTTTCTTGCCGAAGATGGCCGGATTCTCCACGGCGAGGTGCATACGCCGCGCCTGGCCCGTACTGCCTTCCCGGGACTCCAGTTCGGCGAGTTCCCTGGCCGGGTCGATCTTGAAAAGGCTCTTCCCGAAGATCAGGACCAGGATGACGCCGAGAACGCCGATTGGATAGGCGACGGCATAGCCGGATGCAAGGTCGGAAGCAATCTGTGAGGCGGCTGCGGGGTCCATGCCGCCGGAAGCGGCCACGTCGATGAAGGTCTGCTGGGCGGCGCCAAGACCCGGGGTGTTGGTCACAGCACCGGACATCACACCCACCATGGTCTTGAGATCTTCCCCCGTGACGGCCGACAGGGCCAGGGTAACTCCGACGGCGAGGAGTATGTTCATCATGGCCAGGAGATTCATCTTTACACCTCCGGACTTGAACGAGTGGAAAAAGCCGGGACCGACCTGAAGGCCGATGGAGAAGACGAACAGGATGAGGCCGAACTCCTTGACGAAATGGAGGATCTCCGGGTCTGCACGCAAACCGAAATGACTCAGGAGGATACCGATGAACAGGATCCAGGTTGACCCCAGGGAAACGCCCTTGACCTTGAACCTGCCCAGGTAGATGCCGACGCCGATCGTGAGGGCGAGCAGCAGTATGGAATGGGCAATCCCTTGCCCGATGAAAAGTTCCTGCATAGCCTGTAACAAATAAATGTACAAAGATAGTGGAAATCTTGCGCTCTTTCTATTGATGAATCGAGTTTCTTTCAATAAAAATTATAGTTATTATCAATAAATATGACTATATTTGCTTGCGGATCGGACCGGTATGGAATTGCGTCAGCTGAAATATTTCGTGACCGTGGGGCGGTTGGGAAGCTTTTCCCTGGCGTCCAAAGCCTTGTTTATCACGCAGGGAACCATTTCCCAGCAGATTCAGAAACTGGAGGAGGAGTTGGGGGTGGAACTGCTTACGCGCGATACGCGGCATGTGGCTCTCAGCGATTATGGCGAGCAGTTCTATCCCTGTGCCGTGCAAGTCCTGGAGGAAGCCCGTGCCGGGGTTGAAAGGATCCAGGATGTAAAGGCGCTGAAAGTCGGCACGCTCAGCATCGGTGCAACCTATTCCTTCGGACCGCTGTTCAGGCGGACGGTTCAGGATTTCTACAAGCAGTTTCCCCACATCCGGCTGAATCTGGTCATCACATCCAAGGAGGAACTCCTGGAAAAAATGCTGGACCGCGAACTGGACCTGGCGCTCACGTACAGGTCGCCGCTCGGGGACGACCGGATCGAGTCACACCTGCTGTTCCGGAGCAGGCTCTGTCTGGTGGGGCGCGAGGACGAACTGATGGGAGCAGGCAACGAAGTGTCCGTACGGGACCTTTCAAAGTTCCCGTTGGCCTTGCCGTCCAGGGGCCTTCAGGCGCGGGACACCCTGGAAGACGTCCTTTTCGCCCAGGATGTCAATCTCGATATCCGCCTGGAAATCAACAGCGTACGAACTCTGCTGGACCTGGTGGCAAATACCCCGCTGCTGACCATACTCTCAGAAGAATCCATCCATCAGGTGCAAGGCTTCGATGCCGTTCCCATCGCCCATCCCGACGGGCGCATGGACGGCTGCTACCATTATTTGAAAGGTTCCTACCTCAAAATGACCGCCCGGAAGTTCATCGAACTCCTCAAGGAGAACAACTCATTCAACAAGACTTTCCTTGCGGGACTCTGAATAATCCTTGCGGACGGCTCGAAGCCGACGACCCCTGGACCGGTGGACGGGTAGGGTATTTGCAGGAGACTTGAATCAGATCAATAATTTGCTGTGAAAACGATGAAACTGCTTACAGGACTTCAAACACCAAGTTATTCTCTGACAAACCGGCTCATTTTGTGCTCAACAACGACGATTCACGGCTCAAGAGTTTGGAAATTGAGCCGTATATGCTTTCTTATGAGCCGGAAGAATAAGACGTTATAGATTCCGCCCGTGAAAGGATTGGGGAGGAGGTGGCTTGATTTGAATTTTAGCCTCTAACAGATGCTATTGCTTAGGGAGACCCGTTTGAACCACCTTGACTGATTCCGTCTTTGAGAAAGAACTTATCAGCACGATCGCTTCACGCTTGGACGTGGTCTTATTTGGCTCAATAATCAGGACTACACCAGATGTCCAAGATAAAAGATCCCTGGTCTGAGGGTAGTCTTCGATTACTTTGGAGACACTGATCCAAGGCGTTGCTGGCGTGCGATCCCCATTGGCCGGATCGGTATTCCATCTATCTGAATAGCCAAGTTTTATAGTTACATCATCAATTCCCGTTGACGTGACTGGAATGGTGATTTCTCCACCATTAGAATCAACCAAATACTCTTCTTGGGCTACTGATATGGCTGGAGTGTCCCACTTTGCGCATGACAAAACAATAGTTGTCAAGGCCAAAAAAACGATAGCGTGTATTTTCATAATAATCGTTTTAATTAAAGGTGAATTCAATTTAGAAGTGCAACACACTTCAAAAGTCAAAAATAAACAATTGTTTACGGCATCTTGTAACCGAAAAACTCATGGGGATAATACATTATTTCCGCCCGTGTATGGATTGGAGTGGAGTGGAGGGAATCTCCGAGATACTCTATCTAGTGATACTGATAGAAGAAGAAAGACAGGTCAATAGATAATATCGTCTCCTTCGCAGATTTGCACCTGAAGATTCATCTCCTGTTGCCATCCCTTTTCTTTTGCATGGGCATTCCAGGCGGCACCGGGAGCGTGGTCCCAAGTTATATGGACCATATAACCGGGGAAACAGCCTTCCCTTTCCACATTCGTCGCTCTGTACAGGACGCTTCCGGTGGCAGGATCGGACAAGGTGAAACCGTCCTTTGTGAATTGACAGGAAAGATGTTCCTCGTCGGTGTCGATATACTGATTGTCAAGATATCGACACATTCCTGAGCGGACCAGTGCGGGAATCGTCTCGTCTTCGGGAATCCAGATCCACATCTGAAACTTGTTCTCTCCTTGATTGCCGGCGTATAGATATCGGACAGGAGGGAATGTCTCAGTCTGTTCCTTTTGGCAGGCACTGGCCCCAAAAAGAAGGGCGGTTGCGACGAACAAGCGGAGAATGGTTAACGGTTTCATAAAAGGGTTCATTTACAATGATATACAAAGATACACTTTTTCATACAATCCCGATAACTGCTTATTCTTGCATCGTGGACGAAAGAAAAAAGGACCGGAGCATAGTCCTGGCCCTTTCTCCATAGCGTTACTTCACAATCTCATATTCATCGACACCCGGGATAAGAGCGATACCGGTTTCTTCGAGGTGAATCTGTCCGGCGGAGTCAATGAAGCGATGTACAAGTCTCGCTCGTACGTCAAAATGCGCATCTGGCCGAGGTTTTCTGCTCAAGCCTTCCGGAATCAGGCGGATAATCGACCAAATCGGCGAGACTTGTACATGGAATCGCCGTTCTGCCGATGCTTTCCTGTACAAGCCAGACTTGTACAGGAGCCGAGCAGCGCAAACGAGCCAAGCCAGGACATAACAAAAACGCCCCGCATTCCCGCGAGGCGTTTGGAGCGGAAAACGAGACTTGTCAAATACAAGCACCGATAATGGGCGGAACGGGATTATTTAATTTTAGATTATTTAATCTTGCATAATTCAATCCTGAATATTATCTTTGCCTAAAACGAGAAACGATGCTGCAGCCGAATCCTTTCATCATTACCGCCGATTACTACGGCCCTGAGTATTTCTGTGACAGGCAGGCCGAGACGGAAGCTTTGGAAAGCAATATCGCAAACGGGCGGAACACGGTGCTGATTTCGTCCCGCCGTATGGGGAAGTCCGGACTCATAGCCCATGTGTTCAACAGAGCGTTCGTGAAGTCGAACTTCAAAACATTCTCCATCGACCTGTATCCGACTTCTTCTTTGGCGGAATTGATTCTGCTGCTTGCCAAAGAGATTACCGGTCCGTTGAAAAGCAAGGGGCAATCGCTATTGGAGTCTTTCCTGGGCATCGTCAAGTCCCTGCGGCCTGGTTTCAAGGTGGATCCGCTAACCGGCCAGTTCGTTTTCGACCTCTCGCTCGGAGAAATCGTCAAGCCGGTCGATTCACTGAGGGAAATCTTCCAATACCTGGAAGGCAGCGAGGTCCCCTGTCTTGTGTCGATGGATGAGTTTCAGCAGATCGCGGAGTATCCGGATAATAACGTGTTGGAATTGCTGCGCACCTATGTCCAGAAATGCAAGCACACCTGGTTCATCTTTGCCGGCAGTGACAGGCGCATGATGGAAAAACTTTTCAACAATCCATCGGAGCCGTTTTATATGAGTTGCTCTCCCTTGTACCTGGATGCCATTCAGTATGAAAACTATCTGGCTTTTGCCCGACATCACTTTGAGGCGGCCGGGAAAAGCCTTCAGGAAGAGAGTTTCAAACAAGTGTACGAACTTTTTGATGGTCACACCTGGTATGTGCAGCGCTTGATGAACGAGTTGTACGCATGGACAAAACCGGGAGAGGCGGCCGATGCTCAGATGGCGTCCGATGCGCTCACTTTTGTGATCAAAACCTATGCGCGCACCTTCCAAGAGCAAATGAGCACTTATCCGGAGGCGCAAAAGCAGTTGTTGATCGCCATTGCCAAAGATGGGCAGGCGCAGCAGGTTACATCCGTAGCCTTCTGTAAAAAACACTCCATGAAAAGCCCGAGTACGGTACAGAGCGCCCTGCGCGTCCTTCACGACAAAGGAATTGTCAGAAAAGACGGAACAACCTATTCTGTGACGAACCGGTTGTTCGGCATCTGGCTTGCTATGGAGTATTAGCGGTTTTCCAACGATAAAACCAGGGAACGCATCCCTGCGTTCCCTGGCCGTTTCCGGTAACCAGCCGGAAGAAAGTAGTCCAATTAGCTGTCGGTTACACAGTATTAATCCATCAGAGTACTCCCGGTTGTGCAGGGCGGTCTCCTCGGAGATACTTGCCGATGATGGAATCAAGAATCAGGTCATCGTACCCCCAGAAGTTCCGCAAGAGGATGGTTCCGTCCGGTCCGAAAAGGATCATGTCGGGAATCCGGCGCACGCCGTAGGTTTCCAGGGGAATGCTTTGGGCATTGACAATCAAATTCCAGGTGATTCCCATTTCCTTTGCCGCAGCCAGTGAATTCTCGGGAGTGTCGGAAACGGCGATGCTTACGATATCGAAATCGTCTCCGTGATATTTTTCATAGATGTTCTTCAGTCCCGACATTTCTTTCCGGTTCTCTTCGCACCAGGAGGCCCAGAATACCAACAGGATGGTCTTTCCTTTGCCGACATAGTCGGACAGTTTCACCGCGGAGTGCGGATTGGCGGGATCCTGCACCACTTCGAAATCGGTGAACATGTCGCCGATGGATGTACGGGCGCGTGCTTCCAGGGTGGGCAAAAGGGCCTGAACCGTGGCATTCTGTTTCATCTCTTCTGAGAGCGTACTCGCCAAAGACAGAGCGACTTTGGGGTCGAGGCTTTCCAGCGCCGACAGCGCCATGGCTCCCGTAATATTGTCCGGATTCTGCTGGATGGCGTTCCGGTGGATGGTGACAAGCCGCTGGTGGTATTCCTCCTGCACATATTTCTTTTGGACGGCCTCCTGTTCAAAATCCAGCCATTCCTGTCGCCAGGCATTGAAACGGCTTTGGACGCCATCGGGGTTGGAAGATGTGACTTGGTGCGTTTCCATGTCGATGGCAAGCGTGGAGCCATCGGCAATGAACGCTACGATATCCCCCGGAATGAGCACTTCCGAGAATTGTGTGACGCGGGAGGAAATCTCGGCCTCGAACCGGCGATTGGTCACGGGGATCCTGATGGTCTTGATCGGCGATTCATCGGGGGTTGTCCAGTATTGGATGTCGACGGAATCGGGGACGTTCTCCCCGCTGAAAGTGCCGGATATCCGGGTTGTGCGAATGTTTCCGTGGGAACAGGAAAGGAGCGCCGCGCCGAGCGCAAGGATGGCAGCGATTGTCTTATTCATGGCGCACCCGGTTAATCTTCAGGAGTCCCACTTTCCGGAGTTCGTCCTGCAGCTGTTCCGCGCTGCCCGCCGGTGCCTCAGGGGAGGCATCGACCTGGATGGCCATCGGCGGGTAAACCCGGTTACCGATCATACCGCGAAGATATGGGCCCACCCGTTCGACCTCGAACCCATAGCCCGGGCCATTGACATAGACGAGCCCGTCCGCGTTCAGGTTCAAGACGACCGCGTTTTCGGGTCGAATGGGCAAATCATCATAGACGGTCTGCGTCTGCAGGCCTATGCACATGCACATAAGCGGAATAAGCCATAATACCCGCAATCCTCTAGTGAGTGTGGATTTGGTTTTTGACATCATAGTAATTCGGTTTTTAAGGATACTATGGTTGAAACTATTGGCAACTGAGTAGCCGCTCTTGCCGACAGCTTTCTTGACAAGCAGGTATTGATATTCCTTGAGATTGGCGCCACTCCGGAGCACGGCGTCGTCGGCTTCATACTCATGGAGTTCCTGAAGATCCATACGGAGCACCCAAATGGCAGGATTGAACCACTGGAATGCCGAGAGGATGTCTATCAAAAGCAGATCGATGGAGTGTCTATAATGGATATGCGCTTTTTCGTGCGTGATGATAGACTCGTGGGGACTCGCCCAGTCTTGCCTGGACAGAACGATATATTTCATCCAGCTGAACGGACCGACATCCCGGTTTGTGATGATGATTTTGCATCCGTCTTCCTCCTGCACACATTCGCCCTGCCGGATAATGCGGAGGACGGATAGGATCGACACCAACTCGCGGGCGAGCACGAAGACAACGCCGACGAAAAACAGGATGGACAAAGCCATCGGCCACCAGGCTCCCGATGCGGTTCCTGCGATTCCGGCTATTGACGAGACCTCTTCCGGAATCTGTTGCGACGCCATCTCCATCGGCTTATGGATGGTGATGACGCACATCGGCAGCAGGAAGCTGACGAGCATCATCCCCACCAGAACCACCCGGTTCAGTCGATGGAAAGATTCCCTCTTCAGCAGGAGCCGATAGAACAGGGAGAAGACAGCCAGAACGATGGCGACCTTGCCTTCGTATATGAGGAAGGGAAGCATGACTATTTCCCTTTTTCAATCAGGTCGATGAGTTCCTTCAGCTCATCCACCGAAACCTTGTCTTCTTTCACCAGGGCAGAGATGGCGTTGATGAAGGAGTTGTCAAAATACTTGTCGATAAGCCCGACGAGCGAACGGCTTTTGTACTCTTCCCTGGTCACCTTTGCGAAATACTGATAAGTGGGCCCGTAATCCTTGTGGTCGATGAACCCTTCTCCCTCCAGTTTGCGAACCTGCGTGGAAAGCGTAGTGAATTGCGGTTTAGGTTCCGGGTAAAGATCGCGTAACTCCCTGACAAACAAGGGCCCTTTCTCCCAGAAATGGTTCATGATAATCTCTTCTTTCTTCGTGAGTCGTTTCATGACGGGAAATTCTTTTTTTTGCAAATATAACTAAAATTTTTAGTTGTACAACAATTTTATATAGTTTTACGCCGATTTGTTATAGTTGTTCCAACGGAAGGCGCTTGGATTTGTACGCTGCCGATGTGTACAAAGAAGACGGTTTCTAAGAAGGGATTCGTGTACACTGCTGCAGTGTGCAAGCCTGGCCGGAATGAATTGACTGGTGCGAGTTGGCCCAAACGCATAGACCAGCACCCGGCCACAAACAAAAACGCCCCGCATTGCTGCGAGGCGTTCGGAGCGGAAAACGAGACTTGAACTATTTCTTGTAATATATTGACAATCAATGATTTATGAGAAACCGAAAAGACATCAGGTGAAACATAGGTGAAACTTTCGTGGCTTTTCAGGACGTATAGGGAAAGCGACATAAAGAGACACAAGGCAAAGGAAAAGACGCCATGAACTGCCCCAAAATGTATTTATGCCGGAGGTCATGGACGATAGAAAGCCTGGTGCCAACGCTAGTCATCAACGTTGACCAGCTTGCCTTTTTTATCAAACTTGAGTTCCAGTCCGCTGGCAAGTTCAATCTCATGCCCCAAAGTCTCTTTGTCAATCTTGACGATGACCTGGCCCGGGAAACTCTGCCGGACATAATCGGCGATGGCGGCGGGAATCAGTGCGGCAGGTACGGCCGTCCGTTTGCAGTCGATTTTGTCCCACTGTCCCTTGCCGTCGAATTCAATCTCGGTACCGTCCTGAAACACGACCTCATAGGTTGTTTTGGTGAGTTCACTGTCTTTTTTGACATAGGAGACGGTATTCTCAGGAAAGTATTCCTTTATGAAGGACTGAGCCGCTTCGGGCAGTTTGTCGGTGGTCATAATGGCGTCTTTGCATGAAACGAGTAATGTGGCGGCGGACACGAGGGTCATGACCGCGAAAAGATTTGTAAACATTTTCATGATTTGGTTGCTTTAAGTGATTTGATTGATTTGGCAATATTGATCATATGGTCAGCGATACGCTCTGCATTGGAGGAGAGTTCCAGATACTGCGCCCCGACGGAAGGTGTACAGATGCCTTTCTCCATACGGGCGATGTGCCCGTCTTCCATTTCTTTGGTGTAGTCGTCGATTTCCTCCTCTATGAAGTTGGCTTCGCGCAGGGACTCCAGGCTTTCATTCTGATACGCATCCATCGCATGGGCATACAACTGGTGCAGCAGCTTCTTCAACTGGCTGATTTCGTATTTGGCCTCGTCGGAGAACTGCTGGGACGTATCGGCCAGAACGGTCGCATATTCGACGATGTTCTCGGCATAATCCCCGATCCGTTCCAGGTCCCGGATGCTGCGGTAAGTGCCGGAGAGGTACGTCCTGTCCTTTTCGCCCAGACCGCTCCGGCCGCTGAGCCGGACGACAAAACCAACCAGCTCGCGGTTGATGAAGTCCAACTGCCGTTCGTCCCGGTCGAAAAGGTTTTTATCGGCAAAGTCCAGCTGCACGGCCATATCCAGCGCGCGGTCCACGTTTTCCAGGGCGATATCGGCCATCCGCAGAATCTCGCGTTTGACCTGGGAAACGGCCACAGGAGGGGTCCGGAGCATATTCTCGTCCACATAACGGAGGGAGAACTCGCGATCCTTGGGGACGGTGCGTTCCGGGATCATCCGGATCACCAGCGCGACCAGCGCGCCCGTCAGGGGCAGCATCACGGCCACCGTCACGACGTTGAAGAATGTATGGAACATCGCCAGCTGCACCTGGGGAGCCGAGGGGAACAGCCGCTCGAACAGGCCTCCGTAAGAGACATCGAACCACCCCAGGACCAGGGCTGCCAGCAGGAACAGGACCACGCCGGAGCAGTTGAACAGCAAGTGGATGAGGGCGGTGCGCTTAGCATTCGTTCCGCTGGTGACGCCCGCGATGACCGCGACCACGCAGGAGCCGATGTTGGAGCCCATCGTCAGGTAGATGCCCTGGTCGATGCCGATGAGCCCGGTCACCACCATCGCCAACGCGATGGAGGTCATCACGGAGGAACTCTGGATGATGGCCGTGAAGACAGCGCCCAGCAGGACGAGCAGGAGGGGATTTCCGATTCCGGCGAGGAATGTTTTGACGCCGTCCAGGGCGGCGAACTGTTCCATTGATCCGCTCATGAGTTCCAGGCCCACGAACAGAAGGCCGAAGCCGGCCAGGATGCCGCCCAGGGTCTTGGAACCGCTCTTTTTGGCAAAAATGCTCAGGAAGGCGCCCAGGCCGGCGAAGGCCGAGAAGATGACGCTCGTGGACAGGGAATTGCCCCCGAACATACCCAGGGCGACAATCTGCGCCGTCACTGTGGTACCGATGTTGGCGCCATAGATGATGGTCGCGGCCTGCGCCAGGGAGATGATACCGGCATTGACAAAGCCGATGGTCATGACCGTGGTGGCGCCGGAACTCTGGATGGCCGCCGTCCCCAGCGCGCCGATTCCGACACCCATCAGTTTGCTGTTGGAAGCTTTCGAAAAGAGCAGTTTCAGTTTTTCCGAGCTCGCCGCTTCTAGATTCGAGCTCATCATCTGACACGCAATCAGGAATACACCGATTCCTGCAAGGAGTGTCAGCAAAGAGGTGATGATTGCTGTTAAATCCATATAAGTTGTTTTGAAAGAATGACTTGAATCCTCCTGAAAGTAGGATTCAGTCTATAGCCGAAGCAGACACGCTTTCAGCCATTGCCTTTCAAAACAGAAATGGATGAGATGAAATGTGAGATTCTGAATGGATGCGGGCTTGATCTCCGGGGAAAAGGCATCGGTTGCCGTGAGAATCTTTTTCGGAATCCGTTGGGGAATACGAATGACGGCCTCCTCTTCCACATCGTCCACCTCTTCAAGACAGATATCCTGTCCCTGGGAATAACTGACAAAAGGAGCACTTTCCGGCAGCAAGGTCAGAAACAGCGCAAGGAAAAGTGTCAGAATCTTCATCTGCCAGAATCCACTGCAATTTTTATTCCGCAGATATTCCGGGAACGCCCAATACTTTTTTGCGCGTTTTTGCTATCTTTGCACTGCATGAAACTCGTTGTACTCATATTATCCTTTCTACTCTCCTTCCTCTCCGGAGGAAGAACAGAGGTAGTTAATACGAGTTCACAGGATAATGGGCGGTACAGTGTATCCGAAAGTCAGTCAACAGAGAAGACTGCAGATTATACCCAAAACAGGGAGCTCTGCATAACGGCTGCGCAAGGATATACTTTTGCAGGAGGTGGCAATTCTAATTCTGTTTCGATCCGTGTCACCCAGTCCGGAAAACGGACCTCACCTCAGGTACGCTCCACTTTTCGAATCATCAAAGGTGGAAAAATCATTGATAACAACCATTTACATCCATTCCTCGCCCAATCAATCGTGCATCAGGCGGGAATGTATATTTCTGATAGATACCTGTTTTCCATTTGCAGCCTCCGGCTATAGCAGATTGTCAATGCTCTTTTGACAATCGGACAGTTATCTAATAATCAGAACAACCATCATGACAATTATCTGGCTGCTGGTCGGCCTGGGGCTTATCGTCCTGGGTGCTGACTGGCTTGTTGAAGGCGCCTCCTCCATTGCCCGGAGGGCCGGCGTCAGTGAATTTGTAATCGGCCTTACTATCGTGGGCTTCGGAACTTCGTGTCCGGAACTGGTGGTAAGCCTCACGGGCGCATTGGAGGGGAATGCCGATATCGCCGTCGGCAATGTTATCGGCTCCAATATCTTCAATGTCCTGTTTATATTGGGCCTTACGGCGTTGTTATGCCCGGTCACTATGACTCAGGACAACCGCAAGAAGGATATCCCGCTTACGCTTGCTGTTACGGTTCTCTATCTGGCGATAGGCCTGAACCGCACACTTTGGGGCATCGGCCAGGCCGACAGTCTTTCCCGCTGGGAAGGTGCGCTGCTCCTTGCCATTTTCGCTGGCTATATCGTCCATTCATTCGTAACCGGCAAACCCGCAGAAGATGCAGCTGAATCCAAGCCCCGGAAACTGTGGATAGCCATTCTCATGGTCCTTGCCGGGCTCTCCGGACTGATATTCGGAGGCAATCTGTTCGTGAATTCTGCCACGAATCTAGCTCGGATGCTCGGTGTCAGCGACAAGTTCATCGCCGTTACGATCCTGGCCGGAGGCACATCACTCCCGGAACTGGCCACCAGTCTCGTGGCCGCCCTCAAAGGACGGGACCAACTGGCCCTCGGCAACATCCTTGGTTCTAACGTCTTCAATATCCTCCTGATTCTGGGCTCATCTGCCCTCATTACACCGCTTTCCTTAGCATCTGTGACATATGTCGATGCTTTGGTTCTCACGCTAAGTATGATCCTGTTGCTCCTTTGGGCTTACACAGGCCGAAGAGAGCGGATCGACCGCTGGGAAGGCGCACTGATGCTCCTGGTTTTCGGAGCCTATTACACTTATTTGTTTATCAACTTATAATCATGCAAATCAAATTCAAAAAAGGTTCACACCAAAAAGGACCTAATCATATCTGCCATTGTACTGGCCGCCGGCATCGGCCTCTATTTCATCAACGCCGGACTCGGAATTCTCCTCGCCTTCTGCGGCATCCTGATGCTGCTGTTCTTTAAAGGCGGCTATAAACGCGAAGGAGAAGACATCGTCCTTCAGAAGAAAGCCCTCGATGTGGCACACTCCTGCAGGGACTCCCTCAAAGGCTTCCTGGAGGGCAAAGATGTCGAACCCGATGTGAATACCAGCATCAACGGTGGCATCATCCGCCTGGAAGTTTACTACAATGCGGCCGCGCCCGTCGCCTACGCTCAACTCTTCGACTTCTCCAATTACACCTATGAGCCCGCTACGGGCATCGTTGAATTACGCGGCCCGAAAGCCGATCAAATCATCACTAAACTATGAAAAACCCGCAGGTAAAGAAAACGTTCCTGCCGCAGGACATCGCCGTCCTGGCGGTTATCTTTGCGGCAGGAGCCGCCTGCTTCCTTCTGGGAGAAGGATGGGGCGGTCTGGGAGTCGTGATTCTGCTTTGTGGCGCGATGATGCTTCCTTTCTACCGACACGGTTATCGGCTTGAAGACCGCAAAGGCCTCTATCGGCTGCAGGAAATCTCTCTTCCCCGGGACAACAAAGCCGAGATCCTTGCCTATTTGGAAGGAAAACTGGAAACCCTCGACCTGCATTCCCCGCAGCCGGGCGGCGCCCTTGTGGAAGTCTACTATCGTAAAGATGAAGACCTACGGCTTGCCCGATTCTTTGATTATGCCGACTTCTCGCAGGGAATCGAGTATCCTCTCCATGAAGTCACTCGGGAGCAGGTCTCCACGCTGGAATCCTTTGCAACAGACAAGAAATGATTAAAATGGGCAAGTCTGGCAGGAGGCCAGATGACCTCCTGCCAGACTTGCCCCAAGACGACGTGACGGAATTACTTCAAAAGCGAGGATTAAGCCGGCGGGGACTTTGCACTACCCTGTGTCCATCCGTATCACGTTGTCTTCTTTGATTTTCCGGCCTAAATATAGCGATTATCTCCCAATCACACTATATTGCTCAATCTCTTTCCCTTCACGATAGAGTTTCCGCCCGAGAATGGATTGGGGTCGAGGGGCTTTACTTTTCTTGCCGGAGTTGGTGAGAGGCCGATAAAGTAACTCGAATTTACTTGAGGCCTTTTTCCTGCGAAAAAAGCCATTTGAGACGCTTTGAAGTAAATGCATTATCACACGCATCGCGATGACGCTGCCCGAGAAGAACATCAAATTGAACCATCCCTCCGGCCTTTTCAATTTCTGACGAAAACCACTTCAGGGCCTCATAACTCCTCTCCTCCGAGCCCACGGTGACATATAGCGGAATCCCGGTGTAGTCTGAAGGATAGGCACGCTGCGCCTGACCGGAAGCAATGATTGCCGCTGTGAACAGTTTGGGATTATCTTTCAGGAGTTTCCAAACGCCGCAGGCTCCCATTGATGCACCGCAGATATAGATTCGGGACACATCGATGTACTTTGTTTTCATATACAGGGTGATCAGGTCCTCCACACTGTCCGTATATACGGCTTTGCCGTCACGTCCATCCCACTCTCGGTCTTCCGGACATTGAGGAACGAGAAAATAGGCAGAAACGTGATTCTTTTTAAGATAGCGGGCAATGGCCTGAACGCCTGCTTGAGAAAGTTGTTTCCGGTTATCGTCCCCGCTGGCATGCCTGCCATGAAGATAGATTACCATGGCTGCGTCTTCTTTATCTATGACATGGCTTGCCAACTCCTGATAAAGCATCCCATTATACTCTTTGGGCTCAAACTCCTGTGCATTCATACACAAGCATAGGAGAAGGCATATAAGGGTGCTTTCGTATCGTTTCATACTCAGGCGGGAATTACGATTTATCGGTGTAAAGATAAGTCAATTGGCCGGAAAGAAAAAGGGCACGAGCCCTTTTTCCAATAGCGTTACTTCACAATCTCATATTCATCAACACTGGGGAGGAGTGCGATGCCGGTTTCTTCGAGATGAATCTGTCCGGCGGAGTCAATGAAGCGATGTACAAGTCTCGCTCGTACGCCAAAATGCGCATCTGGCCGAGGTTTTCTGCTCAAGCCTTCCGGAATCAGGCGGATAATCGACCAAATCGGCGAGACTTGTACATGGAATCGTCGTTCTGCCGATGCTTTCCTGTACAAGCCAGACTTGTACAGGAGCCGAGCAGCGCAAACGAGCCAAGCCAGGACATAACAAAAAACGCCCCGCATTGCTGCGAGGCGTTTTTGAGTTTCTTGAGCGGAAAACGAGACTCGAACTCGCGACCCCGACCTTGGCAAGGTCGTGCTCTACCAACTGAGCTATTTCCGCAGTATTTCAAAGATCCGTTCTTGCTGAACGGGACTGCAAAGATACGGCAAAATTCTGAAACTCCAAATATTTTTGCAATTTTTTTAGATTCCTCGACTTCGCGGCGCTCCGCTCGGAATGACAAGGGCGCTCCGCTCGGAATGCCGGATCCTACCCGATATACTTCGCAATGAGCCGGACGAGGAGGTCGTTGAGGGGTTCGACTTGGAAGTCGCCGACGGAGGCTTCGAGGTGGTCGCCGCCGACACCGCTGTCGTCGGTGAGGAAGACGTAGGTGCCGCCGGTGAGGACGGAGAAGAAGCGGCACATGAACTCGCATTCCTTGGAGGGGCTGCTGCAGAAGACGGGGATGAGCTTGACGCCTTGCTTGGCGTATTCGCGGATGGAGGCCTGGAGGCTTTCCACGACGCCCTGGTGGTCCTGATGGGCGGGAGCGTCCAGGACGAGGAAGGCGATGCGAGCGCGGGCGGAGGTGTTCCAGGCGAGGTTCTGGAGGCCGGCTTCCAGGGCCGTGTGGACGGCTTCCGGAAGGTCGCCGCCGCCGTCGGCATACTGCATGGAGATGTACTGGATGGTCTTGCGGTAATCGTCCGTGAAGGGGGAGAACTTGGTCACGTACTCATCCTGCTCGTCGCGGTAGAAGACGGCGGCGGTGCGGAGTTCGACTTCGCCCACGCCGCCCTTGGCGCGGTCCAGGATGTCCACGAGGTCCTTCTTGAGGAAGTCGATCTCGTCGCTCATGGAGCCGGTGGCGTCTACGATGAAGGCGATGTCGGCGCGCTTTTCCGCCGTATGGGCTTTGTCGATGATGTAGAAGTTCACTTCGGCCTCCTCCTGCTGGACATTCCAGGGGGAGAGCTTCGGGGCCGATGCCTGGGGCTTTCCGTCGATGGTGAGGACGAGGTTGTCCGTGCCGGCCTGGGCGTGGAACGGGTCGATCCAGAGGTCCGCCTCACCCTGGTTGTCGGTGAGCGTGCTCCAGAGGACCTTCCGGTCCTGTTCCAGGGTGATGCGAAGGGCGGGGAGCCGCTTGCCGGCGGCGTCCGCGACGCGGACGGCCACCCGGCGCGGCGTGTACATCCGCCAGTACGCCGACATCCCGCCGTAGTCCTGCGACCCCATCAGTCCGCTCCAGAAGTCCCAGTGGTCCAGGTCGTTCCATTCGCCGGCCGTGAGGACGCCGGCCTTGCCGCCCGGCCGGCCCTGGCCGCCGTTCGACATCCCTGCCGGCCCGGCGCCCGCCATCTTGTCCATGGAATACATCCCGTCGACCTCGCCCATTCTCACGTCGTAGACCGAGCAGGAAACCAGGCCCAGCAGGCCCGTAAGTGCAAGAAGTATCGTCTGTTTCATCATTTTCAATCAGTTATAAACCGATAAGATAATCCGGGATTGGCCCGAACCTTGCATCAAACGAAACGAAAAATTTGCGGAAAACCGAAAAAAACGATAATTTTGAACGATTAAACGAAACGGCAATAACCATTTAAACCATTTATCTGATATGAAGAAATTCGTTCTGATGTTCCTCTGCGGAACCATGTTTCTGTCCGGCTGCGGCATTTCCAACACCGGTAAGGGCTCCCTCATCGGCTCCGGCGCAGGCGCCGCCATCGGCGCCGGCCTCGGCTATCTGATCGGCAAGGACGGCAAGGGCGCCGCCATCGGCGCGGCCATCGGTACCGCCGTGGGCGGTGGCACCGGCGCCATCATCGGCAACAAGATGGACAAGAAGGCCGAAGAACTGGCCGCCCTCGAGAACGCCCAGGTCGAGACCGTCGAGGATGTGAACGGCCTCAAGGCCATCAAGGTCACCTTCGACAGCGGTATCCTCTTCGACTTCAACAAGGCTACCCTCAAGGCCGACGCCAAGAAGAACCTCGACAAGTTCGCGGCTGAGATGGCCGACCTGCCCGACACCGACATCACCGTCCTGGGCCACACCGACAACGTCGGTTCCGCCGAGGCGAACCAGAAGGTGTCCGACAACCGCGCCAACGCCGTGTCCAACTACCTCCAGAACAAGGGCATCGCGAAGAGCCGCATCGTCGCCGAGGGCCACTCCTTCAACGATCCGGTCGCTGACAACAGCACCGCCGAAGGCCGCGCCCAGAACCGCCGCGTCGAGATCTACATCTCCGCCAACGAGAACATGATCAAGGCCGCCGAGAACGGCACGCTCAAGTAGGGTTCCCCTTCAGATCCAGAGCCCGGGCTCGAAAGAGCGCGGGCTTTTTTTGTGCTCGGCCCCACCGCTAATTAATTCAATAATAAATTAATGAATCAATATAAACAACATAAAATGTAAAAATATTTTGTATTTGATTGAAATATGTATAAATTTGCCCCGAATTACTGCGACATAAGAATAAATAAGGCGCGCACGGAACGTGGAACCACTTATCAATCAAATACCTCAACAACTATGATGAAACCTACTGCAGTTAGATCTTCCTTGCTGGGACTGCTCCTCGCCTGCCTGGCCTTGGCCGGGCAGGACCTGAGGGCGCAGGCCCCGGTCACGGGGACTGTCCGGGATGGGTTCGGAGAGCCGCTCATCGGAGCCGGTGTCGTGATCGCCGGCACCAACCGGGGGACGACCACCGACCTGGACGGCCGCTACGAGATCGTCGCGGCGCCGGACGCCGTCCTGGAGTTCTCTTACATCGGCATGGCTTCCCAGACCGTCCCGGTCGGAGGCAGGTCCGTCATCGACGTGGTCCTCACCGAGGACACGGACGTCCTGAACGAAGTCGTGGTCACGGCGCTCGGCATCAAGCGCGCCACCAAGGCGCTCAGCTACAATGTCCAGAAAGTCGATTCCGGCAGCCTGACCACGGTCAAGTCCACGAACGTGATGAGCTCCCTCGCCGGCAAGGTGGCCGGCGTGAACATCAACACGTCCTCCGCGGGCGTGGGCGGCGCCACCCGCGTGGTGATGCGCGGCCCCAAGTCCATCGAGCAGTCCAACCAGGCCCTCTATGTGATCGACGGCGTCCCTGTCACGAACCGGAACAACGGCGAGACCGGCAGTATCTATTCCAATCCTCCGGGATCGGAAGGCATCGCGGACCTGAACCCCGAGGACATCGAGTCCATCTCCGTCCTCTCCGGCCCGGCGGCCGCCGCCCTGTACGGCTCCTCCGCCGCCCAGGGCGTGATCATGATCACGACCAAGAGGGGGCGGGAAGGCAAGGTGACCGTGAACCTGTCCAACAACACCTCCTTCTCCCATGCGTTCATCATGCCGGAGTTCCAGAACACGTACGGGAACCGCCCGGGCGAAACGATGTCCTGGGGCGCGGAAGGAACCGGCACCGGTTTCGACCCGCGCGGTTTCTTCCAGACGGGCTACGACATCCAGAACAGCGTCGCTCTCACCACGGGCACGGAGAAGAACCAGACCTACCTTTCCCTGGGCACGGACAACGCGCGCGGTATCATCGCAGGCAACACCTATGACCGCTACAACGCCGCGTTCCGCAACACGACGTCCATGCTGGACGACAAGCTCACGCTGGATTTCTCCCTGAGCTTCACGAAGGAGAAAGACGCCAACATGATGGCCCAGGGCCAGTATTTCAATCCGCTGACCGGTCTTTATCTCTTCCCGCGCGGGGAGGATTTCAACGCGGTCCGGACCTTCGAGATCTGGGATTCCTCCCGCCAGATCCATGTCCAGAACTGGAATTACGGCAACGACCTGTACAAGCAGAACCCCTACTGGGTGGCCCTGCGGATGAACCGCACGAACGACAAGCGCCGCTACATGGTGTCCGGCTCGCTGAAGTACCAGCCTGCCCAGTGGCTGGACATCACCGGCCGCGTCCGCTGGGACGACGCCGTCTCCAAGGGCGAGAACCAGCGCTACGCTTCCACCCACACCCTGTTCACGGCCGGCTCCCCGTACGGCTTCTACGCCTGGACCCGGACCGACGACCGGTCATTCTACGGCGACGTGATGGCCAATGTGAACAAGACCTGGGAGGACTTCTCCCTTTCCTCCAACCTGGGCACCTCCTACGCCTTGACCAATTATGAGGTGAACGGCTTCCAGGGCGGTCTCCGCGGCCCGTCCAACATCTTCTCGCCGACCGCCATCGACCACCGGACGCCGCACAACGACAACCGGCCGTCCTATACGCTCACGCTGCACAACACCATCGCGGTGTTCGCCAATGTGGAACTGGGCTGGAAGAGCATGCTCTACCTGACCCTCACCGGCCGCGAGGACTGGGATTCCGCCCTGTCCAACACGTCCAACTACGCGTTCTTCTATCCGTCCGTGGGCCTTTCCGCCATCCTGTCGCAGATGTTCCGCCTCCCCGAGTGGTGGAGCTACCTGAAGGTGCGCGGCAGCTGGGCTTCCGTCGGTTCCCCGATCCCGGTGAACGTGTCGTCGCCCTGGAACTGGAGCTATTCCTCCAGCAACTACGATTACCAGGCGTCCACGACCAAGTACCCGGAGACCTTCCTGCCGGAGCGCACCAACTCCTGGGAGGCGGGTCTCCAGTCCCAGTGGCTGGGCGGCGACCTGACCCTGGACGCCACCTGGTACAAGTCCAACACCTACAACCAGACGCTGTACCGGCCCGTTTCCGCGGGCACCGGCTACTCCCAGGAGCTGTATCAGTCGGGTAACGTCCAGAACATCGGCCTGGAGCTCTCCGTGGGCGTCCACAAGAAATGGGCGCGCTTCGGCTGGGATTCCAACTTCACCTATTCCATGAACCGCAACAGGATCGTCACCCTGGACCCGGAGAATCCGGACAAGATCATCGCCAAGGGCGGCCTGAACGGCATCGGCGTGATCCTGAAACAGGGCGGCACGATGGGCGACATGTACGATTACACGACCTTCGAGCAGGACCAGGAAGGCAACGCCGCGCTGGACGCCAACGGCAACATCATCCGGAAGACCCTCAGCGACAATCCCATCTTCCGCGGGTCCGTCCTGCCCAAGGGCAACCTGGGCTGGAACAACGAATTCACCCTCGCTGGGGTGAACCTCGGCTTCCTGGTGAGCGCCCGGCTCGGCGGGATCGTGATTTCCCAGACGCAGGCCATCCTGGACGCGTACGGCGTGTCCAAGGCGTCGGCCGACCTGCGCGCCGCCGGCGGCTATCCGGTGAACACCGGCACCATCACCGCCGAGCAGTTCTATTCCGTGGTGGGCGGCGAAGCTCCCATCTGGCAGAACTACATCTACGACGCGACCAATGTCCGCCTGCAGGAGGCCCACATCGGCTACCACTTCCCGGCCAAGTGGCTGGGCGGCCGGAACCTGTACGTCGGCCTGACCGGCAACAACCTCCTGATGATCTACAAGCGCGCTCCGTTCGATCCCGAGTCGGTGGCCTCCACAGGCACCTACTACCAGGGCGTGGACTACTTCATGCAGCCGAGCCTCCGCTCCTTCGGTTTCAATGTGAGAATGAAATTCTAAACGGGCACGATCATGAAAAAGATACTTGTTTTCGCACTCTCCCTCCTCGCCCTCGCGGGCTGCTCGGACCTGTTCGAGCAGATCAACCGCCCCGGCGGCCGGACCAATGACGAAGAGATGAACCGGGACGGCTGGGTCCTGATGTCCCAGATCCAGGCCCTGGAGGACCAGGCTTTCCCCGAGCAGGAGAACACCTGGCAGATGAACGTGGACCTGATCGGCAACTACTGCGGCCGGTACATGACCCATACCCAGCCCAACTGGAACAACAACTTCCAGCGGATGAACGCGCCGGAAGGCTGGGCGGCCTATCCGTTCCGCGACTGCCTTCCGAAGGTTTCCACCGCGATGCGTGAACTCGCGCGCCGGGTGGAGAAGGATAACCCCTTCTACTGCTGGGCCCAGATCGTCCGTGCCGCGGCCCTGCTGCGCCTCACCGACACCTACGGTCCCTTCCCGATCAGCGACGACGGGACCTATGCTTCCCAGAAGGAAGTCTATTCCAGCCTCCTGGCTGACTTGGACCACGCCCTGGGCATCCTGGGGCCGATGGTGAAGGCCGATCCCGCTCTGGTGATGGGCGTCGCCGCCAAGGACCGCGTGTACGGTGGCCGGATGGCCCAGTGGGTGACCTACGGCCACTCCCTGCGGCTGCGGATGGCCGTCCGCATGCGGTTCGCCGATCCCCAGACGGCGAAGGCCGTGGCGGAATCCGCCGTCCAGGAGGGGGTGATGACCGCCAACGCCGACAACTGCGCGACCGATTTCCAGCCCAACGGCCAGTACAAGACGTCCGTGGAGTGGGGCGACAGCCGCGCCTGCGCCGATATCGAATCCTACCTCACCGGCTTCGGCGACCCGCGCCTGACGCTCTATTTCAAGCCCACGGCGACAGCAGGCCCCCGCGCCGTGATCGGCTGCCCGGCCTCCGCCACCATCGGCGACAACTCCGTGGCCAAGGGCCTGTATTCCGCCGCCAACGTTGAAGCGTCCACCCCGGGCGTGTGGATGACCGCCGCCGAAATGTACTTTTGCCGCGCCGAGGGAGCCCTCGCCGGCTGGAACATGGGCGGGACCGCCCAGCATCTGTATGAGGAAGGCGTCCGCGCCTCCTTCGAGCAGTGGGGCGCCTCCGGCATCGACGCCTACCTCGCCGACCAGACCTCCCTGCAGGCGAATTATGCCAATGCCGACGGCGGCTTCGGCCGCTCGGCCTACTCCCGCGTGAGCGACATCACCATCGCCTGGCGCGAAGGTGACACCGACGAGCGCAAGCTCGAGCGCATCATCACCCAGAAGTGGCTGGCGATGTTCCCCTACGGCGACGAGGCCTGGGCGGAACTCCGCCGCACCGGCTATCCGAAGGTGTTCGCCCTTTCCCCGGCCGCCGTCACCGGCGCCGACGTCCCGAACCGCGTCCCCTTCGACCCGAAGGAAGCCGTCAACAACCGGGACAACTACCAGGCCGCCCTGGCGCTGCTGGGCGGGGCCGACGACTACATGACCAAGATGTGGTGGCAGCGTTAATCCCTTAATCGACAGCGTATGAAAAGCATACATCGAATCATTCTGACCCTGGGCGCCTGCCTCCTGCTGCTGAGCGCCTGCGAGAAATGGACAGAAACCCGGGTACAACACCCCATCCAGCTCACGGAGCTGGTCAAGAGCGAAGCGTATTATGAGGCGCTGCGTGCCTACAAGGGTTCCGATCATTCAGTTGCCTTCGGTTGGTTCGGCAACTGGACCGGCACCGGCGCCTCTTTGGAAAACTCGATGATGGGCCTGCCCGACAGCGTGGACTTCGTGTCCATGTGGGGCGGCTGGGCCGGTCCGAGCGAAGAGAAGCTGGCCGACCTGAAGAAGGTCCGGGAACTCAAGGGCACCAAGGCCCTGGTGTGCTTCCTGGTCTTCGACATCGGCGACCAGATCACCCCGCCCGCCCCGGCGGACTACGCCGGCGAAAACTGGCGCCACGAATTCTGGGGCTGGGGGACCACGATGGACGAGCATGTGGCCGCGACGCGGAAATATGCCCAGGCCCTGCTGGACACGATCGCCAAATACGACTATGACGGCTTCGACCTGGATGCCGAGCCCAGCTACGCCCAGCCTTTCCCCACGGACAAGGAACTGTGGCGGGCCGGCCCCGAGGTCATGGAAGCGTTCGTGAACACCCTCGCGACCGAGCTTGGCCCGAAGGCTGGCAAGGGCAAGCTCCTGGTGATCGACGGCGAGCCCGAGGCCATGGACGCCAAATATGCGGAATACTTCGACTACTTCATCCTCCAGGCCTACGGGTCGTACAGCGAGGACGGCCTGAACAACCGCTACCGGAACCAGGTGCGCCACTGGACCCAGACCAATCCCGAAACCGGCGCGCCGTACCTCACGGCCGAGCAGGTGGCGAACAAGCTCATTGTCTGCGAGAATTTCGAGGCCTATGCCCAGAAGGGTGGCTCCGAGTTCAAGCGTCCCAACGGCGACTCCGTCCCTTCCCTGAAGGGCATGGCCCTGTGGCAGCCCACCGATGCCGACGGCAACGTCTATCGCAAGGGCGGCGTCGGGACCTACCACATGGAGTATGAATACAAGGTGCCCGGCAAGGAAGGGACCTATCCCTGGCTGCGCGAGGCCATCCAACTAATGAATCCCCGTATCTATTAATCCCTTACGACGATGAAAAAGCAACTGATCCAGCTCATCGCGGCGGCGTCCGTCCTCGTCTCCGTGGCCTCCTGCCACGAAGCCGTGTACACCCCGCTCTCCGGCACGGGTACGGGCGTGGCCTTCATTGCCCAGACCCAGACCCTGTCCTATGCCTCCCAGACCGTCACGCTGGGCAACGAGGAGGTCTTCGTGGACGCCAGCATCCGCCTGTCCGACCCGGCGGCCGAGGACTGCACGTTCTCGCTCCGCAAGGACGAGCCCGGCCTCACGGCCTTCAACAACCGCAAGTCCACCACCTATGTCCCGCTTCCGGAGGGCTTCTATTCCCTGACCGATGCGGAGGACAATCCCATCACCGAGGTCACCGTGGCGAAGGGGCAGTCCATCTCCCCGTCCGTCCGGGTGCACGTGAAGCCCCTGACGGAGGAGATGGTCCTCTCCGGCCAGAAATACGCCCTCCCCATCGTCGCAGACAGCCGGGACGGCAAGGTGGAGATGCTGCGCTCGGCCTCTTCGATGGTCTATGTGCTGGACCGCATCCCCATCCAGGACGTTCCCGTGATCAACTACGACACCGCCGTGTACGGCCTCTTCAACGGATCGGCCGAGAGCTTCACCCAGTGGACCTGGGAGACGAACATCAACATGGACCGGCTCGGCGAAGGCCTCGGCCAGCTGAACAACCAGTACATCTTCAACATCGCGGCCGACCAGGAGATCTACATCCGCTTCGGTGACGCCCCGATCGACGGCCGCGTGCTGCAGATCAAGACCCAGGGCACCCAGATGAACAGCCAGACGATGTTCTCCCAGAACACCTGGTACCACAT
Source organism: uncultured Bacteroidales bacterium (assembly GCA_900316955.1). Taxonomy (GTDB): domain Bacteria; phylum Bacteroidota; class Bacteroidia; order Bacteroidales; family UBA932; genus Cryptobacteroides. The sequence goes on from ONEX01000001.1 coordinate 33,171, forward strand.
CGCCTTCGTGTGCGACGGCTCCCAGGTGGCCCTGTACGTGAACGGCCAGCTGGACAACACACTGGACGTGGAGGGCCGCACCTACACCCTCTCCGCCCCCTCCGGCGACCGCCCCGCCAACTTCAGCATGTGCCGCACGACCTACTTCAGGGCCAACGCCATGTTCGCCGAGATGCGTTTCTGGAAGGTGGCCCGCAGCCAGGCCGAGATCCAGAACAACATGTATTCCTGCGACCCTTCCACCGAAGGCCTCCTGTGCTACTACAAGTTCAACGAGGGAGAAGGCGGCGACTTCGCCGATTCCTCGATGGGCGGCGAGGCGGGCCTGGCCCGCGCCCATGCCTGGGACGGCGCCCCGCAGTGGCGGAAGGACGTCCGGATTGACGGTAAATAAACGAGACCTGCCTTATGAAAAAAGCGATATCGATCCTGTTGTCCGCCTGCGTCGCCTTCGTGTCCTGCCAGGAAGAGCTGCAGCCCGGAACGCCGCTTTACCCCGTCGGGGAAGAGAACTTCGACGCCGTGAAAGTGTACGTGAACGAACTGGACAACAACAACGTTTACAAGAGCTATTACAACTCCACGCCCCTGTTCGTGGAGATTCCCGAGGATACGGCCTCCTTCCACGTGCAGCTGAATAGGGCGCTGTCGGAGGATGTCGTCGTGAAAGCCTCCCTGGAGGGCCTTCCGGACGGGACCTGGAAGTTTGTCGACGGGCATGGACAGGTGACCGTTCCCGCCGGTTCCAAGGTGTCCTCCTCGGACATCCGGCTGGTGCTGCTGGAGAACGAGACCCTCATCCACCAGCCCGAGTACACCGACGCCAAGGTCCGCCTGGAAGTGGTGAGCGGGCCTGCCGAAGTGGGCGCGAACCTGAACACGTTCACCTGGAACATCCGCAACCGGTACACCATCATCCACCTGGTGCAGGTGGCCGACGCCGACCTGGACCAGTCCACCCGGTACATCGCCTCCGACGTGGACATCATCACGACCTTCGACTATCCGGACCGCGTGATGGACGGCCTCTTCACCGGCTATGTGTACGGGTCGAAGGCGACGTTCGACGGCAGCGGGAAGCTGACTTACGATCAGTACCTGATCTTCGACCTGCGGGAGAAGACGCAGCTGGACGCCGTGGGCTTCGTGCCGTACCTGACTTCGTCTAACTATTCCCGCTACTGGATCTCCGAGGCGGAATGCTTCATCTCCAATGACGGTGAGAACTGGACGAGCGTGGGGACGCTGAGCTTCGGCGAACCCGCAGAAGGACAGTGGGCCCTGGTGACGTTTTACGAGCCGGTCGTCACCCGTTTCTTCAAGATGCGCCCGCTCGGGAACTATGGCCACTACTACTCCAGCGTCTTTTTCTCCGAGGCCGCTCCGTTCGGCCCGCTGTCGATGCGCGGAATCCGGATCACGCCGGAAGATGCCACGGTCCGCGTGGGCAAGACCATCACCCTGACCGCCACCAAGGTGCCGTCCAACGCCCCCGAGGAGGCCGTGATCGCCTGGAGCTCCGACAATCCTTCCGTGGCGACGGTCGATGCCGAAGGCAATGTCACCGGCGTTTCCGAGGGTATCGTGAAGATCTCCGCCAGCGCCAACGGGTTCGCCCGGACCATCGAGGTGGCCGTGAAGCCGTACGCCGAACCGGCGTTCTTCGGCAGCTATACCATGCACGCCTCCACGAGCAACTCCTCCACCTCCACGACGGAGCGCCACTTCGAGTTGCTGAAGGTCGATGAGGACCATGTGTCCGTCCGCTTCTCGGACGAGAGCCAGATGCGCGTGATCGACGGCAAGGAGGCCTGGCTCGTCGGCACGTTCCCGCTCACCAAGGTGGACGGCGATCACTACCGGCTGACTTGGAACGCGGGCGCCGTGTTCAGCGAGAACTTCCTGACGGCCAGCGGCCAGAAGGTGACCCTGGTGAGCGCCAGCTTGTTCCGCGGCGGATACACCGGCAACAGTTACCGCAGCCTCGACCCCGAGACCTCCGTGGACATCGACTTCGTCTATGACGAGGCCAGCGGCAAGTTCAAGGGCTCGTTCGGCGAGTCCCACTGGGGGACGAACGAGGTGACGGCGATCGGCCTGTACTACGAATACCTCAACAGCTCGGGCCGTACCGTTTCCGGCAACTGGCTGCTGATGTGCAAGAACGCGCTCTTCGAATGGTCGCGTGATTGATACACAACAACTTAAACTATGAACGGAGGAGGCCGGCCCCGAAACAATGGGGTCGGCCTCCTTTTTGGTCGTTTACGACGGAATCAGTCCAGCGTGCACTTGATGTACTGGTAGTCGCCCGTCAGGTAGGGAGCCTCCGTGACGCCCACCATGAACGCGATCACGTCCTTTTCCGTACCGGTGTAGCCGGACGACTTGGGCGTGGGGCCATAGTGCGGGGCGCCGGTGAAGAGGGCCCAGGCGGCCGTGCTGTAGTCCGTGTAGAACGTGGGCGTGATTCCCGCGAAGTGCTCCTCCAGCCGGTCGTTGTAGTCGTCCAGGACCGACTGGACAAAGTCGGGATCCGAGGGGCTGCCGGCCGAGGCGGGCACGGTGAAGTAGCCGTAGTACCCGTCGACGGTGTTGGCATAGTAGTAGCCGCTGTAGTACTGGAAACGCCAGTCGGTCCGGCGGTTGGGCACGATCTTGCGTTTTCCCACGAGGACGGAGAAGGCCAGGTAGTGCCGCACCATGTCGTAGCGCGAGGCGTACTGCGGATCCTCGATCCGGAGGTCGAAGGTCTGTTCCACCTGCTCTTCGATGTTGGGGAAGCGGACCGTGAAGCTGGTTTCCGCCTGTCCCGCCTCGAAGCGGATGGGCTCCGCCTCGAAGGCGGACGGGGCGTTCACGACCACCGGAACGGTGATGGCGTCGTCCGTGCGCGTCCGGGCCGCCTTGAAGGTGAATTCGTGCGGCGCGGAAGGGCGCACCAGGAAGGAACCGCCCTGTCCCTCCGGGAAATAGACCCCGTAGCAGCCGGCCGGATCGGCCTCGCCGGGAACATAGGCTTCTTCGCGCGCGCATGAAAGGGCGAGCGCACCGAGAAGGAATATCCAAAAGCGCTTTTTCATCATCATTCCGTCCAAATGGTTAACGTATTGCTCGGGTCGGGATTGTTGTATCCCTGCAGGACCGGGTTGCCCTGGATTTCGGCCCGGGGGATCACGAAATTCCAGGTCGGGGAAATGCCCTCCACGTTGTACCGGTACTTGGCCAGGGCGTTGGTCCCGGAAAAGCCCAGGCGGAAGCCGGTTCCGAGCCGCTTGCAGTCGAAGAAGATCAATCCTTCGCCCCAGAGCTCGACCCGCTTCTGGAAGAAGACCTCCTTCTGGAAATCCGCGGCCGTGGCGATGTCGTCGCAGGAATACTGCGGGTTCCGGGTGGAGACGAGGGAGACGAGCGCCTGCTTGCCGCCCGCGAGGTCGCCGGCCATCGCCAGCGCTTCGGCGCGGATCAGGTACATCTCCTCCATCCGCATCAGCGGAACGTCCACGGCGCCGCCTTCCTTGTAGCCGGCGCAGTCGCCGCCGGCCGGGCGGAACTTCAGGTTCGCATAGGGCGGCAGGCCCTTTTCGGTGCTGTTCTGTTCCCCGTCGATGGCCCGGTTCACCTTGTACGCGTAGTACCGGTTGTAGAGCGGGTCGATCCAGGAGTGCTTGCGCCAGTCCGTGTCCGGAATCCGGTTGTACACCGTCTTGTTGATACCGCGGGCGGAGCTCCAGCCGTAGGAGGTCCAGGTCTCTTCGTTGGACATATGGGAGACGAAGCTGCCCAGGTTGTGCACGTGGTCCACGTCTACGGGGACGTACCACATCCAGGAGTTGCTGTTGGCCGTGTAGTTGTTGAACCCGGCCGTGGGGCTCTCCCACTGGTCCTGCGTGAGCGGCGAGCCGCCGAACGCGGTGAGGGCCCGCAGGGCGTACTCGGCGGCGTTGTCGAAGGCGCCGGAGACCCCGGCGGAACCCCGTTCCAGCCAGGCCCGCGCCTTCAGGCCGTACACGACGGCGATGTCCGGGAACACCCCGTTCCCCTTGCCCTTGTCCGCGAGCATCTCCTCGGCCTTGTCCAGGTCGGAGAAAATCTGCGCGTAAATCTCCTCCACGGAGGCGCGCGGGTTGTTCCGGGCCTGGTCGACGCCCATCCCCTCCACGACGATGGGCACCGTCTGGCCGGAGAGGTCCTTGTCGCTGCGGTAGGAGGCGCTCACCGACGGGTCCGTCACGGGCTTGAACTCATACATCCGGGCGAGGTTCAGGTAGCAGAACGCCCGGTAGGCGAGCGCCTGGCCCAGGATGGTCTGGCTGGTGTCCCGGTCGGGCTTGTAGCCGATGATGCTCACCAGGTTGTTGCAGGTGCGGATGTACTTGTACAGCGTCACCCAGGGGACGGAGGCGATGTCGGAGCCTTCGCCGATGGAATAGACGTTCCGGATCCAGTACATGAACCAGTCGTAGTTGTCCTTCCCGTTGAGGACCAGTTCGCCCGCGAGGGTGTCGAACATGATCATCAGGCCCGGGTAGGAGAAGTCGTAGTCGTTGGAGTTGCGGGTGCCGTTCCGCGAGAAGTACGGCGTCACCATCTGGGCGGGAATGCCGTTGAGCATTCCCTGCAGGGCCTCGTCGGACTCGGCCAGCATCTGCTCGGTGGCCACGGTCGTGGGAATGTCTTCCCGGAGGCAGCCGGTCGCGGCCAGCAGGGCCGCCGCGAAAGCCAGTATGTATCTTCTTGTCTTCATGGCCGTCTAGAACTTTAAGGTGATACCGAGGGACACGGTCCGGACCGGGACGAAATTCGCCGTGGACGGGCTTCCGGTGAAGGAGCCGCGCGGGTCGAATCCCTTCCGGGCCGACCAGTACCAGACATTCTCGCAGGACCCGTACAGCCGGAGCGACTGGAGGCCGATCCGGGAGACCCGGGCGGACGGGAACGTGTACCCGATGTTGATGTTCTCGATGTTCAGGTAGCTGGCGTCGGTGATGAAGCGGTCCGACGTGGAGGCCGCGTACGTGTCGCCGAACACCCACCGGGGGATGTCGCTGCCGGTGTTCTCCGGGGTCCACGCCTTCAGGACGTCCTTGTGGAAGTTGGCGCCCGTCGTGGTGCCCGGAGGCGTCATCAGGGAGGAATAGCCGCTGTCGTAGGCCTTGCCGCCCAGCTGCCAGGAGGTCTGGACGGACAGGTCGAAGCCCTTCCAGGCGAAGCTCGTCCCCAGGCCGCCGTACAGTTCCGGGATCGGGTTGTTGCCCAGGTAGTAGGTCGCCTCGGAATACACGGACGTGGGCTCCTTCCCGGTCACGTTCCCTTCGGCGTCCTTGATGTCCTTCCACCAGCGGGAGACGCCGGTTTCCGGGTCGGGGCCGGCATAGGATTTCAGGTACCGGGTGTAGAGCGGAAGGCCCTCGCCGTAGAAGTAGGAGCCGCTCGCGTAGCCGCCATACCCTTCCACGACCGCCGACTTGTGCTGTTCGTGCAGCTTCGTGATCCGGTTGCGCACGCGCGTGGCGTTGAAGTCGGCGCTCCAGCGGAAGTCGTTGCGGTCGATGATGTGATACGTCAGGGCGAACTCCACGCCGTAGTTCTTCATGTCGCCCACGTTGTCGTAGAAGCCGCTGTAGCCGTTGGACGGGGCCACGGAGAAGAAGAACAGCATGTCGGAGGTCTTGCGGTCGAACCATTCGAAGGAGCCGTCCAGGCGGCCCTTGAACAGGGTGAACTCCAGGCCCGCATTGATGTTCATGTTGGTTTCCCAGGTGATGTTCTCGTTGCCCACCTGGTACTCCGGCGTGGACAGTTCCCCGCCCGCCGTGGTGATGGAGTACAGGTTCGCATACCGGAACGAGCCGATGGAATCGTTGCCCTGGGAGCCGACGGACGCCTTGACCTTGAGCATGTCCAGCCAGGGCGCCTGCGGGAACCAGGGCTCCTTGTTCAGGATCCAGGCGCCGCCCACGGACCAGAAGGAGCCCCACGCGTGCTGGGGATGGAAGCGGGAGCTGCCGTCCCGGCGGAAGGAAGCGCTGGCGAAGATGCGCGACGCATAGTCATACTGGACCCGCGACAGGAAGCCTTCCGTGTTGTAGGTCGACGTCTGGGACGAGGCGGCCTGACCGTCGATGAGCGCCCCGTCCAGCTCCAGGTTGTCGGCGGAGAACATCTTGGTCTTGTATCCGTACAGGTACGCGTAGTCGTACCCGTAGTACTCGTGGCCCACGAGGACGTTCAGGTTGTGCTGGCCGAACTGCTGCGTGTAGTTCAGCAGCTGCTGGGTGTTCAGGGTGGTGGTCCGGGAATGGGACTTGGTCACGGAACCTCCGGAGGGAGCGAACTGCCCGTAGAACATGTTGGACACGTACGTGGTCCGGTACTCGTCCACGTTCAGGGCGGCGTTCACGGTGAACTTGAAGTACTTCAGGAAGGTGAAGTCCGCCGTGCCGTTCATGTTGAAGGCGTTGCCCTTGTGGTTGTTCGTGTTCAGCTGGTTGGCCATCAGCGCGTTTGCGTTCGGGAGGATGGGCCGGGTGAGCCCGGCGTTCATCCCGTCGCCGTAGTCCATCATCCGGAAACCGTTCCCGTCCACCATCACCTGGCCGGAAGCGTCCCGGACGTACAGCGGATAGATGGGCGCCACCCGGGAGGTGAAGGCCCAGATGTTACCCGTGCTGGTGGAGTTCCCGTTGTTCGAGAGCGAGTTGTACTCGTAGCCCGTGTAGGCCATGTTCCCGGTGAGCTTCACCCACGGTTTGGCCTGCCAGTCCAGCCGGAGGCGGGACGTCAGGCGCTCCATGTCGGAGTTGAAGGTGATGCCCTGGTTGTCCAGCCAGCCGAGCGACGCGTAGGCGTTCATCTTCTCGGAACCGCCCATCGCGCTCAGGTTGTATTCCTGGCGGATGGAGTTGCGGTAGCCGGCCTTCATCCAGTCGTCCGGGAGCAGGAGGTAGTCCTGCCCGCCATGGTTCGCGAAACGGCCCAGGGTGGCCCTGGGATTGAGTTTTCCGTTCTCGCCGATGAGGGCCTGACCCTGCGGGACGGTGTACACCAGGTAGCCCAGGCTGCCGTTGGCGCCCGGTTCGGTCATGGCCGCGTTCGCGAGCAGCCAGGCTTCGCCCGGGTGGTTCCCCTGGTCCACGAAGTAGTTCTTCAGGGCCGCATAGTGCGTCTGGTAGTACTCCGCCGGGTTGGTGATGTAGTCGTAGTTCTGCAGGGCGCGGGTGTTCAGGCCCACCTTCGCGTCCAGCGAGATGACGGCGTCCTTCTCGCGGGAGCGCTTGGTCGTGATGATGATGACGCCGTTCGCGCCGCGGGCGCCGTACAGGGAGTTGGAGGCGGCGTCCTTGAGGACGGACATCGATTCCACGTCCTGCGGGTTGATCATGTTCATGTCCTCGACGGGCATGCCGTCCACGATGAACAGCGGACTCTGCCCGGCGTTGATGGAACTGAAACCGCGGATGCGGATGGAGGGCGTGTCGCCGGCGGCGCCGGAGGTGGTGCTCATCTGCACGCCCGCCACCTTTCCATACAGGGCGGAAGTGACGGCGGTGACCTGCGACTTGGCGAGTTCATCGGCCTTCACCACCTTCGCGGAGCCCGTGAAGGACTCCTTGGTGGAGGTGCCGAAGGCCACGACGATGGTCTCGTCCAGCATCTGGGCGTCTTCCTGGAGGATGACGTCGATGACGGCGCGTCCGCCCACGGGAACGGTCTGTTCGGCATAGCCGATGGAGGAGAACACGAGGACGGCGTCGGCGGGGACGGAGAGGGAATACCGTCCGTCCACGTCCGTGACGGTGCCCTGGGTCGTGCCCTGGACCATCACGCCGGCGCTGATGACCGGAAGCCCTTCGGGGTCGGTCACCGTGCCCGTGACGGTCTGCGTCTGGGCCGCGGCCGTCCCGGCGACGACGAGCGCCGTCAGGAGGCAAAGGAATGTCGATAGGATTCTTTTCATGGCGCGGTTATCTGACGGTTTTGTCCCGGAGAGGGTCGTAGTTGCCGCCGACGGCGAGGTCGGCGTCCAGGAAGGTTCTCAGGTCGGCAGGGTCGGCCACCACGTCGAAGGACGGGTCGGCGCCGGACATCTGCATGATGCGCTGGTAGATGAGGGCGCGGTCCCAGGTCCCGAAGTAGGGACGGAGGTCGTTCATCGCCCCGGCACGCTCAGGCCGCCATACGCCGCTGAAGTACTTGGCATAGCCGCCCTGGTAGTTGCCGATGCGGCCGTAGCGCGGGTCCCGGGCCATCAGTTCCTCCCGCATCTCCAGGAGGGCCTTCCACGGCGCGTTCTCCGGCGTGGTCGTCAGGTTGAGGCCGCGGGGCGGGGTCATCGTCTGGCCGGGCACCGCGCTGCCGGTATAGGCCGTGGTGCTGAACCAGTACTCGTCCTGCAGGCGTCCGATGCCGTGTCCGCCGCCTTCGTGCAGCAGCGTGTTCTTCCAGCTTCCCAGGTATCCCCAGCTGCTGCCGGCGTAGTTCATGTAGCCCAGTTCCCGGAAATCGGTCTCCGACAGGGTATAGGTGTAGGTGTTCCCGTTCGCATCGGTCCGGGCCTCCAGGGGGCCGGTCGACGTGTTGCCGCCCCACTGGGCGGGGATGACGCCCACCGGCAGCGAACCGTACTGGTACGCGCCGGTGTAGTCCAGGACGGCGATGAACCGGCCTTCGTTCCGGGACTCCGGTTCCGACCATTCGCAGACGGCGCCGTAGTTTTTCCGTCCGTTCACCAGCAGGAAGATGCCCATGTCCCGGGGCTCGGTGACCCCTTCCCGGATTTCGGGGCAGATTGCCTCGGCGAAGTCGCAGATATCCTGTCGCGCCTGCGCGCGCAGGCCCAGGTAGTTCTCATACCAGACCCCGAGCTCCGCGCCGAACGTCGTTCCGACACCGGCTTCCGCGGCGGCTTTCCAGGCTACGTACACCGTGAAACGGTCGCAGTTGGACTTGAACGGCTCCACGTTGAAAATGTAGGCGGCCCCTTCCCGGCAGGCTTTCACATATTCCTCCCGGGAGTTCGCGCCGGTCCCGTCCACGAAGCCGTCGGGGACGAACATCAGGACGATGGGCTTCGGGCCCCGGGTGGCGGTCATGATGGGGAAGAGGTCCCCGCTTTCGACCAGGGACGGGCCCAGGTACAGCGTCCCGAGGTCCGTGATGTCCCCGGCGCGGAGGGAGACGTGCTCCACGGGGATGGTGTGCTGGTGGCCGGCCGCGTCTTCCAGGGTGACCAGGACGGTCATGTCCGAAGCGCCCGGCACGGCCGCGGCATAATAGACGCCGCCGGAGGAGAACCGGCCGTCCATCTGGATGTAGTTGGACGGGTTGGCTTCCGCGCCGGGCGTGTCGTAGAAGGCGCTCTGGAGCGTCTCCGCGTCATAGAACACGATGGATCCGGACAGGGGCGCCGAGCCGGAGAGGGTGACCTTCGTCACCGTTTCGGCGGCGCCGCCCAGCAGGGTGAAGCGCACCAGCGCCACGAGGGGCCGCAGCCGGACCGTCTCGTCCAGCCCGCCCGACCGGCCGGCCGAGAGGAACAGGTCCGGGGCGAGCGCCCCAGCCACCGGTTCCTGGGACACGGGAACCGTAGCCCGGATGCCGTCGCCGGCCATCGTGACCGAGCCGTCCGCCGGGTACAGGAAACGGTAGTCGGTGGTCTCCACGACCCCGGTGGGGCAGAAGAACTCCGTTTCCTTCCCCCGGCCGGACGCCGTGAAGATGTAGGACGAAACGGGGCGCGTCCCGTCCATCGCAAAGGCGGACACCCGGTCGCCGTCGGCCCACCGGGTCTTGACCGCATTGTCTTCCAGGACGATCTTCACGCGGGTGTCGCCCAGCATGCTGTCCGGCTCGTAGAGCGAGCAGGAAGCGGCCAGCCCCGCGGCGAGAGCGCCTAGAAGAAGGAGGCTTCTCGGTCTCATAGGCCTAGTTCCAGGTGATGGTGATGACCGCGTAGTCTCCGGTGAGCTTGACACCGCCGTCGACGCTCACGCCGGCCATGAACACATAGTAGTTGTGGTCGGCGTCCGCCGCGCCGCTGGAGCAATAGTAGGGCGCCGTGGTGTAGCGGGCCTGGCCGGAGAAGATTTGCCACTTCTTGGTGTTGGTGGCCGTGGTGGCGTCCACGCTGCCGTCCGAACCGGCGGCGAGCTTCGCGCCGAATTCGTCCAGCGTCGCCTTGACGAACGCTTCGTCGGAGAGGTCTCCGCCCGAGACGGGAACCGTCCAGAAGGCATAGTTGCCGGCGGCCTTGTTCACATAGAACCATGCGTTGTAGTACTGGAACTTGAAATCGGCGGTGACAGCGTAGGTGACGCCGGGGTCGTCATCGCCTCCGGCGACCTTCGTCATCGAGGATTCGCCGGTGCAGTACATATAGAACTTGGAGGAGCCCCACTTGCTGGTGGTGTAGTCGTACGGGCGCGCGTAGAAATAGCTGTAGTTCGCGTCCGCCGCGGTGAAGGAGGCGCTTTCCCCGCCCTCGTCCAGGGAGGCGGTCAGGATCAGGGACCCGTCGGCCGGATCGGGCGAGAGGCGCTTGTTCTCGGGCGTATACAGGTTCAGGTAGTAGGCCACTTCCTGGTTGCCGCCGAGGCCCCGGTACTGGGGCATGTACAGGAGGAGGTTGCCGGTTTCCGCGTCGAAGGTGAACGGAACCTGGACATACACGCCGTTGTCGTCCTTCCAGTTGAGGTACACCTTTCCGTCGGCCTCGGTCAGGAGGACGTCGAAGGTGTTGTCGTATTTCCAGTTCCCCAGCCAGTCTTCGAGGGTGGCCTTGGGCTTGTCGTCGCCGCCGGGTTCGTCACCGCCCGGTTCGTCGCCGCCGGAGCCGCCCTTGAGATTGATCCGGACTTCGGTTCCGTCGATGAGCACGAGCACGAGGAAGTCCCCGTCCAGGGTCACGTTCTGGAAGAAGGTCTCGCCGCTGGAGGCGGAGCCGATCTTGGTCCAGGTCGTCCCTTCGTCATAGGTGACGTACCAGTCGCCGTCTTCGATCTTGAAGTCGGGCGTGACGCCGTCCGTGCCGTCCTCGCCTTTCGGGCCTTGGCCGGCGATGAGGGTGACGGGCGCGGTTCCGTCGGCGAAGTAGATGGTGAAGGTGCCGTTTCCGTGGTCTTTCACCTCGGAAATGAGCCGGCTCTTGTCCAGAAGGGTCTTGTAGGCGTCCAGCGCGTTCACGCTGCTCTGCAGGTTCGCGACCTGGGCCTTGAGATCCGCCAGTTCTTCTTTGATCCAGGCGTCGTCGTAGGGCTTGCACTGGACCAGTGCGCCCACCGCCACCACAAGGGCGGTCAAAACGGTCAGGAATCTTTTCATGGGATTGAAGGTATTGGTTATCAGGAATTATTGAAACGAGTGTCAGCCTTCGAACGGTTCGCCGATGTAGCGGCTGCGGGCGATCAGGCAGGTGCCGATCAGGCCGGCGTCCATCCCGAGGGCGCTCCGGCAGATGCGGGTGTCCTGGCTCACGAGCTGGATCGCGTGCTTGTTCACGGCCATCCGCATGGGGTTGAGCAGGTAGTCGCCGGTCATCGCCAGTTCGCCGCCCACCACGACGAGTTCCGGGTTGAACAGGTTGATCAGGCCGGTGGTCTTCTCGCCGAGCTTGATGCCGATCTGCTCGATGGCGTCGATGCAGAGGACGTCCTCTTTGGCGACCGCGTCCATGATTTCCCGCAGCAGGAGCGGCTTGTCGGAGGAAAGGACCCGCTCGGACAGGATGGAGGATTCCCCGTTCCGGATGCGCTCCACGAGGTTGCGCTGGAGGGCCTGTCCGGAGATTTCCGTCTCGTTGCAGCCGCGCTTGCCGCAGCGGCAGATGATCTGGTTGTCGAACCCGTACATGTGCCCGAACTCGCCGGCGTAGCCGGATTTCCCGCCATAGAGATGCCCGTTCCCGACGATGCCCAGGCCGAGGCCCCAGTTCACGTTGAGGAACAGCATGTCCCGGCACCCGACGCCGGCGCCCTGCAGCAGCTCGCCGTAGGTCATCGCGCGCGTATCGTTGCACAGGCACAGCGGCAGTCCCGCCTCGGCCTGCAGGAGCTCGGACAGGGTATGGTCCGCCTGGACGAAGACCGAATGGCTCTCGCCGGTTTTCGTGTTCACGCGTCCCGGCAGGGAGACGCAGACGCCCTTCACGTCCCTTCCGAAGCTGTAGCAGTCCTGGAGGGAGATCTTCAGGATGCGGACCAGCCGCTCGTAGGCGTCCGGGGCGTACAGGTCATAGTCGTCCAGCATCCGGGTCCGCTGCATCCCGCCCCGGAAATTGATCAGGCCCACGTTCACGAACCGGTCGTTGACGTCCAGGCCCAGGAAGTAGCCGGCCTCCTTGCGGAGTCCGTACAGGTGCGGTTTCCGGCCGCTGGCCGATTCGGCGGCACCCAGGTCTTCCACATAGCCTTCGTCGATCAGGGATCCGACATGCTTGGTGACCGTTCCGATGCTCAGGTCCAGCCATTCCGCCGCCTGGGGGATGGTGCAGGTCCCCTTCCGGGTGAGCAGGGTCAGGACCGGGTTCTTAAACATTTCCATAGTGTATTGGTAGGTTGGTTCCGGGACAAATATAAGTATTATTATTCAAATATAAAATAAATTCTTCTATTTTTGAATAAATAAATAGGCTGTTTTTGTGAAAAATATTTGATATTCCCGAAATTTTTCCATACTTTTGGCAATGTACCCCTGTCTAAGCCTAAAACAACACCATTAACCAATATAACCAAACTTATGCGTAAAACACAGAAACTGCTTGCAGCGTTCTCGCTGCTCGGCATCCTGCTGCTGGGCGGAGGTTCCCTCTTTGCCCAGAACCGTTCCTGCCAGGGTACGGTGAAAGACGCGCAGGGCGAGCCCGTCATTTCGGCCTCCGTCCTGATTAAGGACGCCCCCGTCTCGACGGGTACGGTGACCGACATGGACGGTAATTTCGTCCAGCCCAACGCCAAGGTCGGTGACGTCCTCGTGGTTTCCTCCATCGGTTATGAGACCGTCGAGGTGACCTGGAACGGCTCCCCCCTGACAGTCGTCCTCCGCGATGACTACAATGTCCTGGACGAGGTGGTCGTCACCGGTTACGGTGGCACCCAGCTCCGTTCCAAGCTAACCAACTCCATTGCCAAGGTGGACGAGAAGGCCCTCACGGTCGGTACTTTCACCAATGCGGCATCTTCGCTGGCCGGTGCTGTTTCCGGTCTCCGGGTCATCCAGACTTCCGGTAACCCTTCAGCTGCGCCTTCCGTCGTCCTCCGCGGCGGTACCAACCTCGACGGCACCGGCTCTCCGCTGGTGGTCGTAGATGGCCAGCTCCGGGATGACATGGGTGAGATCAACAACGATGACATCGAGTCCATCGACGTCCTGAAGGATGCCGGCGCGACGGCCCTCTACGGCGCCCGCGCCTCCAACGGCGTTATCCTGATCACGACCAAGCGGGGCAAGGTGGGCACGTCCGAGATCCGCTTCAAGGCCAAGGCTGCCTTCAACTTCATGAACCAGCCTTTCGAGTACTGCGACGCGGGAGACTACATCTACTGGATGCGTTCGGCCTACAACAATTCCCATTGGGCCAACAAAGCCACCCTCTCCGCCGTCTATCCGTACGGTCTCGGACAGACTGAGGTCACCAACTCCACCGTCTGGAACATCCTCCGGAAGACGGACGCGAATTCCTACCTCCTGCAGAAAGGCTGGTCGGAAATGACCGACCCGGTGGACGGGGCGACCAAGATCCTGTACAAGAGTACCAACCCGGCGGACTATAACATCAACAATCCCACGCTGACCCAGGATTATACGGTGTCCATGTCGGGCGGCAATGACAAGGGCCGTTACTACGCCTCTATCGGCTACAATGATGCCAAGGGTCTGCCTGTCAGCACGTTCTACAAGCGGCTGTCCTTCCTGTTCAACGGCAGCTACAACTTGAACCGCTGGCTCACCTCCAACTCCTCTGTCAACTTCGTGCGCGCCCTGTACCGCGACATGCCGGGCTCCTTCTCCGGAGCCGGAACCGGTTACGACGGTTACTACTTCGGCCGTATCATGGGTACGCCGCCTACGGTGCGTTTCGAGGACGAGGACGGCAACCCGCTCTTCGGTAACTCCCGCTCCGACGGTAACCAGAACTACCAGCCCGAGAAGTACATCCGCGACAACGAGAACAACAAGCTCACCCTGAGCCAGGGCTTCAGCGCCAAGCTCTCCCGTACGCTCACTTTCAACGTGAACGCCACCTGGTACTATGACCAGTATGTCAACGAGGCCTTCAACAAGGACCTCCAGAACAACCAGGCCGGTACCGCTTGGGTCCGCACCCGTTCTTCCTCCGCGTCCTACTCCCGTTACTTCAACCAGACGTACAACGCCACCCTTCAGTACAAGAACACCTTCGCGGATATCCACAATGTGGATGTGATGGTGGGCGCCGAGGCTTACGACCGGGCTTACAAGGCATTCTCCGCCCAAGGCCAGGAGGCCGCCACGGACGATTTCCAGGATCTCGCCCTCACCTCCAAGGAGGAGAACAAGCGGAACATCGACTCGTCGCATTCCCAGTACCGCATCAGCTCCTTCTTCGGCCGCCTGAACTATGATCTGGCCGGGAAGTACCTCGCCTCCTTCACCTTCCGCGAGGATGGCTATTCCGCCCTTCTGGATAACCGCTGGGGCTTCTTCCCGGGCGTCTCCCTGGGTTGGATCTTCGGACAGGAGGATTTCATCAAGAACACCATGCCCGTCCTCTCCTTCGGCAAGCTCCGTGCTTCCTATGGTGTGAACGGTAATGCTTCCGGCATCGGCGCGTACGAACTCCAGGGCGCCTACTCCGCCCAGACCGCCTATGACGGCAGCGTCGGCTTCCTGATCGGAACCCTTCCGAATCCTTCCCTCCGCTGGGAGAAGACCACCACCTTCGAGGTGGGCGCTGACCTGAGCTTCTGGCAGAACCGCCTGAATGCGAACTTCACCTTCTATAACCGTCTCACCGACGACAAGTACGCCGCCCTCAATCTCCCGCAGACGACCGGTTTCTCCTCCGTGACGAACAACAACGGTAAGTTCCGCAACCGGGGTATCGAACTGGAGCTTTCCGGCAAGATCATCCAGAACCGCGACTGGCGGTGGGTGGCGAGCGCCAACATCTCCTACAACAAGAACATCATCGTGAAGCTTCCTGACAACGGTCTTCCGAGAAACCGTCAGAACGGCGTAGAGCTGTACACGGGCAACGGCAACGAGACCGAGTGGTACGGCGGCTATCAGGAAGGTCAGGAGCCCGGCATGGTCTATGGCTATGTCGTCGAGAAGATGGCCCGCTCCGAGAGCGACTTCCCGGCCGGTTACTATGTGACCAGCGGTCACTGGAACGGTTTCTGGCAGTATGCTCCCGCAGACTATGACAAACTGGAGAACAAGAGCAATGCTGTCCGTCTCCAGGGCGGTGACTTCATTTACAAGGACATCAACGGGGACGGCCACATCGACGTCCACGACCAGGCGGTCCTGGGCAATACGATCCCGCACTGGACCGGCGGTTTCAACACCACGCTCTCCTGGAAGGGGCTCTCCCTGTACGCCCGCTTCGACTATGCGCTCGGCTTCTACCTCCAGGACTGGTACAACTCCAACGGTATGGTGTGGATGCTCGGCTGTATGCAGGGTACCTATAACATGCCTACCCTCGTGAAGGACACCTGGACGCCCGAGAACCCGAATGCGACCTTCCCGCGCTATGTCTTCGCCGACCAGCTGGGACCTGGCAACTACTATAAGCTGAACAGCTTCTGGACGCACCGGGCCGATTATCTCGCCATCCGCGAGATCTCCCTCTCCTACTCTTTCCCGAAGGCGCTTATGGACAAGATCCGCTGCAAGGGCCTGACTCTTTCCGTTACCGGCCAGAACCTCGGTTACATCACCGCTGCGAAATGGGTGGCCAGCCCTGAAACGGGTGGTACCCGCGGTGTCGGCTACGGTCTTCCCCGGACGATCCTGTTTGGCGTTGACGTAACCTTCTGATGAACTTAATGATGGACAATCGTATGAAAACAATGAAGTATATTCTGGCGGCCCTTCTGTCCGCCATGGCGCTGGTCTCTTGCAACGACTGGCTGACCCTCAGCCCGATCGACTACTACGGCAGCGAGTCGTACTGGAAGACGGAGGCCAACTTCGACTCCTATATCGACGGCATGCACAAGAACATGCGTGACCAGGCCTGGACGCACACCATCATCGCCGGCGAGCTCCGCGGCGGAACCCATATCGACGGAACCAGCTCCGACGGTTCCTCGGTCTCCTATGCGGACATCATCACGCAGACCTTCGACGAGGACCACACCGGTCTGAGCAACTTCGGCGGCTACTACGGCCCGATCACCAACGTGAACCTGTTCATCGCCCGCCTCAACGCGACGGACGTCGTTCCGGAAGCGAAAAAGGCCACGTATCTGGGTATCGCCCACGGCCTGCGCGCTTTCTACTATTTCGACCTGTTCCGCCTGTACGGCACCGTTCCGCTCCGCCTGACCGCCGACGTGGTGGAAGGTGAGCTGGATCCGCTCAAGCTGTACATGGCCCGCAGCGAGGCCGCGGACGTGATGGCCCAGATCAAGGACGACCTCCAGAAGTCCCTCGACTACTTCGGCAGCGCCAACACGATCCCTTACGGGAAGTCTTACTGGTCCAAGGCCGCGACCGAGGCCCTCGCGGGCGAGGTGTACCTGTGGAGCGCCAAGGTGGCGACCGGAAACCAGAGCGCCGGCGGCGCCGCGGACATCGCCAAGGCCAAGACCTATTTCACGAACGTGATGAACAACTACGGATTGAGCCTGCAGGGCAATTTCGCCGATGTGTTCTCCGTGACGAACAAGCTCAACAGCGAGGTGATCTTCGCCGTCCATTATGGAGAGGGCGAAGCCACCAACGCCCTGTCGGACTACACCTACATGTCCGATGGCCGCGGCATTACGATGGAGCAGCTCGACGCAACCGGGCATCGCTTCGGCGATCCGTTCGGCCTGAACGCAGCCGGCATCCAGCGCTACCAGTATCTTGACGACATCTTCCTTTCCTTCGATCCCAACGACACCCGCCGGGACGCCACGTTCAAGGCTTCCTACAGCAAATCCGTCTATGAACAGACCGGGAAACTCGAGATGGTCGGCACCCATGTCCACAAGAACATCGGCTACACCAACGACGCCGGCGTGCACCAGAACATCGGTGACTTCATGTACTACCGCCTGCCGCTGGTGTACCTGAGCCTGGCAGAAATCGCCAACTACGAAGGCAACGGCGCCGACGTGGCCAAGTACGTCAACCTCGTCCGCAAGCGCGCCTACGGAAGCAATTGGAACGAGGCGACCTACGGATACACCGCCGGCAGCTTCACGGCCAACGAGCTTGCCATCCTCGGCGAGAAAGACCGGGAGTTCCTGCAGGAAGGCCAGCGCTGGCACGACCTGCGCCGCATGACCCTCACCAAGGACGGCAAGCACCTGGTGTTCTGCCCGGAGGCCAATCCCAAGAAGAACGGCCGTCCGATCCTGGATGAAGCCCAGTCCCACAAGCTGCTCTGGCCCATCGACAAGAATGTCATGAACAGCGACAAGGAGCTGAAGCAGACCCCGGGCTATTGATCCTTCTTTTTCTGACGGGAGGTGCGGTTTTTGCAGGCCGCACCTCCATATTCACATAACACTGAAACCTTTATGACCATGGAAAAGATCATCGGCCTTATCGATGCGCCGTTCACCCCGATGAAACAGAGCGGGGACATCAACCTGGAGCCCATTCCGGCCTATGCCGCGATGCTGGCGAAGAACGGCCTCAAGGGCGTTTTCATCAACGGATCCTCCGGCGAGGGGTACATGCTCACCACCGACGAGCGGAAGCAGCTGGCGGAGGCCTGGATGGCCGCCGTGCCCGCGGGCTTCAAGGTCATCGTCCATGTGGGCAGCTGCTGCCTGCGGGAGTCCGTGGAGCTGGCGAAGCATGCCGCGGCGATCGGGGCGTGGGGCATCGGCGCGATGGCGCCGCCCTTCCCGAAGATCGGCCGCGTGGAGGAGCTCGTCAAGTACTGCGAGACCATCGCCGCCGCCGCGCCGGAACTGCCGTTCTACTTCTACCATATTCCCGCCTTCAACGGCTGCTTCCTGCCCATGCTGGACTTCCTGAAGGCCGTCGACGGGCGCATCCCGAACTTCGCGGGCATCAAGTACACCTTCGAGAGCCTGTATGAGTACAACCAGTGCCGCCTGTACAAGGACGGCAAGTTCGACATGCTCCACGGCCAGGACGAGACCTATCTCCCGTCCCTCGCGCAGGGCGGCGCCCAGGGCGGCATCTGCGGCACGACCAACTACAACGGCCGCGAGCAGGTCGCCATCGGCGAAGCCTGGGCGGCCGGCGACCTGGAGCGCGCCCGCGAGCTGCAGAACTTCTCGCAGGAGGTCATCAACGTGATCTGCCACTTCCGCGGCAACATCGTGGGCGGCAAGCGGATCATGAAGCTCATCGGCCTGGACCTGGGCCCGAACCGGATTCCCTGGCGCAACATGACCGACGAGGAAGAGGCGGCGATGAAGCGCGAGCTGGAGGAAATCCATTTCTTCGAACGCTGCAACCGCTTCTAGGACCATGACAGCGGAGCAGATCGACTATTTGCGTTCCTGCCGGCAGCGTGTCGGTATGGACATCGTGGCTGACATTCTCCCGTTCTGGCTGGAAAACGGCCTGGACCGGGAGAATGGCGGCATCTTCACCTGCCTGGACCGGGACGGAACCCTGATGGACACCACCAAGTCCGTCTGGTTCCAGGGGCGGTGGGGGTATATCGCCTCCCTCGCGGCCATTCAGCTCGGGAGCGAGGAGTGCCTGGACGCGGCGGCCTCGGCCATCGACTTCATCGAGGCCCATTGCTTCGACAAGGACGGGCACATGTTCTTCTCGGTGACGGCCGACGGCAAGCCGGTCCAGAAGCGTCGGTACGTGTTCTCCGAGTGCTTCGCGGCCATCGCGATGGCGGAATACAGTCTCGCGGCCGACGATCCGGAATACGCGGAGAAGGCCGTGGCCCTGTTCAAGAAGATCCAGTGGATGCTCGCGGAGCCGGGATTCCTGCCGCCGAAGTTCGACTTCGACGCCCGGGGCCACTCCATCACGATGATGCTGATCAACGTGGCGAACGTCCTCAAGCAGGTGTCCGACGACCCTTGCCTGGACGAGCAGATCGACAAGAGCATCCACGAACTCAAGACCTACTTCATGAAGCCGGAGTTCGGGACCGTCCTGGAGATGGTGGGGCCGAATGGCGAGTTCATCGACACCCTCGCGGGGCGCGTCATCAACCCGGGCCACTGCATGGAGACGGGCTGGTTCATCCTGGACATCGCGAAATCGCGCGGCTGGGATCCGGACCTCGTGAAGATGGGCACGACCATCATCGACTGGGCCTGGAAATGGGGCTGGGACGAGGAGTACGGCGGAATGATCAACTTCCGCGACTGCAAGGGCTTCCCGCCGCAGGACTACTCCCAGGACATGAAGTTCTGGTGGCCGCAGTGCGAGACCATCCTCGCCGGCCTGTACGCCTACCAGGCCACGGGTGACGACAAGTACCTGGAGATGCACCGGAAGGCGTTCGACTATGCCTACCGCGTATTCCCGGACGAGCAGTACGGCGAATGGTACGGCTACCTGCACCGCGACGGCACCGTCGCCCAGCCCGCGAAGGGCAACCTCTTCAAGGGTCCCTTCCACATCCCCCGTATGATGCTCAAGGCGGCGGCTTTATATGATGAGATCCTGGGTTAGTTTGATCCTGGCGGCGGGCCTGGTGGCCTGCCATACGGAAATGATGAAAGTAACTGAACTGAAAGCCATCCCCGACGCGGCCTATGCGAAGGGGGTGTCGGCGCCGTTCTGCGGCGTCGTGGGAGACGCGCTGATCGTTGCCGGTGGCGCGAACTTCCCGGACAAGAGCCTCCTCGACGGGGGCGCCAAGCGGGTGTATGCCGATATCTGGGCCCAGGCCGATGGGGAATGGGTCCACGCCGGCGTCCTGCCGGACTCCACGGCGTACGGGGCCACTTTCGCGGTGGACGGCGCGCTGGTGCTGGCGGGCGGCAACGTGTGCGGCACGACTACGGACAAGGTCTATGATCTGACGTTCCGGGACCGCGCGGCGGTCCTCCGCGCCCTGCCGCCGCTCCCGGTACCGATGGAGCAGTGCGGCTGGACGCGTGACGGCGACCGGCTCTACCTGGTGGGCGGCGTCGGCACGACCGGCGTCTATGCCTGCACCGTCGGCGAATATGTCTGGACCAAGCTGGCGGACCTGCCCGAACCCCTTGTCCAACCCGTAGCCTTCGCCTCGGGCGGTCGCCTCTACGTCTGGGGCGGCTTCAACCCCGAGACCCTGGAGGTGAGTGACAAGGGACTTGTCATCCCAACTGATTCTTCTGTCATTCCGAGCGAAGCGAAGGAATCTCCCTGGGCCGAAGCCCCCGCCATCCCCGACGGCGGCACCTTCGTCGGCGCCACCGGCGCAACCCTGCCCGACGGCCGCCTGGTCGTCGTGGGCGGCGTGAACCGCGCCATCTTCGCCCGCGCCCTGCACAACACCCCGGAGGACCGCATCCCGTACCTCTCCAAGGAACCGGCTGAGTATCAATTCCGGCAGGCCGTGTACGCCTTCGACCCGGCTGCCGGCGCGTGGACCCTCCTAGGCTCCGACCCGGCTTGCGCCCTCGCCGGTCCCGGCGTCGCCGTCCGCCCGGCGGGCGGACTCTACGTTGCCGGCGGCGAGCTCAAGCCCGGCGTTCGCAGCCCCAAGCTCTTCTCCCTGGCCTGGTAACAACGCTACTTAACCTGTTTATTGATAGCGCTTTACAAAAACTGCTTTACGTAAAAAAGCAGAAAGCGCTTTCCGGAAACGATTGATGCTCAAAGGATTCGCAAAAACGCTCTTGGCGGCGGCGCTGCTGGTTTCCTGCGCGAAGGCGCAGGAACCGGCGCTGTTGCCGCTGCCGAAGCAGGCCGAGTTCACCGGCGGGAGCATCCGGGCCGGCTCGCCCGAGACACTCTCGTTCGTGGAGTCCATTCCGGAGGCCGCCCTGAATGAGAACGAGGCGTACCGCCTGACCGTCGACAAAACGGGCGTCCATATCGAGGCCGTGACGGAGCGGGGCGTCTGGAACGCCCGGCAGACGCTCCGGCAACTGGCGCAAAAGGGCCGGATTCCCTGCTGCCGCATCGTGGACTGGCCGAGCTTCCGGGTGCGGGGATGGATGATGGACGTGGGGCGGACGTATGTCAGCCTCGAGGAGCTCAAGCGGGAGGTGGAGATCTTCTCGCAGTTCAAGGTCAATGTGTTCCATCTGCATCTGACCGAGCACGAGGCCTGGCGGCTGGAAAGCAAGCGGTTCCCGCAGCTCAATGCCCCCGAATCGATGCTCCGGCAACCCGGGAAGTACTATACGCAGGCTCAGATGCGGGAGTTGGACGCCTTCTGCCGCGAGCGGGGCGTCATGCTGGTGCCCGAGATCGACATGCCGGGCCATAGCCGCGCGTTCGAGCGGGCGCTTGGTTACGGGATGCAGACCCCGGAGGGGAAGGAGACCGTCAAGGCGCTGCTGGACGAGCTGATGGACACCTTCTCAAGCCCTTACATCCACATCGGCACGGACGAGGTCGGGTTCACCGATCCGGATTTCGTGCCCGAGATGGTGGCTTGGGTCCGGGCCCATGGGCGCAAGGCCGTGTCCTGGAACCCGGGCTGGAAGTACGCGGCCGGGGAAATCGACGCGACGCAGCTCTGGAGCTACCGCGGCAAGGCCCAGCCGGGGATTCCCGCCGTGGACTGCCGGCTGCATTATGTCAATCATTTCGACCTCTTCGGCGACATCATCGGCCTGCACACCAGCACCATTTACGGGCAGCAGGAAGGATCCGACGACATCGCCGGTTCCATCGTCGCTCTTTGGAACGACCGTTATCTCACGAACGAGGAGAACATCCTCAAGGAGAATAACTTATACGCTTGTGTCCTGGCCCTGGCGGACCGCGCCTGGCGGGGCGGCGGCTATCAGTACTTCGATGATTTTGGTACCGTCCTGCCCGATGAGGGGCCGGCCCGGGAAGACTTCCTGGACTTCGAGCGGCGGATGCTCGCTTACCGGGAAACGGCCTTGAACGACGCGCCGATGGCCTATGTGGCGCAGGGGCAGGCCCGATGGGCCATCTCCAAGGCGTATTCCAACGACGGTGACTTGGCGCAGGCCTTCCCGCCGGAGCAGGGCGAATGGGAGACCGACCGGGTCGTCACCGGTTCCGGCATCTATTTCCGTCACGTCTGGGGACCGTCCATCGTGGCGGGCTACTATAAGGAGCCCCAGCCGAACCAAACCGTTTATGCCCGGACGCGGGTCTGGTCCCCGAAGGAGCAGACCGTGGGCCTTCTCTTCGAGACCCAGAACTACAGCCGTTCCGAGCGCGACCCGATGCCCCCGCAGGGGCAGTGGGATTATCGGCATAGCCGCCTTTGGGTCAATGGCGCCGAAGTCCTTCCTCCCACATGGGAAGGAAACACGGAACTGGCTGATTACCAAGAGCCTTTCGGCGATGCCAATGCTTCCGGCCGCCCGCCGCAACCCGTGAAGCTAGCCAAAGGCTGGAACGAAGTGCTCGTGAAGCTTCCCGTCGGCGCCTTCTCCACGAAGGAGAACCGCCTCACCAAGTGGATGTTCACCTGCGCTTTCACGACCCCCGACGGCCGGGCGGCCGCCGAGGTCAAGTATGAAACAACGTTTGAATGAGATTCCGGGTCAAGCCCGGAATGACAAGGTAAGATATGGCAAAGAAACTTGAAAAGATTTATCCCTGGATCGTGGTGGCCCTCCTGTGGGTGGTGGCCCTGCTGAACTATATGGACCGGCAGATGCTCTCGACGATGCGGGAGTACATCGCGATGGACATCGCCCAGCTGCAGCAGGCCGAGGCGTTCGGCGTGCTGATGGCCATCTTCCTGTGGATCTACGCCATCGTGAGCCCGTTCGCGGGCACTGTGGCCGACCGGCTCAGCCGTAAGTGGCTGATCGTGGGCTCGCTGGCCGTGTGGTCGGCCGTGACGCTCCTGATGGGCTACTGCACGACCTTCACCCAGCTCAAGTGGCTCCGCGGCCTGATGGGCGTGAGCGAGGCCCTGTACATCCCGTCCAGCCTGTCGCTCATCGCCGACTACCATACTGGAAAATCGCGCTCCCTCGCCGTGGGCATCCATATGACCGGCCTGTACCTGGGCCAGGCCCTCGGCGGCTTCGGCGCCAACCTGGCCGCGGCCCTCACCTGGCAGCAGACCTTCCACTGGTTCGGTATCATTGGCATCGTGTATGCCGTGGTCCTCATCTTCTGCCTGAAGGAGGCCCGTCCGGCCGCTGTCAAGACGGGCGACCCTTCTGTCATTCCGAGCGCAGCGAAGGAATCTCCTGCCAAGGCCTCCGTCTGGAAATCCTTCGGCCTCATCTTCTCCAACATCGCCTTCTGGGCCATCCTGTTCTTCTTCGCGTCCTCGTCCATGCCGGGCTGGGCCACGAAGAACTGGCTTCCGACCCTGTTCCAGGGCAGCCTGGACATCCCGATGGAAAAGGCGGGCCCGATCGCGACGATCACCATCGCTTTCGCCTCTTTCATCGGCGTTCTCATCGGCGGTCCCCTGTCTGACCGCTGGGTCAAGAAGAACCTCAAGGGCCGCATCTACACCAGCGCCATCGGCCTTGGGATGATGATCCCGGCCCTCGTGCTGATCGGCCTCGGCCACGGCATCGTCGCCGCCGTCGCCGCCGGCCTCATCTTCGGCATCGGCTACGGGATGTTCGACACGAACAATATGCCTATCCTCTGCCAGTTCGTCCCTTCCCGCCTCCGCGCCACGGCTTACGGCTTTATGAATACGGTGGGCGTGGCGATGGGCGCCGTCTGCACGCAGGTCCTCGGCCGGATGCAGGACGGCGGCCACCTGGGCGCGGCCTTCGCCGTGCTGGGTGTCGTCACGGCCGCCGCCCTCCTTGTCCAACTTGTCGTCCTTAAACCCGTTACCGATGACATGGCGTAATCTGCTCGTCGGCGCCCTCGCCCTGACGCTCGTGTTCGTTCCGGCCGATGCGCGCCGGAAACCCAAGGTCGAACCCAAGATCAAGGTCTCCTGCGTGGGGAACAGCATCACGTACGGGATGCGGCTGGACGACCGGGAGCGCGAAAGCTATCCGGTCCGGCTGCAGGAAATGCTGGGGGACCGCTATGAGGTGGGGAACTTCGGGAAGTCGGGCGCCACGCTGCTGCGCCACGGCCACCGGCCGTATTTCGAGCAGGAGGAGTTCCGCCAGGCGATGGAGTTCGCCGGGGACATCGTCGTGATCCATCTGGGGGTCAACGATACGGACCCGCGCAACTGGCCGCATTTCCAGGACGAGTTCGTGGGGGATTACCTCGCGCTCATCGACAGTCTCCGGAGCGTCAATCCCAAGGCGCGGTTCCTGATCGCGCGGATGACGCCCATCGGCAGCACCCACAGCCGCTTCATCTCAGGTACGAAAACCTGGCATGGACAGATCCAGAAGGAGATCGAGACCGTGGCCGATGTCGCCGGAGCCGAGCTCATCGACTTTTACGAGCCGCTGTATCGTTATCCCTGGATGTTCCCGGACGCCGTCCATCCGAATGCGGAGGGCGCCGGCATCCTCGCCAAGACGGTCTATCAGGGAATTACGGGCAACTACGGAGGCCTGCGGGTCTCGCCGATGTTCTCCGACCACATGGTCCTGCCCCGGGACAGGGACTTCCTGATCCGGGGGGTGGCCGATGCCCGCGAGAAGGTGACGGTAACGGTCGATGGCGATGTCCTCGAGGCGGTGGCCAATAACCGCGGCCAGTGGTGCGTGCTCGTCCCGCACCGTCCGGCGAAGGTGGGTGCCGAGCTCCGCATCGAGACGGCCAAGTCCTCGCTGGTGTACCGGGACGTCGCTTTCGGCGACATCTGGCTGTGCTCCGGCCAGTCGAACATGGAGTTCGAGGTGCGGCAGAGTTCCGACGCCGTGCCGCGGCCCGACGCGGGCCTGCGCCTGTATGACATGAAATGCAACTGGCGGACGGACAATGTCGCGTGGTCCGCTTCGGCGCTGGATTCCGTGAACCATCTGCAGTACTTCGCCCCCACGCGTTGGATGCCGGCCTCGGACGCCGCCATCGCCCGCTTCTCGGCCGTCGGCTACGCCTTCGGCCAGATGCTGCGAGACAGCCTGCGGGTTCCCATCGGCCTGATCTGCAACGCCGTGGGCGGTTCCACGACCGAAAGCTGGGTGGACCGCGAGACCCTGGAAACCCGCTATCCGGCCTTCCTCCGCGACTGGCTGCACAATGACCTGATCATGGAATGGGCCCGCGGCCGGGCGGAGAAGAATCTTTCCAACCGGCCCGCCTCCGTCGAAGGTTACGGCATCGTCCCTACCCGCCACCCCTACGAACCCTGCTACAACTTCGAAGCGGGCATCCTGCCGTTGGACCATTATCCGATTACGGGCGTCATCTGGTACCAGGGCGAGTCCAACGCGGAAAGGGTGGAGGTCCATGAGGAACTCTTCCCGCTGCTGGTGGACTCCTGGCGGAACTACTTCTCTGACGTTCCTTTCTACTACGTCCAGCTCTCCTCCCTCAACCGCACCTGCTGGCCCATCTTCCGCGACTCCCAGCGGCGCCTGCTGGCAAGCCGCCCGGGCCTTGGGATGGCTGTCACATCCGACCTCGGCGACCCGACTGACGTGCACTATCGGCAGAAACGGCCCGTCGGCGAGCGCCTCGCGCTGCAGGCCCTGGAGAAGTACTACGGACACGCCGTGAAGGCCGACGGCCCGTTGGCCAAGGAAGCCGCCCGCGCCGGGCAGGACGTTTACGTCGATTTCTACCCGCAGGATGCGCTTCGCTCCGCGGACGGCGGCCCCATCGTCGGTTTCGAGGTCCAGGACGCCGCGGACGGGCTTTTCCACCCGGTCGCGGCCGAGGTCTCAGGCGGCCTGGTCCGCCTGGACTGCGCCGCGATCCGCGCCCCCAAGGCCGTCCGCTACGCCTGGCAGCCCTACACCCGCGCCAACCTCGTGAACGCCACCGGCCTCCCCGCCTCCACCTTCCGCCTCCCGGTGCGTTGAGGCCCATCGTAAGAAACGCATAAAATACCCCCTGAAACAACACAAGTTATCAACAGCTTGCGTCGTTTCGGGGGTTTTTCGTGTAACTTGTGAAGAAAAACTTGCAGGAATGTCATTTATAAGTTACATTTGCGATGGGAAGTAAAGTGCGGCAAGTCGTTGTCTACAAGGATTGCTTTCAGTCTTTCTTTGCTCAGCAAGACAGAAAAGTACAAGACAAGATTATCAAGATTCTTGACATAATCGAGCAGTTGGAGCGGGTACCGGAATCTTATCTGAAATATCTTTCAGAAACAGATGGGCTGTATGAGATAAGGGTGCAATTGGGAAGAAGAATATTTCGGATATTTTGCTTCTTCGATGGAGAAAGAGTCGTCATTCTGCTCTGTGGCTTTCAAAAGAAGACACAGAAAACGCCTTCCAGCGAAATTCGGAAAGCGCAGAGATTGAAAAAAGAGTATTTTGAAGACAAAAACAAATAGAATGGATATCAAAACATTAGATCAGATTAAAGATCAATTCTACGGTCCCGAAGGAACACCGGAACGGGATAGGATCGAGAATGAGTTACAAGCGCTGCGAATCGGCCTCAAGATACGGGCGGCCCGCGAGAAGATGTGCCTGACGCAGGAAGAACTGGCCCAAAGAGTGGGCAAGAAACGCAGTTTCATTTCAAAGGTAGAGAATGACGGTGGCAATATAACATTGAAGACCTTGTACGAAATTGTCGAGCACGGCCTTGGACGAAAACTCCACGTCGAGGTTGTTTAGACATTGATTAAACCTTCCTCAAAGAAAACCGAGTGCTCGTACAGGCCCATCGACGCAGCAGGGCAGGTCGTGGCCGGTCGCGGGCCGGTCTAGAAGGCGTAGACGAAGATGTAGAAGAGCATCAGGCCGGCGGCGACGAGTTTGGCGCCGGTGCCGAATAGGAAGCCCAGGAAGGCGCCGAGGGCCGATTTGATGGAGGTGGCGGTGTCCTTCTGCGCCACGACGAGCTCCGCGATGAAGGCGCCGAGGAGGGAGCCGACGATCATCCCGACGGGCGGGACGATGAGGCCGGCGAACAGGCCGATGATGGCGCCCCAGCCGCCGGCCTTGGAGCCGCCGGTGAGTTTCGTGAAGTAGGCCGGGACTACATAGTCGAGGATGGTGATGACGATGGTGACCGCCAGCCAGACGAGGAGGAAGGTCAGGGACATCTCGTTGCCGGCGCCGTCGGTGCCGCCGCCCCAGATATAGATGAGCAGCAGGCCCACCCAGCTCAGGGGCGGTCCGGGCAGGCCGGGAGCGATGCTTCCGACGATGCCGACAACGCCCAGCAGGAGGGCGAGTATGGCGATAAAGGTTTCCACTTTGCAAAAGTATTGATTATATTTGTGGGAAACAAAAACCTTACCATATGTTTGCGAAAGACGTATATGTGAACCGCCGCCGGACGCTCCTTGAGAAGATGCGCGGAGCGGGCGAGAGCGGGGTCATCCTGCTGGTGGGCAACGCCGAAGCCCCCGCCCAGTACAAGGACAACTGCTACAAATGGCGCCAGGACAGCACCTGGCTCTACTATATGGGCCTGGACGACCCGATGTACGCCGCCATCCTGGACATCGACAGCGGCGAGGAGACCATCTATGCCGACGACGTCGAGATCGGCGACATCATCTGGATGGGCCCGCAGCCCACGGTCGCGTCCAAGGCGGCCCTCGTGGGCGTTGCCAGCTCCGCCCCGTACGCGCAGGTGGACAAGGCCGTGAAGGCTGCCATCAAGGCCGGCCGGAAGGTCCATTACATCGCGCCTTCCCGCTACTTCAACAAGCTCCGGCTGATGGAGATGATCGGCCGCGCCCGCATCGACCTGGGCGTCTCCGAGCCCCTGACGAAGGCCATCATCTCGATGCGCCTCATCAAGGAGCCGGTGGAGATCGCCGCCATCGACGCCGCGTGCGACCTGGGCTTCAAGATGCATTCCGTGGCCCGCGACAGCATCCGCCTCGGCATCGTCGAGCAGGACATCGTGGGCAAGATGGAAGGCGTGGCCCTCGCCGAGGGCTGGGGCGTCTCCTTCCCCACCATCCTCACCCAGCACGGCGAAACCTTGCATAACCACCTTCACGACAAGGTCATCGAACCGGGCAAGCTGATGGTCATCGACGCGGGCGTGGAGAGCAACGAGCACTACGCTTCCGACTTCACCCGCACCTATCCCACCTCCGGCAAGTTCACCCCGAAGCAGCGCGAGGTCTATCAGATCGTCTGCGACTGCAACGAGCTGGCTTTCAGCCTCGTAAAGCCTGGCATCACCTACCGGGAGGTGCACCTCGCGACCGCCCGCAAGATGCTGGAAGGCCTCTCCGCCCTCGGCCTCGTGCACGGCGACCTGGACGAGATGGTCGCCCTCGGCATCGCCGGCCTCTTCCAGCCGCACGGCCTGGGCCACAACATGGGCCTGGACGTCCACGACATGGAGGACCTGAACGAGAACTGGGTGGGCTACGATCCGGACCAGACCCGGGCAAAGCAGCTGGGCCTCGGCAGCCTCCGGATGGCCCGCCGCCTGCAGCCCGGCCACGTCATCACCGACGAGCCCGGCATCTACTTCATCCCGGCCCTCATCGGGCAGTGGAAGCGCGAAGGCACCGGCAAGGGCTTCGTGAACTTCGACAAGCTGGAATCCTACTACGACTTCGGCGGCATCCGCCTGGAAGACGACGTCCTCGTGACGGAGAACGGCGCCCGCCGGCTCGGCGCCCAGCGCCTCCCGATCTTCCCCGACGACGTCGAAAACGCGATGGCCCGATGAACCGCGAGTCCCTCTTCTCAGGCTTCCTGATCGGCCTGGGGGCCACCGGCTACCTGGCGCTCGGAGGGATTCCGGGCGCCGTGATCTTCGCGTTCGGGCTCGTGTGCGTGGTGCTGTTCGGCGTCCCGCTCTATACGGGAAAGGCCGGCGTCACGAACGACATCCCGGCCCTGGTACGGATCTGGCTCTTCAACATCATCGGCTGCGCCCTGCTGGGTCTGCTGGTGTTCTCCCTCGGCGGCGCCCCCGTGGAGCGCGCGCAGGACATGGTGGCCGGGCGCATCGCCCAGGGCCCTTGGCGCAGTTTCCTGCGGGCCGTCGGCTGCGGCCTCATCATCGACATCGCCGTCTGGCTATACAAAAACAAGGGGTCCATCCTCCCGATCCTGTTCGGCGTCCCCTTGTTCATCGTTTGCGGCTTCTACCATTCCATCGCGGATGTGACCTACATCGTCGCCGCCTGGAAATGGAGCCCCGCGCTGCTGTGGTATTACCCGCTGATCGTGCTGGGCAACTACGTCGGATGCAACATCCGGCGCGTTACTCTGCGTACTTCTTAAGCTGGTCCATCCACTTGTTGAGTTCGTTGCCCTTCAGCCCCAGCACGCTCTGGAGGAAGTCGGACACGGCCCCCACATCCTGCTTGAGCAGATCGAGCAGGCCGCCGGCATAGGCGCCCAGGCTCCCGAGGAAGCCGATTCCCTTCTTGATGCCGTGGTCCACCAGGATGCCGTGATAGCGGCCGATGGCGGCCATCGCCTGCTGCTTCTCGGCGATGGAATACATGCGGTAATTGTCCACATACTCCCGGAGCAGGGCCTCATACTGCCGGTTCACGCGGTCCCACTGGTACGGGCGGTAGCGGTCGGCATTGCGCTCGACGCGGTCCACGAAGCGCTCCAGCTTCGCAGGCGCCCGGAGCGTGGCGCAGCTGGCGGCGGTCAGGGCCACCAGGAGGATAACGAGATATTTACGCATAGTCATTCAGTGTTTTCAGCCAAAGATAGCAAAAAATCTGCCAAGGTCAGATCTCTTTTCCGCCGATGAAGACGCGGGAGACGGTGACGGTGTCGTCGAAGAGGACGATGTCGGCGTCGCAGCCGGGGGCGAGGCGGCCCTTGGCGGGGAGGCCGAGGATGCGGGCGGGGGTGGCGGTCATCATCCGGACGGCGTCCGGGATGCCGGCGGCGAGACTCGAGGCGGGGGCCGAGGCGGCGCCTGAGGCGGGGCCTGAGGCGGGGCCCGCGGCGCCCGCGATGGCGCGCGCCATCGTGCGGACGAGGCGGTCCGTCGTGGCGACGGAGCCCGCGAGGCCGCCGCGGTCCGGCCGCAGCGCCACGCCGTTCTCCACGACGAACTTCAGGCCGTTCTCCAGGCTGCCCTGGATGTATTCGCCGTCGGGCAGGCCGGTGGCGCGGATGGAGTCCGTGCAGAGGACCACGCGGTCCGGGCCCTTGAGGCGGTACACCATCCGGAGAAGGTCGTCCGGCAGGTGGACGCCGTCCGCAATTACTTCAATGTCAAAGTCTTGCAGGTAGCCGGCCTCCACGGCGCCGGCGTAGCGGCTGTAGCCGCGCTTGGTCACCGTGGACATGGCGCAGTAGAAGTGCGTCATCAGGGAATAGCCGTGGCGGAAGGCCTCTTCGCACACGGCGCAGGAGGCGTCGGTATGGGCGACGGCGGCGACGATGCCGCGGCGCTTCAACTCCTCGCCCAGCCCGAAAGCGCCCTCCACTTCGGGCGCGGCGCTGATGCGGACGATTTCGGGATAGGCCTCCAGCAGCGGAAGATAGTTCTCCGGCAGGGGAAGCTTCAGCAGCGACGCGTCCTGCGCCCCCGCCTTGGCCGGCGAGAAGAACGGCCCTTCGAAATGGATGCCCGCGAACCGGGCCCCGGAGACGTTCAGCGGCAGGGCTTCCCGGTAGGCGCGGACCGCCCGCTCGTAGTCGGGGTAGGAGGCCGTCGCCAGGGAGGGCGCCATGGTCGTCGTCCCGTGCAGGGCATGCTGCCGGGCCGGTTCCAGGTACGCCTCCACGGTTCCGTCCAGGAAATCGTGCCCCCAGCCGCCATGGACGTGCATGTCGATGAATCCCGGGGAGACGAACTGGCCCCCGGCATCGACCCGGAGCCCTTCCGGGGCCTCGGCCTCGGGGACGATGGCGTCGATCCGGCCGTTCCGGACCACCAGCGCGAGCCCGGTCCGGACGCCTTCGGGCAGCAGGAACCGCCCGCCCGTGAATACCGTCGGCATTATTCCTTGACTTTCAGGACCTCACCCGCCTCGCGGGCGACCGTTTCCTTCCAGAGCTCGGTGTAGCCCGGCTGCTGGACCTTCGCGGGCTGACCCTGGGTGTATTCGGAGTGCTGGAAGGAGCCGTCCTCGTTCTGCGGCTTCACGTTGCCGTCGATGAACTTGACGAGGAGCTCCTCTTCCAGGGAAACCCAGCTGTCGAACTGGTCCTGCGCCGTCTGGACCGTGTAGTCCGTGACATAGCGCGTGACCTTGGCGAACGGCTTGCGGGACACCATCACGTCGCGCTTGGCGGAGATCTTGTCCAGCAGCTTTTCCGCGATCTCGTTGTACATCGCCACGGCGGTGCTGTCCACGCGGCGCGTCTTGCGCTCCATCTGGTCCGTCTCGAAGGCGTCGATCTTCTTCCGCACGTGCGGGGCCATGATGTTGTACATCTTGTAGCAGGCGTTCGAGATGCGGTTGTTCACCCAGAAGGAGGAGGTGGGAGAGTAGTGGAGCAGGTCGCCGTTGCCCACGCGGAAGCATTCCGGAACCTTGCTGGTGGAGGTGTAGATCGGGGTCACGTAGGAAGTGGCCGCATCGTCCGTGCCGAACCACAGGATGCCGCCCACCTCGTCGGGGATATAGTCGCGGGCCTGGCCCACCATCCAGAAGCCCGTCTGCTGGGTGGCGATGGCGCGCTCGTTCAGGTAGGTGCCGCCCTCGGCCTTGTACTCCATCGGGCGCCAGCGGTACGGCAGGGCGTTGCCGCCTGCGCCGATGTCCTGCGTCATGTCCATGGGCGTGCCCTCGTAATGGTCACGCATCACGTCCGCCACGGCCTTCACGGAGACCTTTTCCCGCGGATAGATGAACAGGGGCAGGTCGCCGTCCAGGTCATAGCCCATCGCGTAGTCCAGGAAATCGGACGCATCCTTGGTGACGGCCCTTCCCTGGGCGTCATAGTAGGAGAACCAGCCGCCGGAGAGGATGTTGAAGGCGCTCCAGACGCGGGCGTCGCAGCCGCGGACGGTGCCGAAATCGGCCGGACCATAGGCCTTCTTGAAGCTGAACTCCTCGTCCGGGCCGTCGAAATAACCCTTGCGGCGGGCGACCGTGATCACGTCCTTCGCGTAGAGGCAGTTGTCGGGGTCGTTCAGGGGGAAGGCGCCGATGCGGGCCTGGTTGGCGTGGGCGCAGATGGCCCCGTCCGGCACGCGGAGGGCCACCCAGACGATGCCCTTGTCGGTGTTGACCCCGTTGCGGATGTTGGTTCCCTTGCCGATGAGCTCCATGATCCAGGCCTCGTTCTTGTCGGCGATGGAGAAGGTCTCGCCCTCGGAGGCGTAGCCGTATTCATTGGCCAGGTCCACGATGACGGAGATGGCTTCCCGGGCGGTCGAGGCCCGCTGCAGGGCGATGTAGATGAGGGAGCCGTAGTCGATGCGTCCCCGGCGGTCCATCAGTTCCTCGCGGCCGCCCCAGGTGGTCTCGGTGATGATGACCTGCTTCTCGTTCATGTTGCCCACGGTCTGGAACGTATGGGGGACCTGGTCGATGTCGCCGAGGTATTTCCCGCTGTCCCAGTCATACACCTTGAGGAGGGAACCGGCCTTCCAGTCCGCGGCCGGGTGGTAGTACAGCTCGCCGAACAGGTAGTGGGAGTCCGCCGCGTAGGTGACGAGGGTGGAGCCGTCCTTGCTGGCGCCCTTGGTGATGATGACGTTCGTGCAGGTATTGCCTTCCAGCGCCGGAATCAGGAAAAAAAGCGCGGAAAGGAGGAGGGTCAGGTGCGGTTTATGCATCGTATTTGGGGGTTTGTTCAATTATTGTTAATTTTGCCTGCTTGCAAGCATCTGCAAATTTATGAAAATTTATCAAGGGATGAAACACTTATGGATCCTGGCGGCGGCCCTCCTCCTCGTAGGTCCCGTCGCCCTGCGCGCCCAGAACCAGGGCCCCCAGACGGAGGAGCAGAAAGAGAAGCAGCTGCTGGAGTTCATCGACAAGGAAGTCAAGCGCCTGTCGGACCAGCTCCAGCTCGAATACTGGCAGGAGTTCTATGTGGACTCCACCCTCACCCACGACTATCACGCCCTCCAGGACGAACTGGAAGAGCTCCAGAAGACGAAGGTCGGGAATGCCGACATCTACCAGAGCGTCCAGGACAAGTGGATGCAGCAGATCGACGACTCCTACCACCGTTTCTTCAACGAGGAACAGTGGAAGAAATACTGGAAATCCACCGGCCAGCGCAACCAGAAAGCCCGCGACAAGCGGAAGGCCAAGGCGGAAAAAGCCTCGGCCGAGCTCAAAAACGCCGGAAAATAGTTATCTTTGCGGGATTTTAGACGAAAACAAGGTATGAAAGAAGCGATCGAACAGATCCAGAAGCAGCTGGCCGAACTCAAGGCCGCCTCGCAGAAAGAAGTGGAGGACGCCCGTGTCCGCCTGCTGGGAAAGAAGGGTTCCATCACCGCGTTGATGGAGGAGTTCCGCACCATCGCCCCGGAACTCAAGCGTGAATACGGCCAGAAGCTCAACGAGCTCAAGAAGGCCGCCACGGCCAAGATCGAGGAGCTCAAGGAGCAGGCCGCGGCCGCGGCCGTGGAACTGGCCCCGAAGCAGGACCTCTCCATGCCGGGCGACCCCTTCGAGCTGGGTTCCCGCCACCCCGTCTCCATCGTCCGCCAGGAAATCGTGGACATCTTCCGCAAGTTCGGCTATGACGTGGCCGAAGGCCCGGAGATCGAGGACGACTGGCACGTGTTCGAGGCGCTCAACTTCCCGCCGAACCATCCCGCCCGCGAGATGCAGGACACCTTCTTCGTGTCCAACGGCCACCTGAATCCGCTCCTCCTCCGCACCCACACCTCTTCCGTGCAGGTGCGCACGATGGAATCGCAGCCCCTCCCGATCCGCGTGATCTGCCCGGGCCGCGTGTTCCGCAACGAAGCCATCAGCGCCCGCGCGCACTGCATCTTCCACCAAGTGGAGGGTCTTTATATCGACAAGAACGTCACTTTCGCGGACCTCAAGCAGGCCATCCTCCTGTTCGCCCGCGAAATGTTCGGCCCGGACACGCAGATCCGGATGCGTCCTTCCTACTTCCCGTTCACCGAGCCCTCCGCGGAGGTGGACGTGAGCTGCAACATCTGCCACGGCAAGGGCTGCAACATCTGCAAGGGTACCGGCTGGCTCGAGATCATGGGCTGCGGCATGGTGGACCCGAACGTCCTCGAGGCCAGCGGCATCGACTCCAAGGTGTACAGCGGTTTCGCCTTCGGCATGGGCGTGGAACGCATCGCGATGCTCAAGTGGCAGGTCAACGACCTCCGCCACTACTTCGAGAACGACATGCGCTTCCTCCGCGAATTCGCCACGGCGACGGAGGTCTAAGAAACCCCGTCCTTCGCAATTTAATGTGCAAAACGCCCTGTTTTGCACATTTTTTGTTCTAGGTGAGGCATGAAACACTTCATCCTTTTACTGGCCGCTTTGGCGCTGCTCACGGCCTGTGGAACGTCCCGCCGGGTGTCGACGGTGGGGGGAACCGAGCCTTGGGTGGGCCGGGAAACCGGGGACATCCTGGAGCGAATGGGCACGCCGGACCGCATCGACCCCGACGGGAAGGGCGGCAGCATTCTGGTCTATGAGTCCGCCCCGGACTACAGCAGCCCGGAGTATGACATCCTGGCTCCGGAGGCGGAAGCCCGGACGCGGAGATATGCCCATTTCTACCTGGACGACGAAGGCCGCTGCTATCGGGTGGACACGAACCGGCCCCTGCCTGTTCCGTCCCGCTTTTTCCATACCGGTGTCGCGGTCGAATTCTGGTTGGATCTCCTCTGGTCCATCCCCCTTCTCACCCTCATCGCCCTCCTCTGACGTTCTTTTGGACGTTTTTTACAGTGTAATGGACAATTCTTTCAAAGAGTTGTCCGTTTTTTCGTACCTTTGGGATGCTAGAAACCACATCCCATGACCGGAAAACTGTTTGCCTCTTTCATCGGCCTTTTCGCCGCCGCCACTCTTGCAGCCCAACCCGCTTCGGGCGGCTATCCCATCGACCCTGTTCCCTTCACGAGCGTGAAGGTGGCCCCGGATTCCTTCTGGGGGCAGCGCCTGAAAGCGTCCCGCGAGGTCACGATTCCGCTGGCCTTCTCCAAGTGCGAAAGCGAGGGCCGGTACGAGAACTTCGTGAAGGCGGAGAAGCAGATGCATTCGCCGGTGAACCTCGGGTATGAGGTGAAGGGCTTCTCCTTCGACGACACTGACGTCTATAAGACGATCGAAGGCGCCTCCTACGTGCTCCAGACCTATCCGGACAAGAAACTGGAGGCGTATATCGACAGCGTCCTCGTGATCGTCGCTGCCGCCCAGGAGCCGGACGGCTACCTGTACACGGCCCGGACGATGAATCCGGAGCACCCGCACGCGTGGGCGGGAGACAAGCGCTGGGTCAATGACGAGGAACTCAGTCACGAACTCTACAATCTCGGCCACATGGTCGAGGGGGCCGTCGCGCACTGGCAGGCCACCGGCAAGCGCAACTTCCTGGACATCGCCATCCGCTACGCGGACTGCGTTGTCCGTGAAGTGGGCGCCCGCCCGGGCCAGGCCCGCGTCATCCCCGGCCACCAGATCGCGGAGATGGCCCTCGCGAAGCTGTACCTCGCGACGGGCGAGAAGAAGTACCTGGACGAAGCCAAGTTCTTCCTGGACGAGCGCGGCAAGACGGGCCACAACGACCCGTACAACCAGTCGCATGTGCCGGTGCTGGAGCAGGACGAGGCCGTGGGCCACGCCGTCCGCGCCGCCTACATGTACGCCGGCAT
Source organism: uncultured Bacteroidales bacterium (assembly GCA_900316955.1). Taxonomy (GTDB): domain Bacteria; phylum Bacteroidota; class Bacteroidia; order Bacteroidales; family UBA932; genus Cryptobacteroides. Next base: position 69,246 of record ONEX01000001.1, read on the forward strand.
GGCCGATGTGGCCGCCCTCACGGGGGACCGGGGCTACATCGACGCCATCGACCGCATCTGGGAGAACATCGTCTCCAAGAAACTGTACATCACCGGCGGCATCGGGGCGACGAACCAGGGTGAGGCCTTCGGCCGGAACTACCAGCTTCCGAACATGACGGCCTACTGCGAGACCTGCGCCGCCATCGGCAACGTGTATGTCAATCACCGGATGTTCCTCCTGCATGGCGACGCCAAGTACTATGACGTGCTGGAGCGCACGCTTTATAACGGTCTTATCAGCGGCGTGTCCCTGGAGGGCAACGGCTTCTTCTACCCCAACCCGCTGGAGTCCGCCGGCCAGCACGAGCGCAAGGCCTGGTTCGGCTGCGCCTGCTGCCCGTCCAACATCTGCCGTTTCATCCCGTCGGTCCCGGGCTATGTCTATGCCGTGAAGGACAACGCACTGTATGTCAATCTGTTCATGCCCAACACGATGACGCAGAAGGTCGCCGGCAAGGACGTCACCCTCACCCAGAAGACGGGCTATCCGTACGGCGGCGACATCGAGATCACAGTCGACAAGACCGCGCTCAAGAAGGAGATGATGCTCCGGATCCGCATCCCGGGCTGGGTGCGCGGCGAGGCCGTCCCTTCGGACCTGTACACCTTTGCGGATGATGTCAAGACCGGTTACAAGGTGACTGTGAACGGCGTTCCGGTGGAGAGCGCCCTCGAGCAGGGTTACTTTACCATCACCCGCAAGTGGAAGAAGGGCGACCGGGTCGTCGTCCATTTCGACATGGAGCCGCGCGTGGTGAAGGCCCACGCCGAGGTGAAGGCCGACGAGGGCCGCATCGCGGTGCAGAAGGGTCCCGTGGTGTACTGCGCCGAATGGCCCGACAATCCGGGCTTCTCCGTCCGGGGTACCATCGTGAACCAGAAACCCACTTTCCGCGTGCGGCACTCCGACGACCTCTACGGCCTGGACAAGATCGTCACGCCTGCGCAGACCTTCTCCTACGGCCCGGACGGCCGCGTGGTCGTCAAGGACGTGGAACTCACGCTCATCCCGTACTATGCGTGGTGCCACCGCGGACGTGGCGAAATGACGGTGTGGCTGCCCCAGACGGTGCAGGCGACCACCGTCCCTAACGGACGGTAGCGGCCTTTCTTTTCTCTGGGGAAATCATTATCTTTGAAGACCGGAAAGACAACCACATTAATAACACTATACACATCTATGAACAACGCAATCCTGAACTTCCCGGTTCCGGCCAACGAGCCGGTGAAAGCTTATCTCGAAGGCTCTCCGGAGCGCATCGCCCTCGATGCCGAACTCGAGCGCCAGTGGAACACCGTCGTGGACATCCCGATCATCATCGGCGGCAAGGAAATCCGCACCGGCAACACCGGCACGGTCGTCTGCCCGCACGATCACAAGCATGTCCTCGCGACCTTCCACAAGGTAGGTGAAAAGGAAGTGGAAATGGCCGTGGAGGCCGCCATGAAGGCCCATAAGGTCTGGTCCGAGACCCCCTGGACCACCCGCGCCGCCATCGTCCTGAAGATGGCCGAACTCCTCGCCACGAAGTACCGTCCCATCATGAACGCCGCGTGCATGCTGGGCCAGTCCAAGAACATCTACCAGGCGGAAATCGACAGCGCCTGCGAGACCATCGACTTCTTCCGCTACAACGTGCACTACGCGTCGAAGATCTATGCGATGCAGCCCAAGGACGGGTCCATGAACATCAACCACACCGAGTACCGTCCCCTCGAAGGCTTCATCCTGGCGGTGACCCCGTTCAACTTCACCTCCATCGCCTCCAACCTGTGCATGACGCCGGTCCTGATGGGCAACGTCGCCCTCTGGAAGCCGTCCACCACCGCCACCCTCTCCAACTACTACCTGATGCAACTGTACAAGGAAGCGGGCCTTCTGGACGGCGTCATCAACTTCCTCCCGGGCAGCGGCGCCCTCATCGGCAAGGTCGCGACCGCTTCCAAGTGGTTCTCCGGCATCCACTTCACCGGTTCCACCGGCACCTTCAACAGCCTCTGGCGCCAGGCGGGCGAGAACCTCGGCAAGTACGTGAGCTACCCGCGCCTCGTCGGCGAGACCGGCGGCAAGGACTTCATCTTCGTGCACCCGAGCGCCGATGCGAAGGCCGTCGCCACCGCCGCGTTCTGCGGCGCCTATGAGTTCCAGGGCCAGAAGTGCTCCGCAGCCTCCCGCATGTACATCCCGAAGAGCCTGTGGCCGGAAGTCCTCGGCATCATGAAGCAGTACGCCTCCGAGGTCAAGATGGGCGACGTCCGCGACCACACGAACTACATCAACGCCGTCATCGACGAGAAGTCCTGGGACAACATCGACAGCTACATCGCTTACGCCGAGAAGTCCGCCGATGCGAAGATCGTCATGGGCGGCGGTCGTGACAAGAGCGTCGGTTACTTCGTGGAGCCGACGGTCATCGAGACCACGGACCCGCACTTCAAGTCCATGGAAGAGGAGATCTTCGGCCCGGTCCTCACCGTCTTCCCGTACGACGACGACAAGGTCGACGAGACCGTGAAGCTCTGCGACACCACCTCCCCGTACGGCCTCACCGGCGCCGTGTTCGGCAAGGACCGGCTCGCCGTGGAGAAGATCACCGACGCCCTCCGCTATGCGGCCGGCAACTTCTACATCAACGACAAGCCCACGGGAGCGGTCGTCGGCAACCAGCCGTTCGGCGGCGCCCGCGCTTCCGGTACCAACGACAAGGCCGGCGGCGAGTTCAACCTCATCCGCTGGATCATCCCCAGAGTCATCAAGGAAACCCTCGTCTCCCCGACGGACTACCGCTACACGTACATGAAATAGCAAAAAAGACCGGCCTCCTTCCAAGGGGCCGGTCCTTTGTCATTCTGAGCGCTTAAACTTGTCATTCCGGGCTTGACCCGGAATCTCTATTCCTTGTTCACCGCTTCGACCAGTTTCCTCCCGAGTTCCAGGAACGCGAGGGCGTCAGGCCGGGTGCCCAGGGCGACGGGTTCGCCGTTGTCGCCGGCTTCGCGGATGGACTGCACGAGCGGGATCTGGCCGAGCAGGCCGATTCCCAGGCGCTCCGCCATGGTGGCGCCGCCGTCCCGGCCGAAGATGTAGTACTTCTCGTCCGGATGCTCCTCCGGCGTGAACCAGGCCATGTTCTCCACCAGGCCGAAGATGGGCCGGTTGATGGACGGGTTCTGGAACATGTTCACGCCTTTCTCCACGTCGGCGAGGGCCACGGGCTGGGGCGTCGTGACGATGACGGCGCCTTCCACCGGGATGTCGTTCACCAGGGAGATGTGGATGTCGCCGGTGCCCGGAGGCAGGTCGATCAGGAGGTAGTCCAGCGGACCCCACTTAACCTGCAGGATCATCTGCTTGAGGGCGCTGCAGGCCATCGGCCCGCGCCAGATGAGCGCCTGGCCAGGCTGGGCGAAATAGCCGATGGACATCCACTTGACGCCGTATTTCTCGATCGGGATGAAGAGTTCCTTGCCCTCTTCCTCGCCGGGCTCGGCCTCGGGCTGCAGGTCCTCCGTCCCCGTCATGATGGGCACGGACGGGCCATACACGTCGGCGTCGGCGAGGCCCACGCGATAGCCCAGGCGCGAGAGCGCGATGGCGAGGTTCACCGCGACGGTGGACTTGCCCACGCCGCCCTTGCCGGACGCGACGGCGATGATGTGCGCGACCTCGTTCACCTGGTCCAGGCCCAGGTCCAGCGTCGATTTCTTCGCCGCCGGCGCCTCCTTCGTAACGGTCTTCACCTCGACCTCGACGCCGCCGGGCGCGTTGCGGTAAACCGCGGCCCGGACGGCCCCGACGAGGTAGTTCTTCAGCGGATCCGGCCGCTTGCCGAAGCCCAGCGTCACCGTCACCTTGCCTTCCGTCACCGTCACCTCCTCGACCATGCCGAGGCTGACGATATCCTTGTCATCCTTCCCCGGGTGCTGTACCTGGGAAAGCCAGTCGAATACTTCTTTTTCAGTCATTATTTCGCGATATCCAGTTCAGCGATGATGTTGGACGCGCCGCCGAGCTTCTCCACAAGGAAGAGGACGTAGCGGATGTCCACGCAGATGCAGCGCTGCAGGTCGGGTTCGAACATCACGTCGGAGGACATGGACTCCCAGTTGCCGTCGAAGGCGAGACCGATGAGCTCGCCCTTCGCGTTGAGGACCGGGGAGCCGGAGTTGCCGCCGGTGATGTCGTTGTTCGTCAGGAAGCACACGTGCACCTGGCCGTCGGAAGGATCGGCATAGGGGCCGAAGTCCTTGGCCTCGATGAGGCTCTTGAGCTTGGCGGGGACGATGAATTCCGGATTGGTCGGGTCTTCCTTCTCCAGGACGCCCTTGGTGGTGGAGTAGTGCTTATAGAGGACGGCGTCCTTCGGGGAATAAGGCAGCACGTGACCGTAGGTGAGGCGCATGGTGGAGTTCGCGTCCGGGTAGGACGGCTTGCCTTTCTCCCATTCCATCAGGCCGGCGGTGAAGGCCTTGCTGCCCGCCGCGAGGTCGTTCTGCGTGGCGAGGGCCGCCGGATAGCGCTCCATGATCTCGGTCATCACGGCGTTGTACAGGCGCACGGCCGGATCGGCCCAGACCTTCTCCCAGTCGCCGGCGCCCACGAGCGCGGAGACCTTGTCGTAGGAGGTGAAGGCGGACTCGTCGAACAGGTAGTTCACGTAGGCCGGGATGTCCATGGTGGCGAAGTCCTCGAAGTCCACGCCGAGGCCCTTCGGATAATCCTGCTTGTCGGCCCGCTGGCGGAAGAACTCGAGCAGGGCGACCGCTTCCTTGCGGTCCAGGTCCACGACATAGTCGCGGTAGCCGGACTTGAGGGCCTCCACGGCCTTGACGTCCTGGCCCTGCCGTGAGACGGCCTGCGTCAGGCGGTTGGCATGGCCGAGCAGCTCGATGCGGTACGGGGCCTCGGTGAGCAGGGAGACGGCCAGCTCGGCCTCCGCGGAGGCGTTCACGGCGTCCTCGATCTGTTTCAGGGCGTGGCCGTAGGCCTGGACCCGCTTGGGATTCTGGTTCACCCAGGCCATGAAGTCCTTCTCCTTCTGCTCTTCGCGGCCGATGATGTTCAGCTTCTCGAAGGCGAGCTCCTCACCCTGCCACTTCTTCCAGCCGTTGGCGGAGGAGGCGTACTTGTTGGCGTACTTGAGCTGCACGGAAGGATCCGCGCACATCGCCTCCCACATGAGGTCCTGCCGGACGGTGCGGGCGTCGATGGCGACGCGGTTCTCCGCGATCATCTGCTTGAGCTGGGCGGCCGTCTGGAACCGCTGGGTGCGGCCCGGATAGCCCATGATCATCGCGTAGTCGCCTTCCTGGACGCCCTTGAGGGAGATCTTCAGGTGGCCCTTGGCCTTGTAGGGACGGTTCTCCGGGCTGTAGGCGGCGGGCTCGTTGTCGGGACCGGCGTACACGCGGAACATCGAGAAGTCGCCGGTGTGGCGGGGCCACATCCAGTTGTCGGTCTCGCCGCCGAACTTGCCCACGGATGCCGGCGGAGCGCCCACGAAGCGCACGTCGTTGTAGGTCTTGGAGACGATCAGGTAGGTGACGTTGTTGTTGTAGAAGTTCGTCAGCTGGGCGCGGCAGTTCTTGTTCTCCTTCGTGGCCTTGTCCACGAGGGCCTTGCGCTCGGCCTCCATCAGCTCGGCGACCTTCTTCTCGTTCGTCTCGTTCTTGCGGATCTTCTTCTCGGCCTTCTCCAGGACGGCGGTGACGTCCGTCATCGACTGGAGGAAGGTGATGCTGAGGCCGCGGGCGGGGAGTTCCTGGTCGCGGGTCATGGCCCAGTAGCCGTCCATCAGGTAGTTGTGCTCGTCGGTGGAGAGCGCCTGGATGCTGCTGTAGCCGCAGTGGTGGTTCGTGACGATGAGGCCGTCGCCGGAGATGATCTCGCCGGTGCAGCCGCCGCCGAAGTGGATGATGGCATCCTTCAGCGAGGAATGGTTGATGCTGTAGATTTCTTCGGGCGAGAGCTTGCAGCCCGCTTCTTTCAGGGCTTTGCCGTTCATTTTCTGGAGAAGCGGCAGGAGCCACATTCCCTCGTCGGCGAAGGCGGTGAGGGAGAGGCCCAGGGCCGCCACGATTGCTAAGATACGTTTCATGATCAGTCGATATTTATGCAAATGTAGGAATTATTCCGCATTAGAACAAAGAGGGCTCCAGCTCCTTGACGTGGAAGGATTTGCGGTGCCAGGGGGTGTAGCCGTACCGCCGGATGGCGGCGATGTGCTCGGGGGTGGGGTAGCCCATGTTGCGGTCCCAGCCGTAATCCGGGTACTCGGCAGCGAGTTTCCGCATGAATTCGTCCCGGTATGTTTTCGCGAGGACGGAGGCCGCGGCGATGGACGCGAAGGTCGCGTCGCCGTGGACCACCGTGCGGTAGTCCTTGAACCCGTAGCGGCCGAACGGCCGGAACTTGTTGCCGTCCACCAGCAGGAAATCCGGCGCCGGATCCAGCCGCAGGACGGCCCGCTGCATCCCCGTGACGGAGGCCCAGAGGATGTTCAACTTGTCGATCTCGTCGGCCTGGACGGCCTCCACGGCCCAGGCGACGGCCTCGGCCTCGATGATGGGCCGGAGTTCCTCCCGCGCCTTCTCGGTCATCTGCTTGGAATCGTTCAGGAGCGGGTGGTAAAAACCGGGCGGCAGGATGACCGCGGCAGCGTACACCGGCCCGGCGAGGGGCCCGCGGCCCGCCTCGTCGCAACCGGCCTCCAGCCGTCCCGGCTCCAGGCACCCTTGCAGTCGGATTTCCTTCATGTAACCAAAGGTACGGATTTTTTATTGTAATTGTACGAAAAATGGCTATCTTTGCGGACTACGCGCAATTTGCGCGACCCGAAACGCTTAAAATAGTAATCCAATATCATTGCAATGAAAAGCTACACTACTGACAAAATCCGCAACGTGGTCCTGATCGGCGCTTCCCGTTCCGGCAAGACTACCCTCTCCGAGGCGATGCTCTTCGAAGGCAAGGTCATCGACCGCCGGGGCTCTGTCGAAGAGAAGAACACGGTCTCCGACAACACCGAGTTCGAACAGACCAACCAGAAGTCCATCAACGCGACTCCCCTGTACGGCGAGTTCGGCGGCTGCAAGATCAACTTCATCGACGCGCCGGGTTCCGATGACTTCAGCGGCGGTGCCCTTTCCGCTTTCAAGGTTGTCGAGAGCGCGGTCATGGTGATGAACGGCACGACGGGCGTCGAGGTCGGCACTACCATCTTCTCCCGCTATGCGGACCAGTACGGCAAGCCCATGGTGATCGCCGTGAACCAGCTGGACCACGACAAGGCCAACTGGGAAGGCGTGCGCCACGCCATCGCCGAGGAGTTCGGCAAGAAGGCCGTCCTCTGCCAGTTCCCCGTGAACCCGGGCCCCGGCCTGGAAGGCTTCGTGGACGTGATCACGATGAAGTTCTACAACGCCAAGAACGAGGAGCTCGACATCCCCGCCGCCTATGCCGACGAGGCTGAGGAACTCCGCGCCGAACTCATGGAGAAGGCCGCCGAAGGTTCCGACGAGCTGATGGAGAAATTCTTCGAGACGATGGAGCTGACCACCGACGAGATCCGCGAGGGTCTCCGCGCCGGCCTCGTCAAGTGCGAAGCCTTCCCGGTGTTCTGCGTCGCCGCCAAGGCCAACATCGGTGTCCGCCGCCTCATGGAGTTCATCGTGAACGTGTGCCCGAGCCCGCTCGGCACCGTCCAGAAGACCATCGACGGTGGTGAGGTCCGCTGCAACCCGGCCGCTCCGACCAGCATCTTCATCTACAAGACCTCCGTCGAGCAGCACCTCGGTGAAGTGTCCTATTTCAAGGTGATGAGCGGTACCCTCAACGAGGGCGCCGACCTCGTGAACCCCGAGACCGGCAACGGCGAGCGCCTCAGCGCCATCTACGCCGTCGCGGGCTCCAAGAAGGAGAAGGTCGCTTCCATCTGCGCCGGCGACATCGGCTGCGTCATGAAGCTCAAGGCCGGCAAGACCGACGTCACCCTCGCCGCTCCCGGCCAGGAGGCCATCGAGCACATGGTGTTCCCGGATGCGAAGTACCGCTGCGCCGTCAAGGCCGTCGACAAGAACGACGAGGCCAAGGTGGGCGACGCCCTGAACAAGATCGCGGCCCAGGATCCGACCATCACCGTCGAGTACTCCAAGGAACTCCGCCAGACCATCCTCTCCGGCATGGGCGAGCAGCACATCAACTACGTCAAGTGGAGAGTGAACAACGAGTTCAAGCAGAACATCGAGCTCTACGCTCCGAAGGTGCCGTACCGCGAGACCATCACCAAGATCGCGACCGCGCAGTACCGTCATAAGAAGCAGTCCGGCGGCGCCGGCCAGTTCGGTGAGGTGCACCTCCTCGTGTGCCCCTACGTCGAAGGCCAGGAAGCCCCGAAGAACTTCAAGATCGACGGCAAGGACACCGTGTTCAACTTCAAGAGCCAGGACATCACCGACCTCGAGTGGGGCGGCAAGCTGGAATTCTACAACTGCGTCGTCGGCGGTTCCATCGACCTCGGCTTCATGCCCGCCATCCTGAAGGGTATCAAGTCCAAGATGGAGGAAGGCCCGCTCACCGGTTCCTACGCCCGCGACATCCGCGTGTATGTGTACGACGGTAAGATGCACCCGGTGGACTCCAAGGAAATCGCCTTCATCATCGCCGGCCGCAACGCCTTCAAGGAGGCCTTCAAGAACGCCGGCCCGAAGATCCTCGAGCCTATCTACAACGTGGACATCATCACCCCGAACGAGTATGTGGGTCCTTGCATGAGCGACCTCAACACCCGTCGCGGCATGATCATGAACCAGGACATGGACAAGGGTATGACCGTGCTCCACGCCCGCGTTCCGCTCGCCGAGCTCTACCGTTACTCCACGATCCTGAGCTCCCTGACCGGCGGCTCCGCGACCTTCCAGATGAAGTTCGCCGAGTACGTCCAGGTCCCGGCCGACGTCCAGACGAAGCTCATCGCCGAGTACGCCGCCCAGGAGCAGGAAGAGGACTAAACGAAGCCTTTTCCCCGACCCGAAGCGGTCCGCATCCTCTGCGGACCGCTTTTTTTTGTGCTTTTCCACACAAATCGCTATTTTTGCAGGATACCTGTGAAAAACCGATCAACCATATGAACAAGTATGAAGCGCCCGCGGCCGAAATCATCGTGCTGGGGCCGTATGAAGCTGTCTGTCTGCTGTATCCAGACCCCACGGAATCCATTACGAACGATGGAGAAGAACCTTGGGAATCTTAGAAAAGCGGTAAGACGATGAAAAGAATAGCCAGAATCATTCCCCTGCTGGTCCTGTTGGTCTCCTGCCGGAACGAGCAGGAGGATCCCGCGGTTCCCGTCGCCCCGGTCTCCCCGGAGGCGGAGTCGGAAGTTTTCTACGGAACGACGGAGAACGGCCCGGATTCCAAGGCTTTTGCCGATGCCGACCTGAAGGTGTTGTGGAATGCCGATGACCGGGTGTCCATCTTCGCGAAGGATAACTACAACCGGCAGTATCGCTTTACCGGCGAGGACGGCGCCAATGCCGGCGCCTTCGAGCGTGTCGATACCGGCGACGCCAGTGAGGCGCAGGCATTGACCTGCAATTATGCCGTCTATCCTTATTCGCCCGCGACGGCCGTCTCCTCGGATGGCGTCCTGACCGTCTCCCTCCCGGCGGAGCAGGCTTACAAGGAGAACTCTTTTGGCGCCGGAGCCGGCACCATGGTGGCGGTTTCCGAGGACAACCGCCTTTCGTTCAAGAATGTCGGAACCTTTGTGGCCATCCAGCTCTATGGCGAAGGCGTCTCCGTGAGCCGGATTACGCTGCAGGGAAGGAGCGGCGAGAAACTGGCGGGCCCGGCGACCGTCAAAATGGACGCCGAAGGAGCGCCCGTGGTCACGATGGCCGCCGAGAACGCGTCGGAGACCGTTTCGCTCGTCTGTGCGGAGCCGGTTGCCCTCGGTGCGGATGCGGAGCATGCCACCGCTTTCTGGTTCGTCCTTCCCCCCACGACCTTTGCGGAAGGATTCTCCATCACCGTGGAGGACAGCGCGGGCCGGTTCTATGAGAAGGTGACGACCCGGAAGATCGAGTTCCACCGCAGCGCCCTGAAGCGGATGGCGGCCTTCCAGCCGGTCTCCCGCGGATTCGGACTCTATCCCGCTTCCGGAGAAGCTTTTGTCTATGACCCGGCCACGGACCAGATGAATGTCTATGAAGCCGCCGGGAATGCCTGGTTCCGCTTCCTCCGGACTCCGGGGCTGAAAATGTATGAACTCGGTCCGATCCCGCTGGACCAGACCGCGTGGGAGAACGGCATCAGCACGCAGTTGGTTGTCTCGGAAAAGGGCATGGAAGGCGAACCCGCCGATTATGAACTGTCCGTCCGGTCTTACCAGGGCGGAATCCTGAACCTGGTCTCCGGGACCGGCGACCAATTCGTCATCCGTCTTTAACCGCGCCGCCTTATGAAAAAGATCATTTTTGTCCTTTTGACCCTGGTTGTCGCGGCGCAGGCCGCCCTGGCCGTTCCGGCGCTTCGCGGCAAGTACACGTACAAGCAGCCCGACGGCTCGGTCATCGTACTGGAGAACCATGGCGATGAATTCTATCACTGGACGACGGACGCTTCGGGGCGGACGGTGGAAATGGGCACCGACGGTTTCTACCGGCCGGTGGACGTCTCTGCCGCCACCCAGCGAGCCCGGGCCGCCCGCGCCCGCGCAAATGCGCGGAAAGCGAGCTGGTCTTCCTATGACAGTCCTTTCCCGACCAACAAGGGGGACCGGAAGATTCTCTGCCTGCTGGCGGAATTCCAGCCGGAAGTCCAGAATGGCGAGGAGGTGTTCTCCGGCAAGTACACCGTGGAGAAGCCCGCGGAGCATTTCTGGGACATGCTCAACAAGGAGGGCTACGACGAAGACGGCGCCATCGGTTCTGTCCGTGATTACTATCTCGCAAACTCCATGAACCAGTATCGTCCATCGTTCGACGTGTACGGCCCGGTGACGCTTTCTCATTCCGAGTCCTATTATGACCAAAACGGTGTTCACTTGGCGATTCTCGAGATTTATGACAAGCTGGCCGGGAAATTTGACATCAACCAGTATGACACGGACGGGAATGGAGAACTGGATATGGTCCTGTTCTATTTTCCGGGCCATAATGAAGCGGAGCATGCCCCTTCCTGGACCATCTGGCCCCATCAGGGTTCCGGCTATTATGGAATGATGGGCGGCAAGAGGCTCGTCCGCTATTTCTGCACGTCGGAACTGAGGGGGCAGTCAGGAAGCGATCCGGCCGCGATCGGCACCACCTGCCATGAGTTTGCGCATTCGCTGGGCCTGCCGGATTTCTATGATGTGGGCGCAGAGGATCATGGAGGAGAAAACCGCACCCTTGACTTGACGTACACCTATGACTTGATGTGCTACGGCAACTACAATGACAACGGCCGCCGTCCGCCGTACCTGACCTCCCTCGAACGGAACATGCTGGGCTGGATGGAAATGCCGGCGGCCATCACTTCTTCGGGAAGCCACACCCTTCAGGGCGTCCAGGAAAATACGGCCGCCCGGATCGACGGGAGGACGGAAGGAGAGTTCTTCCTGCTGGAATGCCGGAATCAGGGGGGCTGGGATTCGGGCACGCCCATGGCCGGCATGGTCGTCTATCAAGTGGACCAGTCCAATCGTGTCCTCGCGAGCGGAGTCACGGCCGCCAGCCTGTGGAGCACGAACAATATCAACTCCTATGGCGGTCACCCCTGCTATCGGATCGTTCCTTCCCAGGCGCTCCAAAATACGAACGACCTGGTTTTCCCGGGCCGCGGGATCACGACTTTCGCTCCGGTGGACTGGGACGGACTTTCGGCCGGGGTTACCTTGAACGGCATCGCATACGGGAATGGCCAGGTCACTTTCGGCGTCAGCGTAGATGACTCGAAGACGGTCTTCGGCTATGTGAAGGACGGGGAAGGGAATCCGCTGCCGGGCGCGACCGTCGTCCTTTCCCACTCCCTCTATGAATTTGCCGCGCCGCCGCTGCTTCCGACGGACCAGACATGCGAGACTGATGAGGACGGATACTATTCCTTTACGCTGGAGTCATCCGCATCGTCATATCAGATTGTCACGGCCCGGGCCGGCGGATACATTCCCCAGTCTTACAATGTCCAGGCATCGGAGCGCTTTGCGCAGCGGGATTTTGTCTTGTTGCGGCCGGGAGAATTGCCGCCCGCGACCTTGCAGCGTTACGATGCGACCCTGGGTACTTCCAATGGCAGTCACGACAGCAGTACGTCCTGGGCCGTCGGCATGAAATATACGGCCGCGGAACTCCGGGAGATGAATGCCGTCGGAGGCCTGCTCAGCAAGATCAGTTTCTGGTGCAATCCGGATGCCGGCAGCGAAGTCTATCTGGTCGTCGACATCGGCGGAGAGATGAAACTGAGAAAGAACGTGACAAGCGAGTATGTTGCCGGCAGTTTCCAGACATTCGACGTTTCGGACGAGCGGATTGTCATTCCGGAAGGGAAAGATGTGTCCATCGGTTACGGATTGACGGAGATGGCGTCCGGATCTTTTCCTTTCAAGATTTTCGGCCCTATCAGCGAGGAGCATGGGGGGAGTTATTACTTGAGCGATTTCCTCCATCAAACTTATTGGAAGAAGACCAGATTCGGCTCCAGTTTTTACGATTTCGCCGTCTCGGCCGTGTTGTCCTTCGAAGCCGAAATCGACTTCGCCACCCTCGGCGTCAGCTACATCAAGCTGGTGAACGATGTGCCGCAGGTGGTGCCGGCGGCGGGGAAGACGGTCCATGACATCACGTGGACGCTGGACGGGACGCCCATCAACGGGACCCCGGGCGACGTCAACAGCCTTCCGGCCGGGGCCCATACTTACATGGCCCGCGTGGCCCATTATGACGGGACCGTCGAGCGGGTCTATTTCGACGTGAATAAAGAATAACAGACGTTTGCGCCCATGAAATCTTATGAAACCCCGTCCTGCCGATGCCGGTCGCTGGATCTGGAAGTCTCTTTCCTGAACGGCGGCTCGGCAGGCGGTTTTCCGGTCGATCCGGTGGATCCGTTCGGAACGAGTTCCGGCGTTATGGAGGAGGAGTATTATGAGTAAGCGTATCCTCCTGCTGGCGGCGGCGCTGTGGGCGCTGGCCGCCTGCGAAAAGGCGTCCCGGGAGTCCGTCGCCCCTGAAACGGCGCCGGAAAACGAGACGCCCTGGATCCTCAAGAACCTGTTCGACGAGGCCGAACCGGCAAGCGGCGCGCCGCGGACGTTCGGGGCGGACTTTTTGGGGACGCGCGCCCATATCGACATGAACGCCGAGGGAACCTACGCCCAGTCGGTCTGGAAAGCGGGGGACAAGATCATCATGTACGCGTTCAGTCAGAGCACGGGCCAGTATCGATACGATGTGCTGTCCACGTCCCAGAGCGGCCCGTCGGTCGAGTTCGAGACGCCGGGCAGCCTGGAATATGCCGGCCCCTATTATACGGTCTTCCCCGATGCGCGGAAGTTTTCGCTGTATGAGGGCCAGGTGATTCTCGGCACCAGCATTCCGGTCGAGCAGGAGGCTGTTCCCGGCGGCATCCAGGACGGCTATACCGTCGCCTATGTCACGGTGCAGCGCACGGATGAATTCCTGCATTTCAAGAACAAGGTGTCCCTCGTCCGGTTCCGGATGAGCGGCTCCCTCGTGTCTCGGGTGAAATCCGTGACGGTCAAGGGGGCGACGAACATCGCGGGCGACATCGTCCTGCTGGTCGGCCCGGACGGCGAGGCGAGCGTGACCGACCAGGTCTGGTTCAACCCGGACGGCCGGTCCAACACGGTCCGGCTTTCCGGCGATTTCGTGGCCGGACAGGACTATTTCATCGTCCTGAAACCCGGCGCGCAGACCAGCTTCAAGATGGTCTTCGCGGACGATGCGGGGCATTCGACGACCAAGGTCGGCCAGGCCTTCACGTTCCCGGAGGGCTGGATCAGCGATTTCGGCACCATCGACCTGGGGGACGAATTCCAGGATGACAACACCGTGTACGACCCCATCCAGTACATGACCGCGACGGCCGGCGCGCCGAAGCCGGTGACGATCGCCGTGATCGGAGACGGCTTCACGAAAAGCGAGTTGTCCGACTTCGAGATGCTGGCCAAGAGCGGGGTCGATGCGCTGATGGACACGGAACCGTACAAGACCTACCGCGACTACTTCAACGTGTGGATCCTGAAGGCCGCCTCCCGGGAGTCCGGCGCCAACGTGACGGACGGGAGCGGGACCATCGTGACCCCGGTCAACTGCTATTTCGGGTCCAGATGGGGCCGGGATTCGTACGACGACATGGTCGCGAACGAAAGCGACGTGTACGATTTCGTGGCCGAGAACTGCCCGGATATCAAGAATGGCATCCACTCCATCAACGAAGTCCCGATCCTGCTCGTCATCAATGACGCCCGGTACGGGGGGCGATGCCACAGCGTGAGTGACGGCAAGGGATATGCCATGGCTCCTTACACGGACCATGGCGGCCCTCTCTCCTGGCAGTATGCCAGCTTCGGAAAAGAGGCGGCCAGCGCAACGGCCGCTCCCGGGGAGACCAGGCAGGTGACGGAAGCGGAGCGGCAAGCCCTGGGAATCAGCAACGGAAACTGGCTCAATGTCCTGGTCCATGAGTTCGGCGGCCATTGCTTCGGCCGCCTGGATGACGAGTATTGGCACGAAAGCACCAAGCCGCGCGTCAGCGAGATCGGCCTGCACTCCTGGCCCGTCCCGTATGCCCTGAACATCTCGCCCTCGTATGACAATCCGACCTGGAAGGCGGCGCTGCTGGGCGACGACCTGCAGGCGAAGCCTTCCCTGGTGGCGAAGGACAGCCGGTACGGCCGGATCGGCGTCTATCAAGGCGGCGACGTGTCCGTGTTCAACCGCTGGCGCAGCGAAAAGGTCAGCTGCATGATCGACAACCGCTTCTATTTCTCCACCTGGCAGCGGATGATCATCGTCAAGCGGATCATGTCCCTGAGTGGAAGCGCCTACAGCGAGGCGTCCTTCTGGGAGCACGACAATCCCGCCGACCCGCTTCGGGATGCCGTCTCCGGCCAGACCCAGGGCCAGCCGCGCCTGCCGAGGCGGGTGATGCCGATGCTGCCGCCCCCTGTCTTGCATGAAGTAGATTAGATTCTTGAATGATGAAAAAGTTTTTGTTCACCCTGGCCGCCCTGCTGACGCTCGCGTCCTGCGCCCAGAAGAAGCCGTCCATTCCCCTGTACGGATGGGAAGGGATCGGCGCGAACCCGGACCTGGAGGAGGTGCGGGCCAAATTCCAGAACTATAAGGCCCACGGATTCACGGGCGTCTGCATCCAGGCGGACCTCGCCGACATCCCGGCCATTTCCGCCATCGCCCACGAGGAGGGGCTCGAGTACCACGCCTGGAAGCCCTGCATGCTGCAAGGGGGCAAGCCGCACGAGTGGTACGCCGTGAACCGGCTGGGCCAGAGCGCGGACGAGTTCCCTGCCTATGTGCAGTACTACAAGGCCTTGGACCCGGCGAACCCGGAGGTCCAGGACTTCATCGTGTCGATGATCACGGAAATCGCCGCCATCCCTGATGTGGACTATGTCCAGCTGGACTACATCCGCTACGCCGACGCCATCCTGGCCCGCGGCCTGTGGGACAAGTACGGCCTGGACTTCTCCAACGGCCCGTATCCGCCGGCGGACTACTGCTACTGCGACCGCTGCGTGGGCGAGTTCAAGGAACTCACCGGCATCGACATCCTCCAGGCGGAGGATCCGCAGGCCGTGCCCGAATGGACGGCGTTCCGCTGCGGGAAGGTCACCGCGCTGGTGTCGAAGGTGTGCGACGCGGTCCATGCGATGGGCAAGAAAGTCAGCGCCGACGTGTTCCCGGGCCCGGACTCCCATGCGGTGCCGATGGTGCGTCAGCAGTGGGACCAGTGGCCCATCGACATGGTGTTCCCGATGAACTACAACGACTTCTATCTGGAAGGGGCCGACTGGCTCGCCGAGATTACGGCGGAAGAGGTGAAGGCGGCGGGCGAGACGCCCGTCATCTCCGGCCTGTTCATCTGCCGCGAGTGGCAGCGCAAGGCCGAAATCAAGGATCCGGAAGGCCACGGGCTCATCCCGTCGGAGATCGCCACGGCCGTCAAAGGATCGATGGACGCGGGCGCCGCGGGCATCTGCCTCTTTACTCCCGGGTCGATGACCGAGGAGCACTGGGCGGAACTGGACAAGCTGGTCCTATAGGTTGAACAGCACCCCGATCAGGATATCGCGGGCTTCCAGGCGGGCTTGCCACCGGGAGCTCGCGTTTCCGTGTCCATAGTCCGTGCGGGACCAGCCGAAGAAGCCGATCTGCGTGGACAGGGTGACATTGCCGATGGGGAAGTAGATGCCCGGCCGGAATCCCAGCGTCTGGGTGTTGATGAGCGGCTCATACCCCTTCCGGCGCGTCCACCGGGCGGAGAAATACGTGTCGCCGGTGAGGCCGAAGCCCTGATAGACAGGAAGATACCCCCGGATGTGCGGGATGAGGCCCATCGTGAAATCCGACTCGCTGGAGATGTTGTTCCAGTCGAAGCCGGCGGCCAGGCCCACCATCAGCCAGTCGTTCACCCGCTTGCCCACTTCCGGGTACACGACGATGCTGGTACCGTAGTTGCTGGCGCCGAACGAGATGTTTCCGCCGACATAGTATCGGTTGGGCTGCGCCTGGGCGGCGAGGCCGGTCAAAAGGACCGCTGCGAGGAGAATCCACTGTTTCATAATCGCAAAGATAGGCCATCCGCCGGATTTTGCAAAAAGTTTCGTAAATTCGTGGACTATGCAGAAAATCGGGAAACTATTCATTCTGGGGCTCTCCGTGGTCCTGGTTGCGGCCTGCAGCGGCGGCCGCGAAAAGCATTTCATGACGGACAAGGCGTACCGCGAAGCGGTGCACGCGGATTTCGAGGCGCGGATGGCGGCGAACGACAGCGCGCTGGCGCGCGTCGTGGAGATCCCCGGTCAAGCCGGGGATGACGAGGCCGTCATGGCCGGCATCGACCGGCCATCTCTCGCCGAGCGCGAGGCGTTGGAGTTCCTCTATGCCTATATGCCCCTGGCGGATGCCGTGGACTATCCGGAGTCGTATTACCTGGACCAGGTGCGAGCGACGTTCCGCATCCGGGAGGAGATGGGCTGGAAAGTGCCGGAGCGGGAGTTCCGCCACTTCGTGCTGCCCATCCGCGTGAACAACGAGAACCTGGACACGGCCCGCGTGGCCTTCAACCGGGAGATCGCTCCGCGGGTGAAAGGCCTGTCCATGAAGGATGCCATCCTCGAAGTGAATCACTGGTGCCACGAGAAGATGACCTACCAGCCGTCGGATGCGCGGACTTCGTCCCCGCTGGCCTCTATGATGAACGCGCTGGGCCGGTGCGGCGAGGAATCGACCTTCTGCGTCGCCGCGCTGCGGTCCGTGGGCATTCCCGCCCGGCAGGTGTACACGCCGCGCTGGGCCCATACCGACGACAACCACGCCTGGGTGGAGGCCTGGGCCGACGGGCAGTGGCACTTCATCGGCGCCTGCGAGCCGGAGCCGGTGCTGAACCTCGGCTGGTTCAACGCCCCCGCCTCCCGCGCCATGCTCATGCACACCAAGGTCTTCGGCCGCTATGACGGCCCGGAAGAGGTCGTGCTCGAGAGCCCGAACTATACGGAAATCAATCTCATCGACAATTACGCCACCACCGCCCGGGCCGATTTCCGGGTGGTCGATGCCGCCGGGAAGCCCGTCGAGGGCGCCCGCGTGGACTTCTGCATCTACAACTACGCGGAGTTCTATCCGGCCGTGTCCAAGTACACGGACGCCGACGGCCGCACCTTCCTGTCCTCCGGCCTCGGCGACCTGCTCATCTGGGCCTCGAAGGACGGTGCCTACGGCTACGCGAAGTGTTCCTTCGGCAAGGACAAGGAGGTGACGGTCGTCCTGGACCGGTCCCTGAGCCTGTCGAAGGGCCGGTCCGATACGGACGCTTTCGACATCGTCCCGCCGCCGGAGAACGTCCGGCTGCCGGAGGTGACGCCGGCGCAGCGGGCGGAGAACGACCGCCGCTTCGCCTACGAGGATTCCCTCCGCCACGCCTACGAGGCCACCTTCCCGACGCACGAGGAAGCCTTGGCCTTCACGCAGGAGCACGGCTATGGCCACCACATGGTCTTCCCCATCGAGTGGTCCCGCGGCAACTGGCGCACCATCGAGGCCTTCATGTCGATGGCCGACGACCACGAGCGCGTGGAGCATCTTTTCCTGTCCCTGAGCCGGAAGGACTTCCACGACATCACGCTGGAAAACCTCATGGACAGTTATCTGGACCAGGACGCCGTGATCGGCCCGCGCGTGGAGAACGAGTTCCTGAGTCCGTACAAGACCTTCTTCGGGAACGTTGAGCAGCTGGAGAGCCTGAGGAATCCCCAGGAAGTCGTGACGTGGGTCCGGAGCAATGTCACGGTGCTGGACGACCCGCTGGCCTGGGACATCCCGATGTCGCCCATCGGCGTTTACAGGAGTGAGCTCGCCACCCCGCGTTCCCGCGGCATCTTCTTCGTCGCCCTGGCCCGTGCGCGCGGCTTCGAGGCGCAGAAGAACCCCGTGAACGGCAAGATCCAGTACCGCACCGACGGCGACTGGCTGGACGTGGACTTTGACGGCGCCGGCCCGGCCGTGGCCGCCCCGAAGGGCACGCTCCGCCTCACCTACACCCCGGACAAGGTCGTCGACAACCCCAAGTACTACAGCCATTTCTCCCTCTCCAGGATCGAGAACGGGCGCCCGCGCCTGATGGAGTTCGACGAGGGAGAGGTCGATATGGGCGGCGGCATGGACTGGGCCCATGTGTTCAAGAAGGGCTATCCGCTGGAGGAGGGCCGCTACTTGCTCGTCTCCGGCAACCGCCTCTCGAGCGGCACCGTGCCCGTTTCGATGGCGTTCGTGGATGTCGTCGCCGGCGAGGAGACCGTCTGCGACCTCGTCCTCCGCGCCAGCGAGAACGAAGTCCCGGTCATCGGCTCCTTCGACGCTGAAACGAAGTTCCGCCCGGTCGAGTTGGCGAAGAGCGAGTACGGCGATGTGATTGCCGAAGAAGCGAAGCCGGAGACCTCTCTCCTTTCCGCCGTCGGCCGCGGCCACTACGCCCTGGCCATCCTCGAGCCGGGCAAGGAGCCTACGAACCACGTCCTCCGCGACCTCGCGGTGGCCAGCGGGAAACTCGAGGCCTGGGGCCGTCCGATCGTGCTCCTGTGCTCCGACGAAAAGGCCATGCACCGCCTCCAGGTGGAGATGTCTGAAGGCCGCTACGGCATCCTGCCCTCGACCATCGTCCTGGGCCTGGATGCGGACGGCGCCGTGAAGAAGGGCATCGAGAAGGGGATGAAGGTGGGCCCGGAGAGCGCCTCCGGCGCGCCTTCCCGCCTCCCGCTCGTCATCCTCGCGGACTCCTTCAACCGCGTCTTCTTCCTCTCCGAAGGTTACACCATCGGACTCGGTGAGCAGCTCGCTGCCACTGTCGCGAAGTTGTAATCGCTTGATATATAGTGAATTGAATGTACAGAGGTGCACTTTGCGGTGCACCTCTATTTGGTTAACTTGCTGAGAGACAGGTTATTCCAGCATTTGGCGGACGTTCGTGTAGGCGGCCTTGCTGTCGGCGAGCATCTGGCGGGAGCCGTACTGCTCGACGGTGAGCCAGCCGTCGTAGCCGGAGGCGACGAGCTTGCCGACGATGTCGGCGATGGGAATGCAGCCGGAGCCGGCGGGGACGCAGCGCATGTTGTCGGGCGCCGTGCGGTCCTTCAGATGGACATGGCCGATGCGGTCGCGGAACTGCCCGTAGGCGACGAGGGCGTCATCCCCGGCGAACAGGTAGTTGCCGGTGTCGAACACGTGGCCCAGGGTAGGGGCCAGGGTGAACAGGGAATCCAGTCCCGCCATGTTGTAGCAGAGGGAGCGGGGATTGTCGAAGTCCTCGACCATGATGCAGAAGCCCTTGTCCGTCACGCGCTTGGCGAAGGCGGCGATCCGCTGCCGGGCGGCGTCGCGGTCTGCGGCCGTGCTGCCTTCCGGCATCAGGCCGGTCACGAGCAGCAGGCGGTCATAGCCGTAAGTCTCCAGGAAGGAAATGGCCCGGGCTTCCATCTCGGGCTGTTCGCCGGCGCCGTAGTCGATGTCCGCGATGGCGCAGGCGTGCCCGAACCCCAGGCTGTCCAGGATGCGGAGCTCGTCGGGATCCTGGAGCACCCGGACATCGGCCCCGTCGTAGCCGATTTCCCGGATCTTCGTCGCCGCCTCCCGGAAGGAAATCCCTTCCTGGCGCGCCACGGTCCAGATATGGTCGCAGAAAATGGAGATCTTGGGCGCTTCGGCCGGCTTTTGCCCGCACGCGCATAGCAGCAGGGCGAGGAGGGGGAGGAGCTTCTTCATAAGGCTATGTCAACAGGTTGGTCAGGTCGATGAAGTCTTCCACGGATAAGGTTTCGGGCCGGCGTTCGAAAACGGGGTTGGCGGTGAAAGCCGCCTTTTCCTCGTCGGTCCAGCCTTCGCGCGCGGCCTTGTCCGCGATGAGGGGCTTGAGGGGGTTCCGCATCATCTTCCGGCGCTGGCCGAAGGCGGTTTTCACGACGGCCCGGAAGAGGCTCTCGTCGCAGCCCAGGTCCGTCCGGCCGTTCCGCGTGAGGCGGATGACGGCCGATTCCACCTTGGGCGGCGGGGCGAAGCAGCCCGAGCCCACGCTGAACAGGTACTCGATGTCGTACCACGCCTGCAGCAGGACCGACAGGATGCCGTATGTCTTGGACCCCGGCCCCTCGGCGATGCGCTCGGCGACCTCCTTCTGGATCATGCACACGACTTCCGGGATGCTTTCGCGGTAGTCCAGGACCTTGAAGAAGATCTGCGAGGAGATGTTGTACGGGAAATTGCCGATGACGGAGAACCGCTCCGGGAAGATCTTCTCCAGCTTCAGCCGCAGGAAATCGGCCTGCAGGAGCCGTCCCTGCATCCCCGCGAAGTGTGTGAGGAGGTAGTCCACGGACTCCCCGTCGATTTCCACGAGCTTCAGGTCGATATCCTCCCGCTGCAGCAGATACTGGGTCAATACCCCCATTCCGGGGCCCACTTCCAAGGCCTCGCAAGGGCCGTGCAGCGCGGCCACGATGTCCTGCGCGATGCGCTGGTCGGTGAGAAAATGCTGGCCGAGGGCCTTCTTGGCGCGTACTTCCATATCAAATCGGTTATCCCTGCAAAGATACTCATATTTTTTTGCTAATTTTGTAAGTTAATCCGAAGTTAAACCGAAGATAAAGATATGTATCGTACACACACTTGCGGAGAACTCCGCATCGGCAACAAGGGAGAGCGCGTGACGCTCGCCGGATGGGTCCAGAAAGCCCGCAAACTGGGCGGCATGACCTTCATCGACCTCCGGGACCGTTACGGCATCACCCAGCTTGTCGTAGAGGCCGACGCACCCGCCGACCTGGTGGACACCGCCACCTCCCTCGGCCGTGAATTCGTGATCCAGGCGGTCGGCGAGGTCGTCGAGCGTCAGGCCAAGAACAGCAAGATGCCCACCGGCGACATCGAGATCAAGGTGTCCGCCATCACTGTCCTGAACAAGTCCGTCACCCCGCCCTTCACCATCGAGGACGAATCCGACGGCGGCGACGACATCCGGATGAAATACCGTTACCTGGACCTCCGCCGCCGTCCGCTCCGCCGGGCCTTGACCCTGCGTCACCGCGTGGCCCACGAGATCCGCAACTTCCTGGACGCCAAGGGCTTCATGGAGATCGAGACCCCGTACCTGATCAAGTCCACGCCGGAAGGCGCCCGCGACTTCGTGGTCCCGTCCCGCATGAATCCGGGCCAGTTCTACGCTCTCCCGCAGAGCCCCCAGACCTTCAAGCAGCTGCTGATGGTGGCCGGCTATGACCGCTACTTCCAGATCGTCCGCTGCTTCCGCGACGAGGACCTCCGCGCGGACCGGCAGCCGGAATTCACCCAGATCGACTGCGAGATGTCCTTCGTGGAGCAGGAAGACGTCCTGAACAACTTCGAGGAGATGATGCGCACCCTGTTCAAGAACGTCCTGGGTGTCGACATCCCCAATCCGCTTCCGCGGATGACCTGGTACGACGCCATGGACAACTACGGCTCCGACAAGCCGGACGTGCGCTTCGGGATGAAGATCCACGAACTGACGGACGTCGCGAAAGGCAAGGGCTTCGGCGTGCTGGACGGCGCGGCCTACATCGGCGCGATCGCCGTTCCCGGCGCTGCCGAATACACCCGCAAGCAGGTGGACGAGCTCACCGAGTGGGTCAAGCGCCCGCAGGTGGGCGCCAAGGGCCTCATCTACATCCGGGTCAATGCGGACGGCTCCTTCAAGTCCTCCATCGACAAGTTCTACGGTCCCGAGGACCTCGCGAAGATCGCCGCGGCCGCCGAGGCGCAGCCCGGTGACCTCCTCCTCGTGATGTCTGGCGACAACAAGCGTAAGGTCCAGACCATGCTCGGTGTCCTGCGCCTGGAGATGGGAGGCCGCCTGGGCTTCCGCGACCCGAAGGTCTTCGCCCCGCTGTGGATCGTGGACTTCCCGCTCCTGGAGTGGGATGACGAGACCCAGCGCTTCTACGCGATGCACCACCCCTTCACGGCCCCCAAGCCGGAGCACGAGAAGTGGTTCTATTCCAATGCGAAGGAGGACCTCGAGCGCGTCTGCGCCAATGCCTACGACTTCGTCCTGAACGGCACCGAGCTCGGCGGCGGCTCCATCCGGATCCACAACGCCGACATGCAGAAGCGCATGTTCGAGGTGCTGGGCATCGGCCCGGAGGAAGCGGAACTCAAGTTCGGCTTCATCATCAACGCCTTCAAGTTCGGCGCCCCGCCGCACGGCGGCCTCGCCTTCGGCTTCGACCGCGTGTGCGCCCTGATGGGCGGCTCCGACTCCATCCGCGACTACATCGCCTTCCCGAAGAACAACCAGGGCCGCGACGTGATGATCGACTCCCCGTCGGAGATCGACCAGGTCCAGCTGGACGAGCTCCAGATCGCCCTGAACGTGAAGCCTGAATAAGTGATAATCAGGCACGAAGCATACGACCTTTCCGCGCAGAACACCTTCGGCATGAAGGTGTCCTGCCGTTTGTATGTGGAGGTGACGGAACCGGAGGACCTGCTGACGCTGGACTTCGACGCCCTTCCGCAGCCCCTTTTCGTGATGGGCGGCGGCTCCAACCTTCTCTTCACTCGTGACTTCCCCGGTACGGTGCTGCATATGGCCAATACGGGGCACGCCCTCATTCCGGACACCACCTCCCTCATTCCGGGCTCCTCTTCCCTCATTCCGGGCTTGACCCGGAATCTCCTCGTCCGCGTCGCCGCAGGCGTCGTCTTCGACGACTTCTGCGCCTGGGCGGCGGCCGAGGGCCTCTGGGGCCCGGAGAACCTGTCGCTGATCCCGGGCGAGGTGGGCGCGAGCGCCGTGCAGAACATCGGAGCGTATGGCGTGGAGGCGAAGGACATCATCGACACGGTCCATGCCTTCGACCGGCAGGAGCGCCGCTTCGTGGACATTCCGGGCGCGGACTGCGGCTACGGCTACCGCACCTCGCGCTTCAAGACGGACTGGAAGGGCCGCTACATCATCACCGCCGTCACCTTCCGCCTCTCCGCCGTCCCCCAGCCCAAGCTGGACTACGGCGGCGTCCGCAAGGCGCTGGAGGCGAGATTCCCGGTCAAGCCGGGAATGACGGAGGAGGTCGTCATGCCCGACCTGATCGGGCATCTCACGCCGCAAATGATCCGCGAGACCGTCATCGGCATCCGGGAGCAGAAGCTGCCGGACCCGAAGGAGATCGGGAGCGCGGGGAGCTTCTTCTGCAACCCGGTCATCGAGCGGGAGCATTTCGCGCGCATCGTCGCCATCGCGAAGGCGGAGAACGGGCCGGAATATGAAGTGCCGCACTACGACGTCGGCGAAAAAGTGAAGGTGCCGGCCGCCTGGATGATCGACCAGTGCGGGTTCAAGGGCATGCGGCTCGGCGGCGCACAGGTGTACCCCAAGCAGCCGCTCGTGATCGTCAATGCGACCGGGACGGCCACCCCGGAAGAGATCGTCGCCCTGGAACAGCGCGTCATCGGTACGATCAAGGACAAATATGGCATAGAACTCCACCCTGAAGTAGAGCACGTGTAATATGGGAAAATTCATCATCGAAGGCGGGCATAAGCTGTCCGGCGAAATCACCCCGCAGGGCGCGAAGAACGAGGCCCTGGAAGTCATCAGCGCGGTGCTGCTGACGGCCGATCCAGTCGTCATCTCCAACGTTCCGGAGATCCTGGACGTAAAGAACCTCATCGGCCTGCTGCAGGGGATGGGCGTGAAGGTCCAGCGCCTGGAGAAGGGAACCTACCGGTTTCAGGCGGACGAGGTGGACACGGCGTACATCGAGACGGAGGAGTTCGTCAAGAAGTGCGCAGCGCTCCGCGGGTCGGTGATGGTCGTAGGCCCGCTGCTTTCGCGCTTCGGGCACGCGTGGTTCGCGAAGCCGGGCGGCGACAAGATCGGCCGCCGGCGGGTGGATACGCACCTGGACGGGATGGTCACCCTGGGCGCTGAAATGGACTATGACGCCTCCCGCCGCGCGTTCCATCTGACTTCCAACGGCCGCCTGACCGGCCGCTACATGCTGCTGGACGAGGCTTCCGTGACCGGTACGGCCAATATCGTGATGGCCGCCGTCCTCGCGCGGGGCACGACCACCATCTACAACGCGGCCTGCGAGCCGTACCTGCAGCAGCTTTGCAAGATGCTCAACCGGATGGGCGCGTTCATCGACGGGGTGGGCTCCAACCTCCTGCGGATCCACGGCGTGGAGAAACTCTACGGCACGAACCACCGCATCCTGCCGGACATGATCGAGGTGGGCTCGTTCATCGGCATGGCCGCCATCTGCCAGAGCGAACTGACCATCAAGGACGTGTCCTGGTACGACCTGGGCATCATTCCGGACGCCTTCCGTCGCCTGGGCGTGAACCTGGAGCAGCGGGGCGACGACATCTATGTGCCGGCGCAGGAAAGCTACGAGATCGACTCCTTCCTGGACGGGTCCATCATGACCCTCGCCGACGCCCCCTGGCCGGGCCTGACCCCGGACCTGCTGTCGGTGATGCTCGTGGTCGCCACCCAGTGCAAGGGCAGCGTCCTCATCCACCAGAAGATGTTCGAGTCCAGGCTGTTCTTTGTCGACAAGCTCATCGACATGGGCGCGCAGATCATCCTCTGCGACCCGCACCGGGCCGTGGTCATCGGCCATGACCACCGGATCACCCTGAAGGCGGCCCGCCTGGTCTCGCCCGACATCCGCGCCGGTATCGCGATGCTCCTCGCCGCGATGAGCGCGAAGGGAACCTCCACGATTGACAACATCGAGCAGATCGACCGCGGCTACGAGAACATCGAGGGCCGCCTGAACGCCCTCGGGGCGCATATTACGCGCGAGTAATGGACTACCGTCATCTCTTTTCCTCCGACGTCCCCTCCTTTATGCGGAGCCCGGTCCGGGAAATCTTCCGGAAGGTGGACCTCAGCGCGATCTGCTCGTTCGCGGGCGGGTATCCGGCGGCCGTGACCTTCCCGGTGGAGGACCTGCGGCGGCTCCCGGGCCTTGTGCTGGACAAATACGGCACCAAGGCGCTGCAATACGGGGCTACCCAGGGTGTTCCGGAACTTCGGGAAGCCATCGCCGCCCGCTACGGCGTGCCGGTTTCCCGGGTGCAGATCACGACCTCCTCGCAGCAGGGCATCGACGTGTGCACCCGCATCCTCTGCGACCCGGGCGACATCATCCTCACCACCGAGCCTACTTACCTGGGTGCCCTGCAGTCGTTCAAGGCGTATAGGGCCGATGTGAGACCGATTAAGTCGATAGTGATGGACCGGGAGGGTATTGTTCCGGAAACCGTCGTCTCCGACGACCCCTCCCAAAGCCGGCTCACGCCGTCTTCGGGCCCCTCCCTCTTATGTGGCCGAGGGTGGCCACAGGTTTCCGGAACAACACCCTCCCGGTCTGATTCGAAGCCTGTCAAGTTCATTTATGTTATTCCGGATTTCAATAATCCTTCGGGGGAAACGATGACGTTGGAGGAAAGGATGGAGATTGTGAAGTTGGCGAGGGAGTTGGATGTGGTGATTGTGGAGGACAGTCCGTATCGGGAATTGCGGTACAGCGGGGAGGAGGTGCCGACGATCTATTCGCTGGCGCCGGAGAGGACGCTGCATCTGGGGAGTTTCTCGAAGATCTTTGCGCCGGGATTCCGGCTGGGATGGATCATCGGCCCGGAGGAACTGCTGGAGCAGATTTACATCTGCAAGCAGGCGCTGGACCTGTGCCCGCCGGTGTTCGACCAATATATGGCCACGGAGTTCCTCACGAGCGGGGCGCTGGATGCGAACCTCGTGAAGACGAAGGCCGAGTACCGTCGCCGCAGGGACTTGATGGTGAGCCTGTTGGAGAAGTATATGCCGGCAGGGGTGAAATGGACCTATCCGGAGGGCGGCCTGTTCCTGTTCCTGACGCTGCCGGAGGGCATCGACACCATCGAAATGTACGACGAGGCCTTGTCGCGCGGTGTCGCCTACGTTGCCGGCTCGTTCTTCTTCCTGGACGGCAGCCACCGCAACACGATGCGCCTCAACTTCTCCTTCATCGCGGAGGAGAAGATGGAGCCGGGGCTCAAGCTGCTGGGGGAAATTGTTCGGGGCGTTATTTGTAAGTAGTTGATATTCTGTTTTTTATGAAATGTGCTTTATGCAATTTTACATAAAGCGGTTTCAGTAAGCGACTAGTAATCAGCATGATGAGAGAAACGGTTCTATATAAGTTCTCCGGAGCGGGCAACGACTTCGTGGTCATCGACGGCCGCGAGGGGGATGTGTCCGCCTTCTGCGAGGTGCCGCGCATCGAGGCGCTGTGCAAGGAATTCAAGACCGACGGGCTGATGATCCTGGGGATGCCCGATCAGGTCGGGCATGACGATGGTTCGATCGGCTCATCAACCGTCATGGCCGGCCCCGATCGGCCATCTGTCGATTTCACCATGGAGTTCTACAACCCCGACGGGTCCGGCGGGATGATGTGCGGGAACGGCGGACGCTGCATCGTGGCGTTTGCCGATTACCTGGGTATCAAGCCGACCTATCGCCCGGCCCTTCGACAGGCTCAGGGACCGGAAGGTGAACCTGTCGGATCACAGGGACCGGGCACGGAGCAGGTTCCTGAGCTTGTCGAAGGACCTGCGGAATATCTTTTCCGCGCGCCGGACGGGCTGCACACGGGTGAAATCCTTGAGCGGCCGGATGGTTCGACAGGCTCACCAACCGACCGCTGGATTGTCCGCATCAAAATGATTGACGTGCAGGGGATTACGCCGATGCTGGGCGGGTATTTCCTGAACACGGGCACGCGGCATTTCGTGAAGTTCGTGGACGATGTGGAGCAGGTCGATGTCGATGCGGAAGGCAAGGCCCTCCGCTGGAACGAGGCCTTCGCGCCCATCGGCACGAACGTGAACTTCGTCCACGTCGCCCCCGACGGGCTCCACGTGCGCACCTTCGAAAAGGGCGTCGAGGGCGAGACCCTCGCCTGCGGCACGGGCCTCACGGCCTGCGCCCTCGTGGCGCATCACGCCGGCGTGCCTACGGCCACGCCCGGCGCGTACCGCCTCCGCGCCCGGCAAGACTGGCTGTCGGTGGACTTCACGCCCGGAGCGGACGAAAAGTTCACCGACGTATATCTCACCGGGCCAGCCCGGTTGGTCGAAATCCATTAATTGGAACTGCTACCCATTCTGCTGCGGGCGTCCTTACCGGCGCCTGTTCCCTTGTATTTGCTTTCCGTCGTGTTGAAACGGTAGCGGATGGAGAACACGAGGCGCTGCGTGTCCATCAGGACGCTCTGCGTGATGTTGTAGTGCCCTTGGTTGACGAAGATGTTGTTGTGGCCCGTGTAGGCGAGGTCGCGGCCTTCCAGGCGGAGCACCAGGGAACCGTCCTTCAGCAGGGTCTTCTGCACCGCCGCCGTCAGGTCGAAGTAGTGGTTGGTCAGCGTGATGTTCTGCTGCTGGCCGCGACTGTGGTATTCCCCGCCCAGTTCCAGCTGCCAGCCTTTGTTGAGGGTCAGCGTGTTGTTCAGCCGGACGATCCAGATGGGCGCGTCGTTGAAGGAAGTGTCTCCCATCTGGAGCCAAGTCTTCTGGAAACCGGTCGTGGCGCTGATGTTCCAGGGGCCGATGGTCGGGGTCGCGACCAGGAAGGCGGACAGGGTCCGGAGCGGATTCTCCGTGTTGACCGGCTTGAGCAGGATGACGCCTTCGTCATTGTACAGGTTCGCCCAGGTGATGATCGGGTCCTTCGTGCGGTCGTAGCTGACGGCCAGGGTGAGGAAGTTCCAGAGGGCCGTGGCGGATAGGGACTGGATGGCCTGCGGCTGGAGGGTCGGATTACCGCCCTGCAGGGTGTATCGGTTGTTGTAGCGGATGGCCGTGGACAGCATGCCGAAGTCGGGCCGGGCCGTGCGGGCGCTGTAGCTGAGCATCGTCTGGACGGGTCCGAGGACACCCGCGAAGGAAACCGACGGGAAGAGATTGTCGTATTTCCGGGAGAAGCTGCCGTTGCCGAGCAGGTCCTCATAGGCATAGTTCACGTGCTCGTAGCGCAGGCCGGCGCTCAACTGGCCGATCTGGCCGACCACGAAGCCGTAGTTCACGAACGCGGCGAGATTGTCTTCCTTCACCCGGGAAGAGGTCGACGGGATATCGGCCCCGGTCAGCCGGTAGTTGTCGCGGGTGCGGGAGAAGGTCTCTTCCGTGCCCGCCTGCAGCTGGCCCCGCCAGATGGGGTAGGAAAGCACCAGCTTGGCGGCGTACAGCTTGCTGTCGGAGCCGGCTTCCGTGGACACCGTCGCATCCTGGATGTCGCTGTCCTCCTGGATGCTGGAGATCTTGTTGTCGGAGACTTGGAAGTAGTCCAGATTCAGGTCGATGCCCATCTTGCCCGCGAGGCCGTTGTAGTATGCGTTGGCGCCCAGGGAATAGGGGACCTTGGACCCAAGTTGTCCGTGGTTGACGGTCCGCAGGTGGTCCACGAGTTCGCCACCCCGGAAGATGTCTCCTTGCATCAGCTCGTCATCGCCGTAGGAGAGGCTCCGGGCCCATTCCACTTTGACGCCGGTAGAATGGTTGTTGGCGATTTGCCAGTTCACACCGCCGGTGGTGGTCAGCGCCTGGGAGGAGAAATCGGCCGTCAGGGACTCGACCTGCTTGACGACGGGGCTGACATTCGTCTCCTGCACGAGGTCACTGATCTGGCGCTGGCTGAACCGGTTGTAGTTGACGCCGCCGAAAACGTCCACGCCGCCCGTGCGGTAATTGACATTGACCGCGGCGTCCGGGTCGTTGAACTTCTTGACCCGGAGCGACTGCTCGTCGGTCAGGTTCACATTGAAGCCGAAGCCCTCGCCTTTCCGCTTGATGGTGCGGATGCGCACGACGGCGCGCACGGTCGCGTCATACTGCGCGCCAGGGTTGTTGATGACCTCGACGCTCTGGATCTCATGGCTCAGGATGCGGTCCAGTTCGGTGACGTCGGTCATTCTCCGGCCATTGATATAGATCTGGGGCGCGCCCTTGCCGATGACTTCGATGCCGTCCCGGCCTTTGATGATGCCCGGAACCTTGCCCAGGACGTCGCGCGCCGTGCCCGCGTTCTCCAGCACGGAACCGTGCACGGAGGTGGCGAGGCCTTCGCCCGTGAGCTTGGTCTTGGGCATCACGGCCTGCACGACGGCTTCGCCGAGCAGCTGCTTGTCCTCTTCCAGGCGGACAGGGGGGAGTTCCTGCTGGGCCTGGTTCAGCGTGACCGGCTGCGAGGCGTCCTTGAAGCCGACCAGGGAGACGGTGAGGGTGTAGGTCCCTTGCGGGGCCTTGAGCTCGAAGCGGCCGTCTTCGCCGGCGGTGGTGCCGACGACCAGCACGCCCTCCGCGTTGGTCAAGAACGCGGTAGCGAACCCGGCGGGCGCGCCGCTCTCTTCGATCGCGCTCCCGCGCAGCACCGTTTCATTCTGCCGGGCCGCAAAAGCGTTCGCTGTCAGGCCGATCAGGCAAACCAAAAGTGAATAAATTCGTTTCATTGCATAGTGTATTAGTCAAATAGTACACTGCAAAGGTAGAGATATTTTGCGAACTTCCAAAACTTTTTTGAAAAAAGTGGTCCGTAGATTGTAACAATCGTTCACTCAGACAGTTAAACAAAATGCTTTAGGCGAATTGACCTAAAGCACTTTACGTAAATTGCTGAAATTCAGCTGGTTGCGCTCTGCGGGGTTTAGTCCTTCGCCGCGTCGGCGATGAGGGATTCGAGCTTGTCGCGCGGGATGGTGCCGTCGATGCAGATGAAGTTTGTTTCATCCCCGTCGTGCGAGAGCATCACGAAGCTGTTCACGACGGAGTCGTCGCCCACGGTGTACATCCGCGTCACTTCCCCGCTGTCCTTGGCCTCCATCAGGAGCTCGTACTGGCCCTTCTGGATGAAGCGGTTCACGTCGGCGGCCAGGTCATCGGCGACGGCGCCCTGCTTGATGGACAGGATGTACAGGCCGGAGAGGGACTTGATGATGGGCCCGAGGTTCACGTTCTCACCGTCCATCTCCACATCGGGGATCTTGCCGATGAGGCGGAACATGGCGGGGGAGATGTACACGGCTTCGACATTGTCGTAGTCGGAGTACTTGTTGTAGAGGGAGCGCCCGTCCTGGGCGAGGGCGGTGATGCTCGCCAGAAGCATCGCCACGAGGATATACAGCTTTTTCATTTCCAATAAGAGAGTTTGTCGAGGGTTTGTTCGGATTGGGAGACTTTTTCCGCGCCGTACGCGACGGTGCCGGATATCTTGGCGAAGACTTTCTCGACCTCGGCATAGGCGAGGTAGGGATCGTCGAACGTGTCGATGGGTTCGGGATTCCGCGTCAGGGCGAGGCCCACGGCGACGAGGACGGCGACGGCGGCGGCGATGCCGGAGGGCAGGAGCCAGCGCCGGCGGTCCGCCTGCGCTCCAGCGGCATGGACCGCCTCCTGCACCTTCCCGGAGAGTTCCTCCGGCACGGGGATGCTTTCGTCGAGCGAGATCCGCTCGAGGTCTTCGGCGCTCAGCCGGGATATTTCGTCAATGGACTTCATGGCTTTTCAGTTTTTTGCGGGCCAGGCTTATCTGGACGCGGATGTTGAGGGGAGAGAGGCCGGTTTCGGCCGCGATTTCATCGTAGGACCGTCCTTGCAGGACGTGGAGGCGCATCAGTTTCCGCTGGCTGTCGGGGAGGGTGTCCATCGCCCGGAGGAGCGAGCCGAGGCTTTCTTTCCGGATGAGTTCCTCGTCGGGCGGTTCCTTTCCCGGGAGGTCGTCGGGCAGCTCCCCGGAAGGCGTCAGCTTCCGGATCCGGTCGATGCAGAGGTTCCGCATCAGCAGGGCTCCGTAGGCACCCGGGTTCCGGACGAGGTCCAGGGAGTCGCGGATCTTCCAGAGCTTCATGTACAGGTCCTGCACGGCGTCCAGGGCGTCGGCCCGGTCCTCCAGGATGTAGTAGGCGACCCGGTAGAAGCGCTCCTGCAGCGGAATCCAGACGATATGGAACCCGGCCTCGGTCATTTCTCGGTCTGTTTCATAAGGGCTTCGACCTGGTCGGTGCGGATGGACCCCTTGACGCTGATGAGGGCGTCATCGGCCCGGATGATGATGTCTTCGATCCGGCTGCCGTCCTTGGAGGAGAGACCGTAAATGGCGACTTTCTCACCGCCGTCCTTGGCTTCCATCAGGACCTCCTCCCCATCCAGGATCCGGTCCAGCTTGCGGAGGAACTTTTCCCGCTTCTCGGGCGCAGCTTCGGAAAAGTCGATGACAGTCAGCCGTTTGAGACTGCGGAACAGGTCCAGGGCGGCACGGTCTTCGGGGTCATCGGCCTCGGCGCGGGCGGCGGCCTTCAGCAGGAGCAGCGCCGGACCGCCTAGGTCCACGACGTCGAATCCTTCCGTCCCCTTGAAGGACGTCACCAGTGAGCGGATCTTCCCGCCGGGGTTTCCGGCCCAGGCCGTCGGGACGAGGCTCAGGACCATGCATAGGGTAATCAGTATTCTTTTCATAAACAAAACTCAGCCGACTGCACTCATAAGACGCAGCGGGCTGAGAAAAGTTAAAAGGATTTTCAGATTTATCGCAGCAGGTCTTCGAGCTGGACGCTGCCGGAGGTCTTCTCGTCGCGGTACTTGACGATGACGGGGCAGTAGAGGTGCACGCCGCTCTCGAGGGGCTTTCCGCCGCGGATGATGGGCTTGGAGCCGGAGACGACGACGGCACCGCGGGGGACGACCACGCGGCCGTCGGCGTTGCGGCGGATGAATTCGCCGGTTGTGGCGTCGAAGATGGCGGTGGAGGAGGTGATGATCACGCCGGAGGCGACGACGGCGCCCTCCTGGACGATGGTGCCTTCATAGATGCCGCAGTTGCCGCCGATGAACGCGCCGTCCTCGATGATCGTGGGCATGGCGCCGGCGGGCTCGAGCACGCCGCCGATCTGGGTCGATGCGCTGATGTGGATGTGCTTCCCCACCTGCGCGCAGGAGCCGATGGTCACGTGGGAATCGACCATCGTGCCTTCGCCCACGTACGCGCCCACATTGACATAGGCCGGGGGCATGACGATGGAACCGGGGGCGAGGTAGGCGCCGCGGCGGATGCTGGATCCGCCCGGGACGATCCGCACGCCGTCCTCGGCCTTGAACTGGCGCACCGGGAAGGTGGCCTTGTCGAAGAACGGGAACTGGCCCTGGGACATGTCGGTGACCGCGCCGAGCTTGAACCCGGCGAGGATCACTTCCTTCACCCACTTGTTGACGACCCACTGGCCGTCCTTTTTCTCCGCAACGCGGATTTCGCCTTTTTCCAGGCCTTCGATGACTTCGTTGAAACGTTCGAGGGTTACTTCCATAATTCTTCGAGTGTCTTGGCAATCAATTCTTCGGTCTTGGGGGAGGCCGGGACGAGCGGGAGGCGGAGCTCATTCTGGATCAGGCCAAGGCGGGCCAGGGCGGCCTTGCCGGGGATGGGGTTCGGCTCCACGAAGCAGGCCCGGAAGAGGGGCGTCAGCAGGTGGTGGTAGGCGCGGGCCTTGACCATGTCGTCCGCCTGCAGGGCCTCCACGAGCTCCACCATCTCGTGCGGGGCGACGTTGGAGGCGACGGAGATGACGCCGTCGGCGCCCGTCGCCATCAGCGACAGCGTCTCGTCGTCATTGCCGGACAGCACGCTGAACCCGGCGGGCTTGCAGCGGATGATCTCGCTGATCTGCTTGTAATTGCTCGAGGCTTCCTTCACGGCGACGATGTTGGGGATTTCCTCCGCGAGGCGGAGGGTGGTCTCGGCCGTGATGTTCGTGCCCGTGCGCCCGGGCACGTTATAAATGACGATAGGCTTGTCGGTACTGCCGGCCACGGCCTTGTAGTACTCGTAAAGGCCCGTCTGGTTGGGCTTGTTGTAGTAGGGGACGACGATGAGGAAAGCGTCGGCGTCGGGGAGCTGCGCCATGCTTTCCAACGTAGCCGTGAGCGAGTTCGTGCCGCCGCCCACGAGGAGCGTCTTGCCGGGCGCGTTCTCGCGCGTGAGGGCGAGCACCCGCTGGCGCTCCGCCACGCTCAGGCACGGCGTCTCGCCACTGGTTCCGAGCGGGACCAGGAAATGGATCCCGGCCTCGACCTGCCGGCGGACCGTCGCCGCGAACGCGGCCTCGTCCACCTTCCCGTCCTTGAACGGAGTAAACAGCGCCGTTCCGCATCCTTTGAGAGTAAGCATGATAACCTTCTTTCTTTAACCGGTCGCTAAGATACGCATTTTTCAGCGAAAGGCAAAGGAAAGAAGCCTAAGACGGAATGCGTTCAATTTCGCAAAGGCCGTCCCGGTTGCCGACCACGAAGGCGACGGGCGGATTGTTGCCCTGTACGAGATTGTTCAGGTAAAGCGGTTCGTGCAGGAAGGCGGGGTATATGACGTTTCGCTTCGTACAACGCGGTTTTTGCAACACCACGCTCGGGGCCGGCTATCGTTTTCGTTGTGATTGTTTCAATGGTGGCCGCTTTCTATACCCGGTCCTTCGGATTCTAAACGTTAAAGCACCCCTTCATGGCTTCCTGTTCGCTGCGCGGGATGCCGTAGGAAGTGGCCAGGGAACTCCAGGAGGAGACGACGTGGCGGATGGAGGCGATGATGCTGTCCGCCGCGGCGTTATGGATTCCCAGGAAGGGCGCAATCTCCCGTGCCAGGTTGAAATCCAAGGCGTTGTCGTTTTCGTTGATGCAGAGGGACAGGCCCGTCCCATATTCGTCCGGATTGAGGTCGAAAGCGGGAGAGAGGGTCCATCCTTTGGAGGTGAGCAGGAACCCGTGGTTCCGGAGGTGGTCGTCGCAGTTGGAGACGGCGATGTTGAAGACGATTCTTCGGAAGAGTTCGATCAGGTTTCCGTCCACATCGGCGCAGTTCCGGGATATCCAGTCCACCAGTTCGAGATAACTGGCGCCGGAAGCGGCATCGGTTCCATCGGTATAGCCGAGCTGGGTCATGGCCGATGTATAATGCAGCCGGCGGCCGTCGTCCTTTCGGTCGAACCGCTTTGTTAAGAAAGTGTGGTAATCCCGGTTGAACCGCTCGACTTTCCAGTCACTGACCGTGATGCCCGACAAGCGGGCCAGATGCAGGCAGACGGCTTCCCAGGCGCCGACATCCTTTCGATCCTTTCCACTGGGGAACTTGGCAATCCACAGGTGTCCGGATTCATCGCAGACATTGGCCTTCGGCCGGGCTCCGCCCAGGGAACTGCCGGGGCGCAGAAGCATCCCCAGCCATTTCCTCTCCTGGACATCGTCTTCCTTCTCCAACTGGAGGGACGCGAATTCCAGATCACGGATCGAGGCCCAGGGTGGTGTAGCCATCGAGGCGTCGTCATCCAGGAAGTTGCCATCGGGATCCGTCTTGAAACGCAGGGCTCCCATCCGGCTATTGTCAAAAACGCCCAGCAGATAATCTGATTCGCATAACGCTCTGACAGCCCGGTTCTCAGACCTGGCTCTGAGCCGTTCCCTCTTGTCCAACAGCAGCTTACCCCAACGGTCTGGTGTCGAGTCCAGAAACAGACCGAAATTCGCCTTGCCTTCGGGAACGTACTGCCGTCCGCTGAACAGTTGCAAGTCGGGATCGAAGGACCGTGCCAGTTTGTCCTGCAGCCAATGCTCGTCGAACTGAAAGGAAAAGACCTCTTTTCCGCGCAGCGTCATGGCATCCAGCGTCCCCATGAGCTTGGGGGCGTTGACCTGTTCGCCGTCGTAATGGACATAAATCCTTTTTCCCATCGTGTTCATTTCTTTGAGGCCCGTTCCTTGACGACCAGTTTCGCGTCCTGGAGTTTGCGGCCCAATTCGTCGTCCTTGGCCAAGAGAAGGATATCCTG
Organism: uncultured Bacteroidales bacterium; assembly: GCA_900316955.1. Taxonomy (GTDB): domain Bacteria; phylum Bacteroidota; class Bacteroidia; order Bacteroidales; family UBA932; genus Cryptobacteroides. The sequence continues at coordinate 104,912 of ONEX01000001.1, forward strand.
CGCCAACCCAAGGGCAATCAGTACACGGAAGTAGGTACCGATGGCAACGCCTTCATCTCCCCTCTCCACTTTGATGAGCGTCCCGCGCGCTATGCCAGCGCGTTCAGCGACCTGCTCCGATGACAGGTCCCGCCGGAGCCTGGCAAGCTTGATTTGCTCGCCCAGGGTTCCCAACATCCGCGTGTAAGAAGGAAGCAACTGTCGTTTCATCTCTTATAATGTTCGTTTTTTTGGACAAATATAAGTTAGATTGTTCAAAAATGCAAACATTATAGAGGCTCCTCCGGCTTCCTGAAGTTATGGAGTCACTCAAAGGCCCGTTCCTTGACAACCAGTTTCGCGTCCTGGAGTTTGCGCCCGATACACTAGGGGGAGGGCGTGTGTACAAGTCTCACTTGTACAGCAGAAAGCCTCCTAGGGTTACATTATGTTACCAAGTCTATTCCATTTGGGCCCAAAAGCGTCTGTTCCTGCGAGACATGAGCAGGAAAATAGCGCTCGGGTGCAATTCCAATGTACATGCGAGACATGTACACACACACCCACCCCTTGCCGGCACATGGATATAGGCGGAGATAAACTCACGCGGAGATTAGCAAGGGCCTGGTTCGATTGCGAAGCGTTTCAGAGCAGTTCCTTGAACTCATGCACCCCTTTCAGCCCCTCAGTGAGGAGTGCGGCGGCGACGGCGCCGGCGGCAAGACCTTCGCGCCCGAACGCTTCGTGGGTGAGCGTGAGCTTATCGACCTCCGACGTGTATGTAACCGTATGGATGCCAGGGACTTCGCCGATGCGGTGGGCGGTGATCTCCGGTTCCACGCCGAGGCCCTCCTCGAGCAGCTTGCCGAGGCTCTTGGCCGTGCCGGAAGGGGCGTCCAGCTTGTGGATGTGATGCGTCTCCTCCACGGCGGGCGTGTAGCCGTTGCCCTTGAGCATCTTGCTCACGCGCTCCACGGCGGCGAACAGGGCGTTCACACCCAGGGAGAAGTTCGATGCATAGATGAGCGGCGTGCCGGCCTCTTCGAAGGCCTTGAAGACATCGGCCTCGATGTCGTTCCAGCCTGTCGTCCCCACGACCGCGGCCTTGAAGTGCTTCGCGATGAAGGGATAGTTCGCCCGGAATGCGTCCGGCCAGGTGAAGTCGATGACGACGCATTCCTTCGCGACCGCCGGGTCCACGCTGCAGATGTCCTCGCTGGCCGCGACGAGTTCGATCCCCCGGCGCGCCAGTTCCTTTTCCACCATATGGCCCATCCGGCCGTATCCGCTGATGATTACCTTCATATGAATCGGGGTTTACTTCTGATATCCGTCTTTCGTGATGATGGGTTTCCCGTCGGAGTCCAGCAGCGGAGTCAAGCCGCCGCCGTAGCCGCAGGCGACGAACAGGTAGTTGACGCCGGTCTCCTTGTCGACGATGACGCGAGCATCCGTAATCAGGCCCAAGGTCTCCCGGTCTTTGATGTCAAATCGGTCTTTTCCCATAATTTGCTCTTGTTAGGCCTCTACTTGGCAGCAGCCTGGTAGAGGGCGATGTATTGTTCCACGGCGGTGGCGAGGTCCGCGACGCGGACGCATTCGTCGTCGCGGTGCGCAACGGTGATGCTGCCCGGGCCGCAGATGGCCTTGTGCGTGAAATTCTTCAGGTGCGGCGCATCGCTGCCGAACGCGACACTCTTGGCCGGCAGGCCCTCGACGGTCCAGTACCGGGCCGGCGTGTCGCCTCCGCGGGGGGTGACGGAGAGATTCCGGGTCAAGCCCGGAATGACGGAGGACGTCATGGCCGGCTCCGACCGGCCATCTCTCAACAGGGTCGGGGCTTCGTTCATCCACTTTTGAACGGCCTCGTCCGAAACGAAGGTCGTGCGGAAGTAGAGGCGGCAGGTCAGTTCGGGCGACAGGATATTCTGCGGGTTGTCGCTATGCAGGAGGCCGATGTTCCAGGTGGTCTCTCCCAGGACCGGGTCCATGCCGAAGTCCTTCGCTTTCAGCGCGTTCACGAACTCCACGAACAGGTCCACGGCGCTCACGCCGTACTGCGGATACCCCGAATGGAACGGCTCGCCCGTGAACTTGAGGTCGAACGACTTCGTTCCCTTGGAGGCCGATACCATGCAATTGTCCGTGGGCTCGCCCACGACCAGGTACTCGGCCTTGAAGTCCGTCTTCGCGAACGCCTTCGCGCCCCACGATCCGGTCTCCTCCCCGGCCAGCAGCAGCATCCCGAAATCGGTCTTCCCCTCCTCCGCGAGCCGCTTGCACGCCTCCACGATCGCGAACACCTGCCCCTTCGCGTCGCAACTCCCCCTTCCTTTGATGACTTCGTCAGCAAAAGAGGGTTCAATGTATGGAGGTACCGTATCCAGGTGCGAGCAGAAGACGATGCGGGGGGCGCCCCAGGTGAGGAGGAGGTTGAGGGTGCCGTCGCCGACTTCCTCGGCGCGCAGCTCCGGCCGGTTCGCCGCCGGGAACATTCCCGGCAGGCGCTCCGCGAGCCACTCGGCCACCTTCCGCTCCTTTCCCGAAGTGGAATCGATGCTCAAAAGCTCCTGGAAGAACTGATAATCCATAAGGTTCCCCAATAAATGTGCAGAATGGCCGATCCTGCACAGATTTCGTCGGTTTTTGTCAAAATATGTGTAAAAAGGCCCTTTCTACACATTTCCCGTCCAAAGTTAACCAAATATATGTGCAAAAAGACCGTTTCTGCACATATTTCTCGCTCCTTCATGAGCAAAAACCCGTGTTTTTGTTCACGAAACATCCCCCCGGAGCCGGTTCGTAAGCAAAACAACCCTTTTTTGCTCACGAAGTGGCGAAACTCATTCGTCTGCGCCGGGCGAAGCGGTGAGGTTCGGTATCAAGGGGCAAAAATGGGCCTATTCGCCCCTTGGTGGTTATTTTTACGGGACGAAGGGGCAAATACGGGTGTTTTGCCCCTCCATCGGCCTATTCGGCCAGGAGACCCTTCTCCAGGAGGAGCTGGGCGATCTGGACGGCGTTGGTGGCGGCGCCTTTGCGGAGGTTGTCCGCGACGCACCAGAGGTTGAGGCCGTTCTCGACGGAGAAGTCGCGGCGGATGCGGCCCACGAAGACCTCGTCCTTGCCCTCGGCGAAGCGCGGCATCGGATAGACCTTGTTTTCCGGGTCGTCCTGGATGACGACGCCGGGCATCGCGGCCATCAGGGCGCGGGCCTCGTCCAGGTCGAAGGGCTTGTTGAATTCCACATTGACACTCTCGCTGTGGCCGCCCCAGACCGGCACGCGGACGGTGGTGGCGGTGACGGCGATGGAGTCGTCGCGGAGGATCTTGTGGGTCTCGTTGACCATCTTCATCTCTTCCTTCGTGTAGCCGTTGTCCAGGAAGACGTCGATGTGCGGCAGGGTGTTCAGGTCGATGGGATGCGGGTAGAAATCGCCGGTGCCGCCGGCGCGCTCGGCCTTGAGCTGGTTCACGCCCTTGGCGCCGCTGCCGGAGACGCTCTGGTAGGTGCTCACGACGATGCGCTTGATGCCGTAGGCCTTGTGGAGGGGAGCCAGGGCCATGAGCATCTGGATGGTGGAACAGTTCGGGTTCGCGATGATGTAGTCGTCGGGACCGAGGACGTCGCCGTTGATTTCCGGGATCACGAGCTTCTTGGTCGGGTCCATGCGCCAGTAGGAGGAATTGTCCACGACGCGGCAGCCCACGGCCGCGAACTTCGGGGCCAGTTCGCCGGAAGCGGAACCGCCGGCGCTGAAAATGGCGACGGTGGGACGCTTGGCGATGGCCTCGTCGGCGCCGATGACCGTCCATTCACGGCCTTGGAAGGTAACTTTCTTTCCCCAGGAGCGGGAAGAGGCGACGGGCAGGAGTTCGGTCACCGGGAAGTGACGCTCCTCCAGCACTTGCAACATTTTGGAGCCGACCAGGCCGGTCGCTCCCACGACAGCAACTTTCATACGTTCTGAGTTGTTAAATCCGTTCTACAATACTAACTGTTGCAAAGATAAAAAAATATTTTAAAAATCAGCGCAAAATATCGTTCAACAGACTCGCAGCCGCCTGGCGGGCCCCCTCGCCGGGTCCCTGGATGACGATCGGCGTGGGATGGAACGCACTGCGGATGAGGATCGCGTTCTCCGTGCCGCGGAGGTAGAAGGCCGGGTGGGTCTCAGGCACTTCCACGACGCGGATGCCGGCGCGGTACCCCAGCGGGGCGGTGGATTCTTTTTCCAGAAAGGCGACGAAGCGGCGGCGCCGGCCGGTGGCGAGGGCGTCGCGCTGGGCCTTGGCAAAGACGGGTTCCAGCTCCTCCAGGCCCTTGTAGAACGCGTCCAGCGGCACGCCGAAGAGGGAGGCGGGGATCATCGGTTCGATGACCACGTCCTTCTCCTCCAGCTGCACGCCGGCCTCGCGGGCGAGGATGAGGAGCTTGCGGAGCGCGTCGCGGCCGCCGAGGTCCAGGCGCGGGTCGGGCTCGGTGAGCCCGGCTTCCTGCGCCGCCTTCACGAGCGACGCGAACGTGGGACCCTCTCCGTAGGCGCTGAGGATCTGGTTCAGGGTGCAGGAGACGACCGCCTCGATGGACAGGATCTCGTCGCAGCTGTTCGCGCCGATGGCGAGGGATTCCAGCATCGGGAGGGCCGCGCCGACCGTGGTTTCGTAGCGGAAGAAGCAGCCGTTCTCGCGGGCCGCGGCCTGCATGGCGGCGTATTCGACGTAAGGGACGGCGAAGGAGCGGCGGTTGGAGGAGACGATATGGAGGCCCGCCCGGAACAGGTCCGGGTAGCGCTTGTACAGGGTTTCGCTGTCGGTGCAGTCCACGAAGACGGAACCCTTGGGGGCCAGGTCCAGGACCGCGTCCACGAAGTCGCCCGCGACGGCGCCGTCCAGGGAGGCGACGCCTCCGAGGTCGATGCGCCAGCGGCGGCTGTCGCCGAGGCCGGCGACGCGGAGCGTCTTGCCGGTGCGCTCCGCCACCGTCGCGGCCGTCCGTCCGACCATCCCGACCAGCGCCTTCCCCACGGCGCCGAATCCTGCGATGAACAGGTTCACTTCCCGCAGCGGCCTCGTCTCGAAGAAAGCCCGGTGCAGGGCCTGCAGGGCCGGGAGCTCGATGGCTTCCCGCACCCGCACGAGGAGGTTCAGGCCGTCCACGCGGACGGAGAGCGGGGCGATGCCCGCGGTCCGGAGCGTGTCCTGGACGGTGTCGATGGCGCCGGTCAAATCGGCCTCGGAAGTGCCTACGAGGCAGATTTCACCGCCTTGCGAGGCGACGCCGATCCACGGCGCGGCATCCGGCTGCGCGGAAATGCGGGTGAAGCGCCCGGCGGGCGCGAACGTGTTTCGGATTTCGATGTCGATGCCCGCTTCCATCGCCGGGGCGACGGTAGGCGCGTACAGCACCTTGGCCCCGTGCTCCGCCATTTCCAGGGCGGCGCGGTAGGACATTCCGGGGACGGTGCGGGCGGCGGAAACCTGCTTGGGGTTCGCCGTCATGATGCCCGGGACGTCGGTCCAGATCTGGAGCGAATCGGCCCCGAGGGCGGCGGCGTACAGCGCGGCGCTGTAGTCCGAGCCGCCGCGGCCGAGGGTGCAGATCCGCCCGCAGGCGTCGCAGCAGATGAAGCCCGGCGCCACGACGACCGGGTCGTCCGTGGCGGCGACGGCCGCCCGGATCCGCCGGTACGTCTCCGGCAGGTCGTCCTTCACGACGAGCTCGCGGGAATCGACCCAATGGGCATGGATGCGTTCGCAGTTGAGTTTCCGGGCCAGGATGCGGGTGGAAAGGAGTTCGCCGAAGGTGACTTTCTCCTCGGCCGGGGCGGCTTCCATCTCGGCGAACAGGCGCATCACTTCCGCGGCGGCCTCGGCCTGCTCGGCGCCCGTGAACAGGCGCCGCACGATGGCCAGGTGCCGGTCCATCAGCTCCGCCTCCCGCTCCCGGTCCCCGTCCGCGCAGGCCAGCAGCCCGTCCGTGCAGCCGCTGATGGCCGAACTCACGAGCACCACCCGTCCGCCGTCCAGGGCATTGTCGACAATGTCCAGCACACGGGACATGTTGGTCGCATCCGCGACCGACGACCCACCGAATTTCAAAACGCTGAAGCCCATCGCTGTTCCGTTCATTAAAGTTTTCAAAGGTACGAAATCTTTTCGTAACTTTGTCCCGTATGACGAAGGTGCTGGGCATATTCGGATTCCTGCAGTTCGGCTGGGCGGACATCCTGGACATCGGGATGGTCGCGCTGCTGATCTATTTCCTGCTGCGGAGCATCCGGGGCGACTCCACGGTGCTGAACATCGTGCTGGTGCTGTCCCTGCTCCTGGTGGGGCAGGCCATCGCGTCGGCCCTGAACATGCGGATGATGACGGTGCTGCTGAACGCCCTGCTGGACGTGGGTGTCCTGGCGATCATCATCATCTTCCAGCCGGAAATCCGCCACCTGCTGAACCGCGTGGCCATGCAGACGGGCATCTCCCGCCGCACCGGCGACCTGTTCAACCGCCTCCTCGGCATCAAGGAGGAGCGGCTCGGGAGCCGGAGCGTGGAAGAGCTGGTGGAGGCCGTGCGGGCCATGTCGGCGGAAAAGACCGGCGCCCTCATCGTCATCCAGCACAAGTCGTCGATGGACGAGTTCATGGACACGGGCGACCGCTTCGACGCGGAGATCAACCGCCGGCTCATCATGAACATCTTCTTCAAGAATTCCCCGCTGCACGACGGCGCGATGATCATCGTCGGCAACCGGATCGCCGCGGCGCGGTGCCAGCTGCCGATGACCAACCGCACGGACATCCCGGCCCATTACGGCATGCGCCACCGCGCGGCCATCGGCCTGTCGGAGGACACGGACGCGGACGTGATCGTGGTGTCCGAGGAAAGCGGCGGCGTGCGCTTCGTCCGCAACGGCGAGGCGAAGGAAGTGGAAACGATCGCGGAGCTCCGCGAGCTCCTGGGCTCGGCATTGTCGACGGAAAAGGACAAGGAAAAGGACAAAGAGGAGTAAGGCATGGAAGAGGCGGCGAAAAGACTGGAAGGCAAGCTCGGTTTCGACCGGGTCCGCTCCCTCATTGCGGACCGCTGCTCGACGGATTACGCCGCCGAGCGCGTGGAGAACGAGGAACTGAGCACGGACCCGTCCGTCATCCGGAAGCGTCTCCAGCTCACGGACGAGATGCGCCTCATCCTGATGTTCGAGGAGAACTTCCCCACGAGCGGCTACATCGACTGCCTCCATTTCCTGGAGCCCATCGGCAAGAACGCCTCCATCGACCTGCTGTCCCTGGGGCGGCTCCGGACCATGCTGGACACCCTCCGCAAGGTCACGAACTTCTTCCGCGGCATCAAGGACGGCATCTATCCGGCCCTGAAGCAGCTGTCGTCGGGCTTCCCGGGCTTCCCGGAGGTGCAGCGCCGCATCGACGGCATCCTGGACAAATACGGCGAGATCAAGGATACGGCCTCGGACAAGCTCTACGAGATCCGGACCACCATCCGCGAGCGGGAGATCAACGTCTCCAAGCGGATGAACGCCATCCTCCGGAAGGCGCAGCAGGACGGGCTCGTGGAGGCCGATGCGAGCGTCTCCATCCGCGACGGCAAGATGCTCATCCCGGTGGCCTCGGCGAAGAAACGCCAGTTCCCGGGCTTCGTCTATGACGAGTCCGCCACCGGCAAGACCACCTTCATCGAACCGGCCGAAATCGTCGCCCTCACCAACGAGATCTCCGAGCTCCGGTTCGCCGAAACCCGCGAGATCGCGCGCATCCTGCACGAGTTCTCCGAGTTCCTGCGCCCCTGGATCCCCGACCTGTCGGCCGCGGCCATCTTCCTCGGGGAGATCGACTTCCTGATGGCGAAGGCCAATGTGGCCCTGGACTTCATTGCGGGCATGCCCGTCCTGTCCGAGAGCGGCGAACTGCTGCTGCGGAAGGCTCGCCACCCGCTGCTGGAGAAGGCCCTCCGCAAGGAAGGCCGGCCCATCGTCCCCCTCACCGCCACCCTCACCCCCGAGAAGCACATCCTCCTGATCTCCGGCCCCAACGCGGGCGGCAAGTCGGTGTGCCTCAAGACCGTGGGCCTGCTGCAGTACATGTTCCAGTGGGGCATGCTCATCCCCACCTCCGAGACCTCCGAGCTCCCGGTGTTCGACCGGATCATGGTGTCCATCGGCGACGACCAGTCCATCGACAACGACCTCTCCACGTACAGCTCCTTCCTCGCTGACATGAACGCGATGCTGCAGGAGGCCGACGCGAAGACGCTCGTGCTGATCGACGAGTTCGGCTCGGGTACGGAGCCCGCCGCGGGCGGGGCCATCGCCGAGGCCATCCTCGCGGACCTGGACCGTCGCGGCGTGTACGGGGTCATCACCACGCACTACACGAACCTGAAACTATATGCCGCGTCGGGCGAGACGGGCGTCGTGAACGGCGCCATGCAGTTCGACGCGCAGAAGATCGCGCCGCTCTTCGCGCTGGAGATGGGCCTGCCCGGCAACTCCTTTGCGTTCGAGCTCGCCCGCAAGATGGGCCTTCCCGAACCCATCGTCAAGGACGCGGAGCTCCGCGCCGGCGAGGAGTTCGTGGGCATCGAGCGAAACCTGCGGAAGATTGCCCGGAACCGCCGGGTCCTGGACGAGAAGCTGACGAAGATCCGCGCGACGGACAAGACCCTGGAGGCGGTCACGGACCGCTACCAGAAGGAGCTCGAGGACATCAAGCAGCTCCGCCAGAAGATCCTGGACGAGGCGAAGAAAGAGGCCGAGGAGATTGTCAAGGGGGCCAACAAGCAGGTGGAAAGCACCATCCGCACCATCAAGGAGTCCCAGGCGGAGAAAGAGGCCACCAAGGACGCCCGCGGGCAGCTTTCGGACTTCCTGGGCGCCCTGGCCGGCAAGAAGCTGGAGGACAAGCGCAACCGGGAGGAGTACCTGGACAAGAAGCTCAAGTCCCTCCAGGAACGCAAGGAACGGGAGAAGGCCCGCAAGGCCCGCCGCGCCGCCAAGGACGGCAAGGACGCGGCCGACGCCGGCCCTTCCGAGGAAGAGAAGCTGACGGCCTTCCGCACCGCCCCGCTGAAGGTGGGCGAGAAGGTCCGGATCAAGGACGGCGGCATGGTGGGCGAAGTGTCCAAGGTGTCCACCAAGGCCGTGACCGTCATCGTGGGGAACCTCTCCACGAAACTGCCGCTGGACCGCGTGGAGCGCGTCACCTCCAACGAGTACCGCGCCGCGGTCCGCGAAACGCCCAAGCCCCGCCAGGTCTACGACGCCGGCATCGCCGAGCGGAAGGCGAACTTCCGCCTGGAGCTGGACGTCCGCGGCATGCGGGTGAACGAGGCCATCGAGCAGGTGATGCGCTACATCGACGACGCCATCATGCTGGACGTCGGTACCGTGCGCATCCTCCACGGAAAGGGCACAGGCGCCCTCCGGGAGGAGATCCAGAAATATGTACGCACCGTTCCCGGTGTCGTTTCCGCGGCCGACGAGCACATCCAGTTCGGCGGCTCCGGCGTCACCGTGGTCAAATTCGGATAGGCCCATGCAGGTGAGGGGAAAGAAAGCCTTCGGGCAGCTGGGGGAGGACAAGGCCTGCGCGTTCCTGCAGGCGCAGGGGCACCGGATCGTGGCGCGGAACTGGCGGGGCAGCCATTTGGAGGTGGACATCATTTCCGAAGCCCCGGATGGCTTGCATTTTGTAGAGGTAAAGACGCGGCTCGATGCCGATGCGGCACCCGAAGAGAAGGTGGACGCGCTCAAACAGCGCCGCATCAGCGCCGCCGCCCTGAAATATTTGAACGAAACCGGTTCCGACCGGGAAGTGTTCTTCGACGTGGTCTCCGTGACCATCTCCGGAGACGAATCGACGGTGAACTACTTCCCCCAGGCCTGGATTCCGATGTACTTATAACCACATAAACCTTCTATGGATACACACCGCTATTGTGTAATCATGGCCGGGGGCTCTTCGCCCGGCGTCTATCTCCGGATGACCTACGACCGCTTCTCGCGGTTCATGCCCCGGGAGAACATCCTGGTGGTCACCCTTGCCAAGTATGCCGCCACGGCGCGCATCCTCCTTCCCGAGATTCCCGAAAAGAATCTTTTGCTGGAACCGTTCGGCCGCAAGACGGCCCCCTGCATGGCTTACGCCACCTATACTATCCTTACGCGCGATCCCGACGCCCTCATCGTCGCATCCCCTTGCGACCTGGTGATCCGGGACGACGACATGTTCGCCGCCACCATCGACGAGATGTTCGGCTTCGTCTCCGGAAACGACGTGCTGATGACCCTCGGCATCGTCCCCCGTAGCCCGGACGTGAACTTCGGCTACATCCAGGTCAAGGAAGGCCGCGGCGCCTGGGAGATGGAGTGCCCCCTGCAGGTGAAGACCTTCACCGAGAAACCGCCGCTCGAGCTGGCGGAAGTGTTCATCCGCACCGGCGAGTTCTTCTGGAACTCCGGTATCTTCCTCTGGAAGGCGTCCGTCATCCGCGAGGAGATGGAGCGCTACATCCCGGACGTCACCGAGCTGTTCCACGGCTGGGAGACGGGGATCGGCGATCCCGCCTTCGTCGAGCGCGCCTACGCCGAATGCCCGAAGATCTCCCTGGACTACGGCGTGATGGAACGCACCGAGCGCGCCTGGCTCTATCCCGCCAAGTTCGGCTGGGCCGACGTGGACCGGCTCTGAGGCCCTTCCCACAATTGTTGAAAAAGTTGTTGAAAACCGCTGAATCCGTTTGGAAATCAGCGGTTTTCTTCGTACCTTTGCGGTCCGCAAAAAAGGCGGGGCGTCGACTTTACGGCGCTAAAGCATTAATAAACAATTAATTAACAAACACCAATGCCTGGTTTAATTGGAAAAAAAGTCGGAATGATTTCCGTCTTCGGTGCTGATGGAAAGAATATTCCATGCACCGTCGTTGAGGCTGGTCCTTGTGTTGTCACGCAGGTTCGTACGGTGGAGACCGATGGTTATGCCGCCATTCAGCTTGCCTATGACGAGAAAAAAGAGAAGCAGACCAGCAAGGCTCTGAAGGGCCATTTCGAAAAGGCAGGGACCACCCCCAAGAAGAAGGTGCTCGAGTTCGAGGCCGACTTCGCCGGTGATCTCAAGCTCGGTGACGTCCTCACGGTCGCCGATGTCTTCACGGAAGACGTCAAGTTCGTGGACGTTGTCGGTACCTCCAAGGGTAAGGGTTTCCAGGGCGTCGTGAAGCGCCACGGATTCGCCGGTGTCGGTGGCCAGACCCACGGCCAGCACAACCGACTCCGTCACCCCGGTTCCATGGGTGCATCCTCCTGGCCGTCCCGCGTTTTCCCGGGAATGCGCATGGCGGGTCACATGGGCAACGAGCGTGTGAAGGTTTTCAACCTCGAGGTCCTCAAAGTCATCCCTGAGAACAATCTCATCGTCGTCAAGGGTTCCGTCCCCGGAGCCAAGGGTTCTTATTTAATTGTGGAGGCGTAATTATGGAATTGTCTGTTTACAAGATCGACGGAACTGAATCCGGAAAGAAAGTCGTCCTGGACGAGAACGTCTTCGGCATCGAGCCCAACGACCACGTCATCTATCTGGACGTCCTCCAGTATATGCGCAACCAGCGCCAGGGTACCTCCAAGACCAAGGACCGCAGCGAGGTGGCTTACTCCACCAAGAAGCTTGGCCGTCAGAAAGGCGGCGGCGGCGCCCGTCACGGTTCCCTGAAGGCCAACATCTTCGTCGGCGGCGGTCGCGTGTTCGGTCCCAAGCCGCGCACCTACGAAAGCAAGCTGAACAAGAAGGTGAAGAGCCTCGCCCGTTGCTCCGCCCTCTCCTACAAGGCCGCCGAAGGCAAGATCACCCTGGTCGAGCCCTTCACCATGGAGGCCCCCAAGACCAAGGAGCTGCTGAGCATCCTCTCCAACATCAAGGCCGGCGACCGCAAGGTCCTGTTCGTCCTTCCGGAGAACTCCAACAACATTTTTCTTTCATCCCGCAACCTTCCGGACGTGAAGGTCATCACCGTTGACGAGATCAACACCTATGCCATCATGGACGCTCACTCCCTCGTGATGGTCGACGGCGTTCAGGATATCCTCGCAGCGAGAGTAAAGTAAAGGAGAACACGACATGGGTATCTTAATTAAGCCAATCGTAACCGAAAAGATGACGGCTCAGGGCGAAAAGCTGAACCGTTACGGTTTCATCGTCGACCGCAAGGCGAACAAGCTTCAGATCAAGGCCGCCGTCGAGCAGATGTACAATGTCTCCGTCGCCGACGTGAACACCATCAACTACCACGGCAAGCGCAAGCAGCGCTACACCAAGGCCGGCCTGCTGAAGGGCCGCACGAATCACTTCAAGAAGGCATATGTCACGCTTGCAGGTGAGGACAAGATCGATTTCTACGCTAACATCTAAGAGGAGGAAGAATTATGGCAATCAAGAAGTACAAGCCGGTAACTCCCGGCCAGCGTAACAAGGCGATCAGCTCTTTCGAGGAGATCACCGCGAAGAAGCCGTACAAGAAGCTCCTCGAGCCCCTGAAGTCCTCCGGCGGACGTAACAACACCGGTCAGATGACCGTGCGTTACCGTGGCGGCGGACACAAGAGAATGTACCGCATCATCGACTTCGTCCGCAACCGCGACGAATTCAAGGCCACCGTGCTCACCATCGAGTACGATCCGAACCGCTCCGCCCGCATCGCCCTCATCCAGTATGAGGACGGCCTGAAGAGCTACATCCTCGCCCCGAACGGCCTGCAGGTCGGTCAGGTGGTCGAGTCCGGTGAGAAGGCCGCCCCTGAACTGGGCAACTGCCTCCCGCTCGCCAACATCCCCGTGGGTACGCTCGTGCACGCGATCGAGCTCCGTCCCGGCCAGGGCGCCGCGATGGCCCGTTCCGCCGGCACCTTCGCCCAGCTCGCCGCCCGTGAAGGCAACTATGCGATCCTCCGCCTCCCTTCGGGCGAAACCCGCATGGTTCCCGCCACCTGCCGCGCTACCGTCGGCACTGTCTCCAACCCCGATCATAATCTGGAATCCTTCGGCAAGGCCGGCCGTAACCGCTGGCTGGGCCGTCGTCCGCACAACAGAGGTGTCGTGATGAACCCGCACGACCACCCGATGGGTGGTGGTGAAGGCCGCGCCTCCGGTGGTCACCCGCGTTCCCGCAAGGGTCTGCCTGCAAAGGGCTACAAGACCCGCAACCCGAAGGCCACTTCCAACAAGTTCATCATCGAAAGACGTAAGAAGTAAAATCGGAATAAACTAACAGATTATGAGTCGTTCACTTAAAAAAGGACCGTACATCCAGGAAGCCCTGGAGAACAGAATTCTTGCTATGAACGAAGGTAGCAAGAAGAAAGAGGTTGTCAAGACCTGGTCCCGTGCCAGCATGATTTCCCCTGACTTTGTCGGCCATACGATCGCCGTCCACAACGGCAACAAGTTCATTCCGGTTTACGTGACGGAGAACATGGTGGGCCACAAGCTCGGCGAATTCGCTCCTACGCGGACTTTCAGAGGCCACGCCGGCAACAATAAGAAATAATGTAAGGAGATTGACATTATGGGTAAGAGAAAACATTTGATGGCCGAGCGCCTGAAAGAAGCCAAGAAGCAGACCGCTATCGCCGTATTGAAAGATGCTCCCACTTCCCCGCGGAAGATGCGCCTTGTCGCTGACACCATCCGTGGCATCGAGGTGAATCACGCCCTCGACCTCCTCCACTTCTCCAAGAAGGAGGCCTCCGTCCGCCTCGAGACGCTCCTCAAGAGCGCCATCGCCAACTGGGAAGCCAAGAATCCCGAGCAGACGAAGGAACTCGAAGAAGGCAACGTCATCGTCAAGACCATCATGGTCGACGAGGGCCGCACGCTGAAGCGCATCCGTCCGTGCCCGCAGGGCCGCGCCGGTCGCATCCGCAAGCGTTCCAACCACGTCACCATCATCCTGGACGTCAAAAAAGCAGTGGAGGAATAAACTATGGGACAGAAAACCAATCCTATCAGCAACCGTATCGGTATCACCCGTGGTTGGGACTCCAACTGGGTCGGCGGCAACTACGCCGAGAAGATCGCCGAGGATTATGAGATCCGCAAGTACCTGGGAAGCCGCCTCGCGAAGGCCAGCCTTTCCCGCATCATCATCGAGCGCACTCTGAAGCTCATCACCGTCACCATCCACGCTGCCCGTCCGGGTGTCATCATCGGCAAGGGCGGCCAGGAGGTCGACAAGCTGAAGGAAGAGCTGAAGAAGGTCACCAAGAAGGATGTCCAGATCAACATCTTCGAGGTGAAGCGCCCCGAGGTCGATGCCACCATCGTCGCTGACAGCATCGCCCGTCAGATCGAGGGCCGCGTGAGCTACCGCCGCGCCATCAAGATGGCCATCGCCACCGCCATGCGCGTGGGCGCCGAGGGCATCAAGGTCCAGATCAGCGGCCGCGTCGGTGGCGCTGAAATCGCCCGCTCCGAGATGTTCAAGGAAGGCCGCACCCCGCTGCACACCTTCCGCGCCGACATCGACTACGCCCTGGCCGTGGCCCGCACCCAGATGGGTACCATGGGTATCAAGGTGTGGATCTGCAACGGTGAGAAGTACGGCAAGCAGGATCTTTCCCCGAACGCCGGCTTCGCCGCGAACGCCCAGGCTCCCGCCGGTGGCCGTCGTGACGGTGGCCGTGGCGAGCGCCGCGGAGGCCGTGGCGACCGTCGTGGGGACCGTGGCGAGCGCCGCGAGCGTCGTGACGACCGCGACCGCCGCTAATCCCGGCTGCTACACGCTAAGAAAGGCACTCCTCCTTGCGGGGAGTGTTTTTTTATGTATCTTTGCGGGGATTAATGCGATTGACGATGAAACGGATGATTTTGAGCCTGGTGGCGCTGGCGGCGGCCGTGACGATGGCCGCGCAGGTGCGCCCGCAGAACAACCATACCCTGTCCACGACCGTCGGGCTGGGACTGGAGTACGGGTTTGAATGGGCCTTCGCCGGGCAGGCGACGGTCATCGGCCGGGTGGGGTACGCGTCCAAGGACTTCACCCTGCGGAATTCCCTGGACAATTTCCAGTGGAGCTCGACGATGGCGCCGATGGTGACGCTGGAGCCGCGGTACTATTTCCTGATGAACTGGCGCGAGGCCCACGGGAAGTACACGTCCGGCAATTCGGCGGAGTTCTTCAGCGTTCCCGCCGTGGCGACCCTCCGCAAGGATGCGAGGGGCCTGGGCGAGGTGGCTGTGTCGCCGGTGCTCGGCGTGCGCCGGGCGTTCGCCACGCATTGGTTCCATGAGTTCACCGCCGGGGCGGACCTGCTGTGTTATCCCCGGTTCTTCGTGACGCCGCACGTCGGCTACCGGATCGGATTTTTATTCTAACCCCAATCATATATGAAATTCAACCTGACGCTTCTGGCCGCTGCGGCGCTGCTCGCTGCCGCCTGCACCCCGAAGGCCGGCAAGACCACCAAGGTCGTGGGCCAGTTTGCTGAAAACGCCCCTGAGACCGTGCGGATCGTCCTCGGCGAGTCCGTCGATACCACCGTCACCGTGACGGACGGCCGGTTCGAGGTCGTCATCCCGACGGACCTCTGCGACGTGGCCTATGTCGAGACCGACTACATGCCTGTCTCCTTCATCGCCGACGGCTCCAAGATCACCGTGGACCCGATGGCCGGCACCGCCGCCTCTTCGAACAAGAAGGGCGCCCAGGCCCATTATGCGGCTTACAACGCCTGGATGGAGCAGTTCATGGCCGACTACCGCGCCAAGATGGCCGAATTCGGCGAGGACGAGGAAGCCGCCCAGAAGTATTTCGACGAGGTCGTCGAAAAGTTCAATGCGTACCAGAAAGAGACGGCGAAGGCCAACCTGGATAACATCGTGGGCCTGATGGCCATCAGCGAGATCATGGACGACGATACGGAGGAGTTGAAGGCCCTGCTGGACGGCCTTTCCGACGAGATGAAGGCCCGTCCGGAAGTCGCCCGCATGATCGCTTCCTTCGAGACGCTCGCCAAGACCGGCGAAGGCCAGCCATTCGTGGATTTCACCGTGGTCCAGGAGCCCGCGGTCCCGGAGGCCTCGACCGTCAAGTTCTCCGACTACGTCGGGAACGGCAAGTTCGTCCTGGTCGATTTCTGGGCCTCCTGGTGCGGCCCGTGCCGCGAGGAGATGCCCAATCTCAAGAACGTGTACGAGACCTATGCCGGCCCGAACTTCGACATGCTCAGCGTCGCCGTGGCGGACGAGTTGTCCGAGACGCGGAAAGCGGCCGAGGAGCTGGGCATCACCTGGAACCAGATCGTGAACGCCCAGCAGATTCCGCTCGAGATCTACGGCATCGACGCCATCCCGCATGTCATCCTTTTCGGTCCGGACGGCACGATCCTCAAGCGGAACCTCCGCGGCGCGGCGATCGGCGAGGCCGTGAAGGAGGCTTTGGGCCTGTGACAGTACGCGAGAAAATAGCCCTGTTTCCGCATTCCCCGGGCGTCTACCGGTATTATGACGCTGCGGGGAATGTCATCTATGTGGGGAAGGCGAAGGACCTGCACAAGCGGGTCGCGCAGTACTTCGTGCCGCCGGAGCGGCTGACGACGAAGACGCGCATCCTCGTGTCCAAGATCGCCGACGCGCAGTACTCGGTCGTGGACACGGAAGCCGATGCCCTGCTGCTGGAGAACAACCTCATCAAGCAGTACAAGCCCCGCTACAACATCCTCCTGAAGGATTCCAAGACCTATCCCTGGATCTGCGTGACGGGGGACGAGTTCCCGCGGGTGTTCATCACCCGGCGCATCGACAAGTCCCATGGGAACCGGTATTTCGGCCCTTACAGCAGCGTGATGCACGCCCGGAACCTCGTGGACTTCTTCCGCGAGACCTATCCCCTGCGCTCCTGCAACCTGAACATCACGTCCGAGGCCATTCTCAAGAAGAAGTTCCGGCCCTGCCTGGACTTCCACATCGGCCGCTGCAAGGCCCCCTGCATCGGCAAGATCTCCCAGAAGGAGTATGCCGACAACATCGACGAGATCGTCCACATCCTCACGGGCCGGGGCGGGGAAGTCATCCGCCATTACAAGACCCTGATGACCGAGGCGGCGGAACGGCTGGAGTTCGAGGATGCCCAGGTGTACAAGGAGAAGATCCGCACGCTGGAGCGGCACTACGCGAAGTCCATCATCACCTCCGCGGCGGACACCAGCGCCGATGTCTTCTCGCTCGTGCTGGACGCCAACGAGGCCTTCGGCAACTTCCTCCGCATCCGCGGCGGCGCCATCGTCCAGTCCCTGAACCTGGGCTTCCGCTGCGGCATCGAGGAGGAGCCCGCGTCCATCCTGTCCGCCTTCATCGCTGAGATCGAATCCAAGTTCGGCGAGCTGTCCAAGGAGGTCCTCGTGCCCTTCCTGCCGGACGTGGAGATCGACGGGGTGGAGTTCAGGATTCCCGTCCGGGGCGACAAGTTCGCCCTCCTGGAGCTCAGCGCCAAGAACGCCAAGGAGTTCCATTTCCACAGCATCAAGCAGCGCGAGCACACGGACCCGGACCAGTTCCGCCTGAGCGTGATGGAAGAGCTTCGGAAGGCCCTGGAGATGAAGGAGCTGCCCCACCACATGGAGTGCTTCGACAACTCCAACATCCAGGGCACGAACCCCGTGGCCTCCTGCGTCGTGTTCCGCGACGCGGAGCCCTCCAAGAAGGACTACCGCCGGTTCAAGATCAAGACCGTCATCGGCGCCAACGATTTCGCGTCGATGAAGGAGGTTGTGAACCGCCGCTATGCGCGGATGCTGGAGGAGGCGCCCGACGACCTGCCGCAGCTCGTCGTGATCGACGGTGGCAAGGGGCAGCTGGACGCCGCCTACCAGGCCCTCGCGGAGCTCGGCCTGACGGAGAAGCTCACGGTCGTGGGCCTGGCGAAGCGCCTGGAGGAGGTCATCCGCGTGGGCGACCCGTATCCCCTGTTCATCGACCGCAACTCCCAGGCCTTGAAGGTCCTGCAGCGCATCCGCGACGAGGCGCACCGCTTCGGCATCACGTTCCACCGCAACCTCCGCTCCAAGGCCGCCATCCAGAGCGCCCTGCGCGAGATCAAGGGTGTGGGCGAGAAGACCGAGCAGCGCCTGCTGCTCCACTACGGTTCCGTCGCGAAGATCGCCCAGGCGCCCCTGGAGGACCTGTCGGCCCTCGTGGGCGCGGAACTGGCGGTAAGGATACACGATTACCTGAATGAATAGAGATTCCGGGTCAGGCCCGGAATGACAGAAATATGAACGACAAGAAATTCAACAAATGGTTCAGCCTGTTCATCCTCGTCGGGATGGCGGTGGTGACGGTGGTCGTGACGGCCATCAAGTTCAAGGATGCGGACAGCGGCAGGGCGATGCTCCTGATCTCGGCCTTCGGGTCGCTCATGGGCGTCCTTTGCACGGTCCTGGCGGCCAACGGCCGGATCCTGACGTTCCTGTTCGGAATCCTGGACGTGTCCATCTACGGCATCATGTGCCTCATCGGCGCCAAGTACGGGAATGCGGCCCTGCATCTGCTGTATTTCCTGCCGATGCAGTTCGTGGGGTATTTCCAGTGGAAGAACCGGGGCGCGCACGAGGAAAAGAAGGTCCAGGCGCGCCGGCTCAGCGGGAAGCAGTGGCTGCTGTACTGCGCCATCTTCCTCGTGGGCCTCATCGCGGCCTACTTCATCCTGGCCGCCTTCGACAAGACGGAAGCGGCGGGCATCGTGAAGTGGCTCGTCTTCCTGGATGCGTTCTCCATGATGTGCAACATCCTCGGCCAGTATCTCCTGTCCACGGCCTACATGGAACAGTGGTATTTCTGGATCGGCGTGAACGTCTCGACCATCCTGATGTGGGCCCTGACCCTGCGCCACGACCCCGGTTCGGCCTTTGCGAGCATCTATATCGTGAAGTACAGTTTCTACCTGCTGAACTCCCTCAACGGCCTGCGGATCTGGTACAATCTGAGCCGCGCGGAAACGGCATGATGTTTGATTTGGGAGGGATTGCTTTCATTTTTCGGAAATTTTTGCTTACTTTGCAGCATAAATGCGAAAACGGTAATAAAACTATAAACTAAAATCTGACTGTTATGACAAACGAAGAAATCGTAAAGCAGGTCAAGGACATCATCGTCGACAAGCTCGGCGTTGAGGAATCCGAGGTCACCGAGACCGCCAGCTTCACCAACGACCTGGGTGCCGACTCCCTGGACACTGTCGAACTCCTGATGGAATTCGAGAAGGTCTTCGGCATCAAGATTCCCGATGAGGAAACCAGCGGTATCGCCACGGTCGGCGACGCCATCGCGAAAGTAACGGAGAAGCTCGGCGAGTAATCCCGCGGCTTACAGCAAAAAGAAAATCCGACTCGAAAGAGCCGGATTTTCTTTTTTCAACCGATTATCCTTTCGGGACGGAGAAGGTGACCCGGAAGGTGGGGACGCGCCTGGCGCCGGGGAGGAGGATCGGGCACGAAGCCGGGTTCGTGGCCGTGGCCGCGGGGCCGTTGAGGATGGCGCGGTAGTAGCGGTCCTTGTCCAGTTCCTGCTTGGTGGTGTAGGTGGTCTGGTTCATCTGGCTGAGCAGGCTGGACATCATCATCATGTTGTAGTAGTTGGAATAGCCGCCGTAGCCGCCGTAACCGCCGTAGCCGTAGCCATAGCCGCCGTACCCGTAACCGCCGTAGCCGCCGTAGCCGCCGCCGTACAGGTTGTTGTAGTACATCGCGTACATCATCTGCTGGTAGTAGGCTTCCTGCTCGGCGTTGCCGTTGGCGTTCGCCACGGTCTCGCTATGGACGTTCAGGAACCAGATGTCGGCGTCGTCCTTGGTGTCGAGGTCCTTCCGGAGAAGCATCTGCTGCATGTGGTAGGTGATGTCCGGGGAATAGACGCGGTTCGCGCGGTCCAGGTTGCCCTGGTTCTCGGAGGAGGCGCTGGCGTCGGTCAGGCCGGCGAAGGTGACGGTCCCGTCGGAGCTCTTCTTCCGGATGGTCGGGCTGATGATGGACGGGAACAGGTCCACGAGCGTCTCGTCGCCCGGCGATTCGTACGGGAGGATGAGGCTGGCCTTGTTGACGACGGTCTTGGACGGGTCGCCGCCGCGCTGGACGATGGCGTCGACCACCTTCTCCCGGAGCTGGGCCGCCGGGATGACGGGCTTCAGCCCGCCGCCGCCCTCGATGCGGATCTCGTCCGTGGCCGGGCCTTCCGGGGCCTCGTGGCTGGTCCGGTTGAAGGCGTACTGGTAGAACTGCTTGTTGCTTTCCAGGTACTCGGACTCGTCGTAGAGGGTGGGTTCGCCCGGGATGAACAGGAAGGTCGTGTCTTTCCGGACGCCTTTGTAGGTGGACCGCACCGTGAGCATGCCGACGTTGTCGTTCCGGTAGTAGTAGTTGTTGCTGACCGAGAGGCAGGACAGCTCGAACAGGTTGATGCGTCCGCCGAACCCTTCCGGAATGTCGCTTTCGATGTAGATGCCGGGGACTTCCTGGATGTACTCCCGGTACTTGTCGATGGTGGCGATCTCGTCCCGGCTGGCCAGGACGGGACCCAGGCGCTTGAGGACGTCGATGTACTTCTGCCCGTAGGCCGGGCTGAGCTCGAAGCTCAGGGAATCCTCGCCGTCATAGACGGGGATGCCGCGGGTGACGATCTCGGTGCCGTGGGGGATGATCCGGTTGGTGCCGCTCTTCTTGCTGCTGAGCGTGTCGGTCAGGGAATAGACGTACAGGTTCTGGAGGATGTGCTCCTGCCCTTTGTGGGCGACGGAGATGGTGTCGGCCTCGAAATGGACCAGGAAGCGGACGAACTCGGGGTCGGTCCCCAGGTCGAGCGTGTCCAGGGCGGGCACCAGGCAGAAGGCCGTGGCGCGCGTGGTCAGGCCGAAGGTCTCGTCGCGGATGGCGCCGATGGCGAGGCGGGTGTCCGAGAAGCCGGACAGGTCGTCGGCCCGGCGGAGGCGGATGTCCTCGATCGGGAATTCGACGGTATAGGTATCGTACAGGAGGCTTTTGTCGATGAGGTCCTTGCCGATCTCGGTGCTGGATTTCACGCAGGAAGCCAGCGCGAAGGGGAGGAGGGCGAGGAGGAGTGCTTTCCTACAAGCGGATTTCATTGCGATAAACTGTCGTAAAAGGCGTTGTACTGGTCCATGTAGCTGCCGTCGGCGAGGGCTGCCGCGTCGAAGGGGAGGAAGGGCTTGCCCAGCTCCCGGACGTACGCCTGCAGGGCCGGGTCCACGCCCGCCGAGCCCAGGATGATGCCGTCGGAATACTGCGCGGCAAGTTGAGCAAGTTCCATGCCACCGGCCTTCTCGGGCAGGGGGACGTCCTTGAGCTTGATGCCGCCGAACAGGATGGTTTCCGCAAGGCCGTCGGCGAAGGTCTCCGCAGGGGTGTCGTCATACAGGGACAGGACAACCTTGGCGCCGGAGAAGACGGGGTCGTCCTTGTAGGCTTTCTTCAGGTACAGGGGAAGGACGTGGGAGATCCATCCGTGGCAGTGGATGATGTCCGGGGCCCAGCGGAGCTTCTTCACCGTCTCCAGGACGCCGCGGGCGTAGAAGATGGCGCGCTCGCCGTTGTCGGCGAAGAAGCGGCCCTCGCCGTCGCGGAAGATTTCCTTCCGGCGGAAGTAGTCCTCGTTGTCGATGAAATAGACTTGGATGCGGGCCGATGAGATGGACGCCACCTTGATGACCAGGGGACGGTCCACGTCGCTGATGATGATGTTCATGCCCGACAGGCGGATGACCTCGTGCAACTGGTTCTTGCGCTCGTTGATGCAGCCGTACTTGGGCATGAAGGCACGGATCTCCTTCTTGCGTTCCTGGATGCCCTGCGGGAGCTGCCGGCAGAGGTTGCCGACAGGGCTCTCCGGGAGGTAGGGAACCATCTCGGAATTGACGAACAGGACTTTCTTGACGGAATCAGCCATGACTTGTTATTTTAACATACAAAGTTAAGAAATTTTTTTTGAGATTTGTCCCGAATTGCTAACTTTGGGCGAAATTAGGGGTGCTATGCAGAATCTCAGCAACAGACTCGTCCGCCGCCGGCTCTTCGGAGCCTGGGTGTCCACGGTGATCAGCATCAGCCTGGTGCTGCTCCTGGTGGGCGTCGCATCGATCCTGCTGCTCAACGCCCGGAGCGTCTCCGACTACTTCAAGGAGAACCTGCAGGTTTCCGTCCTGATGAAGCAGGACGTGACCGAGGAGCAGGCGCTCGCCTACCAGTCCTCCCTCGCCGGCATGCCGGGCGTGAAGGCCACGACCTTCATCTCCCGCGAGCAGGGCATCGAGGAGATGGCCCAGATGCTGGGCCGCGACTTCCTGGACGTCTTCTCCACGGCCCCGGTTCCCGTCTCCATCGACGTGAACCTCGAGGCCGCCTACGTGTCCCCGGACAGCCTGGACGTGGTCAAGAAGGCCCTGTCGGCCTCGCCGCTTGTGGACGAGGTCGTGTACCAGACCTCCCTCGTGGAGGCCCTGAACGCGAACCTCCAGAAGATCGGCCTCGTGCTGGGCGTCCTGATCCTCCTGCTCCTGTTCATCTCCTTCGTGCTCATCGGCAACATGGTGCGGCTGAACGTGTTCTCGCGCCGCTTCACCATCCACACGATGCAGCTGGTGGGGGCCACGCGCGGGTTCATCCGCGCCCCGTTCATCGGCCAGTCGGCCCTCCAGGGACTCTTCGCGGCCCTGGTGGCCATCCTGATGCTGGTGGCCGGCCTGTTCATCCTCCGGAAGGAGTTCGTGCAGCTGTTCGAGATCTTCCGCCTGGACACGCTCCTCGCGACGATGGGCATCGTCATCGTCAGCGGCGTCCTCATCTGCGTGGTGAGCACCTGGATCGTGGTCGGCCGCCTGGTCCGGTTCGACCGGGACCAGCTTTATGCAATCTAGATTATGGGAAAGAATGATAATAAGATGGCCATGACGGCCTCCGGGATCAAGCTGATGATCGGCGGACTGCTTGTCATGGCGGCGGGGTTCATCCTCCTCGCCGGCGGCGGGTCCGACGACCCGCAGGTGTTCAACTATGCGATGTTCGACTTCCGGCGGCTGGTCGTCGCTCCGATCGTCATCGTCGCGGGAATCGTCGTGGTGGTGGTCTCCATCATGCGCCGCCCCAAGGACAAGAAGGAGGAGTAGGCGATGGAGTGGTGGCAAGCGATTATCCTGGGCATCGTCCAGGGCCTGACGGAATTCCTCCCGGTGTCCAGCTCGGGACACCTGATGATGTTCAAGGAACTGCTCGGCGTGGATGCGGAAGGCTTCCTCGATTTCACGGTGACGGTCCATTTCGCCACGGTCCTCGCGACCATCGTGGTGTTCTGGGGCGCCATCTGGCAGCTCTTGAAGGGCTTTTTCAAGTTCAAGTACAATGACGAGACGGACTACGTCTGCAAGATCCTCGTCTCGCTCATCCCCGTGATGATCGTGGGCTTCTTCTTCAAGGACCAGGTCGACGCCCTGTTCAGCGGCTCACTGAAGCAGGTCGCCGTGGGCCTGTGCATCACGGCCGGCCTCCTGCTGCTGTCCGACCAGATCGGCAAACGGATCCGCGCCCCGAAGGCGAAGGACACCCGGAACGGCATCTCCTACGGCCAGGCCGCCCTCGTGGGCGTGGCCCAGGCCTTCGCCGTCGTCCCGGGCGTGTCCCGCAGCGGCAGCACCATCGCCACCGGCCTCCTGGGCGGCGTGAAGCGCGAGGTGATGGCGCAGTTCTCCTTCCTGATGGTCCTCATCCCCATCATCGGCGAGCAGTCGCTGGACCTGCTGAAGGTCGCCATGGGCAAGGAAGTCTTCGGCGGCAGCGTGGGCGCCCTCTCCCTCGTGCTGGGCTTCATCGCCGCGTTCCTCGCCGGCTTCTTCGCCTGCAAGGTGATGATTGCCATCGTCCGGAAGGCGAAACTCTCCTGGTTCGCCCTCTACTGCCTCCTCGTCGCGATCCTGATCTTCGTCCTTGCCTAGAAATCTCACATACTTCGCCTCCGACGTCCACCTGGGCCTCCGGGTGGCGGACCCGGCGGGCCGCGAGGCGCGGTTCGTCTCCTTCCTCCGGAGTATTCCGGCGGCGGAGACGGAGGCGCTGTACCTGCTGGGCGACATCTGGGATTTCTGGTACGAGTACCGGGACGTGGTCCCGAAGGGCTACGTGCGCGTCTTCGGCGCCTTGACGGACCTCATGGACGCCGGCGTGAAGGTGTACTTCTTCCCCGGGAACCATGACGTATGGGCCTACGGCTACTTCGAGGAGCTGGGCATGAAGATCCTGGAGCAGCCTTGCGTGACGGAAATCGGCGGGAAGACCTTCTGCCTCGGGCACGGCGACGGCCTCGGCCCCGTGGACCGCGGCTACCGGATTCTCCGGGGCATCTTCCACAACCGCTTCCTGCAGGCGTGCTTCAGCGCCCTGCACCCCTGGTTCGCCTTCAGCCTGGGCAATGGCTGGTCGCGGCGCTCCCGCCTGGGCAAGCGCGACCGCTATGTCTTCCGGGGAGCGGACGAGCCGCTGTACAAGTTCTGCGCGTCCTTCAACGGCGAGCGCGCCGCGAAGGGCCTCCCGCCGGTGGACATCTTCCTCTTCGGCCACTACCACTGCCCCGTGGACATGCCCGTCGGCCCCTCCCGCCTCCTGCTCCTCGACGACTGGATCACCCAGTCGGACTGGCTCGTCTTCGACGCCGCGGCGGGCACCATCGACCGTCTCTCCCAAAACGCTTAGAATCAACGGATTACGCAAAACTCCCTGGTACATTTGCACCAGGGAGTTTTGTTTAAGTGACTGTGTGTCAGGTATTTGGCTGGGACGCGCCGGTCTTGTAGAAGTCCGGGACCTTCACTTCCGGCGGGTCCTCCCAGAAGATGGACCAGTAGAGGGACTTGAAGGTGCCGTTCTGCCAGGCCTGGACGAGACCCTCGAGGTCGCGGTCGGCGCCTTCGGGGTCGTATTCGGACTTGAGGTCGTTGTCGAAGAGCTTGGCGACGCCCTGCCAGAAGCCGGCGGCGATGCCGTTCTTGTAGTCGTGGATGATGGAGTAGGACGACTGCCCGGTTTCCCGGTCGATGAGCTTCAGCAGGACGGCGCCCTGGGAGATGGTCATCTTCCGGAGCGCGCCCTCGAAGTCCTTGAACAGCATGCTCTGGACCTCGTTCATGTAGCGGTCCTTCTTCATGCGGCCGTAGTTGTTCGCGGCGATGGTGCTGTCCACGATCTCCTGGAGCCGGCCCGACGCCTGCGCGTAAGGGTACACGCGGGCGAAGTTATAGACGAGTTTGTAGTACTTCTTCCAATCCTTCTGCTGCTTGCGGGAGAAGATCCACACCGGGTCGATGGTGTCGAAATACACCGTGTCTCCGTCCATCACGCGGTAGGAGAGGTAGCCGGACAGGCCCGAGCCGCCTTCGTCCATCAGGATCCGGCGGGCCATCGCCTCCTCGCGCTCCTTCGCCTTCCGCATCGCGGCCTGCACGTGCTGCCCCGCGGCGGGGATGACCGTCGCGAGCAGGAGGGATATGACCAGAAGACGCTTCATTTCAAGGCGCAAAGATACTGCTTTGCAAAAACTTCGCCAAATGTCCCGGACCCCGCCCGGACACCCCCGAAAAACCGTCGGTCGAAAATGCAGGTAAAAACTTTTCAACAAAATTCGTAACTGCCGATAAAATCGTACAGTTAAGTTTCAAAACACGCGGTAGAAAAGTTTGAAAAATAATGCAAAAAAACTTGCGGATTCAAAAAAAATAACTAACTTTGCAATCCCTAAATCGGGACGATATGCACCCAACCAGCTGAAAATCAACGAGTTAGGGACGATAAAGGAAAATTTTAAAACATTACAGCAATGTTACAGCCTAAAAGAACTAAATTCAGAAGGGAACAGAAAAACCGCATGAAGGGCAATTCCGGTCGCGGAAACCAGCTCGCATTCGGTTCCTTCGGACTCAAGAACCTGGAGAACTGCTGGCTGACCGCCCATCAGATCGAGGCCGCCCGTCAGGCGATCTCCCGTCGCATGAACCGTGAGGGTCAGATCTGGATCCGGGTCTTCCCCGTCAAGCCGTTCACCGCGAAGCCGCTCGATACCCGTATGGGTAAGGGTAAGGGCGATCCCCAGGGCTTTGTCGCCCCGATCACTCCGGGCCGCATCCTGTTCGAGGCCGAGGGCGTTTCCCTCGAGACCGCGCGCGAGGCCATGCGCCTGGCTGCCAACAAGCTCCCGGTCGCCACGAAGTTCGTCGTGCGCAGGGACTATGTCGAAGAATAATTTAAGGAGCTAGAGAAATGAAAGTTACTGAAGTACGCGAAATGTCCATCGCCGACCTCCGCGACCGCATCGAGATCGAGAAGAACAATCTCGACACCATGAAGCTCAATCACGCTATCTCTCCGCTGGAGGATACGTCCAAGATCAGAAAAACCCGTCAGGATATTGCCCGCATGATCACTATCCTTGCCGAGAAAGAAAAACAGCAGAACTAAACAAGTGAAGTCCTATGGAAAGAAATCTTCGTAAGGAAAGAGTCGGCATCGTCGTGAGCAACAAGATGGACAAGACCATCGTCGTCTCCGTCGAAACCCACGAGAAGCATCCCATTTACGGCAAGTTCGTGAAGAAGTCCACCAAGTTCGTGGCCCAGGACGAGAACAACGAGTGCTCCGAGGGCGATACCGTCCGCATCATGGAGACCCGTCCCCTGAGCAAGACCAAGAAGTGGAGATTAGTTGAAATCGTTGAAAAAGTCAAGTAATTATGATACAGCAGGAAACACGTTTATCTGTGGCTGACAACAGCGGTGCGAAGGAAGTCCTCTGCATCCGCGTCCTCGGTGGTACCCGCCACCGCTACGCCACGGTCGGCGAGACCATCGTCGTCACGGTCAAGAGCGCCATCCCCGGCGGTGACATCAAGAAAGGCACCGTCACCCGGGCTGTCGTCGTCCGCACCAAGAAGGAGATCCGTCGCGCCGACGGTTCCTATATCCGCTTCGACGACAACGCTTGCGTCCTCCTGAACGGCGCTGGCGAACTCCGCGGCACCCGTATTTTCGGCCCCGTCGCCCGCGAGCTCCGCGAGAACTACATGAAGATTGTTTCACTGGCACCGGAGGTCCTTTAATCGTAGCGCATTATGAAAAAGTTCAATATCAAGAAAGGCGACACCGTGTTCGTGAATGCCGGTAACGACAAGGGCAAGACCGGTAAGGTCCTGGAGATCCTCCGCGAGAAGGACCGCGTCGTTGTCGAAGGTGTCAACATGGTTTCCAAGCACACCAAGCCGAATCCCCAGCAGCCGCAGGGCGGCATCGTCAAGAAGGAAGCCCCCATCCATATTTCCAACGTCAACCTGATGGACGCCGCCGGCAAGCCGACGAAGGTCGCCCACAAGCGCGTGGATGGCAAGCTCGTCCGTATCGCGAAAACTAACGGAGAGGAGATCAAGTAATTATGGCAAAGAAGACTAACAAGCCCGCCGAAGCCCAGGCGCTTCCCAAGGGATATGTTCCGGACCTCAAGAAGGTCTACAAAGAGGAGATCGTTCCCGCTCTCATGAAGCAGTTCTCCTACACCACCGTGATGCAGGTTCCCCGCCTCGTCAAGATCACCCTCAACGAAGGTGTCGGCGACGCGACCCAGGACAAGAAGCTGGTCGAGGAAGCCGCTGAGGAGCTCTCCATCATCGCCGGTCAGAAGGCGGTCATCACCGCTTCCCGCAAGGATATCTCCAACTTCAAGCTCCGTAAGGGCATGCCCATCGGTGCGAAGGTCACCCTCCGCGACGTCAAGATGTACGAGTTCCTCGAGCGTCTGATGCGTGTCGCTCTCCCGCGTATCCGCGACTTCAACGGCATCGCCGAGAAGATGGACGGCCAGGGCAACTACACCCTCGGTATCAAGGAGCAGATCATCTTCCCTGAAATCGAGATCGACAAGAACCCGCGCATCCACGGTATCGAGATCACGTTCGTGACCACCGCCAACACCGACGAAGAGGCGCACGCCCTCCTGAAGGCCTTCGGTCTCCCGTTCAAGAAACATAATAACTAAGATAGAAGCATGGCAAAGGAATCAATGAAAGCACGCGAAGTCAAGCGCGCGAAACTCGTGGCCAAGTACGCCGCTAAGCGGGCAGCCCTCAAGGAGGCCGGTGATTACGCCGCCCTCGACAAGCTCCCCAAGAACGCGAGCCCGGTCCGCCTCCACAACCGTTGCTCCCTTACCGGTCGTCCGAAAGGATACATGCGCGACTTCGGTCTGAGCCGTATCCAGTTCCGTGAGATGGCTTCCGCCGGTCTCATCCCGGGCGTCAAGAAGGCCAGCTGGTGATAACCTTTAAATGAAAGAACAATTATGACTGATCCTATTGCAGATTATCTGACCAGAATCCGGAACGCTTACCTCGCCGGTAAGAAGGTTGTCGAGATCCCTGCTTCCAACATGAAGCTCGCGATCACCAAGATTCTGTGCGAGAAAGGTTACATCCTCACCTACAAGGTGGTCGAGGGCAACCCTTTCAATACCATCAAGATCGCGCTCAAGTATCACCCCGAGACCAAGGCCGCTGCCGTGAAGAGCATCGTCCGCGTGTCCACCCCGGGTCTCCGCAAGTATGCGGACGTGAAGAACATGCCGCGCGTCCTCAACGGCCTCGGCATCGCCATCCTCTCCACCTCCAAGGGTGTGATCACCGATAAGGAAGCCAAGGACATGAATGTCGGCGGCGAGGTGATTTGCTATGTTTATTAATTTATAAGAATCCAAGATATGTCAAGAATTGGAAAACTGCCTGTAGTCCTTCCGGCCGGCACGAAAGCTGAGCTTCTCGACGGCAACATCGTGAAGGTGAAAGGCCCTCTTGGTGAGATGTGCCAGAAAGTCGATCCGGACATCAAGGTCACCATCGAGGGAAATGAAATCAAGTTCGAGCGTCCCAGCGACCTTCCCCGCTTCCGTTCGATGCACGGCCTGTACCGCGCCCTCGTCCACAACATGGTGGTCGGCGTGTCCGAAGGCTACACCATCAAGCAGGAGTTCGTCGGTGTCGGTTACCGCGTGGCCGCCCAGGGTCAGCTGCTGACCATGGCTCTCGGCTACTCCCACGACATCCAGATCATGCTTCCCAAGGAAGTGACCGCCGAGACCCCCCAGGTCCGCAAGGGTGAGAACCCTGTCCTGATCCTCAAGAGCGCCGACAAGCAGCTCGTGGGTCAGATCGCGGCCAAGATCCGCTCGTTCCGTCGTCCTGAGCCTTATAAGGGCAAGGGTATCAAGTTCGCCGGTGAGACCCTGCGTCGCAAGGCCGGTAAGACCGCTTCCGCTAAATAATAGGAGGATAGAGATATGGCACTCAATAGAATTGAAAGAAGAAGAAGGATCCACTACCGCATCCGCAAGCACGTCAACGGCACCGCCGAGCGTCCCCGCATGGTCGTGTTCCGCAGCAACAAGCAGATCTATGTCCAGGTCATCAACGACCTCGAGGGCAAGACCCTGGTTGCCGCCGCGTCCAACGACAAGGGCCTCGCCGCCGAGACAAAGGGCAAGAATGGTATCGACGCCGCCGCCATCGTCGGCAAGGCGATCGCCGAGCGCGCCCTCGCCGCGGGTATCACCAAGGTCGCTTTCGACCGCGGAGGCTATCTCTTCCATGGCAGAGTTAAAAGTTTGGCCGATGCTGCCCGTGAAGGCGGCCTCGTATTCTAATTAAAAGAGACTATGGCAAATACGAACGTTAAAAGAGTCAAGACGTCTGACCTTGAACTGAAGGACAGACTCGTCGCCATCAACCGTGTGACGAAAGTCACCAAGGGTGGCCGTCACTTCCGTTTCGCCGCCATTGTCGTCGTCGGTGACGAAAATGGTGTGGTGGGCTACGGTCTCGGTAAGGCTAACGAGGTCACGGCCGCTATTGCGAAGGGCGTCGAGGACGCCAAGAAGAACCTGGTGAAGATTCCCATCATCAACACCACCATCCCGCACGAGCAGGTGGCCCGCTTCGGCGGCGCCGAGGTGTTCATGAAGCCCGCCGCTCCCGGTACCGGTGTGAAGGCCGGTGGCGCTATGCGCGCCGTCTTCGAGTCCGCCGGCATCCAGAACGTGCTTGCGAAATCCAAGGGCTCTTCCAACCCGCACAACCTCGTGAAGGCTACGATCCAGGCGCTCACCGAAATGCGTGACGCTTACACGGTCGCCGGTCTGCGCGGTATCGCGATGAACAAGGTGTTTAACGGATAATCAGAGAGAAACTATGGCAAAGCTTAGAATCACCCAGATCCGGAGCAAGAACGGCGAGACCAAGCGTCAGATCGCCAACCTCCGCACTCTC
Organism: uncultured Bacteroidales bacterium; assembly: GCA_900316955.1. Lineage (GTDB taxonomy): Bacteria > Bacteroidota > Bacteroidia > Bacteroidales > UBA932 > Cryptobacteroides. The sequence goes on from ONEX01000001.1 coordinate 135,245, forward strand.
GGCATCCGCAGAATGCATCAGACCGTCGAGGTCGAGGACACCCCTATCACCCGCGGCATGCTGGAGAAGGTGCACCACCTCGTATCTTATGAAGTTATTGACTAAGGAGGAGCAGAGAGATGAAACTTGAAAACATGAAGCCCGCTAAGGGCGCAACGCACAATAGCAAGAGAGTCGGTCGCGGACAGGGTTCCGGTAAGGGCGGCACCGCCACCCGTGGTACCAAGGGCGCCCAGGCCCGTGCCGGTTACGAGCACAAGATCGGTTTCGAAGGCGGCCAGATGCCTATCCAGCGCCGTCTCCCGAAGTTCGGTTTCAAGAACCCCACCCGCGTCGAGTACAAGGGCATCAACGTCGCCACCCTGCAGGCGCTCTTCGAGAGCAAGGGCCTGAAGGAGTTCGATGTCGAGACCTTCATCGCCTGCGGTCTCGCCTCCAAGGGCGAACTGGTCAAGGTCCTCGGAAACGGTGAGCTCACCGCCGCCGTCGAGGTCAAGGCCAACGCCTTCTCCAAGTCCGCTGTTGCCAAGATCGAGGCCGCCGGTGGCAAGGCGACCGTTATCGAATAAGAGTAAGCGAAATGGCAAAGTTTGTTGAGACCATCACCAACATCTTCAAGATTGAAGAGCTCAAGAAGCGGATCATCTACACCCTGCTTCTTGTGCTGGTGTACCGTCTGGGCTGCTACATCCTTCTCCCGGGTCTCGATCCCGAGGCGCTGAAGGGCGGCATCAGCGGCACGCAGGAAGGTCTCGTCGGACTGCTCAACATGTTCTCCGGCGGCGCCTTCGGCAACGCTTCCATCTTCGCTCTTGGCGTGATGCCGTACATCTCGGCATCCATCGTGGTCCAGCTTCTCGGCATGTTCGTCCCTTCCTTCCGCAAGATGCAGATGGAAGGCGAGAGCGGCCGCCGGAAGATGAACCAGATCACCCGTTACCTCACCATCGCGATCCTCGCGATCCAGGGTCCGGCTTACGTTACCGGCATGATCCCGCGTAACGCCATCGCCGTGGGCTGGTCCAGCTTCGTGTTCAACCTCGTGTCCACCGTCATCCTGATGGCCGGAACGATGTTCGTCATGTGGCTCGGCGAGCGCATCACCGACCGTGGTATCGGCAACGGTATTTCCCTCATCATCATGATCGGTATCGTCGCGCGTCTCCCGTACGCCCTGGTCGCTGAATTCGGCCAGAAGTTCTCGGGCAACGGCGTGGGCGGTCCGCTCATCCTCGTCGTGGAGCTCGTCATCTGGTTCCTCGTCATCATCGCCGCCATCGCCATCGTGCAGGCCGTCCGCAAGGTCCCTGTGCAGTATGCGAAGCGCGTCATCGGCAACAAGCAGTACGGCGGTGTCCGCCAGTACCTCCCGCTCAAGATCAACGCCGCGGGTGTCATGCCGATCATCTTCGCGCAGGCCCTGATGATGTTCCCGATGCTCCTGGGCCGCTGGGATGCCACCCGTGGCATCGCCGCCGCCTTCTCGAGCTACACGAACGTCTGGTACAACATCGTGTTCGCATTCCTGGTGATCGTGTTCACTTACTTCTACACCGCCGTGACCGTCAACCCGACGATGATGGCTGAGGACATGAAGAAGAACGGCGGCTTCATCCCGGGCGTCAAGCCGGGCAAGCAGACCGCCAACTACATCGACACGATCATGTCCCGGATCACCCTTCCGGGCTCCATCGCGCTGGCGTTCATCGCCATCATGCCTGCGTTCGCGAACATCTTCGGCATCAACAACCAGTTTGCCAGCTTCTTCGGCGGAACCTCCCTCCTCATCACGGTGGGCGTGGTCCTCGATACGCTGCAGCAGATTGAGAGCTACCTGCTGATGCGCCACTATGACGGATTGATGAAGACCGGCCGTCTGACCGGACGGTCCGGTATGTAAGTTCTTTGAAAGGAAATCACAGCGTCGAAAATGGTAAGGCCGAAAACTGAAGAAGAGATCGAGCTCCTGCGGATCAACGGAGAGCTGGTGTCCAAGACACTGGCGGAGGTCGGTAAGTGGGTCGCCCCTGGTGTGACAACTGAGAAGTTGAACGAGGTGGCCGAGACCTTTATCCGGGACCACGGTGCCATCCCTTCCTTCAAAGGTTTCGAAGGCTTTCCCGCCGCGCTCTGCATCTCGGTCAACGATGTGGTCGTCCACGGTTTTCCGTCCGACTATGTCCTCAAGGAGGGCGACATCGTGTCCGTAGACTGCGGAACCCTGTACAAAGGATACAACGGTGATTCCGCGTACACCTTCCCGGTCGGGGAGGTGGACGCGGAGACCCGGAAGCTCCTGGACGTCACCAAGGCGTCCCTGTACAAGGGGATCGAGCAGGCGGTGGCCGGAAACCGGACCGGTGATATCGGATACGCGGTGCAATCGTATGCGGAAAGTTATGGCTTCTCCGTCGTCCGTGAGCTGGAAGGCCACGGGCTGGGCAAGGAGATGCACGAGGCTCCCGGCGTCCCGAACTACGGGCGGCAGGGCCACGGCGCTCGTCTGGCGGACGGACTCGTCATCTGTATCGAGCCGATGATCTGCGCGGGCGGCAGAGGTGTGTATCTTGCAAGAAATGGTTGGGCAGTACACACCGCCGACCACAAGAACGCGGCCCACTACGAGCTTACGGTTGTTGTCCGGAAAGGCCGGGCTGAACAGCTTTCGACCTTCGATTTCATCGAGAAAGGAACGTTATAGTACTGATGTCAAATAATAAAAGTGATTTTTGAACATGTCCAAACAAGTAGCTATCGAGCAGGACGGTGTAGTCATCGAAACCCTCCCCAACGCTATGTTCCGCGTGGAGTTGGAGAACGGACACATCCTCCTTTGCAACATCTCAGGCAAGATGAGGATGCACTTCATCCATATCCTTCTCGGCGACCGGGTCAAGGTTGAAATCTCGCCTTACGATTTGACAAAGGGAAGAATTTCTTTCAGATACAAATAATAAAAGATAAGACTATGAAAGTCAAGACATCCATCAAGAAGCGCAGCGAAGACTGCAAGATCGTCCGGCGCAAAGGCCGCCTGTACGTGATCTGCAAGAAGAACCCCAAGTTCAAGATGCGTCAGGGATAATTGTGTAACCAAATAAGTACAGCAAGAATATGGCAAGAATAGCCGGTGTTGATTTACCCAACAACAAACATGGTGTGATCGGTCTGACCTACATCTTCGGTATCGGCCGCAGCTCCGCCAGCAAGATCCTGGCCACCTGTGGCATCGATCCCACCATCAAGGTCGGCGACTGGAACGACGAACAGATCGCTGCCATCCGTGCCCTCATCAACGACGAGTACAAGATCGAGGGTGAACTCCGTTCTTCCGTCCAGATGGACATCAAGCGCCTCATGGACATCGGTTGCTATCGCGGAATCCGCCACCGCAGCGGTCTCCCCGTGCGCGGCCAGAGCACCAAGAACAACGCCCGTACCCGCAAGGGCAAGAAGAAGACCGTCGCCAACAAGAAGAAGGCCACCAAGTAAAGACTGACAGTTATGGCAAAGAAAACTCAAACTACAAAGAAGCGGGTCGTCAAGGTTGAGGCCTACGGTGAGGCCCATATCTCCTCGACCTTCAACAACGTGATCGTCGCCCTGACCAACGCCCAGGGCCAGGTGATCAGCTGGTCTTCCGCCGGTAAGTGCGGCTTCCGCGGTTCCAAGAAGAACACTCCGTACGCCGCCCAGATGGCCGCCGAGGATGCTTCCAAGACTGCGTTCGATGCGGGTCTCCGCAAGGTCAAGTGCTATGTGAAGGGCCCGGGTGCCGGTCGTGAGTCCGCCATCCGCACCATCAACAACGCGGGTATCATCGTGACCGAGATCATCGACGTCACCCCGATGCCGCACAACGGTTGCCGTCCTAAGGGCCGCCGCAAAGTCTAATCATCTTAAAGAAGAAGAACCATGGCAAGATATACTGGTCCTACCACCCGCATCGCCCGCAAGTTCGGCGAGCCCATCTATGGCCCTGACAAGAACTTCGAAAAGAGAAATACCCCTCCGGGACAGCACGGTCTCGCCTCCAAGCGCAAGAAAGTGAAGGAGTACGGCACCCAGCTCAAGGAGAAGCAGAAAGTGAAGTACATGTACGGTGTCCTGGAGCGTCAGTTCCGCAACACCTACGCCCGTGCCGCCCGCATGAAGGGCCAGACCGGTGAGAACCTCCTCTTCCTGCTGGAGTCCCGCCTCGACAACCTGGTGTACCGCCTGGGCATCGCTCCCACCCGCGCCGCCGCCCGTCAGCTGGTCCTCCACCGCCACATCACCCTCGACGGCGTCATCTGCAACGTCCCGTCCTGCCTGGTGAAGCCCGGCCAGACCATCGCCGTCCGCGAGCGTTCCAAGAGCCTCGAGGTCATCCAGAACAGCGTCGCCTCCGCCACCAAGTATTCCTGGCTGGAGTTCGACCCCAAGACCCTCGTGGGCAAGTACCTGAACATCCCGGCCCGCACCGAGATTCCGGAGAGCATCAACGAACAGCTGATCGTCGACATCTACTCCAAGTAACCGCGTTTAACACCAAGAAACCCGCATTATGGCAATCTTAGCATTTCAGAAACCCGACAAGGTGATCATGCTCGAAGGCACCGAGACCGTCGGCCGTTTCGAGTTCAGGCCGCTTGAGCCTGGCTACGGACAGACCATCGGCAACGCCCTCCGCCGCATCCTCCTCGCCTCTCTGGAAGGTTTCGCCATCTCGCAGATCAAGGTCGGCGGGGTCCAGGAAGAATTCCAGACCATCCCCGGCGTGATCGAAGGCATGCAGGACATCATCCTGAACCTGAAGCAGGTCCGCTTCCGCAGGATGGTGGACACCGTGGACACCGAGACGGCGAGCATCACGATCAGCGGTAAGTCCGAATTTACCGCCGAGGACATCTCCAAGGGATTGTCTTCTTTCAAGGTGTTGAACCCCGAGCTTCACATCTGCTCCCTCGAGCCCTCCGTCAAACTGGAAATCACCATCACGATCACCAAGGGCCGCGGCTTCGTCCCGGCCGAGGAGATGCGCGACGAGAACACGCCCATCGGCACGATTCCCGTGGACGCCATCTACACCCCGATCAAGAAGGTGAACTGGACGGTGGAGAACTTCCGCGTCGAGCAGAAGACCGACTACGAGAAACTCCTCCTGGAGATCGTCACCGACGGTTCCATCTCCCCGGAGGCCGCCCTTCAGGATGCCGCCAACATCCTCATCTACCACTTCAAGCTGTTCACGGACGACAAGAAGATCTCCCTGGAGAACGCCGTGGAGTCCGACAGCAAGGAGCTGGACGAGGAGTCGCTGCGGATGCGCCACCTGCTGCTGACCAAGCTCTCGGACATGGGCCTGAGCGTCCGCGCCTTCAACTGCCTGAAGGCCGCCGACATCGACACCTTCGCCGACCTCGTGTCCTACAGCCGCGCCGAACTGATGAAGTTCCGCAACTTCGGCCGCAAGTCCCTGAACGAAATCGACCTGCTCGTCGAGAAGATGAAGCTCTCGTTCGGAATGGATGTCACCAAGTACAATATCGAACCTAAGAAAAAGATCGTTTAACCATGAGACACAATAGAAAAGTCAATCATCTGGGTCGTAAGAGCGGTCACCGCAAAGCGATGCTCTCCAACATGGCATCCTCCCTTATCCTGAACAAGCGGATCGAGACCACCGAGGCCAAGGCGAAAGCCCTGAAGCCGTACGTGGAGCCCCTCATCACCAAGTCCAAGGAGGACACCACCCACAACCGCCGCGTGGTCTTCAGCTACCTGAAGGACAAGAACGCCACCGCCGAGCTCTTCCGCACGATCGCTCCGAAGATCGCCGACCGTCCGGGCGGATACCTCCGTATCCTGCACACCGGTTTCCGCAGCGGCGACGCTTCCGAGATGGTGCTTCTCGAGCTGGTGGACTTCAACGAGGCCGCCCTCACCGCTCCCAAGGCGGAGAAGAAGAGCACCCGCCGCAGCCGCTCCAAGAAGGCTGCCGAGGAGGCTGCTCCCGCCGCCGAGGCCGAGGCCCCTGCCGCCGAGTAAATCCCAACGCGTACACAACAAAAACACTTCCCTTGCCGGGGGAGTGTTTTTTTTCCTATTTTTGCCCTATGAATCTGAACCGATGGATCATCGGCCTTGTCGCCCTCCCGCTGCTGCTGGCCGGCTGCGCGAAGCAGGTGCCGGACGAGTACGGGCAGCTGGACGACGAGACCAAGCTGCAGCGGAAGTATGTCAATACCTTCGCCTGGAACGTCTTGGACACGTACTACCTGTGGCGGGACGAGATCGCCTCGGCGTTGGAGAAATGGAAGAACTGGGAGGAGCCCGTCCGGAAGGTGGCGGACATCCGGTACAAGGACGCCGCCGGGAAGGACATCGACCGCTGGACCCTCCTGACGGACGATTACGCTTCGCTCATCGGGGGCGTTTCCGGGCATACCCGGACCATCGGGATGGATTTCAACCTGTATTTTGCCGACAAGGCCAAGACCCGCGTCTGCGCGGTGGTGACCTATACCTACAACCTCGGCCCTGCCGACCAGGCCGGCCTGGGACGCGGAGACGTCATCCTGACCGTGGACGGCCGGGAAATGACCCCCGACAACTACAAGGAAATCGTCCGGGACCGTCTGCTGGGCGGCGGGACCGTGAAACTGGGGCTCTCCGACGGCCGTTCCGTCACGGTCACGGCGGTGGACATGTATGAGGACCCGGTCCAGACCATCCGCATCCTGGAACGGCCCGGCGGGAAAAAAGTCGGCTATCTGCATTACACGTCCTTCACGCTGGATTCCTGCGAGGACCTGACGGTCGTATTCCAGCAGTTCAAGGAAGCGGGCATCGACGACCTGGTGCTGGACCTCCGGTACAACGGCGGCGGCTACCTGATCGCCGAGGAGGTGCTGGCGTCCCTGCTGGCCCCCGTTTCCGTGGTCGATGCCGGCAGCGTGTTGTCCCAGGAGATCTATGGCTCCGGGATGCCGGAGGAGGGCCGGAGCGGCCCCACCCTTTTCAAGACCGGATTCATTTTCCGCAAGGACGGCGCCCTGCAGGTCGTGTCCACGGCCGGGGCCAATCCGGACCTGCCGCGCCTGTATGTCCTCGTTTCAGAGAACAGCGCATCGGCCTCGGAGAGCCTGGTCTGCGGCCTGCGTCCGTATATGGACGTCATCCTGGTCGGCGGACGGACCAGCGGCAAGTACTGCGCCGGCTATCTGATCGCGGCCACGAAATGGTATGAATCGGTCAAGGAGAGCCTCGAAGAAGGCGAATACGCAAAGGCGCTTCCCTATGTGGACAACTGGGGCATCTACGTGATGTACGCCCGCTATGCCGACTGCAACGGCGTCACGCTCTCGATGCCCGACGGCATCGCCCCCGACTTCGAGGCGGAGGACGACCCGCTGGACGGCTACGCCCTCGGCGACCCCGGGGAGACGATGCTCGCGACCGCCCTCGGCCTCATCGAAGGCCGCACCCGGAGCGCGGCCACGCCCTCCGGTCCGCGCCTGACGCCCGTTCCCGAGGGCTTCCATCCCCGCTCGACGGGGCTTCTGGTTGGGCGTCTTTGAATTCCCTCCGTTTTTGCGTATATTTGCAAACTATGCGCAAAACAACGAAATTGTACAAAATAGTCGCTCTGGCGGCCCTCCTGCCGGCATTGGTGCAGTGCGCATCCGTGCAGGAAGCCGAGATGAGCGCCCCGGCCGTCGGTACCTTCGAGGTGTTCGCGACTCCGGGGAATACCCGTACGGTCAATGACGGCATGTCCACCGACTGGCTTAATGGCGACAAGTTCAACTTGTTCCACGCCCCGGCCGGCGCCGACAGGTATGTTTCGGACGGTGCCTTCACCGTGGACGATCCGGAAACCGGCCACGCCGTGGGCAACGTCCAGTCCCTGGGCTCCGGCAAGAAAGACTGGTTCCTGCTGTATCCGTACGTTTCTTCCGCCACCCTTCCCACGGCCGTTCCCGTGACTGTCGGCGCGCCTGTCGGCGCCAGCCAGGTCCAGGCCCTCGCGGATGACATGTCCGGCCTGGCCGGCCCTTATTTCCCGCTGATGGGCCGTGCGCTTGCCGTGTCCGCCGATGCGGTCCCGACCCTGACCGTCTCGCCGGCCCTGTCCGTCCTGGCCGTGAATGTGACCAATGCCACGGACAGCCCGGTTGCCGTGACCCAGGTCCGGTTCAAGGCCCCCGAAGCCATCGTCGGCTCGTTCAAGGTCGATGTCACCGGCGCGGAGCCCGTGTACACGGCCGTCGACGCCGCTGACGAGGCCGTCCTCGCCGTCAACGAGGATGTGTTCCTGCCCGCCGGAGACAACGGTGTCTTCTATCTGGGAATCAAGCCTTTCACCGCCGGCGCCGGCACCACGCTCACCCTCACGGTGAACGACGAGGTCCGCACCGTCACCCTCACCCGTCCCGTCACTTTCTCGGCGGGCAAGATCAAGACGCTGAACATGCCCCTGGAAGCGTCCGGTCCGGGCGATCCGGGGACCTACTTCTTCAAGCGCGCCCAGACCGCTTCCTTGGGCAAGACCTATCTCTTCGTCGCCGAGGATGAAGAGGGAGCGCTCCGGATGGCGACCGCGCTGCCGGCCGGTACCGGGAACGGACGCCTGGCAGGCGTGGACGTGGAGGCGAACGACGGGGTGATCACGCTGGAAAGCCTGGATAACGCCTTCAGTTTCTTCCAGGGCGAGCACGGAACGCTGATCCGCCAGGCGGACGATCGCTATCTTTACAACGCATCGGCTACCAACAACAATGTGTACGCGGGTACGGCCCTGAACAACACAGGCTATTACTGGACCATCACCCAGGATTCCGCCGGCCGGGCGACCATCGTGAACTTGCGAAACCGCCAGCTGAAATATAACGAGGAGGTCGGAAGCTTCGAGGCGCGGATGAATACCGACAACCTGGGCCTGTTGTTCTATCTGTACGAACTGCAGAACAGCGAGTCGGCTGTGGCGGAGTTCCTGGAGAAGGAGACTCCCGGCGTGTACGCCTATAACGGACAGGACTGGCTTTACACGGAAGGATCGCAGCAGCTGAGCGTTCGTACTTCCGGTCCGTCCATCGCTTTCCGGCTGTTCGATCCGGCGGCCTACACCGCCATCCAGGTGACGGGTCTCCCGGTGGATTTGGCCGAGAAGGACCGCTTCACCATCCGGATGGTGCGTTCCGTCAAGCAGGCGGCCACCCATGCCGCCGAATTCGAGGTCCAGGCCGTCCGCGTCGCGGACGGAAAGGCCTGGCTGATGGCCGGTAACGGCACAGGTTTCATCGTTTGCATCCAGTAGCCATGAAAAGAATCCTTGCCACCCTCGCGCTCCTGCTGGGCGCCCTCCATATCCTCTCCGCCATCCCCGCCTACCCCGGCAAGATCAAGGTGACCCAGCCGGACGGCAGCGTCATCACGATCCAGGTCCATGGTGACGAGTGGCTCCATTATGTGACCGATGACCGCGGCCGGGTTGTCGCCCGGGGCGAAGACGGCTTCTTCCGTCCGGCGGCCAAACCTTCCGCCGCGGAGCGCGAAGAGGCGCAGTCGATGCGCCGTGCGGCCCGGCAGATGCAGGCCGCCGCCAGGGCTTCTTCCCTGTCCCAGGGCGTCCACCGGATTCCCGTGATCCTGGTCGCTTTCAAGGATACCGATTACACCATCCAGGATCCCCAGGCCGCCTTCGATGCCTTGCTCAACCAGGAAGGCTATTCCACCAATGGCGCCACAGGGTCGGTCCGTGATTACTATGTCGAGAATTCCGGGGGGCAGTATACGCCCGTCTTCGACGTGTACGGTCCGTATGTCCTGTCCAATAATCGTTCGAGATATGTGAATAATGCCGCAAGCGCCTTGCTGGAAGCCTGCAAGGGGCTGAACAGCGGAATCGATTTCTCCCGGTACGATTCGAACGGGGATGGCAAGGTGGACATGACCCTGATGTACTATGCCGGCCACAACCAGGCCGAGTCGGGGGACGCGACCACCATCTGGCCGCATCAGTCGTATGTCCAGAGCGGCACGGCCCTGGACGGGAAGTACCTGGACCGTTATTTCTGCACCTCCGAACTGAAAGGGACGGGGAGCCAGATGTGTGGCATCGGGACGACCGTCCACGAATTCGCCCATTCGCTCGGCCTGCCGGACTTCTATGACACGGACTACGAGGAGAACGGTCAAGCCGGAGGCCTTTACAGTTTCTCCGCCATGTGCGAGGGTTCCTATCTGAACAACGGCCGCACGCCGCCCTATTTCAATTCCGAGGAGCGGATCCTGCTGGGATGGATGGAGGGGCAGACGGAGATCTCGCAGCAAGGCTCGCTCACCATCGGCCCGATCCAGGAGGGCGTCGCCTACAGGACGCCGACGTCGGTCGACGGAGAGTATTTCGTGTACGAGTGCCGCAGCAAGACCGGCTGGGACCGGTATATTCCGAACGTCGGACTGCTGGTGTACCACGTGGACAAGTCCACGGCCCATCGGGTGGGAAACCAGACGGCCTATACCCATTGGGCCCGTTGGGAGTGGTACAACAAGATCAACGCCTATCTGGAGCACCCTTGCTTCTACCTGGTCCCCGCCGCGGACCAAGGCAACCTGCAGTTCGCCTACCGGTACTTCTATAATGACGAGGACGGCAATCCGGTGTATGGTTTCGACAGTGCCCAGTATCCGAAGATTCCCTTCCCGGGGACCAAGAAAGTAAAGACCTACCTCCCGGTGGACTGGGACGGTGTCAATTCCGATTTCCGCTTTACGAACATCGCCTACAGCAACAACGCGGTGACGATGACGGTCTCGTACACCACGATGCCGGGTGTGACCGGACGCGTGCTGAATACGTCGGCCAAGCCCGTGCGCGGCGCGACGGTCTCTCTCTCCGGCAACGGGATCCAGCGCTCCGTCGTGACGGACGTGGACGGAACCTACGCTTTCACCGGGGCCGACCTGGCGGACAGGACCTTCAATCTTTCGGTCTCCTGCGAGGGCTTTGTGCCGGCGGAGGCGTCCGTCTCCGTGGGCCGGAAAGATACCACCCTGGATTTCTATCTGCGCAGGGTCGATGAGCCCGAGGAGGCGTCCTTCTGCAAGTACGATCCTTCCGCATCGACACTCTCTTTCGGGGACGGAGATGCATCCAACCTCGCCGCGGGCATCCTGCTGAATGCCGACGAACTGGCTCCCTATGTGGGCAAGCAGTTGAAATCCATTTCGTTCCAGCTGGCCGGGAATGCGTCATCCTCGGTGGAGGACGTCTATGTCTTCGTGGAGGTGGCGGGCCGCCGGAAACTGACCCAGCGGGCGGACCAGGTGGTGTTCGGCGCCCTGAATACCGTCAACATCGTCGCCCATGAGTTCTATATTCCCGCCGGCTCGTCGATGTATATCGGATACGGCGTCATCGGCCCGTCCGAGGCCGATCCGCTCCTGGTCCAGGCCTGCTCTTCCGACAAGAAGGGCTATTACGGAACCTATAACGGAACGCGGGCCGTGTCCTGGAATGAAATGTCCAAAGACGGGCAGTATTATACTCCCGTCCTTTCCGCCGCCGTGGGCGAGCCCGTGCAACCCGAGCTGGGCTTCAACCACATCGCCAACCCGGGGAACGGGACCTATGCCGCGGGCGACCGTTTCGAACTCGCCCTGGTGCAGTACGCGGACGACCCGTACACCTCTCTCTCGTGGAAGTTCGACGGGCAGGCCGTCCAGGCCGGCTCCGTCACCCTGACGGCGGGAAAGCATCTGGTAGAAGCACATCTGATTTATCCGGACGGGGCCGTCGAGGTCATCCGTCTGACCATTCAAGCTGAATGATGATGAAAAACGACAGACAAAACTATGAAACTCCGGCCGTGCGTGTGGTCGATACGCGCCTGGAGGTGAACTTCCTCCAGTCCGGAGGCGGAAACATCGACCCGGGTACGGACGATCCGTGGGGCGAATACTAGGACAGCGATGAAGAAGATTTTCCAGATCGCCGTCACGGCCCTCATGGCCCTGGCTGCGCTGTCCGGCTGCCGCAACGCCGAGCAGGAGGTCCCGGAGGCGTCTTCCGTGAAGACGGTCCGGTTCCATGCCGGCGCGGCCCCCACCCGCACCGCTTTCGCCGAAGCCGTGGACGGGGTCTATCAGACCCTGTGGACCGAAAATGACAGCGACATCCTGCTTTCCCTGAACTACGGGAAAGCGGAGACTTCCGCCGTCACGCCCTCCGCGGACGGGACGACGGCCTCGTTCGAAGCGTCCTTCGACGCTTCCGCCACGTCGGCTCCCTACACTTTCTACGCCGTCTCCCCGGCGTCCGCCGCCCGGGCCATCAGCCCGAGCCGCAGCGCCTGGAGCGTTTACATCGCCGCCTTCCAGCATCCGTCGGCCCTGTCCGTGGACGAGGACGCGCAGCTGCTGGTCGCGAAATCCGCCGCATCCGCGACGCTTCCCGGCGAGGTGGACCTCCATTTCTCGCACCTGACGGCCTACGGCCGCATCGCGCTCAAGAACCTGGAACTCGGAGACGCCACCGTGAGCAAGGTGGACCTGGTCTTCAGCACGCCGGTCGTGGGCGAGTGGTACTGGGGTGAGGACGGCACTCTGACCGCCAACGGCGACTCGCACACCATCACCCTGGATACCGACGCTTCCGGCGACCTCTGGTTCGCCTGCGCGCCGGTGGATGTGTCCGGCCAGACGCTGAAACTGGTCGTGTTCACCGACCAGGGCAACCTGATCCGGGAAATCACCTTCCCCGAGGGCCGCAAGTTCAACTCCGGCAAGGTGGCGCGCTTCTCCGTGGACATGGCGGGCATCGAGATCCAGGGCGGGGACACCTTTGTCCTCGTCACCGACGCTTCCGAGCTCCAGGTAGGAGACGAAGTCCTCGTAGTCAGCAAGGACGGGACGTACGCCCTCGGCGCGCAGCAGTCGAACTATCGCAAGGAAGTTTCCGTGAACGCCACGGGCGGCGTGATTGCCGATCCCGGCGAGGCGACGGTCCTGACCCTGGAACTGGGAAGCGCCATCGGCACCTGGTCTTTCCGGACCGGGAATGCGTACCTCGCATCCACCTCTTCCGGCAACAACTTGACGGAAGTCGCTTCCAAGAACGCCAATGCCAGCTGGAAGGTGACCGTTTCCAGTTCTGCGACCCTGATCCAGGCGCAGGCCGGCGGCTCGAAGCTCATGAAACACAACCCGAGCGCCCACCGTTTTTCCTGCTATAAGAACTCCTCCACGAACGTGGAGAACGTGGTCCTGTACCGCAAGGGCTCCGTTCCTGCCAGCGTCGAAGACGATCCGTTGACGGCGTATGACGCGTACGGAAGCTATCTCACCGGTGTGGAAAGGACGTATGAGCCGGGCGTGGACCAGCTCCTGCGTTCCTATCCGGACGGCAAGCTCGAGTTCGCCATCCTGCGGGCGGCGGACAAGGAACAGCTGGTAGTTTCCGGGTTCGACCCGTCCCTGGCCAAGGGGGATGCGGTGACCGTGACGGTCGCTTGGCGGAAGGGACTGAATTTTCTCCTGAAGGAGAAATCCTTCGACCTGAAAGTGGTGAAGGAAGACGGTCCGAAGGTGTGGCTGGGCGACGGTTCCGGCCAGGGTCTCATCCTTAAAAAGTAAGAAGCCATGAGAAAACACATCCTTTTTGCGCTGATGGCGCTGCTCGCTGGCTTCCAGCTCATGAACGCCGTTCCGGCCCGTCCCGGCCGGTTTACGGTGACCCAGCCCGACGGCACCCGCATCACCCTGCAGCAGCACGGTGACGAGTGGGGCCACTGGCTCACCAACGCGTCCGGCCAGATGGTCCGGGCCGACGAGGACGGTTTCTACCGGGTCGTGCCGGCCGTCGAGGCCGCGGCCATCCGGCAGAAGGCCGTCGAGAACCGGGCGCTCCGCCGCCAGGCCAGGGCCCAGGCCCAAGCCCGGGCGCGCCGCGCCCCGCGCGCCAATGCCGCCCCGATCGCCATCGGCCAGAAACACTTCCTCGTCATCCTCGTGGAGTTCACGAACAAGTCTTTCGCGGCGGGCGAGGGGACGAACGCCGCTTTCACGGCCTTGCTGAACGAGCCGGGATACTCCGTCAACGGGGGAACCGGTTCCGCCCGGGATTACTATTACGACAATTCGCACGGGGTTTTCGAGCCGATTTTCGATGTCTATGGCCCCGTGAAGATGGACACCACCTATGCCTATTATGGCCAGAACGACTGGCAGGGAAACGACAAGCGTCCCGAAGAAGCCGTCATCCAGGGCTGCCAGAAGCTCGATGACCAGATCGATTTCACCCGCTATGACAATGACGGGGACGGCACGGTGGACCTCGTGTTCATGTATTATGCCGGACAGGGAGAGGCCGACGGCGGCCCTGCCACCACCATCTGGCCGCATCAGTATGAAATCAGCTCGGCCGGAAAGCATCTGGAACTGGACGGAAAAGTCATCGATTCCTATGCCTGCACCAACGAGGTGAACGGCTGGGATGGGAAGATGTGCGGCATCGGCACCGCCTGCCACGAGTTCGGCCATGCCATGGGACTGCCGGATTTCTACGATACCGATTACGATGACAACGGCCAGGCGGGCGGGTTGTTCACTTTCTCCACGATGGACGGCGGCGCCTACAACAATAACGGCCGGACCCCTCCGTATTTCAATATCGAGGAACGCGTCCTGCTGGGCTGGCTGGATTGGGACGAGGTTGTCCGGGAGTTCCCGAAATCCGGGATCTATACAATCCCTTCGGTGCAGGAGGACGTTGCATACATGACGCCTACCGACAAGGAGGGCGAGTATTTCGTCTATGAATGCCGGGGTTCCAACGGCTGGGACGCCTCCCTTCCCGGTCATGGAATGCTTGTGTACCACGTGGACAAGTCGGACCGCAAGGTTTTCAACTGGGCTACCGCCCAGGCGCTCTGGGACGAGTGGGAAGATTCCAACAGCATCAACGCGAACGGAAGCCACCCTTGTTTCTACATCGTTCCCGCCCCGGATCAGGACAATCTGAAATATGGATATACCAGCGGTTATTACTCGTCTTTCGACGAGGAGACCTATGGTCCCAAGATCCCTTTCCCGGGTAAAGACCGCGTGACCTCCTATACGCCCAAGAGCTGGAACGGCGTGGAAGGCCTCACCACCTTCAGCAACATCGCGTATGCCAACAACGTGGTGACCCTGCGGGCCAAAGTCCCGTCCGAGGACCTGGACTTCGTGACCATCGCCGACGCCGGATCCTACCACGCCGGGGACCGCTTCACCTTCGAACTGGTCCGTCCGGAAGAGGTCGAAGCCCCTGCTTCCGTGGTCTGGTACTATGACGACGAGCCCGCCGGGGCCGATTCCGTCACCCTCACGGCCGGGACGCATGTCGTGGACGCGCGCCTGACTTTTGCTGACGGTTCCCAGCAGGTTCTCACCCTGGAGATCGAGGTCCTGTAACATCGACCGGAATGAAGGCGCGGCAGGTATTGTTCTTTATCCTGGGAGTATTCCTGATGCTGGGGGCGGCCTGGTCCGTGTTCCCGGCGGACGGGGTGCGATTGGGGGGAAAACGCCTGCGCTTCGCTTCGTATGCCGGACGCATCCGGGACGCGAAGGAAAAGAAGGTCGATGTCGATTCGGTCCTGAACGCCCTGGACGGGCGGTTCGCGATGCACGAGGACACGCTCGCCTTCTACCGGGAGTTCTTCTATGAGAATCCGGACCGGATCTATCTGCCGGACGACGACTATACGTTCTTCGACCCGGTGTTCCGGGCGTTCGAGCGGGCGAGGCAGGAAGGCAGGACGGTCCGCGTCGTGCATTACGGGGATTCGCAGATCGAGCTGGACCGCATCTCCTCCAACCTCAGGGAGGCGCTGCAGACGCGCTTCGGCGGGCGCGGCACGGGGATGTTCCCCGCGCTGACCAACACGCCGATGGCGTCCATCTCGCGCTCCTCCTCGGGCGGTTTCATCTCCTACACGATGTTCGGAGATTCCACCACCCGCCGCGCCGGGCACCGGCGCTACGGCCCGCTGGCGCAGGTGACCGGTTTCACCGGCACCGGCACCGTGAGCCTCCGCGCCCAGAAGCTGAAATCCACGCAGGAACACGTCCGGACCTTCCAGTCCGTGTCCATCCTGTACGGCCGCGCGTCGGATGATTTCACCGTGACCACGCAGTCCGACACGCTGAAGCCCGCGCCCGTCACCCGGGCGAGGGGCGGCGTGACCTGGGTCACGTGGACCTTCAGCCGGCCCGTCGAGAAGGCGACGCTGAAGCTCGACGGCAGCGCCGAGATCTACGGCATCTCCACCGACGGCACGGCCGGCGTCACCGTGGACAACGTCCCCATGCGCGGCAGCACGGGCCACATCCTCACCCGCATCGACAAGGACCTGATGAAGGCTTCTTTCGAGCTGGACGGCACCCGGCTGGTGATCCTGCAGTTCGGCGGGAACTTCGTCCCGGCGGCCAGCTCTTCCAAGGCCATTTCCGGCTACATGGACAAGGTCCGGGAGCAGATCGCCTACTACCGCGAGGTGGCCCCGGCCGCGAAGATCCTCTTCATCGGCCCGTCCGACATGGCGTCCACCACGGAGGAGGGCCGGATCGTGTCCTACCGCCATCTGCCCGAACTGGTGGATTCCCTGAAAGCCGTCTCGCTCGCCGCCGACGTCGCCTACTGGGACTTGTACCGGATGATGGGCGGACAGAACTCGATGGCCCAGTGGGTCCGGCACAGCCCGGCCTACGCGGGACCGGACTATGTCCATTTCACCACGGCCGGCGCCAAGGTCGTGGGCGAGACTCTCTCCCGGTCCTTCCTCACGTATTATGACTTCTACGACCTGCGGAAGACCCTCCCGTCCGCCGCGGTCCAGCAAAGAATGGGAAGATGAAACGACTGATCCTCCTCGCGGCCCTCGCCGTCACCCTCCTCCCCGCGGGCGCCCAGAGCCGCTTCCATCGCCGGATTCCGCCGATGCCCTATGCCCGCATCGAGCGGAACGCCCTCCAGTTCCCGGGCGGCTCCTCGGCCGATTTCGACGCCTTCCTGCGGAAGCTGGACACCCTCGTCCTCACCGGGCGCGGGGACGTCCGCATCCTGCACATCGGCGGGTCGCACGTCCAGGGCGGCACCTGGACGAACACCCTCCGCAAGAACCTGATGGCCCTGCGCTACGGGATGGACGGCGGCCGCGGCCTCGTGTTCCCCTACGCCGCGGCGGGTACGAACACCCCTATGGGCTACCAGAGCTCCTATACGGGCACCTGGACCAGCAGCCGCTGCCTGAAGCCGGAGACGGTGATGGGCGTCAGCGGCATGACCGTGACGACGGCCGACACCGCCGCGACGGTGGCCCTGGACCTGGTCCCGGAGGAGCGGAAGATGTGGGACCTGCGCTTCACTTTCCGCAGCATCGACGTCCTGGGGTACGGCGACCTGGAGCCCGTCATCCTCTCCGGGAGCGACACCCTCCGCGGCCGGCAGATGGACGAGCGCTGGCACTTCGACCTGCCGCGCTACATCGACTATTTCCGGGTCGGCTTCGTGGGATTTCCGGGTCGGTTCACCCTCAAGGGACTCTACCTGGACAACCCCGCCAACGGATTGACAATCAGCGAGGTTGGCGTCAACGGCGCCGCCACGTCCTCCTTCCTCAAGTGCGAGGATTTCACCCGCGACCTCCAGCTCATGAAGCCGGACCTCGTGATTTTCTCCATCGGCATCAACGACCTCCAGGGGTCGGATTTCGAAGCCCGCCGCTTCATCTCCAACTACGGCCGGCTGGTCCAGCTGGTGCGGCATGCGAACCCGCACTGCGCCTTCCTGTTCACCTCCTGCAACGACAGCTGGAAGAACGGGCGGTCCAATCCCTTCGGCGCCCGGGCGGAACGGGCCTTCGAGGAGATTGCCGCCGGCTGTGACGGGGCCTTCTGGGACCTGTTCGACATCATGGGCGGGTCCGGGTCGATGGATGCGTGGGTGAACGCCGGGTACGGCCGTCCGGACCACATCCACTTTACGCCGGAAGGCTACACGATTCTCGGGAACCTCCTGTTCAACGCCCTGATGGACGCGTACGCCGTGCAGGCCCGATGACCCTCGCTGACATCATACGGGATTTCCTCGGAGCGCTGTTCTCCTTCGACAGCGCGCACCCGCTGCTGTTCACCCAGTTCTACTTCTGGGCGTTCTTCGCGCTGGTGTTCGCGGGCTTCTCGCTGATTCACAGCAAGCCGCTCCTTCGGAACGCGTATCTTTTCTTCGTCAGCCTTTTCTTCTACTACAAGACCAGCGGCGTGTTCCTCCTGCTGCTGCTCTTCATCGTGACGTACAACTACTTCGCGGCCCGCGCGCTGCGCCGCGCCCGGCCCGCCTGGCAGACCTTCTGGGTCGCGCTCTCGGTGGTGGTGGACCTGGGCATCCTGGCCTATTTCAAGTACGCGTACTTCATCGCGGACTTCCTGAACGACCTGTTCGGCCTGTCCATCCAGGTGCATGACGTGCTGGGCGAGCTGATGAACGGGATCACGGGCACGACGGCCTTCCGCGTGGACGCCATCATCCTGCCTGTGGGCATCTCCTTCTTCACGTTCCAGGCCGTGAGCTACATCGTGGACGTGAAGCGGGGGAAGATCGAACCGCTCCGCAAGTTCCTGGATTTCGGCTTCTTCCTGACGTTCTTCCCACAGCTCGTGGCGGGGCCGATCGTCCGGGCGCCGGAGTTCTTCCCGCAGCTGTACAAGCCTTACAACTTGAGCCGCCGCTGGTTCGGCATCGCGGTGTTCTGGATCCTGAACGGCCTCATCAAGAAACTCGTCCTGGCCGATTACCTGGCGGTGAACCTCAGCGATCGGGTATTCGGGAACCCGCTCCTGTACACGGGCTTCGAGAACCTCGCCGCCCTGTTCTGCTACTCCCTGCAGGTCTATGCCGATTTCTCCGGCTACACGGACATCGCCACCGGCGTCGCCATGCTGATGGGCTTCTACCTGCCCCAGAACTTCAATTCTCCCTACAAGGCGGAGAATGCGCAGCAGTTCTGGCGCCGCTGGCACATGACCCTGTCGCGCTGGCTGCGGGACTACCTGTACATTCCCCTCGGCGGCAACCGGAACGCCACCTGGGGCTCGTACATCATCATTTTCGCCGTCGCGGTCATCGGCTCGTTCCTGTCCGGCTCGTGGTGGGTGGCCTTCGCGGTGGCGCTCGTGACGGTGTCGGTGCTGGTCTATGGCTGGCTGAAGCCCGAGAGCCGGAAGATGCTCCGCACGCACGTGAACTCCATGGACACGATGCTCCTCGGCGGCCTCTGGCACGGCGCGAGCTGGAACTTCATGATCTGGGGCGGCCTCAACGGCATCGGCCAGATCGTCTATAAGATCTGGACGAAATGGTCCCGGCCCGTGCAGGCGGCCTTCATCTGCGCCCTCTGCGCCTTGATGTTCGGCCTCTCCCGCTGGACCCCCGCCCCCGTCTGGAACCTCTTCTTCGTCTGGACCCTCGTCCTCGCGCTCGGCACGCTGGTAAGGCTGGGGTACTACCTGGTTCAGAGATGGCCGATCGGGGTCGGCCATGACGATACCCGTTATTCCGGGCGGTCCCTGAGCCTGTCGAAGAGCGACCGGGAATCGCCTGCCGTCGCCTGGATCTCCAACGCCTGGGCCGTCTTCCAGACCTTCGTCTTCATCACCTTCACCCGCCTGTTCTTCCGCAGCGGCTCCAACCTGGATCCCGCCCTCGCGAACGAGGAAGCGTGGAACACGGCGAAGAACATGGTGACGCAGATCGGGTCGGCCTGGAACCTGTCCATCCTGCCGCGCGTCGCCTGGCAACACCGGTACGTGCTCATCGTCTTCGCCGTCGGGATGCTCATCCACTGGATCCCTGAAAAATGGAAGCGGCGCTACCGCATCCGGTTCGCGTCGCTCCCGCTGTTCCTGATGGTCCTGGCGGTGTTCCTGGTCGTCGTTTTCGTCTACCAGTTCATTACCGCCGACCTCCAGAGCTTCATCTATTTCCAGTTCTAGGCCTTACACCAGCCCCAGGTCCTTCGCCTTGGAGACGAGCGCGGCGGAGGTGGGGACATCGAATTTCACCAGCAGTTTTTTCCGGTACCATTTGATGGTTTCGGGGCTCAGGAAGAGAGCCTCGGCGATCTGCGGATTGGTCTTTCCTTCGGCGACGAGGGCGAGGATCTGCTGCTCGCGGTCGGAGAGTTTCGGGGCGGCGGCTTTTTCGGAGGCCGTTTCCGCCGGGGCGGGCCGCAGTTCCTCCAGGGTTTCGTCGATGACTTCCGCGGCCTCGGCCTGTTCCCGGCGGAGGCGGCGCAGCCGCCGCAGGACCAGCGTCAGGCCGACGAGCAGGACAACCAGCAGGACCAGGGCCGCCAGCCACCACGCCAGGGCCTTCTTCTGCGCCTGGAGCACCTGGCTCATGAAATCCAGGTTCTCCATCCGGAAGCGGAACTCCTGGTCGTCGTGCAGGGAATAATACTTGTCCGCCTCCTGCAGGCAGCGGAGCGCCTTCCAGGTCTTGCCCGTGTCCAGATACAGGCCGCCCAGGCCCTTCAGGGCATTGGCCACCAGCAGGGAGTCGCCCGCGGTCCGGGCGTAGTCCAGCGACTTCTCGTAGGCCGGGAGCGCCTGGGCGTAGTCCTTTTCATCGACCCAGGTCTCGCCGATGTTGTAGTACAGGACGGAATTGCTTTCGTTCCAGCCGTGCTTGTCGAAGATCTGGCCCGCCTTCTCATAATAGTCCATGGCCGTCGGGATGTCGCCCATCACGTTGTACAGGTTGCCGATGGCCCCGTACAGCGACGAGCGGCTGTCGTCGATGTCTTTCTCGGCGTATCCATCCGGATGGCTCGGGGAGGTGGCGCCGGCGGCCATCTTTTCCACGCAGGCGAGGGACTCCTGGAACCACACCATCGCGCTGTCGAACTGTTCCCGGGCGTAGAAGTACTGGCCGATATGCCGGGCGGCGTCGCCCGTGGCCTCGGTCCATCCCTTCCGGCGGCTGATCGCAATCGCCTTCCGGGCGTAGAATACAGCCTTCTCCCCGTTGATCACCTCATACCCCAGCATCAGGTCGCGGTAGGCCCGGTTCAGGTCGATGAGTTCCTCCTCCGTGGCATTGTCGATGGTTTCGGGGGTCCAGCGGGCGACGACCCGCTCCAGCGAGTCCACGTTGTGGCCGCGGTGGTCCGTGTAGGCGCCGGCGGGGAGCAGGGCCCCCGCGAGCAGCGCGAGCGTGATGGCGAGATGTCTCATGGACACAAAGTTAGGAAAAAAGCGGGGAAGGGAGGGTAAATTCGGAGAACCACCCCTGATTTCCACCCTTTGGGGTGGTGTTTTTGCCCTTTATAAAAGTGAAATTTGTAATCGGTAAGATTCGCATCATGGACCAGACGCCTCAATTGACCGGACGGGAACGCCAGATTGTCCGTTACATCGCCCAGGGAATGACCACCCCGCAGATTGCGGAGGCCCTTTCCCTGAGTCCCGAGACGGTGAAGTGGCACCGCAAGAAGATTCTCGCCAAGTTCTCTGCCTCTACCTCAGCGGAGATGGTCCGGATGAGCATCGAGCAAGGCATCCTTTAGAAACTAATAATCATCATTCCATTATGAAAAAGTACATCCTCACCGCAGCGCTCTTCGCGCTGATTTGCGGCACCGCCTCCGCCCAGGGCCTCCTCGGGCGTCTCGGCGAGCGCGCCAAGCAGGCTGTCGAGAACAATGTCGGCAACAAGATCGAGAAAGGCGTGAACGACCTCCTCGACGGCAAGAAAAAGGATAAGAAAGACAAGCAGGCCAACGAGGATCAGGAATCGGAAGAAGCCGGCGTGGAGGCCAAGGAAACGGTGGATTTCGCCGAGATCCAGGCCAAGAGCGACTTCAAGCGCGGTGCGAACGTGTTCTTCGAGGACAACCTGAACGGCGAGCAAATGGGCGAATTCCCCTCCAAGTGGGACCTGCTGGAAGGCAGTGAAGTGGAGGTGGTGAACATCAAGGGCGCGAAAGCCATCCGGATGGAAGCGTCCCGGATCCAGCCCCTCATGGAAGAGAAAGAATACCTGCCTGAGGAGTTCACGATCGAATTCGATGTCCTGGCGCAGCCGGCGGAAGAAGGGTCCGGATGGGACGGAACGTTGGACCTGATCATGGATGGAGCCGACGGCAAGAGAGTCTTCGACATCCGTATGAGTCCGGAATACCATCCCTACTATGGCGGTGAATACAGCGGCATCGGCTGGGGCTGGGGCGCGGAGAATCCCAACGGCAACAAGATGGAGGGCGAACCCGGCAGGCAGACCATCAACCGGTATCTGAAAAAGAACGAATGGAACCATATCGCCTTCTCCTTCAACAAGCGCGCGTTCAAGATGTATCTCAACTACCAGCGCATCGTCAACATTCCCAACATGATCCAGCCCCGTTCCTGGTGGATGGACGGCAGCTCCGACAGCGACAAGGGCATCTTCGTCACCAATATCGTGATGGCCAAGGGCGCCGTCGACCTGTATGAGCGCAATGCGACCGACTATTCTTCCGCCGTCGAGAAGGCCATCGCCGAGACGGGTAAGTTCGTCACGAACAACATCCTCTTCGAGACCGGCAAGGCCACGCTGAAGCCCGAGTCGATGGAGGAGATCGAGAAGGTCGCCGACTACATGAAGAAGAACCCGAACGCCCGCTTCGAGGTCCAGGGCCATACCGACAACCAGGGCTCCGACAAGGTCAACGACCCGCTCAGCCAGCAGCGCGCCGAGGCCGTCGTCAAGGCCCTCGAGGAGAAGGGCGTGGACCCGTTCAACCTCCGCGCCGTGGGCAAGGGCGCGCATGAGCCCGTCGCCGACAACAAGACCGACGAAGGCCGCGCCAAGAACCGCCGCGTCGAATTCATCAAGAAGTAAACTCGCGTCTCGCCTAACCGCTTGACGCACAGTCACTTAAAAGAAACTCCCTGGTGCAGATGTACCAGGGAGTTTTGTGTAAGGCGCTGGTTTTCAGCGGGTTGAGCGGGACGACTAGAAGCCGCCGAAGCCGCCGCCACCGGGGAAGCCGCCGGGGCCGCCAGGGCCCATGCCACCGCCCGGGAAGCCGCCGGGGCCGCCAGGGCCCATGCCGCCGGGACGGCCGCCGCCCATCCCGCCTTGCATCCGGCGCTGCATCTCGGCCTCCTGACGACGGCGATCCTTGCGGTACGCTTTCAGCTGGTCCTTGTCCAGGAAGCCCTCGAGCTCTTTCTCATACTCTTTGCGGGCTTCCTGCATGGCCTGCATCTTTTCCTGCATTTCGCCCATCTGGGCCTGCATCTTCTGCATGAATTCCTGGCGCTGCTCGTCGGTCATCGAGCGGAAGTCGGGACGTTCGCCGTTCTCGCCGCCGAACATGTTGCCGGGACGGAAGTTCAGCTGCGGGGCATACTTACCGTTGAGTTCGCGCACCTTGGCCTCCTGCTCGGGGGTGAGGGTGTACTTCTCGACCATTTCCTGGGTACGCTGGATCACCCAGACACTGTCGGACACGGGCTCGGGGAAGTCGCCGCGACCGCCGCGGCCGCCACGGCCGCCGCGCTCCGGACGTCCTTCCTGCGCAAACAGGGTCACAGCGCACAGCACTCCCGCTGCCGCTGCAAGGATTCGTAAAGCTTTCATATCAGATAACATAAAAAAACTGTCTCTTGAATTTGCAGACAGTTCTTTTGACACGAAGCGCCCGTCAAGGTTTAATCACGGTGACGGAAGCCCACACTTCGCAGCCTTCGCCCCGGCCCACGAAGCCCAGGCGCTCGGTGGTGGTGGCCTTCACGGAGACCGCATCGACCGGAACGCCCATCACGCGGGCGAGGGTTTCCCGCATCGACAGGATGTGCGGGGCGAGCTTGGGAACCTGCAGGGCGATGGTGATGTCCGCGTTGCCCACCCGCCAGCCGCGCCCGGCGATGAGGGCGACGACCTTCGCGAGGAGGATCTTGCTGTCGATGCCTTTCCACTCGGGGGACGTGTCCGGGAAGAGATGGCCGATGTCCCCGAGGGCCAGCGCCCCGAGGATAGCGTCGCAGAGGGCGTGGATCGCGACGTCTCCGTCCGAGTGCGCCACGAAACCGACCGCCGAGGGGATGTTCACCCCGCCCAGCCACATGGGCAGCCCTTCTTCGAGGGCGTGCACGTCGTATCCGTTTCCGATTCTGAGTTCCATGACCACAAAGGTAACGAAAAAAATGCTACATTTGTAAGTTAAGACAAAACGAAGCGGCCATGGCAATTTTCAATTTCGGTTTCTTCGGAAACCCCGAACACCGGGTGTTCAACTACAAGCCCCGATACTACGATCCCGAAGAGGAGGAGCGCCGCCGCATGTTCGGTGACGTGGACGGCACCAACGAGAAAGCCAAGGAAGACGGGAAGTACGTCCCGGGCAGCAGCATCCGCGGCGCCTGGCGCGACGGCAACTACAAGCGCACCCGCACCACCGCCTCCCGCACGCAGACCATCATCGGCATCATCACCCTGCTGCTGATCGCCCTCGTGCTGATCTATGTCACGAAGATTTACGGTTTGCTCGGCGTCTAGATGGAACTGAAGATTCTCCCCAGGAACATCGCGGACATGATCGCCGCGGGAGAGGTCGTCCAGCGGCCCGCTTCCGTGGTGAAGGAGCTCATGGAGAACGCCGTGGACGCGGGGGCCGACGAGGTCTCCGTCACGGTGACCGACGCCGGCCGCACCCTCATCCAGGTCATCGACAACGGCAGTGGCATGTCCCCGGACGACGCCGTGCTGTGCTTCGAGCGCCACGCCACCTCCAAGATCGCCACCGCGGAGGACCTGCAGGAGATCACCACCTTCGGCTTCCGCGGGGAAGCCCTCGCGTCCATCGCCGCCGTCGCGGACGTCGTCCTCAGAACCCGCCGCGAGGAAGACGAAGTGGGCGTGGAGGTCCATCTCTCCGGTTCCGAACACCTCTCCACCCGCGAAGTCGCCGCCCCCAAGGGCTCCAACTTCGCCGTCCGGAACCTCTTCTACAACATCCCCGCCCGCCGCAAGTTCCTCAAGTCGGACAACGTGGAGTTCCGCCACATCCTGGAGGAATTCCAGCGCGTGGCCCTCACCCGGCCCGAAATCGCCTTCACCCTCACGCACAACGGCCGCGACATCCACGTCCTGAAGAAGGCCAAATCCCTCAAGTTCCGCGTGACGGACCTCCTGGGCCCGCAGCTCGTGGGCGAGGTGATGGACATCGAGGCCGATACCTCCCTGGTCCGGATCCACGGCTTCGTGGGCCGGCCCGAAGCGGCGAAAAAGACCCTGGGGAACCAGTTCCTCTTCGTCAACGGCCGCTATTTCCGCAGCCCTTACCTGCACAAGGCGGTGATGAAGGCCTACGAGGCCCTCATTCCCGAAGGCACGACGCCGTCCTACTTCATCTTCCTGGAGGTGGACCCTTCCACCATCGACGTGAACATCCACCCCACCAAGACGGAGATCAAGTTCGAGGAGGACAGCGTCATCTTCCAGACCCTGTACGCCTGCGTCCGCGAGGCCACGGCCCGCGGCGGCGCCGGCGGCGACATCGACTTCGACAATCCCGAGGCCCGGGAACTGCCCGTCATCGGCCCCCGTTTCGGCGAGTACCGCCCGGTGAGCATCCCTACGGCCGGCGTGGACCCGACCTACAACCCCTTCACGGCCGGCGACGGCAACCTGGACGTCCGGGACTTCTCGCCCATGGGCGGCTCCACCGGCGTCCCTTCCGGCGCCCCGATGCGCCCGTCCTATACTGTCGACAAGCACGAGGACTACGGCAAGCTCTTCGAGGACCGGACCATGCCCACGGCGCAGGTCCTGGTGGTCCAGGGCAAGTACATCTTCTCCCAGTCGGCGTCCGGCGTGATGATCGTGAACGTCCGCCGCGCCCGGGAGCGCATCCTCTATGACCGCTTCCTCAAGGTGCTGGGCCAGGAGGCCCATGTGAGCCAGAGCGCCCTGTTCCCGGTGCAGGTCAATGTGGGCGTGGAAGGGCGGCTGCTCTTCGACGCGAACGCGGACCTGCTGAAGCGCCTGGGCTTCGACATCGAGGCCTTCGGCACGGACACCGTCGTCGTGAACGGCGTCCCGGAGGGCTACAGCACCGAGGCCGGCAAGGTCCATACGATGGTGGGCGACCTCACCCTCATCCTGGCCGACGACCACGGCTCCCTGCCGGAGACCATGGTCCAGTCCCTGGCGCAGAAATTCGCCGTCCTGGGCGCGTCCGGCGGCGAAAAGCTGTCCTCCCCGACGGAGGCGCAGCGCCTGGTGGACGCCCTCCTTTCCTCCTCCAACCCTGAATTCACCTCCTCCGGCCGCCGGATCATCAGCATCCTGCCGCTGGACGAAATCGACAAACGATTCTGATGGCCTTCCAAAGCAACTTCCTCGAAAGGATCCCGACCGTTACCCGGAGCCTCCTCATCATCAACGTGATCATGTTCGTGGCCACGCTGATCAACGAGAACTTCATGATCGGGACCTTCGCGATGTTCTATCCGGCGTCGCCGCTCTTCCGGTGGTGGCAGCCCCTCACGCACATGTTCATGCACGGCGGCTGGTGGCACATCTTCTTCAACATGTACACCCTCGTGATGTTCGGCATGGTGGTGGAGCAGGCGCTGGGTACGAAGAAATTCCTCATCCTGTACTTCGTCACGGGTCTCGGCGCCGCCGCCCTGCACACGGGCGTGGAGTGGCTGCAGTACCACCAGGCGCTCGCCGCGGCCGATACGGCCCTGACGCAGGATGTCATCGACCTGTTCCGCACCCCGATGGTGGGCGCCTCCGGCGCCATCTACGGCGTCCTCGTCGCCTTCGCGATGCTCTATCCGGAGGCGCGGATGACCCTCATCTTCCCGCCCGTCACCCTGGACGCGAAGTGGATGGTGGCCATCTTCATCGGCATCGAACTCCTCACCGGCATCACCGGCACGCAGATGGGCGTAGCCCATTTCGCGCACCTGGGCGGCGCCCTGTTCGGCTTCCTGCTGGTCCTGTACTGGCGTAAACGCGGCGAATTATGGCGGAGGTAAAGAAACGGCACGGATGGTTCTCCCGGCTCACGTTCGGGACGGTCTCGCTGGCCCTCGGCGGCCTGCTGGCCCTGAGCTACGTGTCCGTGCTCGTGAACCCCGCGAAGGCCTGGTTCTTCACCATCTTCGGCCTCCTGTTCATCCCGGTGCTGGCCCTGACGGTCCTGTTCTTCATCTGGGCCCTCTTCCGGCGCTCCCGGATGACCGGCTTCCTGCTCGTGATGATCCTGCCGGCCATCTTCCTCATCGGCAAGTACTACCAGTTCAAGGCCCCGGAACCGGAGCGCGAGCCCACGCTCAAGGTCGTGTCCTACAATGTGGGCCTGTTCGCGCACGGGAACATGGGCGACAAGCGTCTGGTCCTGGCCGATTCCGTCGCCGCCTTCCTGCGCCGCCTCGATGCCGACGTCATCTGCCTGCAGGAATTTCATCTTCCGAACACCCTGAACATGGACGCGTGGTTCCGCGACCGCTTCCCGGGCTATCACGCGGAGTATTATGTGCTCACGGGGGAGAGCGGCCACGCGGGGAACGTCACGCTGTCCCGCCGCCCCGTCCTGTACAAGGGCAAGCTGGACTTCGAGAAGTCCACGAACCTGGCCCTTTACTCCGACATCCAGCTGGACTCCACGGTCCTGCGCTTCTACAACTGCCATTTCGAGAGCTACAACATCTCCCTGTCCGGCCTCGTGAAGTCCATCGGCCACCATACCGACGAGATGGTGGAGGATACCGGCCGGAAGATGCGCCGCGGCATCACGCAGCGGCCCCGGCAGGTGGAGGAGGTGATGAAGGACGTGGACGAATGCCCCGTCCGCTCGGTAGTCCTGGGCGATTTCAACGACAATCCGCTTTCCTATACGCTGTACCGCCTCTCCCGCGGCCGCCAGGACGCTTTCGTCCAGGCCGGCAAGGGCTTCGGCGCCACCTTCCGCCCCCTCTGGCCGCTGCTGCGGATCGACTATATCCTCTACCCCCGCGACCTGCATGTCGTGAGCTACGAGGTCCCGAAAGTCAAGTATTCCGACCATTATCCCGTCATTGCCACCTACTATGAAACGCGATGAAGTCCTTGCCGAGGCCCTGAAGACCCTCCGGGCCGGCGGCACCATCCTGTATCCCACCGACACCGTCTGGGGCCTGGGCTGCGACGCCACGAACCCCGAAGCCGTCGCGAAGATCTTCGCCATCAAGCGGCGGAGCGAGGCCAAGTCGCTGGTCCTCCTGGCCTCCGACCTGGACATGGTCGCGAAGTACGTGCGGCAGGTCCCGTCCATGGCCGTGGAGCTCGTGGAGGTCAATGACAAGCCGATGACAATCATCTATCCCGACGCGCAGGCCGGCGTGGAAGGGGAGCCCGGCGACCGCTGGCACCTCGCCTGGAACGCCGTCGCCGAGGACGGCTCCGTGGGGATGCGCATCCCGCTGTTCGATTTCTGCCGCGACCTCGCGTTCAAGCTCGGCCGCCCGGTGGTATCGACCTCCGCGAACATCTCCGGCGAGCCCACCCCCGCCCGCTTCAGCGAAATCCCGCCCGAGATCAAGGACGCCGTCGATTTCGTCGTCCCGCCCTCCATCGACACCGACTCCACCGGCAAGGCCTCCCAGATCATCAAGGTCGGCATGGACGGCGAGGTGGAGATTATCCGGATGTAAATCTATTCGTACCGCAGGTACACCGCCGTCGCGGCAAGGACCGCGGCTGTTTCCGTGCGCAGGCGTGAAGCGCCGAGGTGCACGGGGATGTAGCCGTTCTCCACGGCCAGGTGCGCTTCTTCCGGGGAGAAGTCCCCTTCGGGGCCGATGAGAATGGTGACCTCGTTCCCTTCGTAGGCTTTCAACGCGTCCTGGATGGAGATGCGCTTGGTGTCACCTTCGAAGCAGTAGGCGATGAGTTTGAGAGGCGCACTGTCATTTCGACCGAGCGAAGCGAGTGGAGAAATCTGTATGAAATCCTTGACGGATATGGGTTCCGCGATCTCGGGGATGCGGGATTTGAGGGACTGCTTGGTGGCGGAGAGGGCGATGCGGGCGGCGCGGTCGGTCTTGTAGACCTTGCGCTCGGAGCGCTCGCCGATGGTGGGCACGATGCGGTCTACACCTACTTCGGTGGCTTTTTCCACGAACCACTCGAACCGGTCGTTGTTCTTGGTGGGACAGCAGGCGACGGTGAGCCGGTAGGGATGGCCGCCCCAGCCGGGGAAGGCCTCGAGGACCTCGGCCTCGGCCCCCTTGGGGTTGTCATCGACCAGTCGGCAGCGGAACATCGACCCGAGACCGTCGATCACGTGAATCTCGTCGCCGGCGCGGTGCCGCAGTACGCGGCAGCAGTGGCCGGACTCGTCGGCGTCCAGCCGGCAGAAGCGGCCGTCGGCCTCATACGCAAAAAACACTTCCATACGACAAATATCGGAATTTTTCAGGAATGTGGCGCAGGTGTATGGTGTTGTTGGCGCAGGTGGAAACACTTTTTGGCGCAGGTGCGGAAAAAGGGTGGGGACCTGCGCCGCGAATCGTGCTCCTACGCTCTCCAATGGAGCAGGTCCCCCAGCAAAAAACACACCTGCGCCAAAAACGGTGTACACCTGCGCCAAGAAGCGAGGGGACCTGCACCAAAAAACGTAGAGACCTGCTCCAAGTGGGCCTACCGACGCTTCCGCACGGAGACCACCGCGGTCTTCCCCCACTTGAAGTCGCATTTTGCGACCCCGAGTTTGGCCAACATTTGCTAACTTTGCAAAACTATGTACATCGGCCTCATATCGGATACGCACGGGGTGTTCTCGGCGGAGTTCAAGGAGTTCCTCAAGGATGTCGACGAGATCTGGCACGCCGGGGACTTCGGGGGAGGGCTGGACACGGAGGCGGAGATCGCCGCGTTCAAGCCCCTGGTGGGAGTCATCGGCAATTGCGACGACCGGCGGCTGCTGGACCGGTGCCCGCTGTACCGCTGCTGGGAATGCGAGGGCCTGAAAGTGCTGATGACCCATATCGGCGGGTCGCCGGGCCACTATTATCCCGAAGCCCGGGCGCTTATCCGGCAGCATCGGCCCGATATCTTCGTCTGCGGGCATTCCCACATCCTGAAGGTTATGAATGATAAGTCCGATAATCTCCTGTACATGAACCCTGGGGCCTGTGGAAACCAGGGTTGGCACGCTTTCCGGACGGCCCTCCGCTTTCACATTGATAGCGGAAAAGTACATGACATGGAGGTCTTTGAGCTGAATCGCCGATAGACTGTAATGAAATTGTAATATCCCTAAATTATAATTTTTTTAAAAAATTCTTGCTTGTTTCAAGAATCGGGTGTACCTTTGCCGCCCGAAAGTGTTTTGTTTAACTAGTTAGTAAAAACTTGCAACCATGAAAAAGGTATTTATGTCCGCCGCCGTCATCGCTATGATGATCTGCGCCGCCGCTTGCGGTAACAACAACGCCAAGAAGGCTGAGGCCGAGGCCGACGCCGCCGTCGAGGCCGCCGCCGAGGAGGCCAAGCAGGCCGTCGAGGCTGTCGACACCACCGTCGCCGCCGCCGCCGATTCCCTCGTGAGCGCCGCCAACCAGGTCGTCGCCGAGTAAGGAAACGCACGCAATCATTGCGATGAGATATTGTCCCGAGATGGAACAATATCTTTTTTTTGTATCTTAGCGGAACGAAAGACGACGGATATGGCTGTGAAAGGAACGACGAAAGCGAAGACCGTGTGGTTCTGCTCGAACTGCGGCAACGAGTACTCCAAGTGGATGGGCAAGTGCCCCGCCTGCGGGGAGTGGAATACGATGGTGGAGAAGGAAGTGGTGACGGGGAAGCGGCCACTCGCGGTGTCCGTCCCCGGCGCCGGGCGGAAGCCCATGCCCCTGAAGGACGTGTCCACGACCGCGGAGGACCGCGTGTCCCTCGGCAGCGCCGAGGTGGACCGGCTCCTCGGCGGCGGCATCGTCAAGGGCTCCCTGGTGCTGATGGGCGGCGAGCCCGGTATCGGCAAGTCCACCCTTTCGCTCCAGATTCCTCTCAGTTGCCCGTCCCTGAAAGTCCTCTACGTCACGGGCGAGGAAAGCGTCAAGCAGGTGAAGATGCGGGCGGACCGCCTGGGCGGAGACGCCTCCAACTGCCTGATTTACAGCGAGACCCTGATGGACAACATCATCGCTGAGGCGGAGGAGGTGGCCCCGGACCTCGTCATCGTGGACTCCGTCCAGACGATGTACTGCCAGAACGTGGAGTCCACCGCCGGCTCCGTGACGCAGGTCAAGGAGGTCGCCGCCGCGCTGCTCCGCTTCGCGAAAGGCAGCGGCATCCCGGTCATCCTCATCGGCCATATCACCAAGGAAGGCGCCATCGCGGGCCCGAAGGTGCTGGAGCACATTGTCGATGTAGTCCTCCAGTTCGAGGGCGAGAACCGCGGCCCTTACCGCGTCCTGCGGAGCATCAAGAACCGTTTCGGCTCCACGGCGGAACTCGCCGTGTTCGAGATGACCGGCGCGGGCCTCCGCCAGGTGGCGAACCCTTCAGAACTCCTCATCCCCCAGCACGAGGACGGGCTCAGCGGCACGGCCGTGAGCGCGATGCTGGACGGTAACCGGCCCTTCATGTTCGAGGTACAGGCGCTGGTCTCGTCGGCCGTGTACGGTACGGCGCAGCGCAGCGCGACGGGCTTCGACGTCCGCCGCCTGAACATGCTCCTCGCCGTGCTCGAGCGCCGCGCGGGCTTCAAGCTCAGCCAGAAGGACGTGTTCCTGAACATGGCGGGCGGCCTGCGCATCACGGACCCGGCCTGCGACCTGGCGGTCGTGGTGGCCGTCCTGTCCTCCAACTTCGACTACGCCATTCCGAACAATGTGTGCTTCGCCGGCGAGGTGGGCCTGAGCGGCGAGATCCGGCCGGTCTCCCAGGCCGAGCGCCGCGCCGTGGAGGCCGCCCGCCTGGGCTTCAAGCGCATCTTCGTCTCCTCCTATACCCGCTTCGACCGCAAGCCCGAGGGCATCGAGGTCGTGAAAGTGGCCGACATCCCCGCCCTCGTTAAATCCCTGTTCCGATGAATGTTACGATGAGACAGATCAACCGGTACCTCTTCCCGCTGTTGATCCTGATCGCGGTGTTCCTGGCCTTCAACCGCCCGAAGGCGTTCACCAAGGAGGAGCGCCTGATCATCCGCCAGTCCGATTCCGTGATGTACGTGACCGTATGGCCGGAGGACAGCGCGATTCTCCGCACCCCGTGCGTGGATTTCACCAAGGCCGAGCTCAAGTCCAAGGATCTCAAGACGCTGATGGCCAAGATGCAGGCCACCGTGCGCGCCCCGCAGCACGACGGCGTGGGCATCGCCGGGCCGCAGGTGGGCATCGGCAAGCGCATCATCTGGCTGCAGCGGCTGGACAAGGAGGGCGGTCCGTTCGAGTGCTACCTGAACGTCCGCATCGACAGTCTCTTCGGAAGCATCGGCAAGGGTCCGGAAGGCTGCCTGTCCGTCCCGCCCATGCGCGGCCTCGTCCCGCGCTACACGGACGTCATTGTCTCGTATGTCCATCCGGAAACGCTTGAACCCAAGCGCGATACGGTCCACGGCTACACCGCCGTCATCTTCCAGCACGAGTGCGACCACCTGGAGGGCCGCCTGTACATCGACCGGGCCGATACGGTCTATGTCTCCACGGCCTGGGAGGCGGAGCGTCGCGCTTTCGACTATTCCAAGCCCGACTGGTGGCCGCTGCAGTAGGCCTTTCCCTGCCAAGTATTCCTTTCCCGTAAGCGCCGCTCCAGGAGCTGGTGCAGGTCCGATGCGCGCACGCCCCAGCCGGGAACGGCGAGGAAGCGGGGCGGAACGCTCGCGGCGAGCCGGCCGACGGCGAGGTCCGGGCGCAGGCGCTCCAGGATGTCGGCCAGGAGGTCGATATACTCGTCCAGCGTCCATCGGACGAAATCCTCCGGATGCGCGGCGAATTCCTCCGCCATCGGCGTTCCTTTCAGGATCTGCAGCTGATGGAACTTGATGCTGTCCAGGGGAAGGGCGTTGATGCGGGACACGTCTTCCAGCAAAGTCTCCCGCGTTTCGCCCGGCAGCCCCAAGATGAAGTGGCCGCAGACCGGGATGCCGCGCGCGGCGGTCTCCTGCATCGCCCGTTCCGCGCAGGCGAAATCGTGCCCCCGGTGCACCCGCAGCAGGGTTTCATCCCGGCAGGACTCGATTCCGTACTCGATCCGCGCGCACCCGAGCGAAGCGATGTAATCCAGCTTTTCCGCGTCCACGCAGTCCGGCCGCGTGCCGATCACCAGGCCCGACACCGCCGGATGCGCCAGCGCCTCCGCATACGCCTCCTGCAGCCGCGCAAGCGGCGCAAACGTATTGGAAAAAGACTGGAAGTAAGCCAGATACGGCCCATGCGACCGTCCCCTTGCCGCATGGAACGCAATCCCTTCATCGATCTGCTGCGTAATGCTCTTGGACGGCGTGCTGTAAGCGGGATGGAACGCGGCGTTGTCACAGAACGTGCATCGGCCGTGCGGACACGAGAACCCCGCATCCACGACCAGTTTCAGCCCCGGTTCTTTCGCTGCAAGATAGCTTGTTCCGGCCCGTTCCATGCTTCAAAGTTAAGAAATATTAAGGATAAGCGGTTTATTCTCAGGTTTTTTTCTTATCTTTGGAAAGGTGTGTCATTTAATTTCTTAGAATCATGGCTGGTAATATTAAAAAGGTGGGATACGCCACCTATCCGTCGGTGAAACTCCAGAGCATGGAAACCGACGCCAAGACGGGCAAGACCAAGTTCACTTTCATCAAGGAACTGCTGTTCGGCGACTTCATGTCCCCCTACATCGAGGACGGCGCCTATGTGACCAAGACGGTCACCAGCGGAAAGAAGACGGACGAATACGTCAAGGTCCATTGCCGGAACGCCGACGGCTGGATCAAGCGCTCCGAGATGCAGTTCGACCGGCCGCTCGAGGTCAATTTCATCGACGTGGGCCAGGGAGACGGCTGCCACATCGTCACCCCGGACGACAAGCACTTCCTGATCGACGCCGGCAAGTCGGACAACATGTACCGCTTCCTGAAATGGCGCTTCAACCTGCGCTCGCCCAAGAATGTCGCCCCTCCGTTCACGGTGGTCATCTCGCATTCGGACACGGACCACTACCTGGGATTCGGCACCATCTTCGCCAAGTCGAAGGAAAAGGAGCCGCAGATCCAGATCAAGAAGGTCTATCACAACGGCATGATCGAGGGAGCCGGCGCCTCGCTCGGCACGGATATCAAGTACAACGGCAAGACCTATGTCACCGACCTGTGCGACACAGACGCCGATTACCAGGAGCGGATCAAGCACGTGAAGGCCGGCACCTACATCAACATGCTCAAGAAGACGGACGCCCCCAAGATCGGCCTCCGGAAGGGGTCGGAACCCCTCTATGACAAGAATGGGCTGAAGATGGAGGTCATGGGCCCCGTGGCCGAGGAGATCGACGGAAAGGCCGCCCTGCCGTCCTTCGGCGACACCGGCAAGACGAAGAACGGCCATTCGGTGGTCGTCAAGCTCACCATCGGCCACCTGCGGCTCCTGGCCGGCGGCGACCTGAACACCGAGTCGGAATACCACCTGATCAAGGCCTACTCCGGCGTGGACATCGCCGCCCTCAAGAAGGAGCTGGAGGGCAAGAAACTCAGCGAGGAGGACCGGAAGAAGAAGGAGGCCGAAATCGAGAAAGCCGTCCTCGCCGCCCGGGAATCCCTGGAGGTGGACATCGCCAAGTCCTGCCACCACGGCAGCGCGGACTTCTCCAGCGAGTTCCTGCAGGTGCTGAACCCCATTGCCACGATCATTTCCAGCGGTGACGAGGAGCCGCATTGCCACCCGCGTCCCGACACGCTCGGCACCATCGGCAAATACAGCCGCGGCAAGCGTTCCCTCATCTTCTCCACCGAACTGGCCCGTTCGGGCAAGGAGTTCCTGGAACTCAAGGACATGGACATTTCCGCGCAGAAGAAGAAAGAGCGCGTGGTGACGGTGTACGGCATGATCAACGTCCGCACGGACGGCGAGAAGGTGGTCATCGCCCAGAAGCTGGAAAGCGCCGCCAAGGGGCGGAACTGGGACCTCCACAAGCTGGAGTGGAACGAGAAGCTCGGACAGTTCGAGTACATCTCGGACAAGGAGTCCTGATTCCGGCCGGTCCGCTTCGCCGGTTATTCAAAGAAAATTGCTATCTTTGCGGTGTTAAAAACGAAATGATATGAACCTGAGAGACATCAAGAAAGACATCGAGTATGTGATCGGTGCATTCGTGGACGACTGCGCGCTGTTCCTTTCCGTCCATCCGGGCAAGAACGCCGACGAGGTGGCGAACCTCATCGACGGCGCCGTGGACCTCTTCAACGAGCTCCGCGACAAGCTGGGCAAGCCGGAAGGCAACAAGAAGGCCTACTACGACGGCGTCCGCAAGGAACTCCTCGAGAAGACCGACGCCCTCTACGACCAGCTCAGCGAGGCTGTGAAGAAGGGTCTCGGCGAGTAAGCCGCATCACACACCCATATGAAAAAGGTGCCCGGAGTCGTCTCCGGACACCTTTCGTCGTCTTGGGACGCCGTCAGAACTCCCACTTGTAGCCCACGCCGGCGGTGATCATGTTCCCGACGTGCCAGTCGATGGCTTTCAGCACGAGGCCGTTCTTCTCCCAGCTGCTGGAACCTTCGCGGTTCGTGTCGATGGACTTGTCCATATAGTGGTCGCCCAGGAGGTAGAACTCCAGCGCGTGGCGCTTGTCGAACTTGATGGTCGTCCCCAGTTCGATCCGGTAGCGGTTCACGTAGGCGTGCGTGTAGCCCAGGAACTCCTCGTTGGCATAGATGTCCTTGTTCTTGTCCGCCGAGGCGTTGTAGGTGCCCTTGTAGGCCGCGTCGTTGAGGGCGTTCCGCACCTCGAAGCCGGCGAAGGGGACGATCTTGCCCCAGCCCAGGTACTTGGCCGAGACCTTGGACTTGAGGGCGAGGACGTTGCGGGGCGCCTGCAGGGTGTTCATGTCGCCCGGCCGGTGCGTGAGGCGCAGCGTCTCCTTGAGGCCGAACTGCCAGCCCGAGGTCTTGAGCGTGCCCGTGAGGAAGAAGTTCCCGCGGTGCCGGATGCTCCAGGTATTGGCATTCAGGTCCACGTCGAACTTGTAGCGGTTGATGAGCTCGTATTCCGCGCCCACCTTCAGGAAAGGCAGCACCTTGTATTCCAGGCCGATGCCGGTGTGGAAGCGCAGGATGTCCTCGGAATCGCCGTAGTAGCGGAACTGCTCGTGGGCCATCAGGTGCAGGCCTTTCGCCAGCTTGGCGTCGGCTTCCACCGTGGCGCGGGCACCGAAGGAGAGGCCGTCGTCATAGGTGGTCTGCGCGAAGGCGGCCACCGGCAGCAGCAGGGCCAGGGTCAGCAGGATCTTCCTCATTGCTCCACATAGTCTTTGGCCCGCGTGAGCTGGTCGATGGAACCGGTCTCGTCATGGCCGAGGGTATAGAAAACCTTGATGAACGCCGCGTCCTTGAGGAAGTCCACGTGCCCGATCTCCACGTTGTCGATCTTCAGGCCCAGGCGCTTCTCCAGGTCCGCCACGAGCTCCGCCCGGCGCTCCGGGACGATGAGCTCGATCCGGTCATAGAGCACCAGCTTGGTGGAGGTGTGCTTGGTCACCTTGTCGCTCTCCAGGAACCAGATGAGGCCGATCACGAGGAGATTCGAGATGACCGTCACGAGCAGCGCGCCCGTGTTCAGGGCGTAGTGCGGGTTGTCCGACAGGGCGCCCGCGACCCGGTACAGCGGCGCGAGGCCGTTCATCGCGGCCAGGGCGATGATGACGAACAGGTAGGTCATCTCCCGGATCGGGACGGTCTCCGTCCGGTACCGGATGACGCCGAAGATGGCGAACAGGCCCAGGGTGAGGCCCACGCCCACCTCCACGTTGCCCATGATGTACAGCAGCATGAGCATCGCGGTGGAGAACACCATGAACGTGAAATAATAGTCACGGCGGTGGCTCTTCCGGTAATAGAACAGGCCCACGATGACCCAGCACACGGCGAGGTTCAGGAAGAAGCGGATGGCCAGTTCCGTGAGGCTCTGGGCAGTGGTCATCATCGCGTCCGTGATGGACTGGACGTCGAGGAAGTTTTCGTCGGCGAGGTCGTACTCGCCGAGGTCTTGCAGGAATATCATAGGACGTTGATTTTATGCTGGATGGTCTTTTCGATGAGCCGGACCTTCTCCTTGAACCGGCCGGCGCGGGCCGACGGGTCGGTGAGGGTGACGGCGATGCAGTATTTGCTGATCCGGGCGGGTTTCACCCGGTGGTCGCGCAGGATGCCCTTCATCGCGGAGGCGGCGTGGCCGTCCTGCTTCAGTTCGATGACGACGGCCTCCCCGAGGGAAGTCTCGAGCCCGGTCCGGAAGTTCTTGAAACACAGGTTCGTGTCGATGGTGAGCCGTTCCGTCAGGTCCGGATTCACGAGGGTGATCCGCTGGAAGAGGGTCTCGAGCGTGGGCTGCAGCTGGCCGGCCTCGAAGTCCGAATGCCCGGCGAGGTACCGGCAGGCGGCGTCATTGGCCCGGAAGTCCGGCAGGTCCGCCATCGGGATGCCGGTGCGCTTCTTCTTCGTCCGGCCGTGGTTGTTCTTCCGCTTGATTTCCAGGAAGGCGTCCCCGGAATTGACATAGGCGCGGGTGCGCACCTTCTGCCGGCGGAGCTTCTGGTTCCGATGGTCGGTGAACATCCGGAGGGCGTCGGTGTCGAAGTAGATGGAGTCGTACGGGCTGATGCGGGCGCCGTCGGCGACGAGGACGCGGTAGCCGGCGGCGGCCGCGTCGCGGAGCACGTCCGCGAGCGTCGCCCGGTCCGTCAGGTACTTCGTGTCCACCCGGTTCATCAGCTTGACGGCGTCCATCTCCGCGAGGGAGATGGGCGCGAACCCGTCCAGCGGTCCGGCGAGCGATATGGAGGCGGGATCAGGCATCTTCGGCGATGTATTCGAAGACCTTGATGGTCAGGAGCTTTCCCTTCGCGTTGTAGTTGTACTGGGTCTTCTTGCGGCCGAACTCGTTGTATTCGTATTTCTTGACGGTTTCCAGCTTGTTGCGGTCGTTGTACACCATCTCCTTCACGCACTTGCCGTCCGCGCCGTACTCGAAGCGCTTGCGCCATTTCTGGCCCTCGGAGCCGTATTCGATCTCCTCGACCTTCTTGCCGTCGGCGTCGAAGGTGGTCACGTGGTCCAGCACCTTCTTCCCGCTCCGGGGCTCGGTGTTCCACTCCTTGATGACCAGGTTCTTCTTGTTGATCTTCTGGCCGGTATTCTGGGCCAGGGCCGGCGCCGCGAGCGCGAAGGCCAAGGCGATGATTGTCAGCAGCTTTTTCATAATCATACAAAGATACGAAAAAATACATCACCAACCACCGGGCCCGCCATGGCCGCCACCGCCGGAGTAGGCGGACAGGTTGCACCCGCTTCCGCCGCTCACGGTGGCGCCGTCCGTGTAAGCGCCGTTGAACAAGGCCGTTCCGCCGCTGACGGTGACGCCGTACTTCACGGAATCCAGCGAAGGAGCGGACAGCACCAGGGTAAGGTTCCCCGTCGACGGGGTCTTGAAAGCGCCGAGGACTTTCCCGTCCTTGTCGTAGAGGGCGTAGGCCGTATTGGCCTTCACGGTGCCGGCCGACCAGCAGGTCTGGGAGAGGGTGGCGCCGCTTTCCAGGCCGCCTACGGCGATGACGGTGCCGCCGGTGAGATAGAGCTTCTTCTGCGCCTCCGAGTTCGCGTCCACGGCGAGTTCCGCGCCGCCGGAGCCGAGGGCGAAGACGATGCCGCCCTTGATGTAGAAGTTGCCGTTGGCGTCCAGGCCGTCGTTGCCGGTGGACTGGGCATAGACCGCCCCGCCGTCGATGGTGAAGTCGCCGCCGGCGTTGATGGCGTCGTCGATCGAATAGGCGTACACTTCGCCGCCGGTGACCTGGATGACGCCCTTGGCCTCGATGGCCTCGTGCTTGGCGCTCTTCGCCGTGACCTTTCCGCCGGAGATGTACAGATTGCCGTCGAACTTGATGCCCTTGGACGCGACGGAGTTGTCGGAGGAGGAACTGCTGCCTTGGCCGCCGCCGGGCCAGCCACCGTGACCGCCGCCGGGGCCGAAGCCGCCGGAGGAGCTGGTCCCATAGTTCGCGCCGGTGACATTGACCGTGACCGTGCCGCCCTTGAAGTAGGCGACGTTGTCCCCGCTGATGCCCTTGGCGCCCGTGCCGGTACTGGTGACGTTCAGGACGCCGTCCACCATCTCGAAGCGGAGGTCCGCCTTGATGCCGGCGACGCCGGTGAGCTCGCCGTCCACCTCGCCCGCGGAGCCGGTGGTCTTGATCGTGGTCACGCCGCCGCCGATGTACACGAGCGTATCGGACGAGAACCCTTTCTTGCCGGTGCCGGAGACGTTCACGTCCACGGTTCCGTCACTGACGATGATGGACTCCTTGCCGCGGACGCCGTGACCGGCGCTGGAGGTGACCTTC
This sequence comes from uncultured Bacteroidales bacterium, assembly GCA_900316955.1. GTDB lineage: Bacteria > Bacteroidota > Bacteroidia > Bacteroidales > UBA932 > Cryptobacteroides. The sequence continues at coordinate 174,841 of ONEX01000001.1, forward strand.
ACCGTGGGCGCGGCCATGAAACGGACATAGTCGTCGGAGGTGATGCCCGCCTTGCCGGTGGCATTGACGGTCAAAGTGCCGTCGCCGCTGAACACGAGCTGGCCTTCGGAGAAGAAGGCGGCCTTCTCGTCCTCGTCGGAGGGTGTCTGGGTGTAGGAAGCGCCGTCGGCCAGGGTGTTCGTGCCCTTCACGACCACGAACGTGCGCTTGTGGCTCTGGTTGTTGATGGCCGCGCCTTTCTTGTTCGTGAGGGTCAGTCCGTTGAGGAGGATTTCCTGCTTCTTGGTGCTGTACAGCTTGAAATATCCGTCGGTGGAGGTGCCGGATAGTTCGTAGATGACGGCTTCGCTGCCGTTGTTGGTGATGGTCACGCCGGCCCCGTCGGTGACGACGGTGAAGTCCGCGGTCGCGCCGGTGACCGTGGCGCCGCCGCCGCTGAAGGCGACCTTCACGGTGCGGGCGAAGGTGGTGTTGGCGACGTTGTCATCGTCCTTGTCGGTCTCGATGTTCGAGCCGGCGGTATCGTCGGCGTTGACAGGAGTGTCTGTCTCGTTGCCGGGAAGGGCTATGTCGATGGGGTCCTTCGTGCAGCCCTGCGTGGAAAGGGTGGCCAGGACCAGGAGGAGGGATAGGGTCTTTTCCATAACTGCTTCGGTTTTTCGTTACACGTCAAGTACTTGCCGGTGACAAGAAAATCAACAATCCGGCCTTGTGGAAATTCTTTCAGCGAAAAGGGCGATTCTTTCAGCGAAATGGAACGGGAATGAAGAAAGTTTCGTATTTTTGCTACAGGCATGAGACAGATGGAAAAAGAAAAGAAACAGGAGGTTGTCATCTACGGCATCCTCTGGTTCGTCATCCTGACCATCGTCCCCGTGATCATGTTTTTCCAGGGGTATACGATGAGGATCCCCTTCCGGTTCGAAGATTTGCTGCACATCTGGCTGGGCATCCTGCCGTTCTTCGTCCTGTTCCTGTTCCATGACTTCCTGGCCACCCCGCTGCTGCTGGAAAAAAGAAATCTCGCTGCGTATATCGGGGCTCTCCTGGGTCTGACGGTGCTGTTTGCGGCCTATATCTGGGCGAGCCGGGGAGCGCCGGGCGGTCCGCCTCCGCCCGGCGGCCAGGCCCCGCCTTCGCCCGGGGGCCGGGAACTGCCGACGACCCCGGAGGTGCTGAAGGTGATCATGGGCCTGCTCATGATGGGGGTGAACGTGGGCGTGAAGTATTATATGAAGTCCGTCCGCGGCGAGCGCCGGATGCAGGAGCTGCAGGCGGAGAACCTGGGCCGTCAGCTGGAAACCCTCCGCTACCAGATCAATCCGCACTTCTTCATGAACACCCTGAACAACATCCACGCGCTCGTGGACATCGACCCGGAGCAGGCGAAGGCGAGCATCGAGGAGTTCTCGAAGATGATGCGGCATGTCCTTTACGAAGGAGACCGGCCCACCATCCCCCTGGCGAAGGAAATGGATTTCCTCCGCCATTACGTGTACCTGATGAAACTGCGGTATGCCGATACCGTCCGCGTCGTCCTTTCCCTGCCGGACAAGAACGAAGGCGCCGAGATACCCCCCCTGATGCTGACCACTTTCGTGGAGAACGCGTTCAAGCACGGCATCAGCTACGAGAAGCCGTCCTTCGTGCATGTAACCTTGTCGGTGGAGGACGGAAAGATCGTTTTCCACTGCGTGAACAGCCGGCGGGAACCCGTGAAGTCGGACCATACCGGCGTCGGCCTCGTGAATGTCCGGAGACGGCTGGACCTGCTGTACGGCGACCGCTATACGCTGCATATCGACCAGAGCGGGGATGTGTATGACGTTCTGCTGCTGTTCCCCGCGACGGCAAACTTGAAAAAGGAGGGGGCATGATCCGGGTGGTGACCATCGATGACGAGCCGCTGGCGCTGCGCCAGCTGGAAATCTATATCGGGAAGATTCCGTACCTGGAGCTCATCGCCGCGTGCCCGTCGGCCGCGGCGGCGCGGCCTTACGTGGAGCAGGCGGACGTCCTGTATGTGGACATCAATATGCCGGACCTGTCGGGCATGGACTTCGTGCGTTCGCTGGAGCATCCGCCGCTGGTCGTCTTCACGACGGCCTATTCCGAGTACGCCCTGGACAGCTACAAGGTCCATGCGGCCGACTACCTCCTGAAACCCTTCAGTTTCCAGGAGTTCGAGGTGTCGGCGGCGCATCTGCGGGACCGGATCGAGGCGTCCCGTCCCCGGGCGGAAGCCCGGCCTGAAACCTTGACCTTCCGGGCGGATTACAAGACCGTCCGGGTGGAGCCCGACCGCATCCGGTACGTGGAAAGCATGAGCGAATACCTGAAAATCTGGCTCCGGGACGAGCCGGCGCCGCTGGTGGTCCTGTACAGCCTGAAGCGGCTCGCGGAGCAGCTGCCGGAGGACCGCTTCCTCCGCATCCATCGCTCCTACCTCGTACACCTTTCGGAAATCCGCGAATATTCCCGCACGTCCGTCACGCTGGAAGGCGGTCCCACCTTGCCTGTGGGCGACCTCTACCGTCCGGCGCTCGCCGCCGTTCTTTCGGGGAAATAAATCGCTACAGCATCGCTTCGATCAGGCCGCCCAGCGTCTCGCGCAGGGCGGCCGTTTTCGCGGTGGCCCCGTTCACCATCAGGGAAAAGATGCGGGCGGGCTTGCCCTGCTCGTCCAGGATGTAGCCGCTGTAGCAAAGGACGCCGTCCATCGACCCGCTCTTGACGCGGATGCGGGCTTTCTGGGCGGGCGTGAGCTTGGGAAGGAGCGTGTTCAGCGTGCCCTCGCCCGGCTGCGGGAGGCTGGCGAGGAAGGCGTCGAAGCCGCGGGAGCGGGTCATCGACCGCAGGAACGAGACCAGGAAGGCGGGCGAGGCGGAGTTCAGGCGCGACAGGCCGCTGCCGTCCTCGAGGCGGATGCCGGCCAGGTCGCTGTCCATCAGCCCCTCCAGCACTTCGTAAACCGCCACGCGGCAGCTGTCGTACACGGCGATGCCGGAAGCTTTCTCGCCCATCTGGCGGAAGAGGGCCTCTGCGTAGAAATTGTCACTGAGGACGTTCGTCTGGCGGACGATCTTCGAGAGGACGGGCGAGGCGGACTGGCCGAGCACCTGCGGGGTGCCGGCCTTGTACGCGGGGACGAAGTCCGCGCCCCGGACGTAGCCGCCGCGGTCGATGTCGGCATAGCCGCCCGAGATGTCCCAGCCCGTGTCGCGGAGGTTCTGCCAGAAATAGTAGGCGCAGGTGAGGGCGCCGTACTTGTTCGCGAAATGCTCCAGCTTGGGCTTGCGGTCGATGGAATAGGTGCCGCGCATCTCCGCATAGGGCGCCAGGTCGGTGGTGTACAGGTACAAACTGTTGCCGGTGCCTGCGGGCCCGGTCGACGTGCGGTTGCTGAAGTGCATCCAGGGGGTGTCGGGGAAGCGCTGGGTCACCTTGACCGGCTCGTCCGCGGCCCCCGCCGAGACCAGGTAGTCCACGGCGTTCTCATAGTAGCTGAGCGCGCTGCAGCCGGCTCCGTAATAAGTGCCGGTGTCATCATAGCCCCAGGTCGTGTTCTCCAGATGGCCCTCGTAGGCCCGTCCGTCGCCGATGATGCGGCCGTCGATGCGGCTGATTCCGGCATCCTTGAGCATCGACTTCCAGCGCCAGAACAGGGCGTCCGGCTTCACGGCGACGGTGTCCGTGACGCCGAGGGTGGGGTCGCCCCCGCCGATGATGTACACGTCCCCGTGCAGGGTGCCGTCCTCCACGGTGCCGGTGTAGCCGATGCCCGTCTCGAACCGGAAATCCGGCCCGAGGGCGTGCAGCGCCGTGCCCGTGGTGACGAGCTTGAGGTTGGAGGCCGGCACCAGGCGGCGGCCGGGCTCCCGGCTCGCCACGACGTGCCCGGCGGCGTCCTGCACCATCACCCCCACGACCGCCCCCTTGAGCGGCTCCACCGCCACGGCCTGGTCCACTTTCTGCTGCAGCGTCTGCGCCTGCAGCCCGAGGCACATCACCAGCGCCCCGACAAACATCATCTTCCGCATACTGCAAAGATAGGTTTTTTTCGTATCTTTGCTATCTGCTATTCTAAACGATATGAAAAAGACAGTGCTTGTGTCCGGCGGGGCGGGGTTCATCGGGAGCCACGTCACCGTGGAACTGATCGAGGCGGGCTACGATGTGGTGGTCGCCGATAATTTCTCCAACTGCGACCTCACCTGCTTCGAGGGGGTGAAGAAGATCACCGGGCGGGACGACATCCCGCTGGTGGAGATGGACTTCTGCGACGCGGAAGCCGTGCGGAAGATCTTCGCCGACTATCCCATTGACGCGGTCATCCATTTCGCGGCGTTCAAGGCCGTGGGCGAGTCCGTCGCGAAGCCGCTGATGTACTATCAGAACAACCTCCTGAGCTTCATGAACGTGCTCCAGGCCGCGCAGGAAAAGGGCGGCTGCAACGTGCTGTTCTCCTCCTCCGCCACCGTCTATGGCGAGCCCGAGGTCGTGCCCGTCACGGAAAAGACCCCGCGCAAGCCGGCGATGTCGCCGTACGGCAACACCAAGACCATGTGCGAGGACATCCTCCGCGACACGGTGAAGGCCAACGGCGGCGCCGTCAAGGGCATCCTCCTGCGCTACTTCAACCCCATCGGCGCGCACCCGAGCGCCCTCATCGGCGAGCTCCCGCGCGGCGTCCCGAACAACCTGGTGCCGTACATCACCCAGACCGCCATCGGCAAGCGCGAGTGCCTCAGCATCTTCGGCAACGACTATCCCACCCCGGACGGCACCTGCCTCCGCGACTACATCGACATCGTGGACCTCGCCAAGGCCCATGTGTACGCGGTCACCCGCATGATCGACGGGAAGATGAAGGAGGACTGCGAGGTCTTCAACATCGGCACCGGCCGGCCCGTCTCCGTGCTGGAGCTGGTCTTCGCCTTCGAGAAGGTGAACGGCGTCCCGGTCCCGCACAAGTTCGCCCCGCGACGCCCTGGCGACGTCACCGCCATCTGGGCCGATCCGACCCTCGCCAACGAAGAGATGGGCTGGAAAGCCACCCGCACCGTCGAGGAAACCCTCGCCGCCGCCTGGGCCTGGGAGAAGCACCTGGCCGAGCAATGAGGCGCCTGAGGTTCATCCTCGTTGCGTTCCTCTGCCTCGTCCTGGACGCGACGGCGGCGGAAACCGTCCGCTACACGATGAAATACAAGGGCGAAGTCCGCACCTATTGGCTCTATGTCCCGGAAGGGGCCGGTCCGGCTACGCCGCTGGTCCTGGTCCTGCACGGCTACGGCGGCAGCGCCGAGGGCTACTGCCCGTCGATGCTGGAAGTCGCCGAGCGCGAAGGCTTCGCCGTGTGCTATCCACAGGGCGAGAAGGATGCGAAGGGAAAGACCGGCTGGAACGTCGGTTACGACGTCCAGCAGGGCCTGGAGCGGGACGACGTGGGCTTTGTCAAGGCCCTGGTCAAGCACCTCCGCAAGACGCATCGCATCGGCAAGGACAATGTCTTCATGTCCGGCATGTCCAACGGGGGAGAGATGACCTATTTCATGGCCTACCGGTATCCGGACCTGTTCCGGGCCTATGCCACCATCGCCGGCCTGACGATGCAGTGGGCCTACAAGGAATGGAAGGCGAAGAAGCCCGTTCCGCTGATGGAAGTCCACGGCACCGCCGACAAGACTTCCATGTGGGAAGGCGATCCCACGGACACGGGCGGCTGGGGCGCGTATATCGCCGTGCCCGCGGCCGTGGGCTACTGGGCCGCGCAGGCCCGCTGCACGCACGAGGAAACGACGACGCTGCCGCAGAAGGGCGAGCATCCCGTCGTCCTGCACCGCTACCTGGGCGGGGACGACGGAATCGAGGTCCGGCTGTACGAAGTGCAGGGTGCCAAGCACAGCTGGCACCTCGCCGATATGGACACCTGTGAGGAAATGTGGGCGTTTTTCCGCCAGTATCTGAAATAAAATCACTATATTTGTAGATTGACAAAACACGAACCGCATGGCAAACGGAACAGGAATAATCACCCAGGTCGTGGGACCGGTGGTGGATGTGCACTTCAGCGTCGAGGACGGGGACCTGCCCCGCATCCATGAAGCGCTGGAAATCAAGCGGGAAAACGGTCGGACGCTCGTCGTCGAGGTGCAGCAGCACATCGGCGAGGACACGGTCCGCTGCGTGGCGATGGACTCCACCGACGGCCTGAGCCGCGGCATGGCGGCGGTCCCCACGGGCCAGCCCATCGCGATGCCGGTCGGCGCGCAGATCCGCGGCCGCGTGATGAACGTCGTCGGCGAAACCATCGACGGCCTGGACCCCCTCTCCCGCTCGGAAGTCCTCCCGATCCACCGCGAACCCCCGAAATTCGAGGACCTCACCACCTCGCAGGAAGTCCTGTTCACGGGCATCAAGGTCATCGACCTGCTGGAGCCCTACCTCAAGGGCGGCAAGATCGGCCTGTTCGGCGGCGCCGGCGTGGGCAAGACCGTCCTTATCAAGGAACTCATCAACAATATCGCGAAGGCCCATAACGGCTTCTCCATCTTCGCCGGCGTGGGCGAGCGTACCCGCGAGGGCAACGACCTCCTCCGCGAGATGATCGAATCCAACGTCATCCGCTACGGCGAGGCCTTCAACAAGGCGATGGAGGAGGGCAAGTGGGACCTCTCCCTCGTGGACAAGGAGGAACTCAAGAAATCCCAGGTGTCCATGGTGTTCGGCCAGATGAACGAACCCCCGGGCGCCCGTTCCAGCGTGGCCCTGAGCGGCCTGACGCTCGCGGAATCCTTCCGCGACAGCGACTCGGGGGAAGGCCCCCGCGACATCCTCTTCTTCATCGACAACATCTTCCGTTTCACCCAGGCGGGCTCCGAGGTGTCCGCCCTGCTTGGCCGCATGCCGTCCGCCGTGGGCTACCAGCCTACGCTCGCCACGGAAATGGGCCAGATGCAGGAGCGCATCACTTCCACCAAGAACGGCTCCATCACCTCGGTGCAGGCGGTCTATGTCCCGGCCGACGACCTCACGGACCCGGCCCCGGCGACCACCTTCTCGCATCTGGATGCTACGACGGTCCTCAGCCGTAAGATCACGGCCCTCGGCATCTACCCGGCCGTGGACCCGCTGGAATCCACCTCCCGCATCCTGGACCCGAACATCGTGGGCGAGGCCCATTACAACACGGCCCAGCGCGTGAAGCAGATCCTCCAGCGCTTCCAGGAGCTGCAGGACATCATCGCCATCCTCGGCATGGACGAACTCTCGGACGAGGACAAGACCACGGTCAACCGCGCCCGCCGCGTCCAGCGCTTCCTGTCGCAGCCGTTCCACGTCGCCGGCCAGTTCACCGGCGTCCCGGGCGTGATGGTCTCCATCGAGGACACCATCAAGGGCTTCAACATGATCCTGGACGGCGAGGTGGACTACCTCCCGGAACAGGCCTTCCTGAACGTGGGCACGATCGAGGACGCGATCGCCAAGGGTGAGAAACTGCTGGCCGCGGCCAAGGAATAATGGACGTAATCAAGCTGCATATCGTATCGCCCGAGCGGACGCTCGTGGAGCAGGCGGTGTCCTCCGTGACGCTGCCGGGGACCATCGGCCCGTTCATGGTCCTGAAGGACCACGCGCCCATCATCTCCTCCCTGGAGAAGGGCGATATCGTGTACGTTTCCGGCGGCAAGGAATCCCGCCTTCCCATCCGCGAAGGCTTCGTGGAAGTGCTTGACAACCAAGTGGACGTTTGCGTGGAAGTATGAAGTGGTGGCGGGTCATATCAGTCTTTATCCTGGCTCTGTTGCCGGTGTCTCTCGCCGCGGAAGAGCTGGACATGGACGAGTACCTGTACGGCCACGTGCTGGACTCCTACGAATGGCATATCACGACCATCAAGGGCCATCCTGTAAGCATTCCGCTGCCCGTCATCGTCCGCAGCAAGACCACCGGGTGGCATGTTTTCTCGTCCAAGCACCTGGAGGAGGGAGAATATGAGGGCTTCTATCTGTTCCATGATCCCGAATCGCACAAGGAGCGCGTGATGGAGCACACCCCGGACGGGGACGTGCGCCCGCTGGACATTTCCATCACCAAGAACGTGGCGGGGCTGATGTTCAACAGCCTCGTGCTGGTGATCCTGATCCTGCTGGGCGCGCGGTGGTACCGCAAGCATGACGCCCGCGAGGAGGCTCCCGGCGGTTTCTCGGGCTTGATCGAGATGCTGGTGATGATGGTGGAGGACGACATTATCAAGCCCTGTGTGGGCCCGGACTACAAGCGGTATTCGCCATACCTGCTGACGGCCTTCTTCTTCATCTTCGTGAACAACCTCCTCGGCATCGTCCCGTTCTTCCCGGGCGGGGCGAACATCACGGGCAACATCGCCGTGACTTTTGCGTTGGCGATGTGCACGTTCCTGGCCGTGAACCTGTTCGGAAACAAACACTACTACAAGGACATCTTCTGGCCGGACGTCCCTGCTTTCCTGAAGATCTTCCCGTTGATGCCCCTGATTGAGATCATCGGCCTGTTCACCAAGCCGTTCTCGCTGATGGTCCGGCTTTTCGCCAACATCCTGGCGGGCCACATGATGATCCTGGGCGTGGTGGCGGTCGTGTTCCTCACCGCCGAGCTCGGCGCGGCGATGAATGCGGGCCTGACGGTCATCGCCGTCCTGTTCGGCGTGTTCATGGACGTGCTGGAACTGCTCGTCGCATTCCTGCAGGCCTACATATTTACGATGCTCTCCAGTGTGTTCATCGGTCTCAGCCGGCAGCACTCGGAGAAAGAAAACGAATAGACAACCAAAAAACCATAGCACTATGTTACTCTCTACCATGATTCTCCAGGCCGCTGCCGGAGCAGCCCTCGGAAAGGCCGGCGCCGCCATCGGCGCCGCCATCGCCGCCATCGCCGCCGCTTTCGGTATCGGCAACATCGGTAAGGCCGCCCTCGAGGCCGGCGCCCGCCAGCCGGAGAAGGCCGACAGCTACCGCCTGACCGCCATCATTATCGGCGCTCTCGTCGAAGGCGCCTGCTTGTTCGCCATCCTCGTCTGCCTGATCGGCAAGTAGTCCTATGTCGCTCATTACGCCCGAATTCGGTCTCCTGTTCTGGATGACGGTCATCTTCGCCATCGTGTTCTTCCTGCTGGCGAAGTTCGGTTTCCCCGTCATTACGGATATGGTGCGCAAGCGTCAGGAACGGATTGACCGTTCGCTGAAGGACGCCCGTGAGATCGAGGCGCGGATGGGCCAGATGGTCGAGGAGCACGCCCGGATGCTGGACGAGGCCCGCAAGGAGCAGGCCCAGATCCTCCGGGAGGCCACCGACACCCGCAACAAGATCCTCGCGACAGCGAAGGACGAGGCGCGGGAAGAGGCGGCCAAGATCCTCGCCGAAGCCCGCACCGAGATCGAGGCCGAGAAGGAAGCCGCCCTGCGCGACGTCCGCAAGGAAGTCGCCGTGCTCTCCGTGTCCATCGCCGAGAAGATCCTCCGCAAGGAGCTCTCCGAAGACAAGGAGCAGCGGGAATACATTGACAGGATGGTCGAGGAGACCGTCCGCGAACAAGCCCAGTCGTGAACGACAGCATTATCCGGACCAGGTACGCCGACGCCCTGGTGAAATACGTCCGGGAGACCGGGAACGGCGATTCCGTCTGCAAGCAGGCGGAGAAGCTCGCCCGTGTCCTCGGCGAGGTGCCCGACCTGTCCCGGATGATGGCCGCGAAGGACGTGGTGTCCGACGCGAAGAAGCGCGAGCTGCTCCAGGCGGCCCTCGGCGAGCCGATGGCGCCGGAGCTCGCGCGTTTTGTGGACCTGCTGATCGCGAACGGCCGGATTGGCGACCTCCGGATGATCCTGTTGGATTTCAAGGAACGGTACCGCCGGAGCCTCGGATTCCGGAAAGCGTGCCTGAAGGTGGCCGTCCCGCCGCCGGAGGAGCTCCTGACGCGGCTCAAGGCCCTGGTCAAGGAACGCACCGGAGACGAGGCCGACATCGAGGTGGTGGTGGACCCGGACCTGATCGGCGGATTCGTCTTCGACATCGACGACGCGATCATCGACAAGAGCGTCGCCCGCAAGCTGGAACTGATCAAGCTCCAGTTCATTGAGAAAAACAGAAGAATCGTGTAGCTATGCCCAATGCGATAAAACCCAGCGAGATTTCCGAAGTGCTGCTCAGCCAGCTCCGGGATATCAAGAGCGATCTCCAGTTTGAGGAGATCGGCAAAGTCCTGCAGGTCAGCGACGGCGTCGTCCGCATCTACGGACTGGACCATGCCGAAGCCGGCGAACTGCTGGACTGCGGCAACGGCGTGATGGCCGTTGTGATGAACCTGGAGCCCGACAACGTGGGCGCCGTCCTGATGGGCCCGACGGACCTCCTGAAGGAAGGAGACGTGGTCCGGCGCACCCGCCGCATCGCCTCCATCCCGGTGGGCGAGGCCCTGGTGGGCCGCGTCGTGGACCCGCTCGGCAATCCCCTGGACGGTCTGGGCAACATCGAGGGCGAGAAGGTCGATATGCCCCTGGAGCGCAAGGCCCCGGGCGTCATCTACCGCCAGCCCGTGAACGAGCCGCTGCAGACGGGCCTCAAGGCCATCGACGCGATGATCCCGATCGGCCGCGGCCAGCGCGAGCTCATCATCGGCGACCGCCAGACGGGAAAGACCGCCATCGCCATCGACACTATCATCAACCAGCGGGACAACTTCCTGAAGGGGGACCCGGTGTACTGCATCTATGTGGCCGTGGGCCAGAAGGGTTCCACGGTCGCCAGCATCGTCAAGACCCTCCGCGACCACGGCGCGATGGACTACACCATCGTCGTCGCCGCCACCGCCGCGGATCCGGCCGCCCTGCAGTACTATGCGCCCTTCGCCGGCGCGGCCATCGGCGAATACTTCCGCGACACGGGCCGCCACGCCCTCGTCGTGTATGACGACCTTTCCAAGCAGGCGGTCGCGTATCGCGAGGTGTCCCTGATCCTGCGCCGTCCTTCCGGCCGCGAAGCCTATCCGGGCGACATCTTCTACCTGCATTCCCGCCTCCTGGAACGGGCCGCGAAGATCATCGGCCAGCAGGAAGTCGCCGAGCAGATGAACGACCTCCCGGAAGCCCTCAAGGGCAAGGTCCGGGGCGGCGGTTCCCTCACCGCTCTCCCGATCATCGAAACCCAGGCTGGCGACGTGTCGGCCTACATCCCGACCAACGTGATTTCCATCACCGACGGTCAGATTTACCTGGAGTCCGGCCTGTTCAACCAAGGCATCCGCCCGGCCATCAACGTGGGCATCAGCGTATCCCGCGTGGGCGGCAGCGCGCAGGTGAAGTCGATGAAGAAGGTCGCCGGCACCCTGAAGATCGACCAGGCCCAGTACGCCGAACTGGAGGCATTCTCCAAGTTCTCTTCGGATATGGACAAGGTCACGGAAATGGCTCTGGACAAAGGCCGCAAGAACAACCAGCTACTCATTCAGCCCCAGTACAGCCCGATGCCCGTGGGCGAACAGGTCGCCGTCCTGTACTGCGGCACGAACGCCCTGATGCGCGACATCCCCGTGGACCGCGTCCGCGAGTTCCAGGACCTGTTCCTGGACCGCATCCGCGCCGCCCATAAGGCCGATGTCCTCGAGCCTCTCACCGCCGGCAAGATGACGGACGAGATCGCCGGCATCCTCCGCGACACCGCCGCCTCCGTCATCACCGGAATGCAATAACCCATGCCGTCATTAAAGGAAATCAAGGGCCGCATCGGCTCCGTCCAGAGCACGCTGAAGATCACTTCCGCGATGAAGCTCGTGGCCTCCGCCAAGCTCCGCAAGGCGCAGCAGACCATCGAGGGAATGCGTCCCTACGAGCGGAAGCTGCAGGGCATGCTGGAGCACCTCGTGGCCTCCGGCGCAAAGCTGAGCGGGGAGTACACCCGGACCCCGGCGGCGGGGCCGGACGCGCCCACGCAGCGCATCGCCCTCGTCGCTTTCGCGTCCAATTCCTCCCTCTGCGGCGCGTTCAATGCTAATGCGGTGCGCCTCACGCTGGAAACGATCCGTTCCTATGGCGAAGCCGACGTCACCGTGTACAGCATCGGCCGCAAGATGGCCGATGCGATGCGGAAGGCCGGGTATCCCTCGCCGGCGGATTACCAGAAGCTCGCCGACAAGCCCGCCTACGCCCCCGCCGCCGAACTGGCGGAAAAGCTGATGGCCGATTTCCTCGCCGGCCGACTGGACCGCATCGACCTGGTGTACAACCACTTCGTCTCCTCCGGCAAGCAGGTCCCCGTCCGGGAGACCCTCCTGCCGATGGGGGAGATTCCGGGTCAAGCCCGGAATGAGGACGAATCGGCCCCTACCGCCTCCCCGGGCACCCCTTCCCTCATCCCGGGCTCGACCCGGGATCTCGACTACATCCTCGAACCCTCCGCCTCCGCCCTCCTCGCGGACCTGCTCCCGAAGTCCCTGCGCCTGAAGTTCTACACGGCCCTCCTGGACAGCAACGCCTCCGAGCATGCCGCCCGCACCGTCGCGATGCAGACGGCCACCGACAACGGCGAAGACCTCCTGCAGGAACTCACCCTGCAATACAACAAATCCCGCCAGCAGAAGATCACCTCGGAAATCCTGGATCTGGCGGGCGGGAGTCAGCAGCAGTAAAGGGAAAGGTCAGTCGCTTTCCCGATTTCGGAAATAGTATTCGATGGAACTCACGACCCGGACGAGGTCGCGGGAGAGGCCTTCCGCCTCCCAGCCGCCCAGGACGGGCGTGAGGGTGACGGTATCTTCCCAGAACCGGAAGGCCCGGTTCACGGGCGAGGAAAGATGGAATTTCAGGACGCCGTCCGCATCGCTTTCCAGGACATAGCCCCGGATTTTCAGCGCTTCGGCGATGCCTTCGCGCGCCAGGGCCGGGTCGCCGTTGACCCGGATCATCCGCTTCTGGTAGCCGAAGAAGGGATAGACGAGCGCCATCACGGCGAAGATGGCGAGGATCCACCAGACGGATTTCCAACCATGGGTGAAGGCGACGGAGATGTCCTTGGACACCATCCCGGAAAGCATCAGGATGCCAATGATGATGGCGAGCAGGAGGCAGGTCTGGATGAAATACTTGATGGCTCTGCGGAGGTAGGTCATTTTTCGAGAAGTCTTCGGAGGGAACGGACGGCATTGATGCCGATGGTGTACAGGTGATGGTCCAGGGCGAATCGCCGCACGCCGTTGAGCGCGATGTTCCGGGGCGTGTAGAACTCCTGGACCTGGGTCAGGCCCGTCTGGACGGACTCGCCCTTCGCCTCGATCTTCGCCCGGTTGGCGTGGATGGCGGCGCTGAGTTCGTCCAGCGTCTTGATGTCCAGGTAGTTATTCTTTTGCTTGCCCATCGTCGTCGTTGAAGAAGAGGTTGATGAACAGGGGGACGAAGGTGTCCTTGAACAGGTGGTCGCGCCGGCGGATGAGGATCCAGAGGCCGATGGCCAGCAGGGCGGACACGCCCAGGGCCGACCAGGCGTAGCTGCCGATGAGTTCGCCCAGGAGCAGGATCAGGCCGAAGGACAACGCCAGGATGAGGCTCGTCCCCACCCCGATGATCAGGAAGAGGGCCACCAGCTTGGACGCGGTGATGGACAGGCCCTTCGCCGTCCGGAGCTTGATGTCGTCCAGGCGGAGGTCGATGTAATCCTTGGCTCTCCGGGAGAGGTCTTCGGCCGGCTCGGTGAAGCGCGTCATGCCTCGGGAGCCTGGTCGTCGGGCTGTTCGGTGACGTTCGCCTCGGCGGTCTCCTCGGCCTGCTTCAAGGCGTTCTCCAGGCGCTCCAGCTGCTTCAGGAGCATGTCGCGGGTGTCTTCCTTGATTTCGGCGCCCTTCGTGCGGAGGGTTTCCCGGATGTCCTTGAGGGAGGCCTTGGCCTGTGCGGCCTTCTCATCGACCTTGGCGCCCAGGTCGCCGAGGTTTTCCTTGAGGTCCTCGTAGCCGTTCGCCGCGGCTTTCTTCACGCGGGCGCGGGTTTTCCAGCCCTTGTCCGGGGCGTAGAGGATACCGAATGCGGCGCCTGCGGCGAGGCCCGCCAGGAGGGAGAAGAAAGATTTCGAGCTTGCCATGATGATGTGGTTTTAAATCAGTTCGCGGATGATTTCGTCGGAGACGAAGAAATGGTCCTCGGGAATCCGGTAGCGGTCGCCCGTGCGGACCAGGGCTCCGGTCTCCAGGAGTCGTCCGATGTCTTCCTTGCTGCAATTTCCGTGCAGGAAGCCTGCGTCGATGCCTTTGTCAGTCCTGAGGGCCAGCATGATGGTCTCGACGAGGGCGTCCTCGGGGGAGAGGATCTCCTTCGTGGACTTCCAGCCGCGGAGTTCCTTGCTGTTCCAGGAGCGGGTGTTCCCCCGGAAAGAATGCGCTCCGGGGCCGATTCCGACGTACGGACGCCGTGCCCAGTAGCCGCCGTTGTGGACCGCCTCGAAGCCTTCCTTGGCGAAATTGGAGATCTCGTAGTGGTGGTACCCGGCCGCGGCGAGCTTCTGACAGAGCATGTCATATTGTCTGCGGCACAGGGTGTCGTCGGCCTCCGTGTAGCGGCCTTCGGCGACCATCTCCGCCAGGGCGCTCTCGCCTTCGACGGAGAGCTGGTAGCAGGAGATGTGTTCCGGTCCCAGGGCGATGGCCTGGTCGATGGTGTCGGCCCAGACGGCGTCGTCGAGGTGGGTGATGCCGAAGATGAGGTCCAGGCTGATGTTCTCGGCCCCGGCTTCGCGCGCGAGACGGAAGGCTTCCTTCGCCCCGGCGGCGTCATGCCGGCGGTTCATCCACTGCAGCATCCCGTCGTCGAAGGACTGGACGCCGATGCTCAGGCGGTTCACGCCGAGGGAGAGGAGGCTGTCGACATACCCTTTTCCCTTCTCGACGAGGTCCTCCGGGTTCACTTCCATCGTGAACTCCCGGTAGGGGCCGCCGTGCCCGACCTCGTCCAGGGTGATGAGGATGCGGGTCAGAACGGAAAGCGGCAGCACCGAAGGGGTGCCGCCACCGAAATACAGGGTCTTGGGGTCGACGTCCATCTCCTTCGCGCGCTGGCGGATTTCCGCACAGACGCCGTCGGCGTAGGCCTTGAAGCATCCTTCTCCGGCGATTTCCGAGTAGAAATCGCAGTAGGTGCAGAACTTCTTGCAGAAGGGGACGTGGACGTAGATCATACTAGCGCAGCATCAGTTCGCAGCGGCCGAGGAAGGTCTTCTCCGTGTAGGCCTCGGCGGTGTAGATGCCCTTGCCCAGCCCGCTCATGTCCTTGATGTAGATGCTCATCTCCACATCCTGGCCTTCGTAGTCGACCTCGCGGGAGGCGGAGGCGGTCATGGTCTCGCCGCCCGAGGTGAAGTCCGTGGAAGAGCTGTTCAGGAGGATGATGCCGTTCGGGTCCTTGACGCGGACATACACGCGGATGGGGCCGTGCTCGGCGATCTCGTTCGCCACCAGGGACAGCGTCGCGACGAAGTAGGTGACGCGGCTGGAGCGGTCGGTCGTCCGGTCGGAGCCGTTGTAGGCGTCCAGGTGCAGGCCGCGGGCCTTCACGACGGAGCCGGCGGCCACCTGGCCGGAGAGGTTCTCCACCTGGCGGGTCAGGTTCTCATTGGCCTGGCGGCTCTCGGCGGCTTCGCGCCGCGCGGCGGCGGCATCGGCCGTGAGTTTCTTGTTCAGGGTGTTCAGGGAGTCGATCTGGACGATGTAGCCGCGCATGATGGAGCGCAGGGTGCCCAGCTCCTTCTCGTACTGGCGGATCTTCGCGCGGTTCGTGGCCTCGGTCTTCGAGAGCTTCTCGATGAGGAGGGCCACCTGCTCGCGGGAGGTGTCCAGCTGGCTGTTGATGCTTTCGTAGTCGGAGTTCAGGGTTTCGAAGTCGGTCTGCAGGTTCAGGAGCTGCTGGGTAAGTTCCTGTTTTTCGCCTTCGAGCTCGTTCACGAGGCTGCTCTTCTGGCTCCAGATCCAGGCCAGGGCGCCGCCGAGGGCCAGGGCGGCGACGGCGAGGACGATGGTCGCGGTCTTCAGGGATCCGTTGCGGTTTTTCTTCTCACGCTCTTCGCGTTCGATTCTCTCGAGGGGATCTTCAGTCATGATGCTTTTCGTTTTAAATATCTGCAAATATATCTATATTTGTGAAAACAGTCAAGAATCATACCATGGAAAACGTCTTTGCACAGCGCGTGGAGGCCATTCGTGACCTGATGCGCGGGAACGGCTGGGACGCCGTCATCCTGACGGGCAGCGACCCCCATGCGAGCGAATATCCGGCCCGGCGCTGGAAGCAGGTGGAATGGGTGTCCGGCTTCACGGGCGAGGCGGGGGATTTGTGCATTACCCTGGACCATGCCGGCCTCTGGACCGATACGCGGTATTTCATTCAGGCGGTGAAGCAGCTGGCCGGAACGGGCATCGAGCTGCACAAGATGCGCGTGCCGGAGCAGGTGCCTATCCCGCAGTGGCTCGCCTCCCGCGGCTTCGAGGAGCCGGTCATCGCGGTGGACGGGCTGTGCCAGACGGTGGCGGCCGTCGCGGGCCTGAAGGCCGCGTTCGGCGGCGCCGTCCGCATCGTCTCCGTCCCGGATATGCTTTCACCGCTGTGGGCCGACCGCCCGGCGATTCCCGTGACCCCGGTCATCACGCTGGGCGAGGACCTGACCGGCGAGTCCCGTGAGGCGAAGATCCACTGGCTCCGCAAATGGATGATGCGGCAGGAGGTGGACGCCATTTTCCTGACCGCCCTGGACGAGATCGCCTGGCTGCTGAATGTGCGCGGTTCCGACGTGGACTACAACCCGGTGGTGATCTCCTACCTGCTCGTGACGATGGACCAGGCGTACTGGTTCGTCCGCAAGGATGCCGACGGCGAGCCGGACGAGGAGACGCTGTCCAGCTTCGACGAGCTGGCGGCCGACGAGGTCACGCTCTGCGACTACGCGGAGGTCGCGGCCGCGCTGGCCACCTTCGTGGACCAGGACGTGGACCGGATCTATGCGGACCCGGCCACCTTGAACATCCACATCCGCGAATGCCTGGACGAGTGCGGCTACGACGTGGTGGAAGGCCTGTCGCCCGTGCCGCTCCGCAAGTCGGTGAAGAACCGCGTGGAAATCGAGGGGATGCGGGAGGCGCACCTGGAGGACGGTCTCGCGATGGAGCAGTTCCTCTATTGGCTGGAAGGCCAGGTGGGGCAGGTGGACGAATGGGAGGCCGCCTGCAAGCTGCAGTCCTTCCGGGCGCAGATTCCCGGTTACCGGGGCGACAGCTTCGAGACCATATCGGCCTATGGGCCCGGCGCCGCGCTGCCGCACTACGTGACGCCGCGCACCGGCGCGCCGGTCCTGGAACCGCGCGGACTGTACCTCGTGGACTCCGGCGGCCAGTACCTCTTCGGCACGACGGACATCACGCGCACCGTTCCCCTCGGCCCTTGCACGGCCCTGGAGAGGGAGGACTACACGCTCGTGATGAAGGGGCACATCGACCTGTCGATGGCCGTGTTCCCGGTGGGCACCTGCGGCTGCCACCTGGACATCCTGGCCCGCAACCCCCTCTGGCAGACCAAGCGCAACTTCGGCCACGGCACCGGCCACGGCATCGGCTTCTTCCTCAATGTCCATGAAGGTCCGCAGGAATTCCGCCAGAACTTCAACGCCTACCCCTTCGTCCCGGGCGTCATCAACACCATCGAACCGGGCCTCTACCGCGAAGGCATGCACGGCGTCCGGCACGAGAATGTGGTCCTCGTGCGCGAGGACGGCAAGAATGACTTCGGCACCTGGTATTCTTTCGAGACCCTGACCCTCTGCCACTACGACACCTCGGTCCTCGTCCGCGACCTCCTCACGCCCGACGAAATCGCCTGGCTCAACGCCTACAACGAGCGCGTCTACCGCACCCTCTCGCCCCGCCTCCCCGCCGACATCGCCGCCTGGCTCCGCGAAAAGACCCGGGCGATCTAAAGGGCGGTAAGGTGCCGTCGAATGGAAGCGGCTGTTTATCAATGATTTAAGTAAAGATGACTGCGCTAGACGGGGCGGTCATCTTTGCGTAATTTCCTATTAGTCAACCGTTTCCATTCGACGCCCTTTCCAGGGGCATGTGCAGGAATCGCGCGATTTGCTCAGCCAAGGCATCTGTTTGGGGCCTCAGCCGGAGGAATAGATCGAATTTCTCGTCCGTCGTCATGGATATGATGTCGTGGATGTCTTCCACGAGGTGGCTCTTCAACAGGAAAGAGGTCATCTGTCGGTACGGAGCGTCGCTTTTGCCCACGAACACTTCGTTGATGTCATACTCGCTGCCGGTTGTCGCATGCATGGAAGTGATCATATCCTCGCCCGTGTCAAAGAACCGGTTTGAGGCTTCATAGTCGATACAGTTGTAGGTGGTGACGATAAAGTCTGTGAGTTGCAGTCCTTCCTGCCGGGTCAACGGCTTGAAGAGCCGGTCTAATTGCGCGTAGTTCAAGGGCCTCCCGGCCTTAAAATGCGCTTTCACTTCCTTGACGGCCTTCTGGAGCGGCCATCGGGCGTCCCGGATGACCAGCTTCTCGGAAAAAGGATGGTCGGACGATGCATAGGCCAGAAAGTTCCACCGGTATTCTTCGGCCTTTCCCACCAGCCTCCGTTCCACGGGGTTGTTTCCGACATAGACCAGGTTCGTGCGGCCTTTCTTGTCTCCGAATTTCTGTGCCCAGCCATAGCGGCCCCGCAGGACATGCCCCATGGTGCGGCATCGCCCATTCCATTGGCGCGAAAAGAACGTATTGACCTCCCGCTTGAAGTTCCCCAGGTCGGCTTTGCTCTTTGCCCGGATGGAATCGTGGACATGGTCCGGCATCTGACATAGGCTCAGCACCTGGATCCCGTGCTTTCGGGCCAGGACGCAATACGACGTGAAATAAACCAGATGGTCGCTGTAGGAATAGAACAGCACGCCGTCATCGGCGCTCCGCTGGTAACAATGAGTCAAGATATCCTTGAAAAACTTCCGACGCTTCATATCTCGCAGGCGGAAGGCAGAATGGGCCTTCGGGGACGAATATCGGAAAGATTCTCCGGAAAAGCAAAAGGGTGGCCGTCGAATGGAATCGGCTGATTGACTGGATGTTATGACAATGTGACCGCTCTTGTTTGCGCGGTCATGGTTGCGCAAATGGTTGGTACTCAGTTGTTTACATTCGACGGGGAATCGGCGGACAGCGCGTGTGCTGCCTGTTTTTTCTTCAGGTCCTGCGCTATCCAGAGCACCCACTCATCGACATTGTCGGTGAGTTCGCTCGGATAAGGGATGTCCAGCCGCACATCTGGAGCGATGCCCGTTTTGTCGATGCCGCGGTCGGGAAGACGGTGGGAGACGGTCACGGGAATCAGGATAAAGTGCTTGCTGTATGGCAGTTCAACCTCCGTACAGTTAGAGATGTCCAGGAGGCCATAAGTGTTGTCCTGCCCATAGACGGTGGTCCGTTTGCTTGAAGCTTGGATTTCCAGGACCATTGCTTCCCCTGAACTGGCGACGTGATTGTCGATGATGAGGGCTGCCGCCACAGGAAGTGTCGAGATGGATGAGTACTCTATGTCACGCTGCTCGATGAAAGGCCACAAGACACGTTCTTTGGATTTGTCCTTGAAAAGGGACAGGCGAAACCACCATACCCAGGACATCTTGCCTATCCGACGGAGATTGTTCTTAGTATAAAAGAAATCCAATCCGTCTAGCGTCGCCGGTGTATCGTACAGCAATTCCAAGTAGGGCAGATAATGGTAGTCCGCTCCACCGCCGTTTCCCCGGATGTCAAGGATCAGGAACTTGCACCCCGACGCCTTATAATCCTTCACGGATTGCTTAATCCATTTGTCATCCGGATCCCCCATACAGGAAGGGAAGCGGATCAGATATGTGTCATCATCGACCTTGCAGGAAACCGCCTGCGGATCATATGGAAAAACGGAGGAATAGTCGGTCGGCCTTTTCCAAAGATGGTTATGCGCGTCCCAGCAGGTCCGTAAATGCCTTTGCTGGAACCAGGCCAGGTAGTGACCGACACCGTCGAAAGGAGTATAGACCCCGGCATCGACACTGTCCCGGACGGCCGCTTTCATGATTTCGTAATTCGCCAGTTCCTCTTCTGTCAACAGGGGGAAACCCGCGTAGTTGTATTCGACTTCGTGGATGGCGAAGTCGAGGTCGTCGGCGAAGTTCTCCGTGGGGGATTGCGACGTACAAGAGAATAGCACCCAGATCATGCACAGAAGTGCCGTCGAATGGATGTGGTTGATAGTCATATGGTTACAAGAATTTGACTGCGCTATTTGGCGCAGTCATTATTGCGTAAATAATTGATAATAAGTAGTTTCCATTCGACGAGCCAGGGGCAGGGGAAAGGAAATGCTTCGGAGGGTTGGAGCCGGATTGGGCCCCCTACGGATGCACGAGGGTGCCGACCTTCTCGCCCTTGATGAGCTTGGTGAGGTTGCCGGTGGCGTTCATGTCGAAGACGATGATGGGCATGTGGCCGTCGGAGCAGAGGGCGTAGGCGGTCTGGTCCATCACTTTGAGGTGCTTGGAGATGGCTTCGTCGAAGGTGAGCTCGTCGTACTTGACGGCGGTAGGGTCTTTCTCCGGGTCGGCGGTGTAGACGCCGTCCACGCGGGTGCCCTTGAGGAGGGCGTCCGCGCCGATCTCGAGGGCGCGCAGGGCGGCGCCGGAGTCGGTGGTGAAGAAGGGGTTGCCGGTGCCGCCGGCGATGAGGGCGACGCCGCCGCGTTCGAGCACCTTCACGGCGTCATCGCGCATGTAGTACTTGGCGACGGGTTCCATCGGCGTAGCCGTAAAGACCTGGGCGTCAACGCCTTCTTCCTTGATGAACATGGAGAGGGCGAGGGAGTTGATGACCGTGGCGAGCATCCCCATCTTGTCGCCGTCCACGCGGTCGAAGCCCTTCCCGACGCCTTGCAGGCCGCGGAAGATGTTGCCGCCGCCGTTGACGATGGCAATCTGGAGGCCGGCTTTCGCGGCGGCCGCGATTTCTTTTGCGTAGGCGGACAGGCTTTCCGTGTCCAGGCCCTTTCCGGCAGGGCCGCCGAGGCTTTCGCCGCTGAGCTTGAGAAGGACTCTCTTATACATGGTCTTTGGGTTTGGATTTGTAACAAAAGTATTGAAATATTATGAAAGATGCAAGAAAGACCGTATATTTGCATACTTGCAAGACTAACGAAACAACCGACTTATAATGGCTAATTTCCTCACCTCCTCCATCGGCAAGAAGTTCATCCAGAGCGTCACCGGCGCTTTCCTCGTGATCTTCCTGCTCCTGCACGGCACCATCAACTTCTTCTCCGTGATCGACTCCCTGAACGGGAACTTCGGCAAGGTGGCCGAAGATGCGGTCCGTTTCTCCACCGGCGACGGCTGGTTCCAGGTCGGCTGCGACTTCATGAGCACCCCGTTCATCGACATCATGGTCCCGATCCTGGCCCTCGGCTTCATCCTCCACATCGGCTTCGGCATCTGGCTCTCCATCGAGAACTACACCAAGCGCGGCGGCATCAAGCGCTACGAGGTGGCCTCCAAGGCGAAGAACGACAGCTGGGCCGCGAAGAACATGTTCATCCTCGGCATCATCGTCCTGGGCCTGCTGGGCTTCCATCTGTCCCACTTCTGGGCCAAGATGCAGCTGCAGGAGTTCATGGGCGCCGAAGCGGAGAATCCCTATTACCTCCTGATGGTGACCTTCAAGAACTGGTGGATGGTGGCCCTGTACATCGTGTGGTTCATCGCCCTGTTCCTGCACCTGGAGCACGGTTTCTGGTCGATGTTCCAGACCATCGGCTGGAATAACAAGAAGTGGCTCAAGCGCCTCAAGGTGATCGGCATCATCATCGCCGCCGCGATCGTCCTCCTGTTCGTCTGCACCGCGGTCAACGCCTATGTCGAAGCCAACTTCGTCACGGCCTCCCACGAGTGGACGGCGCCCCTTCTTGCAAAATTTTAAAAAATTATTTGCTTTTTAAATTTTTTCTCTACATCTTTGCAACAAGATGAGAACAATGATGGTCAATAACTTCTGGTGGCGCACTTGCAGTTCCAAGCTGTAAGTCGCATCGCCATAGGTAGACCAAACCCATAGAAGGCACGCTGACTTACAGCGTGCCTTTTTTCATGCCAAAATCATAAACCAAATAAAACACAAACACCATGAGACAGAAAAAGTACCTGCTTCCGGAGAGCGAGATCCCGACCCATTACTTCAACATCCAGGCGATCATGCCCAACAAGCCGCTGCCGTTCCTGCACCCGGCCACCAAGCAGCCCCTGAAGCCCGAGGACCTGTATCCGATTTTCTGCAAGGCCTGCGCCGACCAGGAACTCAACCAGACGGACGAATGGATCCCCATCCCGGAGCCGGTCCGCGAGCAGTACGCCGCCTACCGCTGCACCCCGCTCGTGCGCGCCTACGAGCTGGAGGAGGCCCTCGGCACCCCGGCCCACATCTACTTCAAGAACGAGTCCGTGTCCCCGGCCGGCAGCCACAAGCTGAACTCCGCCATCGCCCAGGCCTACTACGCCAAGGAGCAGGGCGTCACGAACCTCACCACCGAGACCGGCGCCGGCCAATGGGGCGGTGCGCTCTCCTACGCGACCAAGAAGTTCGGCATCGACTGCGCCGTCTATATGGTCAAGGTGAGCTATGAGCAGAAGCCCTTCCGCCGTTCGATCATGCAGACCTTCGGCGCGGCCGTCACCCCGTCCCCGTCCATGTCCACCCGCGCCGGCAAGGACATCTTGACCGTCAACCCGAACGACCGCGGTTCCCTGGGCTGCGCCATCTCCGAGGCCATCGAGCTCGCGATGAGCACCCCGAACTGCAAGTACGCCCTGGGTTCCGTGCTGAACCACGTGTGCCTGCACCAGACCATCATCGGCCAGGAGGCCGAGAAGCAGATGGCGATGACCGGCGAGTATCCCGACATCGTAATCGCCTGCTTCGGCGGCGGCTCCAACTTCTGCGGCCTGGCCCTCCCGTTCATGCGCCACAACATCCAGGAAGGCAAGAAGACCCGCTTCATCGCCGCGGAGCCCTATTCCTGCCCGAAGCTCACCAGGGGCAAGTTCGAGTATGACTTCGGCGACGAGGCCGGTATGACCCCGCTCCTGCCGATGTTCACCCTCGGCCACACCTTCAAGCCCGCGTCTATCCACGCCGGCGGCCTGCGCTATCACGGCGCCGGCGTCATCCTCTCCCAGCTGATGAAGGATGGCTACATGGAGGCGGTCGATATCGAGCAGCTCGACTCCTTCCGCGCCGGCGTCCTGTTCGCCCGCACCGAGGGCATCATCCCCGCCCCGGAGTCCTGCCACGCCATCGCCGCCACCATCCAGGAGGCCCTCAAGTGCAAGGAGACCGGCGAGCAGAAGACCATCCTCTTCAACCTCTCCGGCCACGGCTTCGTGGACATGGCCGCCTACGACCAGTACTTCTCCGGCGAGATGCAGAACTACCACGTCTCCGACGAAGACCTCGCGAAGTTCATCGGCAGCGCCGATGCGCTGAACAAGTAAGCCTGCGGCACGATTTGTGAAAAAAGCGGCGGAAACCGTAACGGTTTTTGCCGTTTTTCATTATATTTGTACGATTAAGCAAAACACGAGAACTATGTTACCGAGAGCGAAAGAAATTGTGGAGGCCGCCGGCCTCAAGATGCAGGATGCGGTGGACTTCCTGGAGGAAGACCTCAAGAACTACCGCGTAGGCAAGGCTACCCCGGCCATCTTCAACGGTGTGACGGTGGACTATTACGGGACGGCTACGCCGCTGAACCAGGTCGCTTCCATCACGACCCCGGATGCGAAGACCATCGCCATCCAGCCGTGGGAGCGCAACATGATTTCCAAGATCGAGAAGGCCATCCTGGACGCCAACGTGGGCCTGACCCCGTCCAACAACGGCGAGATTATCCGCTGCGTGGTGCCCGCCCTCACCGAGGAGCGCCGCCGCGAGCTGATCAAGAAGGCCAAGGCGCAGGGCGAGACGACGAAGGTGACGGTACGCAACGCCCGCCGCGACGGCATCGACCTCCTGAAGAAGGCCCAGAAGAACGAAGGCCTGTCCGAGGACGGCGAAAAAGAGGGCGAGGAAGAGCTCCAGAAGGTCACCGACAAGTACGTCAAGGTCGTCGATGCGGTCATCGCCGAGAAGGAGAAAGAAATTCTCACCGTCTAGGCTTGGATTTTAAAATTATTTATTATACCTTTGTCCGAACGAACTTTCAGACAAATGCGATTTTACGACTACGGTTTTTATAAGCGCTATTATCAGCACCGATAATAGACCGGACGTCGTATCATCATAGGTATACATGATTTATGTTGGGCTGTCCGGAAGCGGATGGCCCTTTTTTGTACTGGTTCATGAAAAAAGTAGCGATTCTGGGACGTCGGGGAAGTTTCCACGAAGAGGCCGCCCTGGCCTTCTATCAGGACATCCCGCTGGAACTCAAGGGGTTCGACAGCTTCGAGAAGATGCTGGCGGCCTATGATTCGGCCGAGGTGGACTCCGTCGTCGTCGCGGTCGAGAACACCCTTTCCGGCGGACTGGTCCGGAACCTGGAACTGATCCATTCCGGCGGCTACCAGGTCGTCGGCGAGGTGCATATCCCCATCCATCAGTACCTGATGGCGCTGCCCGGCGAGACCCTGGAGTCCATCCGGGAAGTCCGTTCCCACGAGATGGCCCTCTACCAGACCCGCTCGTATCTCGAGAAGCATTTCCCCGGGATTCCCCAGGTCCAGGCGTCCAGCACGGTGGCCGCCGCGCAGGAAATCGCGGACGGGCAGCTGAAGGGCGTGGCCGCCGTGGCCTCCCGCCTGGCCGCCCAGGAATACGGGCTGGAAATCCTGGCCCGGGAAATCGAGTCCTTCAAGGAAAACCGGACGCGCTTCTTCGTGCTGGACCGCTATTTCCGGCCGGAGAAGGCCGACAAGGCCTCCTGGTGCTTCACGCTGCCGCACAAGGCCGGCGCCCTGGCCCAGATCCTGACCATCCTGTCCTTCTACGAGATGAACCTGACCCGCATCCAGTCGCTGCCCATCCCGGGCTGCCCGTGGGAATATTTCTTCTACGCCGACATCCGGTTCGACGATTCCGTCCGCTACCGCCAGGCGCTGTCGGCGGTCCGGCCCCTCCTGGCCGACCTGGATATCATGGGTATCTACAAAGGAAGTTTTTGAGAACAAGTATATTTCCAAGCTATGAGTGAAACGAGAGTGTCCAAAAGAATGACCCGCCTTTCCCCGTCCATGACCTTCGCCATGAACGCGTTGAGCAATGAACTGAAGGCCAAGGGAATCGATGTCGTGAACATGAGTCTGGGCGAACCCGACTTCAACACCCCGGACCATGTGAAAGCCGCTGCCAGTCAGGCGCTGGACGAGAATTATACGCACTATACCCCCGTGCCCGGCAGCGTTTCGCTGAAGAATGCAATCATCGGCAAGCTGCAGCGGGAAAACGGCCTGACCTACACCCCGGCGGAAATCCTGGTGTCGAACGGCGCCAAGCAGAGCCTGTGCAATGCGGTCATGGCCCTCGTCGACGAAGGGGACGAAGTGATCATCCCGGCGCCCTACTGGGTGAGCTATCCGCAGATGGTGCTCCTTGCGGGCGGCACTCCGGTTCATGTCGATACGGGAATCGACCAGGATTACAAGATGACGCCCGAGCAGCTGGAGAAGGCGATCACCCCGCGGACCCGGATGCTCGTTCTCTGCTCGCCCAGCAATCCGTCGGGCGCCGTGTACTCGAAGGAGGAGCTGGAGGCCCTGTCCGCCGTGATTCTCCGGCACGAAGGCCTGCTGGTCCTCTCCGACGAGATTTATGAGCACCTGAACTATGTGGGCGCCCACGCCTCCATCGCGTCCTGCCCGGGGATGTGGGAGCGTACCATCGTGGTGAACGGCGTCTCCAAGGCCTATGCGATGACCGGCTGGCGCATCGGCTTCCTGGCCGCCCCGAAGTGGATCGTCTCCGCTTGCAACATGCTCCAGGGACAGTACACCAGCGGCCCTTGCTCCGTCAGCCAGAAGGCGGCGGAAGCGGCCTGGAACGGCCCGCAGGATTGTGTCGAGGAGATGCGGCTGGCCTTCAAGCGCCGCAGGAACCTGCTGGTGGGCCTGCTCCGCGAGATCCCGGGCCTGGAAGTGGCCCTTCCCGAAGGAGCCTTCTACCTGTTCCCGAAATGCTCCTCTTTCTTCGGGAAGACGGACGGCACGCGGGTGATCAAGACGAGCACCGACCTGGCGATGTACCTGCTGGAAGTGGGTCACGTGGCCACCGTGGGCGGCGACGCCTTCGGCGCTCCGGACTATTTCCGGCTGTCCTACGCCACCTCGGAGGAGAACATCGCGGAAGGCGCGAAGCGGATCGCGAAAGCGCTGGCTCTCTTGAAATAGCGGAACGATGGAAACGAATCGGACGATAGGAATCGTGGGCCTGGGCCTGATCGGCGGGTCCCTGGCCGTGGACCTGCGCGCCCGCGGCTACGCCTCCCGTTTCATCGGGACGGACAAGAATCCGCTGAACGCGGAAGCGGCTTGCCGACTTGGCCTCGTGGACCGCGTGGCCTCTTTGGAGGAATGTATCGAGGAAAGCGACATCATCGTGGTGTCCGTCCCGGTCAGTGCGGCCGCGGGCATCATCCATACGGTACTGGACACGTTCAAGGACAAGGGGTACACGGACAAGATTGTGATGGATGTCTGCTCCACCAAGTCCCAGATCGCGGAACGGCTCAAGTACCACCCCTTCCGCAAGCGGTATGTGGCCACCCATCCGATGGCCGGTACCGAGCACAGCGGCCCCTGGGCGGCCCTGCCGGGGCTGTTCGATGCCCGCGCCTGCATCATCGCCGACCAGGACGAGTCCGACCCCGCCGCGGTTCGCGCGGTGGAGGAGCTGTACAAGGTCCTGAACATGCGGATCGTGTACATGACCTCGGATTCCCACGACGTGCATACCGCGTTCGTCTCGCACCTCTCCCACGTCACCTCCTTCGCCCTGGCCCTGACGGTCCTGGACAAGGAGCGCGACGAGAAGCACATCTTCGACCTCGCGTCCGGCGGTTTTTCCTCCACCGTCCGCCTGGCGAAGTCCAACGCCGACATGTGGGTCCCCATCTTCATGCAGAACCGGGACAATCTCCTGCGCGTGATCGACGCCTACATGGAAAAGATGCAGGACTTCCGGGAGGCGATCGACCAGTATGACGAAGACAAGGTCCGCGCGCTCATCGACGAGGCGAACCGGATCAAGAAGATTATCAGATAGATTCCGGGTCAAGCCCGGAATGAGGTAGTATTATGGCAAAGACATTGGATATCGTCCCCGTCGGTGAATGGGGATTCTTCACGCTCCCGCGGCCGATGGTGATCGCGGGCCCGTGCAGCGCGGAAAGCGAAGAGCAGGTCCTGGAAACGGCCCGCGGCCTCGCGGCCTGGGGCATCCACATGTTCCGGGCGGGCATCTGGAAACCCCGCACGCACCCGGGCTGCTTCGAAGGCGTGGGCACCCCCGGTCTCAAGTGGCTGAAGAAGGTGAAGGCGGAGACCGGCATGAAGGTCTGCACCGAAGTCGCGAACGAGAAGCATGTGTACGAGTGCCTCAAGCACGGAGTCGACATGCTCTGGATCGGCGCCCGCACGAGCGCGAACCCCTTCCTGATGCAGGAGATCGCCGACGCCCTCCAGGATACGGACATCCCGGTCCTGGTGAAGAATCCGGTCAATCCGGACCTGGACCTATGGATCGGCGCCCTGGAGCGCCTGAACCGCGCCGGCGTCCGGAAACTCGGCGTCATCCACCGCGGCTTCTCCACGATCAGCAGCCGGCCTTACCGCAACGCGCCGGGCTGGCAAATCGCCGTCGAACTCCGCACCCGCATCCCGGAGCTCCCCATCTTCGCTGACCCGTCCCACATGGGCGGTGACCGGAAATACCTGCAGGAACTGTCCCAGCGGGCGATGGACCT
Organism: uncultured Bacteroidales bacterium; assembly: GCA_900316955.1. Taxonomy (GTDB): domain Bacteria; phylum Bacteroidota; class Bacteroidia; order Bacteroidales; family UBA932; genus Cryptobacteroides. The sequence goes on from ONEX01000001.1 coordinate 202,885, forward strand.
GGGTTTCGAGGGCCTGATGATCGAGTCGCACTGCAATCCGGCCGTCGCCCTGTCCGACGCCAAGCAGCAGCTGGTCCCGTCGGAACTGCAGACGCTCATCGAGAGCCTCATCATCCGCGAGAAGGACTCCGTGGACGAGGATTACCGCGAGGGAATCGGCCAGCTCCGTTCCCGGATCGACTATATCGACGAAGACCTCCTCAAGGAGTTCGGCGCCCGGATGGAGGTGAGCCGGAAGATCGGCGCCTACAAGCGCGACCACAACGTGGCCATCGTCCAGACCACCCGCTGGGACGCGGTCATGGAGGGGATGAAAGAAAAAGCCCGTGCGTACGGGCTTTCGGAAAAGTTCATCGAAGACGTGTTCAACGCCATCCACGAGGAATCCATCAGGATTCAGAACGGAGTCCTCTCAGAAGGTCCAGAAGCGTAGTCTCGAAGATCTCCTGCTCCGCCGGGGAGAGGAACTGGATATTGATCGGTACCTGGAACAAGCGCTTGCGCAGGGTTTCGGGTACCTTTTTCGTATCCACGATGCGCTGGGCGTCCTTCTCCGTGGTGGCGACGCAGGCCGTCGGAAACTCCTGCACGGCGCGCGCGACCTTGGCGATGTCGCCGTTGGTGTACTTGTGATGGTCCGGGAACGAGAAACGCTTGACTTCCTTGTACTTGTCGGAGAGGTAGGCCCTGAGGGGCATGTCCTTGGCGATGCCGGTGAACAGGATGAGGCGCTGGGCGTACATGAAGCGGCTGTCGGCCTCCTCCGGGAACACCGGGACCATGGGCTCGTAGCCGATGGTGGTGAACAGGACGGTCTGCTGCTTCTCCTTGCCCCGGCGGAGTTTCCGGGTGCCGGTGCAGGTGGCCGTGCTGTAGTTCTCGACGCCCAGCTGCTTGGCCCATTTCCCCTTCTCCCACTCGTCCAGGTAGGACGGGCACTTGGTGACGATGACCATGTCCGCCGCCTTCAGGCGGGAAGGGAGGTCGCGGAGGCGGCCCCAGGGCATGAGCTTGTCCTTCTGCACGGGGCGGTTGTAATCGACCAGGACGATGTTCACGTCGGCCTTGAGCCGGCGGTACTGGAAGGCGTCGTCCAGGACGATCAGGTCCGCTTCCGGGACGGTCTTGTCCAGGCAGTTCTTCGCTTTCTTGGAGGTCTGGAGCTCCTCGGGGTGGGTGAGGAAATGGCAGCCTTCCACCCGGTCCTTGTCCACGGCGACGGTCACGACGGGGAACTTCTTCGCGATCTGCAGCGGCTCGTCGCCGTACAGGAGTGCGGTTCCGTCGCGGCCCACCTTCTGGAAGCCCTTGGACTTCCGCTTGTAGCCGCGGGAGAGGACGGCGATGTCGGAATAGGCCCAGTCATCGCTGCGGAGAAGCATCCGGAGGATCATCTCCGTGTGCGGGGTCTTGCCGGTGCCGCCTACGGTGATGTTGCCCACGCAAATGGTGGGAACATCCGCCCTATATGATTTCTTCCAACCCTTGTCGAACAGGAAATGCCTGATGGAGAGGATGATGCGGTAGATCATGGGGGATTACATGGAAAGCACGTTGAGCACGGTGATGAGCTCCTGGTTGATGGGCTTGTTCATCTTCACGGCCCGGGAGATGGGGACGTACACGATTTCGTCGTTCTTGATGCCCACCATGATGTTCCGCTGGCCCTCGAGCAGGGCCTCGATGGCGGCGTAGCCCATCCGGGACGCGAGGATCCGGTCGTAGGCCGACGGGGTGCCGCCCCGCTGCAGGTGGCCGAGGATGGTCACCCGGGCGTCGAACTGGGGATATTCCTTCTTGACGCGCTCGGCATAGTAGAAGGCCCCGCCGACACCGTCCTTCTGCGCCTCGGAGACGAGGACGATGGCGCTGTTCTTCGACTTGCGCTTGCCCCGCTCGATGAAGTCCGCGAGCTGGTCCACGTCCGTCGCGCTCTCCGGGATGATCGCGGCTTCGGCGCCGGAGGCGATGGCGCTGTTCTGCGCGAGGAAGCCCGCGTCGCGGCCCATCACCTCAATGAAGAAGATGCGGTCGTGGGAGTTCGCGGTGTCGCGGATCTTGTCCACGCACTCGACGATGGTGTTCAGCGCGGAGTCGTAGCCGATGGTGGCGTCCGTCCCGTACAGGTCGTTGTCGATGGTGCCGGGAAGGCCGATGATGGGGATGTCGAACTCCCGCGCGAACAGCTGCGCGCCGGTGAGGGACCCGTTGCCGCCGATGACGATGAGGGCGTCGATCCCGGCCTCGACCATGTTCTCGTGGGCGATCTTCCGGCCTTTCGGGGTCATGAAATCCTTGCAGCGGGCGGTCTTGAGGATGGTGCCGCCGCGCTGGATGGTGTTGGACACCGAGGAGGAGGTGAACTTCAGGAACTCCTTGTCGATCAGGCCCTGGTAGCCTCGCTGGATGCCGATGACGTTGATGTTGTTGAAGCGGGCGGTGCGCGTGACGGCGCGGATGGCGGCGTTCATTCCGGGGGCGTCGCCTCCCGAAGTGAGGATGCCGATGGTCTTGATATGTTTTTCCATGGCGGGATCAGATTTAAATCCCACAAAGATAAGAAAAATGCGTCAAATTCCGTACGCCGATTCCGCCGCCGGCGCCTCTTCTCCCCATCTTTCCGCGACATAGTCCAGGGTGCGGAGGATTTCGTCGGGGTCCTTGGAGGTGACGAGCTTGATGCGGGTTTCCTTGAAGCCGGGGAGGCCCTTGAAGTAGCAGGACAGGTGGCGGCGCATTTCCAGGACGCCGGTGACGGGACCCTTGAGGTCCAGGGACAGACCGAAGTGCCGCTTGGCGAGGGCCACGCGGTCGCGGACGTTCATCGGCGGCATCTCCTCGCCGGTGTCCAGCAGGTGGCGGATTTCCGTGAAGATCCAGGGATGGCCGAAGCTCGCGCGGCCCACCATGATCCCGTCCACGCCGTAGCGGTCGAACATCTCCTTCGCGCGCTGCGCGGAATTGATGTCGCCGTTGCCGATGATGGGAATGTGCATCCGGGGGTTGTTCTTGACTTCGCCGATGAGGGTCCAGTCGGCCTCGCCCTTGTACATCTGGCAGCGGGTGCGGCCGTGGATGGTGAGGGCTTGGACGCCCACGTCCTGCAGCCTTTCGGCGAGGTCCACGATGATCTTGGAACTGTCGTCCCAGCCCAGGCGGGTCTTCACCGTGACGGGCGTCTTGACGGCTTCCACGACGGCTTTCGTGATGGCGACGAGCTTGTCCGGCTCGCGCATCATGCCGCTGCCGGCGCCCCGGCCCGCGATCTTCGACACCGGGCAGCCCCAGTTGATGTCGATCGTGTCGGCCCCGTGCCCGCCGGCGAGCTCCGCCGCGCGGTCGGCCATCCGGGCCGCATCGACCATCGACTCGGGGATGTGCCCGTAGATTTGGATCGCGACGGGGGATTCCTCCTCGAGGGTGCGCATCTTGGCGATGGCCTTCGACGCGTCGCGGATGAGCCCGTCCGAGGGGACGAACTCGGTCGTGACCATCGACGCCCCGGCCTCGCGGCACAGGATGCGGAAGGACGCGTCCGTCACGTCCTCCATCGGCGCCAGCACCACGGGGCGCTCGCCCAGGTCGATGTCCGCAATCTTCATGGCGGTGCAAAGATACGGAAAAAATGAGATTTCTGCTTTCTTGCAATTTATAAGTAAAATTGTCAAAAATTGGTGGATTTTTGTTCAAAATATCCCTTTTTATTTGCTTTTCATAAGATGAAAGGGTAAATTCGCGGCCGCAAAATTTGTTCTTGCGACGAGAACCTAAACGATAAATACCAACCAAATTTTATCAACATAATGTGTAACAACAGCTTAAGGAAATTCTGCCTTGTCGCTGTCTCACTGTTTGTCGCGATCCTCGGCTTCGCCCAGGAGACGCGTACCGTCACGGGTACCGTGGTGGATGCGAACGGTGAACCGCTGATCGGGGCAGGCGTAGTCGTCGAGAGCCAGCCGACCATCGGCACGATCACGGACATCGACGGACACTACACGCTGCAAGTTCCTGCCGACGCCGCCCAGCTCCGCTACTCCTACATCGGAATGGTGGATGCGGTGATGGCCATCGCCGGACAGGATGTCATCAACGTCACCCTGCAGGAGGATTCCACCCTCCTCGAAGGTGTCGTCGTCACCGCCCTCGGCATCAAGCGCGCCGAGAAGGCCGTGACCTACAATGTCCAGAAACTGGACGAAAAGGTCTTCGTCACGCGCGAAGCCAACATGGTCAATTCCCTCGCGGGCAAGATCGCGGGCGTCCAGATCAACGAGACGGCCGCCGGCGCCGGCGGTGAGACCAAGGTCGTCATGCGTGGCGCGAAGTCCATCAAGAACTCCAACAATGCCCTCTACGTCCTGGACGGCATTCCGCTCCCGACCCTGTCGATGACTACGCCGGGCGACTCCTGGAGCATCTATTCCGGCTCCGGCCTCTCCGGTGACGGTATGTCCATGCTCAATTCCGAGGACATCGCCGACATGAGCGCCCTCGTGGGCGCCTCCGCCGCCGCCCTGTACGGTTACAAGGCTGCGAACGGTATCCTCATGCTCACCTCCCGCACCGGTGAGGAAGGTTTCCACGTGTCCTACTCCAACAACACGACCTTCTCCTCCCCGCTGATGCTTCCGGGCCGCCAGAGCGTCTACGGCGCCAAGCCCGGTTCCTACGCCTCCTGGGGCGGCAAGCTCGAGGCGGCTCCCGACTGGAGCATCAAGGATTTCTTCCAGACCGGCTACAACACCGCCCATTCCTTCAGCGTGTCCGCCGGCCGCGAGCACTCCACGACCTATTTCTCCGCCGGTTACACCGACGCCCAGGGCATCATCCCGAACAATGACTACGACCGCTTCAACGCGACCTTCCGCCACACGGCCGACTACCTCGACGACAAGCTCCACCTGAGCTTCCTCGGGATGTTCATCCGCGTGAACGAGCAGAACATGCTCTCCGGCGGTCTGTACCACAACCCGCTCGTGCCGCTGTACCTGATGTCCCCGTCGGACAACCTGTACGCCTACACGGTGTTCGAGCGCTACAACGCCACCCGTAACTTCCCGACCCAGTACTGGAGCGCTTACGAGATGTCCATGCAGAACCCTTACTGGACCGTGAACCGCAATATGTTCCAGACCCAGAAGAACCGCTACATCCTGGGCGGTTCCGTCAGCTACGACATCACCGACTGGCTGGACATCCAGACCCGCGTCCGGATGGACAACAACAGCACCATCGGCGAGGAGAAGCACTACGCTTCCTCCAACGGTCTGTTCGCCGGCAAGTTCGGCCGTTACTACTATAACGACCAGAAGACCACCCAGAGCTACGCCGACGTGCTCCTGAACCTGCACAAGAACTTCGGCGACGACGCGCTGTTCTCCCTGAACGCCGTCCTGGGCGCTTCCATCGAGGATTACTTCTACCGCGGAACCTCCCTCGGCGGCGACCTGCTGGGCGTCGCGAACCTGTTCACCTTCTCGAACATGGCGACGGGCAAGGCCTTCGACAAGGCCACCTTCCGCGACCAGACGCAGTCCGTGTTCGGCACCCTGAACGTCGGCTTCAAGAACTACCTCTTCCTCGAGGCGACCGCCCGCGAGGACTGGGCCTCCCAGATGGCCGGCCCGAACGGCGTGAAGCCCTTCTTCTATCCGTCCGTGGGCGCCTCCTGGCTCATCACCGAGATGTTCGAGCGCAAGTCCGACTTCATCCCGTACGCTAAGCTCCGCGCTTCCTACGCCGAGGTGGGTAACCCGGTGGAGCGCTTCATCTTCAACGGTACGCACCCGGTCATGGGCGGTACCGCCCGCATCGACACCTGGGCCACCGCCCCCGACTTCCAGCCCGAGCGCACGCGCTCCTGGGAAGTGGGCGCGGACGTCCGCCTGTTCAAGAGCAAGCTCCAGCTCGCCGGCACCTACTACCAGTCTTCCACCTACAACCAGGTCTTCACCCCGACCAACGCCTCCACGAGCGGTTACAGCACCTACTACGTGAACGCCGGCCGGATCGACAACCGCGGCGTGGAACTCTCCGGCATGTTCACCCAGGACTTCGGGGACTTCAACTGGACCACGAACCTCATCTGGACCAAGAACGTGAACAAGGTGGCGAAGCTGCTGGACTACACCAACGGCAACGAACACTACGTGAGCACCCGTGAGAGCGTGGGCGGCACCTCCGGTGTCACCATGTGGCTCATCGAGGGCCGTCCCGTGGGCGAGATGTACGTCGCCGGCCTCGCGACCAACGAGGACGGCACCCCGTACGTGACTCCTTCCGACAAGGGCGGTGTCATGCACAAGGCTCCCAATGACGGTACGCCCGACACGATGTGGTACGCCGGCAACACCAATCCCGACTGGACCGGTTCCTGGCGGAACCAGTTCTCCTGGAAGGGCCTGAACCTCGCGTTCATGTTCACCATGCGCAAGGGCGGCGTGGGCGTGTCCCTCACCGAGGCCACGATGGATGCCTACGGCGTCACCAAGCGCACGCTCGAAGGCCGCGAAGAGGGCTTCAACTTCGCCCCCGCCGGCATCTTCGGCAACGCCCGCAACTACTATCAGGTGAGCGCCCAGGACTATTGGCAGACCATCTCCGGCGCCGACGGCCAGAACGCGCTCGGCGCCTACTATGTCTATGACATGACGAACATCCGCCTCGCCGAGGTCTCCCTCGGTTACGAGATTCCCCTCGGGAAGCGGATTCCCTGGATCGAGAGCCTGAACCTCGCCGTCGTGGGCCGCAACCTCGCGATGCTCCTGTGCAAGGCTCCGTTCGATCCCGAGCAGGTCTCCAACGCCGGCAACTACGGCGCCGGCATCGACCTGTTCATGGCTCCTTCCACCCGCAACCTCGGTTTCTCCGTGAAGGTGAAGCTCGGCAAGAAGGGTGTCAAGGCCGCGAAGGCCGATGCTCCCGCCTACGTGCCCGCCGAGCCCCGCGTGATCGAGAAGATCGTGGAGAAGGTGGTCGAGAAGAAGGTCCCCGTGGAGGTCGTCAAGGAAGTGGTCAAGGTCGTTCCCAGTGAGGTCCAGACCGAAATCTACGTCACCGACCTGAACTTCGACCTCGGCAAGACCGAACTCCGCCCGGAGGATTCCTTCAAGCTCGGCCGTATGTGCCAGGTGCTCAAGGAGAACCCTTCCGCCAAGGTCGTCCTGACCGGTTATGCTGACACCGCCACCGGTACGCCCGCCATCAACAGCGAGCTCGCCGCGAAGCGCGCCGCCGTCGTGGCCGCGAAGCTGCGCGACGAGGGCATCGACCCGAACCGGATCTCCTATACCTCTGAAGAAGGCGATTGGAACAAGTCCGCATCCCCGGAGGCCAACCGCCGCGTCACCGTTCGTATCGTTAATGAATAAGGAGGCTATAGACTATGAACAAGATACTTACTCTTACTCTCGCCGTCGCCGTCTCCCTGGGCACCGTTTCTTGTGTCAAGGACTTCACGGCGCGCAATACCAACCAGGAGCAGGCGAACGAGGAGATGATGGACCACGACAACATGCGTACGGGTTCGTACATCTCCCAGATGATTGCGAACGTGCTTCCTTCCTACCAGAATGACGGTTCCAACGAGTATGGTTCCGCTTCCTACCAGGTGGTGCAGGGCCTCACGGGCAACATCTTCGCCAACTATGAGGCCGCTTCCAACAGCGGTTTCCACCAGACCAACGAGTACAACCTCGTGGCCGACGGCTGGACCAAGGCCCTGTTCGAGGACGCTTTCGTCCGCGCCATGGCTCCCTGGGCCAAGCTGAACGCCCTCCGGGAGAACAGCCCCTACGACGCCGCCCTCGGCGACGTCCTGAAGGTGGCGGTCATGCACCGCGTCACCGACGCCTACGGCCCCATCCCTTACACCCAGCTGGGTACGGGCATAAACCACGTCGCCTATGACACCCAGGAAGAGGTGTACCGGGCCATGTTCCAGGACCTGGACCGCGCCATCGAGACGCTGCAGGAACTCGTGAACGGCGGCACGACCACCTACCTCGAGGACTATGACAACGTGTTCTACGGCAACATGGCCAAGTGGGTCGCCTTCGCCAACACGCTCCGCCTGCGTCTCGCCACCCGCGTGGCCTACGCCGACGAGGCCCTGTACCAGGCCGAGGCGGAGAAGGCCCTCGCCAGCACAGCCGGCTTCATCCAGGAGGACGTCGTCCTCCATCCCGGCGCCGGCGCGTGGGAGAACCCGATCTTCGTGATCGAGTACAACTTCAACGACGGCGACGCCAAGGCCGGCGCCACCATCGTCACCTACATGAACAGCTACAACGACCCGCGCCGCGCCTCCTACTTCACCGCCGGTTCCGACGGCAAGTACTATGGGGTCCGCATGGGCGCCGCCGTGGACAGCAACTATCCCAAGTCCACCCTGTGGTCCCGCGTGAACTGCACGAACGCCGATCCGCTCAAGTGGATGTCCGGCGCCGAGGCCGACTTCCTGAAGGCCGAGTTCTTCCTCCGCCAGGGGGATGCGGCCGCCGCGAAGGCCGCCTATGAGGCCGGCGTGAAGCGCAGCTTCGCCCTCGCCGGCGCTTCCGGCGCCGACGCGTACCTCCGCGGCACCGACGGCGTGGGCTCCTACACGGATCCCGTGACCGGCGGCAACTCCTACGGCAACAACCTCACCGACGTCGCCGTCTCCTGGGACAGCCAGAGCGAGACCGAAGGCCACCTGGAGCAGATCCTCACCCAGAAGTACATCGCCATGTTTCCCGAGGGCATGGAGGCCTGGGCCGAGTTCCGCCGCACCGGGTACCCGCGGGTGATCCCGACTGCCACGAACAACTCCGGCGGCCTGATCGACACCCAGAAGCAGATCCGCCGTCTGGTGTATCCGACCTCCGAATATACCGCCAACAACGCCAACGTCAAGGAAGGCGTCTCCCTCCTAGTGACCGAGGCCAAGGAAGCCGCTTCCGAGAAGGCGGACAACGGCGGCACCAAGGTATGGTGGGACCGCAAATAACCCTTAAAGCGAAATGGTCATGAAAAAGACACTCTATATTCTGATGGGCGCCGCCCTGGTCCTCGCCTCCTGCGAAAAGGTGCAGGAAGTGAAGTCCCTGGAGATCGAGCGCACCTCCGGCATCCACCAGGCCGAGGCCTGGTCCGAGTTCATCCAGGGCACCGGCACGGTGAACACCATCGGGGATGAGGCTTACTACCAGAACCTCCGGGACTGGAAGAAGGCCGCTTTCGACGCGGACGGCATCACCACCCGCAGCATCTCCTACATTTTCTTCGCCGACTACGGCTCGATGGCGTTCCGCTTCGCGGACATCCCGGACAGCGTGGACGTGATCAACCTCTGGGGCGGCTGCCCCAAGAAGGGCTCCCTGGACTACCAGGAGATGAAGGCCTGCCAGGAAATCAAGGGCATGAAGGTGGTCGGCTGCCGCATCACCCGCATCCTCGAGAACGCCCGCTGGGGCATGGAGGCCCAGATCCCTTCCTTCATGAAGGCGTACGAGGCCTACAAGTATGACAACATGGGCAAGATCCTCCAGGGCAAGATGACCGCCCAGGAGCTCGAGTCCGCCGCCCTGGAGGCCGGCAACGCCGCGCTGCGCGCCGACGTGCAGGCCCACCCGGGCAAGGGCGCGAACTCCCGCGAAGCGGAAGGCGGTCCCGAATGGCCGGAGTGGTGCGTCTACGCCTCCCAGGTGCTCCTCGACGAGATCGAGCAGTACGGCCTGGACGGCTACGACCTGGACTACGAGCCGGAAGGCGACCCGCTCAGCGGCACCGCGTTCAACACGATGGTGGCCTACCTCTCCCAGTTCATCGGTCCCAAGTCCGGCAACGAGGGCACGCTCCTCATCATCGACCGCAACAGCGGCGCCGGCGACAAGGACCTTGCGAAGCTCTGCAACTTCTGGATCTACCAGAAGTACGGTTCCACCGGTGGCGCGAGCCCCGCTTCCCAGGGCGACTTCGGCAGCAACCTCGACCGGGCGAACGGCTGGGTCCCTGCCCAGATCATCGTCACCGAGAACGTGGGCGACACCTATTCCGAGGGTTGCCACAACCTCGAGCAGATGGCGCGGTTCCAGCCTTCCACCTGCGGCCAGCAGTATGGCCACAAGGGCGGCTTCGCCTCCTTCCACGGCCAGCGCGACTGGCGTCTGGAGGCCGAGGGCGCCGAGAAAGGCAAGACGATGCGCTACCAGCACCACATCATGGGCATCCGCGCCCAGTCCCAGGTCGAATACTATAAATAAGCCATCCGTATGAAAAAGATCATCATAGCGCTCAGCGCCATCACCCTCCTGGCCGCCTGCCAGAAGAGCCTGATCGACTCCGAAGGTCTCTACGAGAACGGAATCGTCGCCTTCCAGTCCAATGAGAGCGGCGAGATGGCCGCCTTCCTGGAGACGTCCGGCCCCGTCACCTTCACCATCGCCTCCTCCGTCAAGGTGGACAAGGATGTGACCGTGAACTTCGAGCCGGTCCGCGACACGGCCGTCCTCGCGGCCTTCAACCAGGCCCAGGGCACCAACTACTGGTTCCTCCCGGAAGCCAATGTCACCTTGAATAAGAAGAACACCGTCATCAAGGCCGGCAGCGCCGTCTCCGAGCCCGTCACCGCCGACGTGAACATCGACGGCTTCAAGAACGGCGTCATCTACTGCCTGCCGCTCAAGATCACGGGCACCAGCACCTCCCAGCGTCCGGTTCCGGGCGAGGAGTACGCCTTCCTCGTGATCCGCGGCTATGTCTATGCCTCCGCGGCGAACCTCCCCGGCGGTTCCTACTTCGAGATGCCGACCACGGTCTCCGACCCGGCCCTCTCCCTGGAAGTCTGCACGATGGAGATCCGCGTGAAGGCCAACAGCTGGGCTTCCGCCAACCCGTTCATCTCTTCGGTGATCGGCGTCGAGGAGAACTTCCTCCTCCGCTTCGGCGACATTTCCTGCGACCCGAACCAGCTCCAGCTGGCCGGCCAGGGCGTGTCCATCACCTCCAAGGCCCATTTCGACACGGGCAAGTGGTACCACATCGCCGTGGTCGCCGACGGCATCAAGCAGACCTGCGACCTGTACATCAACGGCGAGCTGGACAGCTCCACCCCGATGGGCGGCAAGGGCATCAACCTGGGCAAGGTCTATAACTCCAAGTTCGCCATCGGCATGTCCGAGAAAGGCCGTTACCTGAACGGCCAGGTGAGCGAGGCCCGCGTATGGGGCCGCCTGCTGTCCCCGACCGAGCTCGTGAACGGCCAGTGCTCCATCGCCGACCCGGTGAAGGAAGCCCGCGAGAACAAGCTCCTGGGCTACTGGAAGCTGGATGCCGAAAACCGCGGCAAGGACCTCACCGGCAACGGTTATGACGGCATCGCCCACGGCAGTGTCACCTATACCGAAGCCAATATCCGCTGCCCCGAATAATGGAAAAGATCCGTACCATAGCGATCCTTCTGTGCCTCTGCCTGCCGCTGGCGGCGGGGGCGCAGGGGAGTGCGCTGCTCCGCTTCTCCGAACCGGAGCAGGCTGTGGACACGGTACGCTTTGACAGCGGTGCCATCACCCTCCGTTACCCTTATGAAAATGTTTCCGGGAAGACGGTTACCATCCTGGAGGTCCATTCCACCTGCGGGTGCTTCACCGGCGAGGTGGACACGCGGAGCCTTCGCCCCGGCGGGAAAGGCATCCTCGTGGCGGTCTTCGACCCCAAGAGCCTCTATGGCGACCAGACCCGTTACCTGACCGTGGTCACTTCCGACGGCACCGACAACGTCCTGAGCTCCATCGCCGTGAAAGGCTATGTGCTCCGCGACGAGTCGGAAGGCAAGATCCGCTATGCGGAAGACCTGGGGCAGGGCCTCCGGACCGACACGTCCGTCAATGCGCTGGCGTGGGATTCCTTCGGGGACTTCGCGTTCTCGATTCCCCTGTACAACGACACGGACGAGGAAATGACCCTGGAGATCACCGCGCCCCGCCGCGTGAAGCTCTACGCGCCGGCCACGATCCCGGCCCGGAGCCGGGCGGACCTCCGCGGCGTCTATGACGCCCGCTGGAAGCGCCTCGGGACCGAGGTCACGGAAACATTGACCATCACCGTGGACGGGGTGGCGGCCGCGCCGCTCCAAATCAAAGGAACTTTATAAGAAACAAGAACATGAAAAAGATATTTTCCATTTTTGCCGCTGCGGCCCTGATGTCCGCGTTCGCCTGCACGAAGGTGGACACCTATGAGGATACGACCAATCCGCTTCCGGTCCCTGCGGCGGCCGAAGAAACCCTCCAGGGTCTCTCCATCAGCCCGAAGACCAGCTACGTGGTCATCGGCGAGCCGGTGGCCCTCACCGTCGCGCTCGTCCCGGAGAACGCCTCCGTGGACAAGCTCACCTGGAAGTCCTCCGACGATTCCGTCGCCTCCGTCGATGCGGAAGGCAACGTGACCACCCTCGCCAAGGGCGTCGCCCTGATCACGGCGGAAGCCGGCGACCAGAGTGTCACCGCCATCGTGAACGTGTTCGCCGAGCGGGTTCCCGCCACGGAACTGCAGCTCAACAAGAGCGAAATCAACCTCCTCGTCGGCCGCGCCACCAAGGTGAAGGCCACCCTGCTGCCGGAAGAGACGACCGACAAGCAGGACTTCGAGTGGAAGTCCTCCAACGAGAAGGTAGCCACAGTCAGCTACGGCTTCATCCAGGCCGTCGGCCTCGGCGAGGCGACCATCACCGCTTCCCAGAACGGCCTGACCGCCTCCTGCAAGGTGACTGTGGCCGACAAGATCACGCTCGTCGACCGCGCCGGCGTGTGGACCATCACCGACACCCCGAAGTGGAAGAAGGACTGGTACGGCCGGATCTCCGGTTCCAACGAAGAAGTGAAGCTCGAGGGCTTCGACGGGGAATACGCCTACTTCGGCGTGGTTTCCGCCGACAAGTTCACGGATGTCGAGACCATCGCCAACACCGTGTACGAGCAGGTCGAAGAGCGCAAGGACGCCGGCCAGAGCCCGAAGAACCTCTTCGGCACCGGCGAGACCCAGACCAAGACCTACGAGGACAAGGGCGAGGCCGTGGCCTACGTGCTCGGCTATGACTCCGAGTTCGAGTTCACCGGCGAGTACCTCGTGTACAACTTCACCGCCCGCGAGCCCGATCCGGTCCATGCCACCGGCATCCAGTTCACCCAGGGCTGGAACAACACCCCGATCAGCTCCATCGAGCTCAAGGCCGGCAAGACCCTGAACTACTTCAGCGCCAAGCTCCTGCCGGATGACTGCACCGATACGGGCGACATCACCTTCTCCTCTTCCGACGAGACCGTCGTGACCCTGCGCCTGTACTACAGCAATTACTACACGGTCGTGGCCGGCGCCCCGGGCGAAGCCGAGATCATCGCCAAGTTCGGCGACCTCGAGGCCTCCATCCCCGTGAAGGTGACGGGCGACGACCTCGTCTGGACCGACTGCAGCAAGATCTGGAAGGGCACCTTCGGTGACGTCGAGCAGTGGGGCAGCACCTACTTCGGCTTCAACCTGACCGCCTGCACCTCGCCGATGCACCTGATCTTCATGGCGAAGGCCAGCGAAGTGGGCAGCGACCTGGTGGGCTTCATGAAAGCGCGCGCGGCCGAGAACGAGGAATGGCTGAGCTACTATGCTTCTTCCAGCCTGCCGGACCAGACTGTCGACTACTACGGCAGCGAGGAAGACGAGTACTATGCCTTCGTCGTGGGTGTGGATGCGGCCGGATCGGCCTTCGACGGCCGGTACGCCATCTTCCACTACATCCCGGGCCAGCCCCAGCCGGTGGAGGCCAAGGTCATCAACATGAAGACCGCCTTCTTCGACTATAGCTGGCCTTCCGACCTCGCCAACCTGGACGAGGTGACGATGGAGACCTGGGTCAACACCGCGGGCAACCCCGGCAAGAACGAGTCCATCATGGGCGTGGAGGGCGTGTTCCTCCTCCGTACCGAGGACAGCCAGTTCCAGCTCATCTGCGGCGGTGACAAGAAGGCCAACGGCGAGTACAACGAGATCAAGCTCGCGACGCCCTGGACCACCGGTCAATGGGTCCACCTGGCCGCCGTGTATTCCCGCAGCGCGAAGAAGGCCTACCTGTACGTCAACGGCGAACAGAAGGCCACGGCCGACCTCAAGGACCACGGCGTGGACATGAACGGCGTGGGCGCCAAGTGGCAGCTCCCGTTCTCCTTCATCATCGGCAACGCCTGCGACGGCAACCGCTATGTGCAGGGCAACATCGCCTACACCCGCGTGTGGAAGAGCGCCCGCAGCGCCTCCGAAATCTCGGGCAATATGTACAAGAAGGACGCCTCCGGCTCCGACCTCGTCGCCTCCTGGTACTTCAACGAGGGCAGCGGCAACACCATCGCCGACCATTCCGGCAATGGCCGCACCCTGACCGGCAAGAAGTACGTCTCCCAGATGAACTATCCCGAGACTGACGTGGAGTGGGTCGACGGCACCCTTCCCTTCTGATATTATTTGGATATATCCCGAATAATTACTACCTTTGCGGTCCCCAAAAAGTGTGGGGATCGCATTTTTTTATTGTTAAACCATTAACTATCAAGACAGTGGACACACTTAGCTACAAGACAGTTTCCCTGAACAAGGCGACTGTGAACAAGGAGTGGCTCGTCATTGATGCAACCGACCTCATCCTGGGTCGCCTGGCTTCCCGCGTCGCCCTCGTGCTTCGCGGCAAGAACAAGCCCGGCTTCACCCCGCATGTGGACTGTGGCGACAACGTGATCGTCATCAACGCCGACAAGATCCGTCTGACCGGCAAGAAGATGACCGACCGCGTCTATGTCCGTTACACCGGCTATCCGGGCGGACAGCGCTTCACCACCCCGAAGGAGATCCTTGCATCCCGGCCGGCCGAACTCATCCGCCGTTCCGTCCGCGGAATGCTTCCGAAGACTCGTCTTGGTGACAAGCTCATCAACAACCTGTATGTGTATGCAGGCGCTGAGCACCCGCACCAGGCGCAGAATCCCAAAACCATTACCTTAAACGAAATCTAAACAGAGCACATGGAACAGAAACACGCCCTTGGAAGACGTAAATCAGCAGTCGCTCGTGTTTATGTTGTCGCCGGCACTGGCAATATCATCGTCAACGGCCGCCCGGTGAACGAGTACTTCAAGGAGGACGCCCTCCTGTACATCGTGAACCAGCCGTTCGAGGTCACCGGCACAACGGGTCAGTTTGACGTCAAGGTCACGCTCGTGGGCGGTGGTACCAAAGGACAGGCCGAGGCCGTCCGTCTGGGTATCTCCCGCGCCCTCTGCGAGGTCGACAAGGAGGCCTACCGCGCTTCCCTGAAGGCCGCCGGTTTCCTCACCCGCGATGCCCGTGAGGTCGAGCGTAAGAAGCCCGGTCAGCCTGGCGCACGTCGTCGCTTCCAGTTCAGCAAGCGTTAGTTTGCGAATCGGACTGATTTACTTTTTGCACAGTCCGGTCACTCAAATCCTGCGATCCCGGTGAGGATGAGAATCTTCCCGAGCTGCAAAAAGGATTGCCGAGACTGCGGAAAAATTGCGGAGACCGCCTGAGGCGCTACTCCGGATTGAAGAAAGAGAAAAACAAAAAAGAATCAAAAGACATTATGTCCAGAACTAATTTCCAGGAACTGCTTGATGCAGGCGCACACTTCGGACACCTTGCCCGCAAGTGGAACCCTAAAATGGCTCCGTACATCTTCGACCAGAAGAACGGAATCCACATCATCGACCTGCACAAGTCCGTCGTGAAGATCGACGAGGCAGCGGAAGTGCTCAAGGAGATGGCCCGCAGCGGCCGTAAAGTCCTCTTCGTTGCCACCAAGAAACAGGCTAAGGACGTCGTCGCCGAGAAGGCTGCCGCCGTCAACATGCCGTCCGTGACCGAGCGCTGGCCGGGTGGAATGCTCACCAACTTCCCGACCATCCGCAAGGCCGTCAAGAAAATGAACACCATCGACAAGATGAAGGAAGATGGTACGTTCGAGAAACTCGCCAAGAGAGAGCGTCTCCAGGTCGAGCGCCAGCGCGCGAAGCTCGAGAAGAACCTCGGGTCCATCCGCGACATGAGCCGTCTCCCCTCCGCCCTTTTCGTCGTCGATGTCCAGAAGGAGGCCAATGCCGTCAGGGAGGCCAACCGCCTGAACATCCCGGTGATCGCTATGGTTGACACTTGCTGCGATCCCACCCCGATTGATTATGTGATCCCGGCTAACGACGACGCCACGAAGTCGATCGCCCTCGTGATGGACGTGCTCTGCGCCGCCATCCAGGAAGGCCTCGAGGAGCGCAAGCTCGAGAAGGAGAAGGAAGCCCAGGAGCAGCCCGCCGCCGCTGAGGAGGCCGCCGCTCCCGCCAAGAAGCTCCGTCCCCGCCGTGGTGCGAAGGTCGAGGTTGCCGAAGAGGCTCCCCAGGCTGAGTAATTAACCTAATAAAGAATAAAAACAATGGCTGACATCTCTTTAGCTGACATCAAGAAGCTGCGCGACATGACCAGCGCCGGCATGATGGATTGCAAGAAGGCCCTCACCGAGGCCGAAGGCGATTTCAAGCGTGCCGTCGAGATCCTCCGCGAGAAGGGCAAGTCCACCCTTGCCAAGCGCGGTGACAATGAAACCACCCAGGGCGCCGTCCTTTCCCGCGTGAAAGACGGAAAGGCCATCCTCGTCTGCCTCGGTTGCGAGACCGACTTCGTGGCTGCCACCCCGGATTTCAAGGCCCTCGCCGCTTCCATCGCCGACGCCGCCATCGCCGAGTTCCCGGCCGACCTCGCTGCCCTCAAGGCTGTGAAGACGTCCAACGGTTACACCCTCGACGAGGACATCACCAACCAGGCCGGCAAGACCGGTGAGAAGCACGTTCTCGCCTACTACGCCGCCCTCGAGGCTCCGTTCGTGACCGAGTATGTCCACTTCAATGGCAAGCTCGGCGCCATCGTCGCCTTCAACAAGGAAGTTCCCGCTTCCATCGCCCGCGGCATCGCCATGCAGGTCGCTTCCATGAACCCGGTCGCTGTCGACGAGGCTTCCGTGCCCGCCGAGGTGCTCGAGTCCGAGAAGACCGTCGCCATCCAGAAGACCAAGGACGAGCAGGTCCAGAAGGCCGTTGACGCCGCCCTCAAGAAGGCCGGTATCAACCCCGCCCACGTGGACAGCGAAGATCACATCGAGTCCAACACCGCCAAGGGTTGGCTGACTCCGGAGCAGGCCGCGCAGGCCCGCGAGATCATCGCCACCGTCGGTGCCGAGAAGGCCGCGAACCTCCCCGCCCAGATGATCGAGAACATCGCCAAGGGCCGCGTCGCCAAGTTCCTGAAGGAGAACACCCTCCTGGAGCAGGAGTACCAGCTCAGCGACAACAAGGAGACCGTCAAGGCCGCCCTCGCCGCCGCCGATCCGGAGGCGAAGGTCCTCGCCTTCCGTCGTTTCTCCCTCGCCGACTAAGAGGTCTTCCTTAAAAATGAATCCGACTCGAAAGAGCCGGATTCTTTTTTTTATTCCGCCAGGCAGTCGTCCATCAGCTTCGTGAGCCCCGGCTTGTCCAGGTGCTGGCCGATGAAGACGATCTTCTGCATGCGGTCGCCGTACACCGGGTCCCAGTCGCGGCGGAGGACCGGGTCGCGTTCCAGGCGCTCCTGGAGCTCTTCCTCCTCCATCGTCGCGTACCAGAGCCCCGCGTCGCGGATGCTCTTCTGGCGGCCGGACTGCTCGAAGAGGTAGCACTTGTCGATGTCGTCGGAGAAGTAGCAGAGGCCCTTCGCGCGGATGATGTTCGCGGGCCACTTGCGGGCCACCATGAAGTCGAACTTGTTCAGGTCCAGGGCTTCGCGGCGGCAGTACACGAAGGTGTCGATCCCGTATTCCAGGGCCTCGCCCTCGGCCTCTTCCTCCTCGCCCTCGCCTTCGATGGCGGCGATCCAGGCGGCGGAAGTCGCCACCCGGTCGAAGTCGAACATGCCGGTGTAGATGATCTCGTCCAGGTCGATGTCGCCGTAGTTGCAGGTCAGGATCCGGGCCTGGGGGTTGAGGGAGGAGATGATGCCCTTGAGCTTCCCGAGCTCATCGGCAGAAACCTCGGCCGCCTTGTTCAGGAGGACGATGTTGCAGAACTCCACCTGCTCGATGACGAGGCGCTCGAGGTCGTCCTCGCCGATGTCCTCCTTCTGGAGCGCGCCGCCGCTCTCGAACTCGTCCCGCATCCGCAGGGCGTCCACGACAGTGACGATGCAGTCCAGGTAGGGGAGGGCCTCATGGACATACTGGGGGCCGAACATCGGCAGGGTGCTGATGGTCTGGGCGATGGGCGCCGGCTCGCAGATGCCGCTGGCCTCGATGACGATGTAGTCGAATTTCCGCATCGCGGAGATCTCCGACAGCTGGGCCACGAGGTCCATCTTCAGGGTGCAGCAGATGCATCCGTTCTGCAGGGCCACGAGGCTGTCGTCCGTCTGGCCCACGATGCCGCCCTTCTCGATGAGGTCCGCGTCGATGTTCACCTCGCCGATGTCGTTGACGATCACGGCGAATTTGATGCCCTTGCGGTTCGAGAGGATGCGGTTCAGGAGCGTGGTCTTCCCGCTCCCGAGGTACCCGGTCAGCAGCAGGACCGGTATCTGTTTCTGTTCAAGTTCGATGGTCATGTCGCAAAAAGTTTTACGCGGATGCAAAGTTAGTCAATTTTTAGGGAAGGGAGCGCGATTTTTGGCACGGATTTCGCAATAGATTTAGGCGAATAGTTTTTTCATAGGTTAAGTTTTAGGTTAGAATTGCGACCGCCGCTTGTTGGGAAACACGCGGCGGTTTTTCTTTTTTGCCCTGTCGCGCATTGCGGGCCGGAAGAAAATGCGTAAATTGCGGGATATAAGCATCAGACACCATGAAAGGACTTTCCATCATCACCACTTTGCTGCTGATTTCCATGTGCACGACCAATAACTCCACCGTCAAGGACGGGAACAAGTACGTCCCTTACGACCAGCGGGACGGCGAGGAAGCCGTTGTCTATTTTACCCGCAACCTTTCGCCCGAAGGGCTCATCGCCGCGTATGAGAAAGTGAGCGGCGACATCCAGGGCCGCGTGGGCGTCAAGCTCCACACCGGCGAGCAGAACGGCCCGAACATCATTCCCCGCGAATGGGTGAAGGCCCTGATCGAGAAGGACCTGCCCGATGCGACGATCATCGAGACGAACACTTACTACGAAGGCGACCGCTACACCACGGAAGCCCATCGGAAGACGATCCAGGTCAATGGCTGGACCTTCTGCCCGGTGGACATCATGGACGAGGAAGACACCCTCACGCTGCCGGTGGTCGGCGGCAAGTGGTTCGACAAGATGTCCGTGGGAAGCCACCTCGTGAACTATGACTCCATGGTGGCGCTGACCCATTTCAAGGGCCACACCCAGGGCGGCTTCGGCGGCAGCAACAAGAACATCGGCATCGGCTGCGCCGACGGCCGCGTGGGCAAGGCCTGGATCCACACCACCCCCGGCCAGCCCAACCAGTGGGACATCGCCGAGGAGGAGTTCATGGAGCGGATGACCGAGTCCACCAAGGCCACCATCGACCATTTCGGCAAGCACGTGACCTATGTCAACGTGATGCGCAACATGTCCGTCTCCTGTGACTGCGAAGGCCTCGCGGCCGAGCCCGTGGTCACGCCCAACGTGGACATCCTGTCGTCCACCGACATCCTGGCCGTGGACCAGGCCTGCGTGGACATCGTCTATGCGATGACGGCCGAGGAGCACCACGACCTCGTGGAGCGCATCGAGACCCGTCACGGCCTCCGCCAGCTCTCCTACATGAAAGAACTGGGCATGGGCCATGACCGGTACATCCTCATCGACCTGGACAACGGGGGCGTGCGCATCACCGCCGCCGACGCCGCGAAGGACCTGAAGCCTTTCGTGCAGCAGTAATCCGTTGACCAGGAAAACCCAGACCCGGCGGGTAATATAAGACTACCGCCGCGTGCTTCCCAGCAAGCGGCGGCCGCAATTCTAACCTAAAACTCTTTCTTAAACTCACAACACGCTTAATACTAACAAGTTACAGATAACATCCAATCGCTATTGCGAAACTATTATGAAATTATTGCGATATTATTGCGAAATCTCTATGACTTGATAGCTACTTTTTTGGTTAATTACCGAGGTCTGACACATAAAAAGAAAAATTGCGAAACCTGCGTAAAGCTTTTCGTCCTACCTTGTCCCCAGGCGTCAAATAATGCGGTGCGGAAGTTGCGTAAGCTGCGGAAGTTCGAAATGTATTGCAAACTGGAAATTCCGAAGGAACATGACCCTGGAAAGGTAGAAATGATAGTCAAGATAGTGTAGGTAGTGCATTTTGAAGTACTTGTAAGTATGGCCCGAATACAATATCTTTGCGACTGAACAACTGCTATGACATTGGCAAGTAACAGCATATCTCCTCTTGAAAGAGCAAGAAAAGGTCTGGTATACGACCGTTTCCGTTCAGTTGGTTCACTGACGGCCATGGACGTACCCGACTCTCCGGGGCTGTATTGCATCAGGTTGAAGGAAGGCGTCACATTCCCGACAAGATTTGGTCAATTGAGGCAAGATAGGATTATCTATATCGGCCAGGCGTCGACATCGCTGAGAAAGAGGTTGTGGGAGCAGGAACTGAACCATAAGTCCGCCGCGACATTCTTTAGAAGCATTGGCGCCATCTTGGGTTATTTGCCTCCAGTCGGGTCATTATATGGCAAGAGAACGCGGAATTTTCGTTTCTCCCAAGAAGATACCGAACGCCTCCGCAATTGGATGAGAGTGTCGCTGGAAGTGAGTTTTGTTGAGTTTGATACGACGCACATGGATGAAGTTGAAAAGGCGCTGATTGGTGAATACATGCCGCTTGTGAATATTGATCACAACCCACGAGCCAGTAACGCTTTGAAAGCGGCGAGAAATGAATGTGTTGCCCATGCCCAAAGGCCAGCCCCGGAAGGGCGACACACAAACACCTTTGATCCGTCGTTCTTGTCGTATTGTGAAAAGCTTGTCTCGGAGTCTGGATTAAAAGAAAGGAAACAGAAAGAACCTGAAGTCAAG
The DNA here is from genome assembly GCA_900316955.1 of uncultured Bacteroidales bacterium. GTDB lineage: Bacteria > Bacteroidota > Bacteroidia > Bacteroidales > UBA932 > Cryptobacteroides. The sequence goes on from ONEX01000001.1 coordinate 223,977, forward strand.
CCTTGGTATAAGAACGTCAATGTCTGGGCTTGGATAGTCACAGGTGTCTGTATATTGGGCACCATCATTATCATCATCCGGGATAATGTCGAAGATAAAAAATCGAGGGCCAAAGAGGCGCAGCTGCGGCCTCGTTCATATGAAGAAATCTTCACTCCCGAGGAGGCACGTAAGATGGGTATCGGCGGACACATTGACGGCCCGGGAAACTGGAAACCAGACCCGAATACCGCCCAGAAGGCTCGTGAATTCATCGAGAGAGGCGGGAATGCCGACCCTGAACTGGATGCCATCCAGGAAGGCGATTATCATGACCTATTGGATCAGATGGGTGGGCCTGAAGGATTCTAAGAGATACACAGCGGTTCGCATTGTGTCGCACTTTGGCACATTCCGGGTGTATCTTTGCCTCCGCAAAGAACACCCAGTTTCGTATGACTACCCTTGAAGACATCATCCGCATTGCCGTCAACGCCCATGACGGTATGAAGGACATGGTGGGAAACCCTGCCGTGGCGCACGTGCTGGCCGTGGGACTGATGGGCAAGACCGTGGCCGAGCAGAAGGCCGGCTTCCTGCACGATGTGGTGGAAGACTCCGACATCACCATTGACGACCTCCGCGCAGAGGGCGTGGAAGAGGACGTACTGACCGCCGTGGACCTACTCACCCATCGCCCCGGTATGACCTACGAGGACTATGTGAGGAACATTGTTCTCTCTGGCAACCAGACAGCCATCCAGGTGAAGCTGAACGACCTTCACCACAATCTCCATCGAGAATATCGTCCGGAAGCGGGAAATCAAGGCCATAATTGGCACGGCCAAACTTCGATGACGTGAGAGCATTCTGCGAAGAGGAAATCCTTGTAATAGAAAGCAATCCTGGTCTTCAACGCAAGCGCATTGCTGAGTTGGTCGGCAGGAGTATTCCCACCATTGACCGCCATCTTGCTATATTAATAAAAGAGGATCTGATTGAACATCGAGATTCCGACAGGAACGGCGGCTACTATGCAAAAGAGTAATCTTTGTTTAGTCCCATGGGGGATGAAACAAGTAGAATAATCCCGGACATCAGCGCTTTTAGTATTCCAGTCTCTTGATAGAACTGGAAACGGCCGATGTCTTATTGGAGTTGAGTTTGCCGAAGTTGAAAGAAATGCCGAAAAGGATTGTGCGCCCCATGACATTTCGGTAAGAATCCTCGACATATTCGGAAGCGACCGTACGAGCCAGACTGCGTTCCTGATTGAGGATGTCGTTGCATTTCAGACTCAGCGTAACCGACTTTATGGTTTTGCTGACTGACAAATTCCAGTCCAGTTCCGGCTTTCCGTAGCCGGGTGAATATCCGCGGAAAAAACGATGTCGAGCATCAGTCCCGATTTCCCAGTCATTGTCGAGTTGGAAGAGAAGGTCGACACTGTAGTTGTATTCCCATATATTCATATTGGTGGCAGGGTTTAGGGAATAGGTCGCCCGTCCGTTCATCAGATTGAAATCTACCTTTCCGGTAAAGAAATCCCTGTTGTATTTGAGATCCACGCCGAAGCCCCAATCGATGGAGGTCGTCCGGCTTTCGGCAAAGCCGCTCTGCCCGCTGTAGAAGTGGTCGCCGGATTCGTTTCCCCAGAATCCATCCATGAAGGTCTTGTAGTCGAAGCCTGTCAAATCCAGTCCCTGCTGCAGGGTTTGGGCCTGATAACCATAACGGTTGTTAAGGTTTGCCATGGCGGCCACGGTCAGTGTGAAATTCTTCAGCTTGCCGAAAGGCTGATTGAGCATACCCGAAACCATGGCGGTGGTGCCCGGTTTCCTGGCATTCACGGGAACTGCATATCGGGCACCGGTGTTGTCAAACCAACTGGCGTAAACCGTCCCATTGGTCTCCAATTCTGCCGTAGCATACAGAGTCAGGAATGTATAGGTGGTGTAATTCACCATGTTGTAATAAGCCGAAATACTATTTCCTATGCCTGACTTAAGATAAGTGTTGCCGACAGTAATCTGCACCGGATTGGAGATGTCCGGGACCGGAATCATCTGCCTGCCGGAAACCGGGCTGGTGTAACTGGAAAACGAAAGGCTCAAATCGTGGCCATCCTTGGAATAGGAATACATGGCAATCGGTGACAGACGGAAACGCCAGTATCCTTTGCCGATTACCGTATTGATCCCAAGCATGGTTGCGTCCATCAAGTCATTGTATGCGGCAGCCGTGATACCGAACTTAACGGTGCTGGTATCATTACTGAACTGAGTCAGCAGGCTTGCTCCTTCCTGCAGAAAACGATGGTTAGTCTTGTTGGTAAAATAGTCATTGGCACTACCATCTGCATTGAAAGCGCCGCGGTCGCTGAGGTTGGATTGGTAGATGTTGGAGATGGTGGCTTCTAAACCCCAACGCGGGCTCAGAGGCTCATAGTAAAAGACTTCTCCATCCAAGTCCAGTTTCTTTCCCAGGATGCCGTAGTTGAGGGTTTGCAGGGAATTCTCTAGTTTGTTTCCATTGGAGGCTCCGGCGCTGTAGTCCAGGTTGAAACCGACTCTTCTCCCCGCTTTCCCGAGCTGCGTACCCGTGAGCCCGAAGGTTCCACTGGAAAGGAACTGCTTGTTGTCCGAAAGAGAGGATGCCGACGACGTATTGAAAGGCGAAGCCGTACCGGCATAATAAGTATCCGAAAAGTTGGTGGAACTGACGCTGCTCTTGCGGAAATAGAATCTTGGGGTGAAGTCTACCAGCAAACTACCTTGTTGCTTAGACAATTCAATATTGACAAGGAACTGATCCTCCTTTCCGAAGGCATCCGTTCCGCCTTCCGTGAGAAGGTCATCACCCCCAGTAACAAAAGAAGTTCGGGATGTCCGCTTCCTATCGTCCTTGGTGACATGCCTGTAGTTTGCCGAGATGGTGGTCTCGAAGTTCTTGATTCGGTTTGTATTGTAGTTGACTCCACCCTTGATAGCGGTGGTAAGTCCTCCGAGGTCGGTGTAATCATCTTCTGGCAAGCCGCTAATGTTCGTTGACCCGGCACTTGACCCGGGTGTCTCGATATTATAAGCATTGCCGATGAAGACCGCCTGGTCCTTTTTGCCGTAAATGGAGGCCATCGCACTACCGTCGTAAAGGAACTTGATGCCTTGAGTGAAAGGGTTGCTCTCGTTGCCGCCAAGTGTGGCTCCTGCTGCCAGGCGGGCGTCTCCGAACCAGCCTTCCTGATACTCTTCTTTCAATTCAACGTCCATGACGGTTTCCTTAGTCAGTTCTGTGCTGATGCCGCCCATCTGCGTACTCTTGCTCTCCTGACGGGAAACCTTGATCCGTTCAACTATCTTGGCCGGGATATTCTTGAGCGCCATGGACGGGTCTCCAAAGAAGAATGTCTTGCCGCCGACGGTAATCCGGTCCACCTTCTCGCCATTTACCGTTGCTGTCCCGTCCTCATTTACTTGGATACCAGGCATCTTCTTCAGCAGGTCTTCCAGCATGGCATTTTCACCGACACGGAACGAAGAAGCGTTGTAGATGACCGTATCCTTCTGGATGGTGATGGGATTTCCTGCTGCCGTGATGGATGCGGCATCAATACTCTCCGTACTTTCCTCCATGCCGATGGTGCCGAGGTCCAGGTCCCAACCCGGTGCTTGGTAGATGTCGTAAACCTTCGTGAAGGTGTTGTAGCCCAACAATTCGGCATTCAACTCATATTTCCCGGATGCAACCTTATCCAGCACGACCTGCCCATTTTCGCTAGACACGGAGAAATTGGTGATGGTCGTGTCGCCCTGCGGAATCAAGTACACGGTAACATAGGGAATCGGCTGCGACGACTTCGCATCCAGAACCATTGCCTTGACCCTGACGTTTTGGTATTGATACCGACGCGAACTGCTGCCCGTCTCCTGGGCTTTGGAAATCACGGCAAGCGTGAAAAAGATGAGAGAAACAAGTATCTTTTTCATGTAAGAGTCTTAATATGAAGGGCTCAACAGTATTGACAAATTATGTGCCGAGAGAGTTTGATTATTCTGAATAGATATCCTCCACCATTTCAGCGCCTTCCGGGTCGGGCTGGTAGTCAAGAATGTCGCCCGCCAGGCACCCTCCTTGCCTTCATTTTCCGCCACCATCCCAAGCCACCAATCAGCATCCGCTTCAGTGTATGAGGAAGGTTCTATCAACGGCGTTGCACAGCACGATCAGTGATTCACGGTCATTATCAGACCAGGTATGAAGGGAAACAATCATCAATATTCAGGCGAATCCATACATCTCTTGTATTCGAACCAACTCTTCCGCATAATTCTGCTCGTATTCTGGGAGAGGAGATAGGATAATCTTGATGTACCGGGGCGTGATCCCAAATTCATGGTCGTGTGGCAACATGTCTGGCAGAATCACAGCGCGAAAACGTTGGCCTATCTCAGTGTCTCGGAATGCCTTTTTCGAAAGACTGACCCAGTTCCGGTAATACACCCCATCATACTCGATATCATATTGCGCCCTACCATTATCCTTCTTGATAATCGTGGCGGTAGTATCATAGCCTCTTGTATTGAACAGATGGTTGTTATATAGGCTCCAGACGCCGTACACGCCGGCATACAACATGATTATTGCACCGATAAGGAGGATGGAGAGCAAGAAGTAATACGACACATTATGTTTTGCTATAGAGGACATGTAACTACGATTTTTTATCTATTCTTTCCACCCGATTTGGTCGCATTCACATTGTTGAGTCAAATTATCCGAGATACCATCTCGACCCCTCAACCGGTCCATAAGAGTGGCTCCTTTGTAATCATCTATGACGTTTGGGAAGGGATGCCATCGGCCAGCGATTATTCTGTAGATAACCCAGATTGGAGGACACATTGAGCCATCTGCCGCCTTAAGATACTTTTTGGGAAGTACGCTAAAGTATTTCGGGCTCTTAGAAGCGACCCATACACGCCATCTTTGCTGACTTA
>ONEX01000013.1 GCA_900316955.1 uncultured Bacteroidales bacterium
CCATTGTCCTTTGTTAAACTTTCTTTATCGGCATAAAATTACTACTTTTGTCATACAAACCTTGGAACAGACAACTACGCTGCAAATCTAAGGTTTGTAAAGATAACCCTTTTCTCCCATGCACATCGGAATCGCAGGCAACATCGGCAGCGGCAAGACGACGCTCACCACCCTCCTCGCCCGGCACTACGGCTGGACGCCGAAGTTCGAGTCGGTGACCTACAACCCCTACCTGGCGGACTACTACGCCGACATCAAGCGCTGGTCCTTCGCCCTGGAGATGTACTTCCTGAACAAGCGGCTGCACGACGTCATCGAGATCGGCAAGTCCAAGGATGTCATCATCCAGGACCGCACGGTGATGGAGGGCGTGAACATCTTCGTGGCGAACAACTATGCGCAGGGGAACCTGTCGGAGCGGGACTACCACACGTTCATGGACTCCTACAACGTGATGATGGAAGTGGTGAAACAGCCTGACCTGCTGATCTACCTGAAGAGCTCCATCGAGCACCTCGTCGCGCAGATCGCCAAGCGCGGCCGCGACTACGAACAGGGCATCTCCATCGAGTACCTCGCCGGCCTGAACGAGCGGTACGAGGAGTGGATCGGCAGCTACACGGGCCGCCTGATCACCATCGACGTGGACAACCTGGATTTCCTGAACCGTCCCGAGGACTTCGCCCTCATCACCGACCGCATCGACGCGGAACTGTATGGTTTGTTCTGAAATAATTGCTACTTTTGCGTAAATATACTGAGTTATGCATATCGCCATCGCCGGAAATATCGGCAGCGGAAAGACCACGCTGACCAAGATGCTCGCCGCCCACTACGGGTGGACCCCGAAGTTCGAGTCCGTCGACTTCAACCCCTACCTCGCCGACTTCTACGAAGACATGGAGCGGTGGTCCTTCAACCTGCAGATCTACTTCCTGAACAAGCGTTTCCAGGACGTGGTGGAGATCTCCAAGCAGAAGGACATCATCATCCAGGACCGCACCATCTACGAGGACGCCCGCATCTTCGCCCCGAACCTCCACGCGATGGGCCTGATGTCTACCCGCGACTTCGAGAACTACTCCGACCTCTTCGACCTGATGATGTCCCTGGTGAACCCGCCGGACCTGCTGATCTACCTCCGCAGCTCCATCCCGAACCTCATCGCGCAGATCCAGAAGCGCGGCCGCGAGTACGAGCGCTCCATCCGCATCGACTACATCACCGGCCTGAACCAGCGCTACGAGGACTGGATCAAGGACTACAAGGCGCGCCTCCTCATCATCGACGTGGACAAGATCAAGTTCGAGAACAAGCCCGAGGACTTCCAGTACATCACGGACAAGATCGACGCCGAGCTCTTCGGCCTTTTCCCTGCCGAGTAACGGCGGGGTTTTTACGTTAAAACCTATCCCTGAATATGACAGAAAGACCCACCATCATCGACTTTGTCGAGAAGAACACCCGGCAGTTCGCCGACCACGTATATCTCCGCGAGAAAGTAAACGGCAAGTGGACGGAAATCACCCAGGAGCAGACCCGGAACGAGGCCTACCGCATCGGCGCCGGCCTCATCTCCCTGGGCGTGAAGAAGGGCGACAAGATCGCCCTCCTGTCGGAGAGCCGCGCGATGTGGATCCTGGCGGAGATCGGCGCCCTGTACGCCGGCGCCGTCGACGTTCCCCTTTCCGTGAACCTCGGCGAAGGCAAGGACCTCGTGTTCCGCATCAACCACTCCGAGTCCAAGTACATCTTCGTCTCGGGGAACCATCTGCCCCGCATCCGCGCCATCCTGGCCGAATGCCCGGACGTGGAGAAGGTCATCGTGTTCGACGACACCGCCTTCGACTATGACAAGCTCGAGCCCAAGGAGATCCGGATGTCCGAGATCCAGAAGATGGGCGACGAGTTCCTGAAGGCCCATCGCGACGAGTTCGAGGCCCGCTTCAAGTCCATCGGCCCGGACGACTATGCGAACATCTCCTACACCTCCGGCACGACGGCGGACCCGAAGGGCATCCTCCTGACGCACCGCAACTACACGGCCAACGTCGCCCAGGGCAACTCGGTCATCTCCATCGGCCCGGACTCCACGATGCTCATCATCCTCCCGCTGGACCACTGCTTCGCGCACGTGGCGGGCATGTACACGATGATGGGCTACGCCGGCTCCATCGCCTTCGTGCCCATCGGCAAGAACGCCCTTGCCACCCTGCGCAACGTCCCGGCGGCCATCGCCGAGACGCGCCCGCACGTGATGCTGTCCGTCCCGGCCCTCGCCCGCAACTTCAAGAAGAACATCGAGGCTGGCATCAAGAAGAAGGGTCCGAAGGTGGAGAAGCTCTTCAACTTCGCCCTCAACAACGCCATCAAGTACAACAAGGAATACTACAACCGCGGCACGGGCGGCACCTTCTGGCGCAAGCCCCTCGTGGCCCTGTTCGACAAGATCCTGTTCAAGCAGGTGCGCGAGAGCTTCGGCGGCCGGATGCAGTTCTTCGTGGGCGGCGGCGCCCTGCTGGACATCGAGCTCCAGCGCTTCTTCTGCGCCGTAGGCATGCCGATGTTCCAGGGCTACGGCCTCACCGAGGCCACCCCGATCATCTGCGCGAACTCCGCGGGCCACGCCCGGTTCGGCTCCTCCGGCCGGCTGGTGAAGCCGATGGACATCGTCATCCTGGACGCCGAGGGCAAGGAAGTCCCGCACGGCACCCGCGGCGAGATCGTCATCCGCGGCGAGAACGTGATGGCGGGCTACTGGAAGAACCCCAAGGCCACGGCCGACACCATCATCGACGGCTGGCTCCACACCGGCGACATGGGCTACATCTGCCCGGAGGACCCGGAATTCCTGTATGTCGTGGGCCGCTTCAAGAGCCTTCTCATCTCCTCCGACGGCGAGAAGTACTCCCCGGAGGGCTTCGAGGACAACCTCACCGAGGTTTCCAAGTATGTCAACGCGTGCGTCCTGCATAACAACCAGAAGCCGTACTGCGTCGCCCTCATCGTGCCGGACAAGGCCGCGCTGAAGGAGGCCGTGGAGGCCCAGGGCCTCGACGCCGCCTCCGAGGAAGGCCGCAAGGCGATGCTGGACATCATCCAGCAGGAAGTGGACTCCTACAAGAAGGGCGGCAAGCATGAGGGGATGTTCCCCGAGCGCTGGCTCCCGACCGCCGTCGGCATCTGCGACGAGGAATTCACCATCGCCAACAAGATGATGAACTCCACGATGAAGATCGTCCGCGGCAAGGTGGAGGAACACTACGCTTCCCTGCTGGACTACCTCTATACGGCCGAAGGCAAGGACATCAAGAACCCGCGCAACCTCGAGGCGCTGAAATAGTCGCCTGCGATATTTCTAAAGCCCGGCTCGTGGACGAGACCGGGCTTTTTTCTTGCTTTTGCCAATCCGATTTCGTAAATTTGTACGACTATGGGCATCACGGAACGTAAATGGACCGTCCACGAACCCGGGGATCCGGAAAAGGTGGGACGACTTGCGACGGAGCTCGGCGTGGACCGGGTTCTGGCGGAGCTGCTGGTCCAGCGCGGCGTGGAAACCTTCGAGCAGGCCCGCCGCTTCTTCCGGCCCAGCCTGGACGACCTCCACGACCCGTTCCTGATGAAGGACATGGACAAGGCCGTGGAACGGCTCCACGAGGCCATCACCAAGGGGCAGAAGATCCTGGTTTACGGCGACTACGACGTGGACGGCACGACGGCCGTCGCTCTGGTCTATTCCTTCGTCAAGCGCTTCACCAAGCGGGTCGAATACTACATCCCGGACCGCTACGATGAGGGTTACGGCCTGTCTTACAAGGGATTGGACTGGGCGTCGGACAACGGCATCGACCTCCTCATCACCCTGGACTGCGGCATCAAGGCCATCGAGAAGGTGGAGTACGCGCGGAGCAAGGGCATCGACGTGATCATCTGTGACCACCACCTGCCGGAGAACGAGCTTCCCGGCGCCGTGGCGGTGCTGGACCCCAAGCGGGAGGACGACCACTATCCCTTCGACGACCTGTGCGGCTGCGGCGTCGGCTTCAAGTTCGTCCAGGGCTATTCCCAGAAATACAACATCGACTTCGAGACCCTGGAACCCCTGCTGGACCTGCAGGTGGTGTCCATCGCCTCCGACCTCGTGTCCATGGTGGGGGAGAACCGCGTCCTCGCGCACTACGGCCTCAAGCGGCTGAACGAGAATCCCCGCAAGGGCCTGCTCGCGATGCTGAGCCTGGCGAAGCTGGAACCCGGCCACGTGACCATCGACGACATCGTCTTCAAGATCGGCCCGCGTATCAACGCCGCCGGCCGCATGGAGTCCGGCCGCCTCGCGGTGGAGCTCCTCACGGCGATGGACGACCGCTCCGCCTTCCAGATCGGCGAGAAGATCAACGACAACAACAACGAGCGCAAGAACATCGACCGGGAAATCACCCAGGAGGCCCTGGAGATGGTCCAGAACGGCACAGCCCTGGAGACGGAGAACGTGACCATCGTCTATAACCCTACCTGGAACAAGGGCGTCGTGGGCATCGTCGCCTCCCGCCTCGTGGAGGCCTATTACAAGCCCACGGTGGTCCTGACGAAGTCCAACGGCTTCATCACCGGCTCCGCCCGCAGCGTCGCCGGTTTCGACCTGTACGCCTCCATCGAGAGCTGCGCGGACCTGCTGGAGAACTTCGGCGGCCACGTCTATGCCGCCGGTCTCACGATGAAGGAGGAGCACCTGGAGGAGTTCTGCCGGCGGATGAACCGCTTCGTATCCGGCAACATCACCAAGCAGGAGCTCACCCCGGTCGTGGACATCGACGCCCGCCTGGACTTCTCGCAGATCACCCCCAAGTTCTTCCGCATCCTCAAGCAGTTCCAGCCCTTCGGCCCCGGCAATTCCAATCCCGTGTTCCTTACGGAGGACGTCTATGACGCCGGCAACGGCCGGAAAGTGGGCGCCGGCGGCGTGCACCTCAAGCTGGACCTGATGCAGGAATCCCAGCCCTATCGCCAGATCCCGGCCATCGGCTTCAACATGGCGGACTTCTACGACCACATCAAGGCCGGCAACCCCATCGACGTGTGCTACTCTATCGTCGAGAACTTCTACCGCGGCTCCTCCACCCTGCAGCTGAGGCTCAAGGACATGCGGGAGCGGGACGAACTGATTTAGCCCCTCTTGAAATATGAAAAGGCTTGCTCTTTTGTTGATGCTGCTCTTCCTGGGCTTCGGGGCCGGAGCGCAGAAGATCGTCCATCTGAACCGGTACGCGGAGGCCAATGCCGCGCTTCCCGCCGCCAGCGGCCCGCGCGTGGTCCTGTACGGCGATTCCATCACCGACGGCTGGGCCCGTCAGCGTCCGGAGTTCTTCGCGTCCACCGGCTTCGTCGGCCGCGGCATCAGCGGCGAGGAAACCGCCCAGATGCTCCTCCGCTTCCGGGCCGACGTCATCGATATCGGCGCTTCCGCGATGGTCCTCCTCGGGGGCATCAACGACATCGCCCAGAACATGGGCGACCCGTATGTGGAGGATGTCACCTATGCCAATATCCTGTCGATGGTGGACCTCTGCTGGCAGAACGGCATCCGTCCGGTCATCTGCGGCCTGCTGCCTTCCTACAACCTCCGCTGGCGACCCGAGGTCACGGACACCTATGAGAAAGTGCTGAGCCTCAACGCCCGCCTGAAGGCCTACTGCGAGCGCCACGGCATCACCTACATCGACTACGGCAGCGTCCTCGCCGGTCCTGACGGCAAGATCAAGGCCGACTACTCCGGCGACACCGTCCACCCGAACGCGGCCGGTTACGAGCTCATGGAAAAGCTCCTGCTGGAAACGCTGAAGTAAATCTTACTGCGCAATAAACAGATACGTGATCGTCCCCATCTGACGGGCGGGGGCGGTCGCGGAGGCGTTGAATTTGCTCAAACGCGCGGCGCGGGTGGCGAAGCTGCGCAGGCAGCCGTCCTTGGAGGAGGCGCCGTCATCGATCTTGGCGTCCACGACCGTGCCTTGGTTGTTGACGGTGATGATGACCGTCACCTCGCCGGCGCCGACGCAGCGGTAGGCGGGGATGGGAAGATGGGTGGCCTTGCGGCCGTCGAGGGACCAGGAAAGCACGGAAGGGCCGCTGTAGGTCTCCTGCTTGCGGGGTTTCGGATCGGACGGCGGCGTGACGGGATCCTGCACGTAATCCTCCGGATTGTCCTGCTGCCGATGCTGGCCGTCCTTGAGGTCCTGTGCCAGGCGCTCGGCATCGCGGTACAGCTGGTCCGCGTCGGTGTTGCGGTCGTCCTTGAGCTGGGAGCGGTTCACCGTCACGTTCCGCACGGGCTGGGTGCGGGCGGCGGCAAGGAGGTCTTCCAGCTGCGCGAGCGCCGTGCGGGAGAGCTCTTCCTGCTTCTCGATGCGCTCCTGTTCCTCCTGTTTGGTGAAGTCCAGCACGAAGGAGTTCTCCCGCTGGACGGAATACCCGATCTGGCAAAGCAGCAAAATGATAATCACCGCGAGATGAACGATCGCGGTGATGTACAGGCCTGCCTTCTGGTCGGGGGTCAGTTTCATTTGTGGCGGCGGCTCCTCTTCTCCAGCGCCTCCTCCACCGTCGTGGTGAGGACGTCGATCGCCACCTGGTTGTGGCCGCCCTGGGGGACGATGATGTCGGCGTAGCGCTTGGAAGGTTCGATGAACTGCAGGTGCATCGGCTTCACCGTGTCGCAGTAGTGCTCGATGGCGGTGTCGATGGTGCGGCCGCGCTCGGCCACGTCGCGTACGATGATCCGGAGGACGCGGTCGTCGTCGTCGGCATCCACGAAGATCTTGATGTTCAGCTGGTCACGGAGTTCCTTGCAGGTGAAGATGAGGATGCCCTCTACGATGATCACCTCGGCCGGTTCCACGGTCACGGTTTCCGTGGTGGAGCGGGAGCAGGTGATGTAGGAGTACACCGGCTGCTGGATGGTCTTGCCCTGCTTGAGCTCCCGGATCTGCTGGCACATCAGTTTCCAGTCGATGGCGTCGGGATGGTCGAAGTTGATGTTCTTCCGTTCCTCCACGGGAACGTGGCTGGAATCCTTGTAGTAGGAGTCCTGGGGGATGACGACCACCCGGCCCTGCAGCTGGCGGGTGATGGCCTTGACGACCGTGGTCTTGCCTGAGCCGGAACCTCCGGCGATACCGATGACGAGCATATCCTGTGGTTAGTTTGTTGTTTCCTTATTGTCATCCTCCCCTACGGTTAGGGGAGGAAAGAGGAGGGGTGATCGTTAAACTATCGGAACGATGAATTTTAACTTGTTTAAAATTCAGCGTTCTTCGGGGTACGAGGGAACGGGATGACGTCGCGGATGTTGGCCATGCCGGTGACGAAGAGGAGCAGGCGCTCGAAGCCGAGGCCGAAGCCCGCGTGCGGCACGGTGCCGTAGCGGCGGGTGTCGATGTACCACTCGAGGTTCTTGCGGGACATGCCCAGCTCGTCGATGCGAGTCTCGAGCTTCTGCAGGTCCGCTTCGCGCTCGGAACCGCCGATGATCTCGCCGATCTTCGGGAAGAGCACGTCCATGCCGCGGACGGTCTTGCCGTCCTCGTTCTGCTTCATGTAGAAGGCCTTGATGTCCTTGGGGAAGTCGATCAGGATGACCGGCTTGCCGAAGTGCTGCTCCACGAGGTAGCGCTCGTGCTCGCTCTGGAAGTCGGTGCCCCAGTGGACCGGGTACTCGAACTGCTTGCCGTTCGCGACGGCCTTCTCGAGGATGTCCACGGCCTCCGTGTAGGTGACGCGCTGGAAGGCGATGCCCAGCACGCTGCGGAGCCGCTCCACGAGCCCGTCGTCATACTTGTCGTTGAGGAACTGCAGGTCGTCCATGCAGTGGTCCAGGGCGTACTGGACGAGGTATTTCACGAACTCCTCGGCGAGTTCCATGTCGTCGTTGATGTCGTAGAAGGCCATTTCCGGCTCGATCATCCAGAACTCCGCGAGGTGGCGCGGGGTGTTGGAGTTCTCCGCCCGGAAGGTGGGGCCGAAGGTGTAGATCTCGCCCACGGCAGTGGCGCCGAGCTCGCCCTCGAGCTGGCCGCTCACGGTGAGGCTCGTCTTCTTGCCGAAGAAGTCCTTGGAAAAATCCACGTTGCCCTTCTTGTCCAGCGGGATGTTCTTGAGGTCCATCGTGGTGACCTGGAACATGTCGCCGGCGCCCTCCGCGTCGGATTCGGTGATGAGCGGGGTGTGCAGATAGACGAAGCCCTTGTCGTTGAAGAACTTGTGGATGGCGAAGGCCATCGCGTGACGGATGCGGAGGACGGCGCCGAAGGTGTTCGTCCTGAGGCGCATGTGCGCGACGCTGCGGAGGTACTCCAGCGAGGTGTCCTTCTTCTGGAGCGGGAAGCGCATCGGGTCGCATTCGCCGATGACTTCGATCTCCTTAGCCTGGATCTCGACGGCCTGGCCGCTGCCGATGGAGGCGACGAGCTCGCCCTTCACGGCGAGGGAGGCGCCGGTGGTGATCCGCTTGATGGTTTCCTCGTCGATGATTTCGGTATTGGCGACAACCTGGATATTGTTGATGGTGGAACCGTCGTTGAGGGCGATGAACTTCACCTGCTTGTTTCCTCTCTTGGTCCTGACCCAACCTTTGGCCAGCACCTCCGCGCCCGGCTGCATCCCGAGCAGTTCCTTGATCTTGCTTCTTTTCATAGTAGGATTCCTGTAAATCGTGCAAATATACGGAAAAAAACCCTATTTGCCTACTGTACGGGGAAGAAACAAAAAAGCAGCCTCTGGGAGGCTGCTTTCTTGCAATATTCGCGTGCGGATTATTTGTCTCCGCCGGGTTTTCTCGAAGCGTACATGATCTTCAGCGCGGAGCAGCGGCGCAGCTCCTGCTTGACATCCGACACGATACCCATTCTGACGTCCTCGTCAACGCGGAGGTTGACGGTCATCAGGGAACGGTCGGCCTCGGACATGGCGTCACGCTCGGAAGCGATGAAGTCGCGGATGTCGTCGATCGTCTTGAAAGAATCGTTCAGCTGGATACGGGCATCGGTACCGTACATGGCCTGATACTGGCGGGTAGGCGAGCCGATGTTGATGTTGGCGGACAGGTCCTTGCGCTCGAGCTTCGCGGCTTCGGAAGCCACGGGGAGCTTGACGATGACCTTGTTCTCCGTCTCACGCATCTGGGTCGTCACCATGAAGAAGAACAGGAGCATGAACACGATATCGGAGAGGGAACCCGAGGAAATGCCGGGAACGCTCTTGTTGTTTCTTGAACCTCCGAATTTAGACATAATTCAATCCTCCATTATTTCTTTCCAGTGTCCTTCGGCTCGGCCTCGGAGATGTTCTGGGGCACGGCCTTCTTGACGATGTCTTGCTGAGCTTCCGAAAGACGGGCGAATTTCATTCCATACTCGCGCATGGAGAATTCGTCACGGAGTTCGTTCACGGCCTTGACGAGCTCATTCTGCACTGCGAGATAGGCCTGGTAGCTGGTACCACGGTCGTTCTGCAGGGAGATGACGCCCTTGGAGACCATGTATTTCTTGCCCTCGATCTCCTTCTCCTCCTTTTCGGGGAGGTTCGGGTCGTTGTTCGGATTGGCAAGGAACTCCTTCATCTTGTCCTTCAGGTAGGCGATATCCATGGCTTCGTTACCGGCAAAGAGCTTATCTGCAGAATTGATACGCACGATAACGATGTTACGGCGGTTCACCTTCTGGTCCTGGGCCTGCTTGGAATCAGGGATAGGAGGCAGACGGCGCTGCAGACCTGACTGATCACCCATCGTGGTGGTCATCAGGAAGTAGCAGAGCAGCAGGAACGCGATGTCCGCTGTTGAGCTAGAGTTAATTTCCGGTGTTTTCTTTGCCATGATCTTTACGCTTTTTTATTGCGGATCGCAGAAAAGACCTCTCCGACGATGATCGCGACAACGGCGGCCACGGCCAGGATGTAGGTGAGGTTCAGGATCGTATCAGTGAGCTTGAGCTCGGATGCGGTGGGCGGAGTCGCGCCGGTGTAGCCGATCGCAGGGGCGCCGGAAGCCATAAAGTAGGCAACCAGGCCCAGAACGGCGGCGGCACCAAGGCCGATACCGATACGCACGAGGCTCTTGGGGTCGGTTTTCGCTGAGATGTAGAGACCGATGCACAGAACTGCGACCAATGCGAGAATGATCATCGCATAGGCCAAGTAGAGCAGTGTCTCCACCGCTGCGCCTTCGCCGCTTCCGCCGAACCGGGTGAATGCCCAGGCGGCGAGGACGACGCTGACGAGGATGATCGCCCAGCTAACCCATTTGAAGATTTTTGCGTATAACGGATTTTCCATTTTTAATTGGATTATCTGGTTCGTTATGAATTACTTGTTGTACTTGACCATCGTGTCGACGAAGCGGATGGAGGCGTCCTCCATATCGATGGTGAGGGTGTCGATCTTGGACAGGATGTAGTTGTAGAAAACCTGAAGGATGAGGGCGACGATCAGACCGCCGACGGTGGTGATCAGAGCGACCTTCATACCACCCGCGACAACGTTCGGGGAAATGTCACCGGCAGCCTGGATGGCGTCGAAGGCCTGGATCATACCGATAACGGTACCAAGGAATCCCAGGGACGGGGCGATGGCGATGAACAGGGAGATCCAGCCGAGGCCCTTCTCCATGAGGCTCATCTGGACGGAGCCGTAGGAGACGATGGTCTTTTCGACGACGTCGACACCCTGGTCGGCGCGAAGGAGACCCTGATAGAAGATGGAAGCGACCGGACCGCGGGTTTCGCGGCAGACCTTCTTGGCTTCTTCCACGCCACCCTTCTTGAACGCCTCTTCAACCTTCTCGAGGAGCTTGGTCGTGTTCGTCTTGGAGAAGGAGAGATACAGGATTCTCTCGATCGCGAGGGCAAGACCGAGGATGAGGCAGATGAGGATGAGGCTCATGAAGCCGGCGCCACCTTCGATGAACTTGGTCTTGAGAGCCTGGTGGAGGGGAACTTCCTCACCGGAACCGGCGAAAAGGTCGGTGACCGGCTCAGAGGCGGCGACCTGCTCGGTAGCGGCAGGGGCGGCAGCCTCGTCCTGGGCGGAAGCGATGTTCGCAGTGAAGGTCATGAGACCGGCAACTGCCAAAAACATGAAAAACTTTTTCATAATCGTTTTTGTGTTGTTAGTTATAAATTGAATTGAGTTAGTTAATAAAATCTCAGTTTCAGGTGCTATACTTCAAAAGTCCGTGCAATTTAGCAAAAAATATTCAAATGACAAGGATTTATTTGCTTATTTCGCCAAACAGGTCCTCTCCGAAGCGGTTCTTGACCCACTCCGGATCCTCGCTCTGCCCCTGCAGAACGAACAGTTTTCCGAGGGCGGCCTCGGTGGTGATGTCGTATCCCGACACCACGCCGGCGATCTTCAAGGTCTTGCCCGTGGCGTAGAGGTCCATATTGACAGTGCCTGATTTACATTGGGTTACGTTCACGACCACTTTGGACTGGCTGGCCGTGCGGACCAGCGACAGGAACCAGGGGCGGGTGATGGCGTTGCCCGATCCGTAGGTTTCCAGGATGACCGCGCGGATCTCCGGCGCGAGCAGGAACACGGTCACGACCTCGGGCGTGATGCCCGGATGGATCTTGAGGATGGATACGCGGGTGTCCAGCCGGTCGTGGACCTTCAGGGGCTGCGACCAGTCCGCCGGGTAGCGGATGATGCGGGTGTTGTACCGGATCCGGATGCCGGCCTCGGCGAGGGGCGGGCAGTCCGGGGAGGCGAAGGCGTCGAAGGCTTCGGCGCTGAGCTTGGTGGCCCGGTTGCCCCGGATGAGGATGGAGTCGAAGTAGATGGACACCTCCGGCACCATCGGGTGCCCTTCCTCGTCCATCGCGGCGGCGATTTCCACGGCCGAAATGAGGTTTTCCTTGCCGTCCGTGCGCGGAACGCCGATGGGCAGCTGGCTTCCCGTGAAGATGACGGGCTTCCGGAGTCCCTCCAGCATAAAACTCAGGGCCGAGGCCGAATAGGCCATCGTGTCGGTCCCGTGCAGGATGACGAAGCCGTCGTAGTCGTCGTACCTGTCCCGAATCAGGTGAGCGAGCCGCACCCAGAGGGACGGTTCCACGTCGGAGGAGTCGATGAGCGGGTCGAAGGTGTAGGAGTCGATCCGGACGGCGAACTTGCGCAGCTCGGGGACCTCCTCGGCGATCTGGCTGAAGTCGAAGGGCTTCAGGGCCTGGTCCACCGGGTCCTGCTTCATGCCGATGGTGCCGCCGGTGTAGATGATGAGGATGGAGGATGCTTTCATATCCTGTACAGGGTTTCTGCGTTGTGGGTGGTGGCCGCTTCCACCTCCTCGAAGGAAAGGCCCTTGAGTTCGGCGACCTTGGCGGCGACCAGGGGGAGGAAGGCGCTCTCGTTGCGCTGCCCGCGGTGCGGGACAGGCGCGAGATAGGGCGCGTCGGTTTCCAGGACGATATGCTCGATCGCAATGCGTTTCACCGTCTCCGCGAGCGAGGCCTTCTTGAAGGTGACGACACCGCCGATGCCCACGGAGAAATCGCCGCAGCGGCGGGCGCGCTCATAGACCTCGAAACTGCCCGAGAAGCAGTGCAGGATGCCCCGCAAATGCAGGTGGCGGCAGTCTTCGAGGATGGTGAAAAGGTCGCCCCAGGCGTCCCGGAGGTGGATGTTGACGGGAAGATCCCACTGCGAAGCGAGTTCCAGCTGGATGCGGAGGGCCTCCTTCTGGAGGGCGCGGTCCTCGTCGCCTTCGTGGTAGTCGAGGCCGATTTCGCCTACGGCGACGACGCCCCGTTCCCGGTAGGGGAGCATCTTGTCGATCTCCTCCTTCCAGTCCGGTCCCACCGAGCAGGGATACAGGCCCACCATCGGGTACAGCACGCCGGGATACCGGTCGTTGACCGCCCAGAGGGCGTCCCGCTCGCGGCTGTCCACGTCGGCCTGGACCATCTTGCCCACCCCGGCGGCCAGGGCGCGCGCCACGGCGGCGTCGGCGTCCGGCAGGAGCCATTCGTCGTAGAAATGGGTATGGGAGTCGATGAGCAAAATGGCGTTATTTGCGGTTCAACCCACAAATTTACACAATTTTCGCGGGAATGGTACACCGGCGGAGCAGGTCCGTCTCCAAAAAACCGTCCGTCTCCAGGATGGCGGCGCGCTCCTGGACCTCGGGCCAGGACCAGCCGGTCTCCCGGACGATTTCGTCCAGGGAGATGCCCGGATGCCCCTTGACCACGAGGGCCAGCCGGATCAGCGGGCTGTCGGCCCCGTACTTCCGCCCCAGGAGGGCCTCCAGGCCCGCTTTCCGCCGCCGGGCCGTCTTCCCGAGCCCGAGCCGCTCCACCAGGTCCTCCGGGTCCGTGACGATGTCCGCCATCCGCTGCCGGATGAGGGAGTTGCAGCCGGCGGAGCGGGCGTCGTCGGCCCGGCCGGGGAGGGCGTACACGTCCCGGTTGTAGTCGCAGGCGTACTTCGCGGTGATGAGGCTGCCGCCCTTGGTCTTGGACTCGATGACGACCGTCGCCCGCGACAGGCCGGCGATGATCCGGTTGCGCCGGATGAAGTTCAGGGCGACGGGGGCGCTCCCGGTGGGGTAGTCCGTCACTACGGCGCAGCCGGGCGTCCGGACAATCTCCCCGGCCAGCTCCGTGTGCTGCCAGGGATACACCTTCTCGATGCCCGTCGCCATCACGCCGACGGTGGTGAGCCCGCATTCCAGGGCCGTCCGGTGGGCGATTCCGTCGGCCCCGAAGGCGAGGCCGCTGACGATGCACGGCGGCACGGACGCCTCGCCCATGGCGAGCACCAGCCGCCGGCACCAGTCCCGCCCGTACGGGCTGAGGTCGCGGGTGCCCACCACGGCGATGCAGGGGCGCATCTCGAAGACGGCGGCCGGGGGAGAGGACGCGTTGAAATAGAGGGCGAGGGGCGGATCCTCGCATTCGGCGAGGAGGGAAGGGTAGTCCTCCTCGCCATAGGCGATCATGCGGAAGCCCCCGGACCGGATGCGGTCCAGCTCCCCGGCCGCCCATTCCAGGAGCCGGCCGTCCAGCTGGTCCGCGAATTCCCGGTACGGTCCCAGAGCCTCGCGGAGGGCGGCGCCCTCCAGGTCGAAGACGGGCGCCGCCGCCCCGAAGCGCTGCAGCAGGGCGTGCCCGGCGGCGGGTACGTAGCCCAGCGCCTTGTTGAGGGCGCAAAGGGCGGTTCTTTCGTCTGTGCTTGCCATGGCGTTTTTTCCGCCAAGGTAGGAAAAGACGCAAAAAAACAACACCGGTTGTGGAAAACTGGTGTTGTTTCAGTATGTATTTTATTTGTTTCTTACGCTACAGGATGAGGAGCGCGTCGCCGTAAGGGCCGAAGCGGTACCCTTCCTCGAGGGCCACCTTGTACGCGTTCATCACGTTGTCGTAGCCGCCGAAGGCCGCGACGCACATGAGCATCGTGGACTGCGGGAGGTGGAAGTTGGAGACCGCGGCGTCCGGGACGGAGTACTGGTACGGCGGGAAGATGAACTTGTTGGTCCAGCCGTCGAACACGTTCACTTCGTGCGTGGTGGTGACGTAGGTCTCCAGGCCGCGCATCACGGTCACGCCCACGGCGACGACCTTCTTGCCGGTGCGCTTGGCCTTGTTGATGGCCGCGGCGGCCTCCTCGCCGATGATCAGGCGCTCGGAGTCCATCCGGTGCTTGGAGAGGTCCTCCACATCCACGCGGCGGAAGTGGCCGATGCCCATATGGACGGTGATGAACGTCTTCTCGATGTCCTTGAGGATCATGCGGTTGAAGAGTTCGCGGCTGAAGTGCAGGCCGGCCGCCGGGGCGGAGACGGCGCCTTCGTGGGCGGCGAAGATGGTCTGGAAGTTCTCCGCGTCCTCCGGGGTGACCTTGGGCTTCACCCACTGGGGAACCGGCGTCTCGCCGAGGGCGAACAGGGCTTCCTTGAAGTCCTCGTACGGTCCGTCGTACAGGAAACGCAGGGTGCGGCCGCGGGAGGTGGTATTGTCGATGACCTCGGCCACGAGGGACTCGTCGTCGCCGAAATACAGCTTGTTGCCGATGCGGATCTTGCGGGCCGGGTCCACGATCACGTCCCACAGGCGCTGTTCGCGGTTGAGCTCGCGGAGCAGGAAGACGATGATGTCGGCCCCCGTCTTCTCCTTCTTGCCGTACAGGCGCGCGGGAAAGACTTTGGTGTCGTTGAGGACGAAGGTGTCGCCCTTGCCGAAATAGTCCACGATGTCCTTGAAGATCCGGTGCTCGATTTCTCCGGTGTCCTTGTGGAGGACCATCATGCGGGCCTCGTCCCGCCAGCGGACCGGCTCCTGGGCGATGCGGTCCTGCGGCAGCTCAAATGCGAATTGCGATAGTTTCATGGTTGAAGTACTTGCTTATTGCGATACTCTATTAATACGTCTCCCGACGGAAAAAAGTTTCATCCCCGTCATTCCGGGCTTGACCCGGAATCTAAATCCGCGCCTCGCGGAAGACTTCCACGATGGAGGGATAGGTATTCTTCAGGAAGGGCGGGAGGCTGGATTTAGCCACCCAGGCTGCCTTGGTGATGTCCTCTTCGCGCTGGGGGGTGAGGTTCGTCGGGTCCGTGTACAGCATGTCGTACCACCAGGTGTGCTTGAGGTGCCACAGGTTGTCGCGGAAGTAGCAGTGGTCGGTGATGCAGATCAGGCGGCGCAGCTGGAGCTGGTCCACGCCGGTCTCCTCCTGGACCTCCCGGAGGGCGGTCACCTCGATGTCCTCGCCGGCCTCCTGGTGGCCCTTGGGCAGGTCCCAGAGGCCGCTGCGGGAGATCAGGAGGTAGTCGCCGCGGCGGTTGGACACCAGGCCGCCGGCCGCATTGACCTCCTTGAATTCGGCGCAGAGACGGCGGTAGGTCCGCTGGGCGTCTGCCGAGGGGATGTAGATGCGCTGGAGGGTGTCCTGGACCTCGAACATCCGCACGAGGGCGTGGATGTCCAGCTTGTCCCCGAGGTGGAATTCGACCGAGTTCGGATCCGAAAGGGCCTCGTCGTCCGGGGCGCAGATGACGATGCTTCTTTTCCCGAAATATATCTTGTGCATAATATTTGCTATATTTGCGTGCTGCAAAGATAGTTTATTATGACCGAAATTGAAAGCAAGCACGGGATCGTTTCCCGCCAGCCATACGAGCTGTACATGTCGTTCGTGGACATGCGCAACTTCCTGCAGATGCTCCCCGAGGACAAGAAGAAGGACGTCCAGGCCGATTACGACACCATCACCGCTACGGTGCAGGGCTTCAACATCGGCGTGAAGGTCCACGAGCGCGTGCCCTATTCCCGTATCGAACTGGTGGACTACGGCGCCCCCTTCGCCTTCCACATCGAGCTGCACTTCGACCCGGCCCCGTCCAACCCCTACCAGACCGAGTTCTGGGTGAAGCTGGAGGCGGACCTGAACCTGATGATGAAGATGATGCTGGGCGGCAAGATCAAGGCCGGTCTGGACAAGGTCGTGGACGGCCTCGTGGACGCGTCCAACGGCAAGATGCCCGAGGGCTTCGACCCTTCCCAGTTCAAGTTCTGATGCTTCCCGAGGCGTTCATCCGGGGGCTTTCGGAAGAGCTCGGTCCCGACCGGGCGCGGACGGTGCTGGACGCGCTGTCCGGCGAGCCTTCCGTCTCCGTCCGCCTGAACCCTGCCAAATTGACAGCCTGTCCCTTCCCGGACGCTGAACGCGTTCCGTGGAGCCCGTACGGCTACCTGCTGAAGGAACGGCCCAACTTCACGCTGGATCCGCTGTTCCATGCCGGCTGCTACTACGTGCAGGACTCGTCGGCGATGTTCGTCGGCGAGCTTTTCCGCCGCGCGCTGGACGGCTTCGGTCCGGGCGTGACCGTCCTGGACCTCTGCGCTGCTCCCGGCGGCAAGACCACCGACCTCGCCGCCTCGCTCCGCGAGCGTTTCGGCGACCGCTTTTCCCTCCTGGCCAACGAAGTGATGCGGAACCGCTTCGGCGTGCTCCGCTCGAACGTCCGCACCTGGGGCGACCCCCGCGTGGGCGTCGTCTCGCGCGATCCGTCGGCCTTTTCGGGGAAGCCCGTCTTCGACCTCATCGTCACCGACGTCCCCTGCTCCGGCGAGGGCATGTTCCGCAAGGACGAGAAGGCCGTGGAGGACTGGTCCCCGGAAACGGTGGACTTCTGCGCGGCCCGCTCCCGCCGCATCCTGTCGGACGTCTGGTCGGCCCTCAAGCCTGGCGGCGTCCTGATTTATTCGACCTGCACCTTCAACCGGCAGGAAAACGACGGCACCGTGGCTTGGATCGCGTCCGAGCTCGGGGCCGACATCGTGGACTGCGGGGATTTCCCGCCCGTCGCGCGGACGGAGCACGGCTACGCCCTGCTGCCGGGCTTCGTGCCCGGCGAGGGCCAGTACGCCGCCGTCCTCCGCAAGCACGGAGCGCCGGACAACGTCCGCACGGCCGATGTCTTCTCCCTCTTCAAGGCCGACCTGCCCGTCCCCCCGCCGGACCCGTACCCTTGCTTCGACCTGGACCGGGAAACCGCCCTCCGCTACCTCCACGGCGATGCCATCCGCATCCCCGACGCCCCCCTGGGGCTCCTGACATTGACCTACGAAGGTCACCCGCTCGGCCCCGGGAAGAACCTCGGGAGCCGATGCAACAACCTCTATCCCAAAGACCGCAGAATCAGAATGGATATCCGATGAAAAGATTCCTCACCCTCTTCCTGGCGCTCGCGCTGCCCCTGACCCTCCTCGCCCAGACTCCGCAGGAGGACTATGTCCGTCGATACAACAACCTCATCAGCCGCGTCGGCCCCGCCGGCGTGGGCGTGGAAACCCTGCTGGACCGCTGGGCCGAAGAGTATCCGGACGACCTCCAGCAGCTGCTGGCCCGCTTCTCCTTCTGGTTCACCAAGGCGCAGACCACCAACGTCATCCAGCTCCCCCAGGACCGCTACCTGGGCCGCGAACCCCTGCTGAACATGACCGACTCCCTGGGCCGGAAGAACAATTTCTTCGAGGACACGGTCTATGACGACGAGCTGTTCGGCCAGGCCCTGGAGGCCCTGGACAAGGCCGTCTCGCTGGAGCCGAAGCGGCTGGACCTCCGCCTCCTCCGCATCGACGCCCTCACCGCCTACGAGAAAGGCAGCCCGGACATGGCCCTTTCCGCCCTCAAATCCTTGGCGGACGAGAACTACAAGCAGCATCCGGCCTGGACGCACGAGTCCCTGGAGAAGGTCGATGACGAAGTGTTCGACGCCCTGATCCAGGACTACTGCTTCACTTTCTTCCGCCTGGGGACCGACTCCTCGGCCGAGGCTTTCAAGAGCCTGTCGGAGCATATGCTAACCTATAAGAAAGACAATCCGCTGTTTCTGGACAATCTCGGTTCCTACTGGCTGGTGTCCAAGAAAGACTACAAGAAGGCCCAGAAATACTATGACCAGGTGCTCAAGAAGCATCCGGACGACGTCACCGCCATCCGCAACGGTGTCCTCCTCGCCCGTCAGAAGAAAGACGTGAAACTGGAGAAGAAGTACCTGGCGATGATGGCCCAGCACGGCGCCACCGAGACGGACAAGGCCTCCGCGAGCGCGCGGTTGCAGGCGCTCAATCAGAAGAAATAGCTATTTTTTGTGTTCGTGCTGGTAGAGTTCCCAGCTGTTGAACAGGTTCTGCCAGATGGCATAGAGACCCCCGGCGACGGAAGTTACGGGGGTTAAATAATTGTATCCCAGCCAGATGAGGAAGCCGGTGTTCTTCTGGCCGAGGCCCTGGCCGGCGGTGATGGAGTTCACGCGGCCCTTTCCGATGCGGCGGCCGAGGAAGAACTGCAGGGCGCAGGTGCCCATCGACACGACGACGATGCCGGCGAGGGCCCAGCTGCCCGGGTAATTCATGAAGAGCGCATGGGTGGCGAGCAGCATCGCGAGGGACAGTCCGATGAACCAGATATAGAAGGAGTTCGGCGCGAAGCGCATCAGCCGGCGCTGCAGCTTGTGCGTGGTGTAGCGGATGATCCAGGCCACGAGGCCGGGGAGGATCAGGACCGGGAACACCTTCAGGGCGATCCGGAGGACATAGGCCCAGAAGCCGAGATTGGAGGCGGGGCGGATCATCGGGATGACCATCGGGATGAGGAAGGTCGCGGCGAGGTTCGTCAGGCACAGGTAGCTCACCGTGGCGGCCAGGTCGCCGTCCAGCTTCCGGGTGATGACCCCGGCCGCGGCGGCGCAGGGGCAGATCAGGCAGATCATCGCGCATTCCAGCAGGATGCGGGCCGTGCCGTCCGGGGTGACCGCGGACAGGCCCGCGAACAGGAAGAAGCCGAGAATCTGGACCAGCAGGGCGCCCAGGTGCCAGCGGCGCAGCCGCACGTCGTGCGGGGAAATCTGCACGAACTGGAAGAACAGCAGCAGCGCGATCACGAACCGCTGCCCTTCGGACGCCGCTTTGTGCAGGACGGCCCCGTAGGGCTTCAGCACGGGCGTGAAATGGTAGAAGAGGTAGAGGCCGATGCCCGTCGCGATCGCGAGCGGAAGCATCCAGTCTTTGAAGAACTGAACGGCCTTATTCATGCAGCAGGGGTTTGAAGACCTTGTCCACGAGCGGGTCCGTGAGTTTCATGCACAGGCCGGTGAGGGCGGCGAGGATGAGGGTCCCTTCCCGGATGACGATCACCTCGCTGCGACCGAAGGGGCTGCCGAAGCAGATCCAGGCGAAACCGGCGGACAGGGCCACCAGGAGGATGTCCTCGCCGATCTTCGCGTTGCTGAACTTGACGCCGGTCACCTCGGAGAACACGTCGACGACCTTGTCGCCGGCGAGGATCCAGGTCTTGCCGATGACCTCGAGGCGGATGCCGACGGCCGTGAGCAGGACGGCCACGAGGATGAGGACGATCTTCATCAGGTAGGACGAGATCTCCAGGCCCTGAAGCAGCCAGATGCAGGCGTCGCACAGGTAGCCGAACACGAAGGCGGCGGCCAACTGGACGAGGTAGTGGACGTCCAGCACCTTGCGGCGCATCGCCATCTGCGCGGCGATGAACAGCAGGTGCATCATCCAGGTGAAGGTGCCGAAGGAGATGGCGCCCCATTTCAGGTTGAGGACAGCCGGGGGGCAGGACGGGGGCGCGGTGCCCAGGTTGGATTTCAAGGAAAGCGCGACGCCGAAAGCGATCAGGACGAGGCCCAAAGTGCCGACCAGCCAGCGCGCGGCGATATTGTTCTTGGCCATAAAAATCTTGTCAAAAGGAATACAAAGATGCACAATTATGCGTAAATTTGCAAACTTGCGCCTTTTGGAACGTATATATATCAAGATATGAAAAAGTTACCGATCCTTATGATGATGCTTTGCGCCCTCGCGGCCTGCAACCAGCGTGGAAAGGGAGCCCTGGACCTGACGGACCTGGATCCCACCACCTCCCCGAAAGTGGATTTCTACCAGTACGCCACCGGCGGCTGGCAGGTCAAGAACCCCCTCAAGCCCGAATTCTCCCGCTTCGGCTCCTTCGACGCCATCGCGGAGACCACCCGGAAGAACCTGAACGAACTGTTCGAGTCCATGGCCACGCTCCAGGCCGAGCCCGGCACCGTGGACCAGAAGATCGCGGACCTCTACAAGATGGCCCTCGACTCCACCACCCGCAACAACCTGGGCGCGCAGCCCATCCAGCCGTACATCGCCGAGATCCAGGCGGTCGCCTCGAAGGACGCCCTCGCCGACCTCCTCGGCAAGATGAACCTCTACGGGGAAGGCGGCTTCTTCGGCGCCGGCGTGGAGGCTGACCTCACCAACAGCGATATGCAGATCCTCTACCTGGGCCAGGGTGGCCTGGGCATGGGCGACCGCGACTACTACCTCCTCGAGACCAACGCCGCCCTCAAGGCCGGCTACCAGGCTTTCCTGGAGAAGGCCCTGACGCTCGCCGGCGTGGAGAACGCCGCGCAGCTCGCCGCCAAGGACCTGCAGGTCGAGGATGCGATGGCCCAGGTCTCCTGGACCCGCGAGCAGAACCGCGACATGCAGGCCATCTACAACCCAATGTCCTCCGCCGAGATCGACGCCGCCTGGCCCGAGGTCCGCTTCGGCCGCGTCTGCGCCGCCGCGAACATTCCCGCCCAGGACAAGGTCATCGTCCAGCAACCCTCCTATTTCGACGGTCTGAACAAGCTCTTCAAGGAGTGCGACCTCGAGACCCTGAAGGCCTATGTG
This sequence comes from uncultured Bacteroidales bacterium, assembly GCA_900316955.1. GTDB lineage: Bacteria > Bacteroidota > Bacteroidia > Bacteroidales > UBA932 > Cryptobacteroides. The sequence continues at coordinate 21,237 of ONEX01000013.1, forward strand.
CTCTGCCAGTTCGTCTCCGGCCAGTGCGGCGCCCTGTCCGACGACTTCTACACCGCCTCCTGGGAGTTCTTCTCCCACCAGATGGCCGGCACGCAGGAGCAGCAGCCCCGCTGGAAGCGCGCGATGAGCGTGCCGAACAGCCTCCTCGGCGAGGCCGTCGGCCAGATGTACGTGGAGCGCTACTTCCCGGAATCTTCCAAGAAGCAGATGGTGGAGCTCGTGGAGAACCTCCGCACCGCCCTGGGCCAGCACATCGACGCCCTGGAGTGGATGAGCGACGAGACCAAGGCCAAGGCCCGCGAGAAGCTCGCCGCCTTCACCGTGAAGATCGGCTATCCCGACAAGTGGAAGGACTACAGCACCCTCGCCATCGACCCGGCGAACACCTACTATGAGAACCTCCGCAACGCCAGCGCCTGGTACGTGCAGGACAACCTCTCCAAGCTGGGCAAGCCCACGGACAAGACCGAATGGGGCATGACGCCGCAGACGGTGAACGCCTACTACAACCCCACCACCAACGAGATCTGCTTCCCGGCCGGCATCCTGCAGAAGCCGTTCTTCGATCCGGAGGCCGACGAGGCCGTGAACTACGGCGGCATCGGCGTGGTGATCGGCCACGAGATGTCCCACGGCTTTGACGACCAGGGTTCCATGTTCGATGCGAAGGGCAACATGGAGAACTGGTGGACCGCGGAGGACAAGGCCAAGTTCGACGCCCTCGGCGATAAGCTCGCCGCGCAGTTCGACGCCGTGGAGGTCCTGCCGGGCGTCCACGCCAACGGCCGCTACACCCTCGGCGAGAACATCGGCGACCACGGCGGTCTGTCCATCGCGTACTCCGCCCTGGAGAACGCCCTGAAGGGCCGGATGGACAAGCCCGTCATCGACGGTTTCACGCCTCAGCAGCGCTTCTACCTGTCCTACGGCAACATCTGGGCGCAGAACATCACCGACCAGGAGAAAGCCCGTCTGACGAACATGGACCCGCACTCGCTGGCCGTGAACCGCGTGAACGTGTCCGTGCGCAACTTCCAGACCTTCTTCGACGCCTTCGACATCCACGAGGGTGACCCGATGTTCCGTCCGGAGGAGGAGCGCGTCCACATCTGGTAAATGAGTCCCGACCGCTTCATAGCGCGGAAACTCAAGTTTCAGGGGAAACTCGCGGCGGCGTCCATCGCCGTGAGTTTCCTCATCATCATCGTCGCCGTCGCCGTCTCGTCCGGGTTCCGCCAATCCGTACGGGACGGGGTCGCGCGGCTGACCGGCGACATCCGGATCGCGCCGTCGTCCGCCGTCGCCGCGGAGGGGGACCCGGTCCCCGTCCACCTGCCGTCGGAGGAGGCCATCCTGGGCATCCCCGGCGTGCAGTCGATCCGGCCGGTCGCCGTCCGGGCGGGCATCGTCCGCAGCGGCGACATCATCCACGGCGTGCTGGTGAAGGGCCTCCCCGACCGTCCCGACTCCAGCCTGTGCGTGTCCATCCCCACTCGCCTGGCGGCCATCACCGGCCTGAAGGAAGGGGATGACATGACCACCTATTTCGTCGGGGAAAAAGTCCGGGTGCGCAAGTTCCACGTGACCGATGTGCACCGGGACATGCTGGAGATGGACGACAACCTGGTCGTCTATGCGAATCTCGCGGACATCCAGCGCCTGAACGGCTGGACCGCGGACCAGGCTTCCGCCCTGGAAGTGTCCGTGGACCCGGTCCACCGCACCAACCTGTGGATCAACGACCTCACCGACGAGATCGGGATGCGCCTGCTGCTGAGCGGCGCGGAAGGGGAGGACAACCTCGTGGCCACCTCCTCCGTGCGCACCTACGCGCAGATTTTCGACTGGCTGGACCTGCTGGATTTCAACGTGCTCGTCATCCTTATCCTGATGATCGTCGTGGCGGGCGTGAACATGATCTCGGGCCTGCTGATCGTCCTGTTCCGGAACATTGCCACCATCGGCACGCTCAAGACCCTGGGGATGGGCGACCGCGCCATCGGCAAGGTCTTCCTGCGCGTGGCGGCGGGTGTCGTCCTGAAAGGAATGCTCATCGGGAATGCCCTGGGCCTGCTGTTCTGCTTCGTCCAGCAGGGGACCCACCTTCTGAAACTGGACCCGTCCAACTACTTCGTCTCCTACGTCCCCGTCCATGTGGACGTTCCCTGGATCCTGGCCGCCGACCTCGTGGCCTTCGGGGCCATCATGCTGCTCCTGCTGATCCCGACGCTCTTCATCGCGCGGGTGGATCCGGCCCAGACCGTCAAGGCCGAATAACTACCGGGGATAAACCTCCGAATACTCTTCGTACGTGTCGAGCACTTCGCGCACGTAGGCGATCGTCTGCTTGCCGTGGAACCCCGGGACTTCCGGGATGATGGAGACGATGTTGTCCCAGCGGGTGGGGTCCACGCCCTTTTCCTCGGCCGTCCGGATGCATTTGAGGACGTTTCCCTCGCCGCAGTTGTACGCGGCCAGGGCGAACTTCAGGCATTCCAGCGAATCGGCCCCGTGCTCGGCGAACATCCCCGACAGGTAGGTCAGGTATTTCGTGCCGATGGACACGTTCACGGCCGGGTCCAGCAGGGTGTCCACGCTGTAGCGGTCGTTGCGGATCTGCATGAGGCCCACGGCGCCGCGGTCGGAGCAGGATTCGTTGATGAACTTGGATTCGTGGTAGATCATGGCGGACAGCAGGCGCCAGTCCCAGCCCATCTCGGCGGCGTTCTTCTTCACGATGGCGTCATAGGGACTGATCGACGTAAGGCTCGAACCCACGCGGCGTTTGTAGTTCCGGTCCATCTTCCGGATGCCGCCGTTCCCGTTCATCACCGCGATCCAGGCGTTGAGGCGCCGGGTTTCGGCGTGCCGGTCGTCCCGGAGGACCCAGACCGTGCTGTCCCGGAAGGGGATCGTGCTGATGAAACCGTCGGCGTGGAGGCTGTCCGCGCGGTACATCACCAGCAGGTCCACCGCCCCCTCCAGGAGGGAGTCCAGGTAGTCGGCGGTGTCGGCCGGGGTGATGAATTCGAGCTTCAGCGCGTGGTCGTCGGCGAATTCCCGGAGGATGATCTTGTTCATGCCCACCGTCAGCCCGCGGACGGGCTCGCCTTTCAGGTCGATGACGCAGCGGAGCGTCTGCGGCGGATATTCCAGGGCCAGCTGCCGGGTCGTCAGGGGCATGGAAAGCGCCGCCGCGGCCACGAGCGCGGTAACCAGGATGTATTTCCAGACGGGGTGCCGCATGCGCCGGTCAGTTTAGTTTCTGCCGCCCATCATGCCGCCCATCATGCCGCCGAGGCCGCCTCCGAGGCCGCCACCGCCTCCGCGGCCGCCGCCACCGCCGCCGCTCATGCCGGAACCGGCCCGTTCGGACATCTTCCGGGCGGTGCCGAGGGACGGATAGAACGGCCAGGTAATGCCGAATTTGATGATCCGAGGCGGGTGGATGTAGTGATGCGCGCTGAAATAGTCGTGTTTCTTGGTAGGCCAGCCTTCGCCGGCGTTCTCCATCTTCAGGAAGATGCAGGCCTGTTTCCACTGCATGTTCAGGAAGACGTCGAAATAGGGCGTATCCCCGTACTGCTCCTCGTGCTGGTTGTAGAAGGTGCCGGACACGAGGTTGAAGCCCGGGGCGTACCACTTCGTGGTGTAGCGGGCGTCCACGCCGAGCTGCATCTTGAGCACGTCTTCCCGCACGATCGGGAACTGGAGGTACCAGCGGAGGTTCACGGCCAGCTTCGGCAGCGGAAGCACGTCCTCCTTGGAAGAGAGCTGGAAGAGGGCGCTGTTCTCGAGCCGGAGGATGCCCAGGTGGAAGTCCTTCCTCAGGGCGGCGGTGAGGACGCTCATCGCTTCCGGGTTCTGCCGGATCACGCCGAGGGAGTCATAGTAGATGTTGTTCGCCAGCAGGGCGTAGCCGGCCGACGCGTAGATCTTCCATTTCGGGAAGTCCAGGGAGGCCTGGATGCGGGTGGTGGACGTCTTGGAAAAATCGTTGTCCCACATGTAGTGGTTCGCGTACAGGTGCTGCTCGTAGAAGTCCGGTTCCTTGAGGTCCGTCTCGAAGCGGGCCGTGAGGCTGATCGGGCTCAGGGAGTCGCGGCGGAAGGGGAAGACGCTCAGTTTCGCCTTGCCCCGGATGAAGAAGTCCCCCGCGTCGTGCCCGGCGAAGTCCAGCTGGCCCAGGGCGTCCCATTCGAAGTACCGGTTGATGCGGCCTTCCGCGCCGGCGTACGTATAGACGGTGTTCCATTTCTCGGAACCCTGCTTGTACAGGTAGCCGCCCGGCCGGAAGCTCGCATGCGACTGGTACCGGTCGCCGATGCCGCCTTCGACCTTGGATACGACGGCGTCTTCATGCCAGGGCTGGAACCGCAGGAAGACGCGGTTGTCCAGCCGCATCGTGTGCAGGGAGTCGGCGCTCTTGGACGGGTTGATGTAGAACTTGTCCTGGAAGAAGGCCGAACCGGCCCGGTCCGAGGCCCCGACGGCGTCCGCATAGACCTTGTTGTACACCGACCATTCGGTGGAAGTGCCCAGGAAGATGGAGGTGATGTCCTTGTCCAGGGTGTCCTTCCGCACGTAGCTCGTGTCGCCGCGGTGCTTGAAGTCCTCCAGGAAGGAGAAGGGAAGCCGGACGGACTGGTCGAAGAAGAGGGTCCGCTTCTTGTACTTGTTCGTCGCGGTCGACAGGAAGACGTCCACTTCGCGGATGTCCTGCAGGACCGTGTCCCGGACCTGCCCGTTGTCCCGCACGCCGCCGTTCTCGGCCCGGTTGATGCTGTTCCAGATGATGCCGCCGTGGGCCAGATACCGCTTGCCCAGCCAGTTGGCCGTGGCGAAGGCGGTCCTGTTGCGCGCCTTCTGGTTCTTGAGGATGCCCGCGCCGCCGTAATTCTTGAATTCCAGCGCCACGTTCAGCGAGGGGAGGATGTTCTGCGTCGTGAAGATCCGGATGTCGTCGTTGGACGTGGTCTCGGAATTCAGGAGGTTGCCGTAGTAGGCGAGTTCCGTGTACGGGGTCTTCGTGTTGAACATCGGGATGGAGGAGGCCGTGTAGGTCCAGCTCTCGTAGGGGGCGTAGTAGCTGACGGTGGACCGCGGGTCCTCCCGCTTGAAGAAATTGTAGGACTGGACGGCCGAGCCGGTCATGCCCAGGAAGGTGCCGCCGATGTCTTCCTTCAGGTAGGGATAGTCGTGGAAGTGGTAGTTCGCGGTGGTGTCCCAGACGTAGGGCTCCACGCGGTTGAAATGGCGGTCATGTTTCCAGGCGACGAGGCGCTTGTAATACAGGCTGTCGGGGAGCCAGGCGGTTTCCAGGATGCGCGGGGTGTTCTGGACGATGCTGTCCTTGATGTGCTTGATGCTGTCCTTGATGTGCTGGATGGAGTCCTGCCGGTGGAGGATCCGCTGGGCCCGCTGTTCGGCGTCGTACTTCTTCCGTTCCAGCTTGGAAAGGCCCGCGTACCAGGCGCGGAAGCGCTCCTTCGCGACCAGCGTGGAATCGGCCAGGTACAGGGAGTCGATGCGGGGCCAGTCCAGGCTGTCGCCTGCGGCCCTGAGGGAGTCGACGACGATGCGGTGGGTGAGGGAGTCCTTCACCGCCACATACCAGCGGTACAGGAAGGGATCGGTGATGCGGAGGCTGTCCGGGACCTTCATCGTGTCGCGCGCGAACACCACGGGCGTGGTGTCGGCGTCCTGGACCGTCTCCCCGAAGAAGTTGAAGTCCTCGTCCGAGAGGTCTTTCAGGATGGTATCCTTTTTCACGGCGGCGGCCTTCTTTCCGGTATCCAGGGGCACGGAGTCCTTGCGCAGCGTGTCCAGGCGCACCTCCCGCAGGAGCCGCACCCGGGTATCCGGCCGCACGGTCCGGGCGGATTCCACCCCGACCGTCCCGAGGACCGTGAAAGAGGCGATGACCGCGGGAACCAGTATTTCGGACCACAGATTCTTCATACAACCTGCAAATATAGGAAAAATCTGCCAAACTCCCTGTGTCGAACCTTTTTCCTGCCCCGTCCGGCTTCCTTTTCGCCGGTTTCCCGCTTTCAAAGTCTGGTCTATTTTTAAAACCTTGGTCTTTTTTTTAAAAGCGGACAGAAATTGGGGTTGCTTTTTAAAAAAAATTTAACGAGTGCTTGTTTTATTGTTTTAATTTTCATATATTTGCTATTGTTGAAACTACAATAAGCCTGGGGAGCGCGGTTTGGAAAGATTGGACACAATCCATCATAACCATATAATTTTTTATCTAATCTAATTAATCTAACTATTCAAGCCCATGCTTAAAAAACTGTTTTGTCTGACAGGCGCGTTGGCGATTCTGTTGGCAAGTTTGTGTGGCATCTCCGTCTCCGCCCAGAACCGGGCGGTCCGGGGGACCGTGGTCGATGCCACGGGCGCTCCCGTCATCGGGGCCGCCGTCGTGCTGGTCGGCAACACGACCTTCGGCGCGGTGACCGACGCGGACGGCGCTTTCCGCCTGTCCGTCCCGGCCGGCGCCAGTATCAAAGTCTCCTGCATCGGTTACGCCACGCAGGTGATTCCCGTCGGCGACAAGACCGAGATCCAAGTCGTCCTGCAGGAGGACTCCGAATTCCTGGATGAGACCGTGGTCATCGGCTACGGTGTCCAGCGCAAGAGCGACCTCACCGGTTCGGTGGCGTCCGTCCGCTCCGAGGAACTGATGGACCGTTCCACCTCCGACGCGGCCGCCGCCCTCCAGGGCAAGGCCGCCGGCGTGCAGGTGTACACCAACTCCGGTGCGCCGGGCGAGCAGGCCCACATCCGCGTCCGCGGTATCTCCTCGAACAGCGGCTCCGGCCTCGGCCCGCTCATGATCGTGGACGGCCTGAAAGTGGACAACATCCAGTACCTGGATCCGTCCATGATCGAGTCCATGGAGGTCCTGAAGGACGCCGCCTCCGCCGCCATCTACGGTGCGCAGGCCGGTAACGGCGTCATCCTCATCACCACCAAGAGCGGTTCCAAGTCCAAGGACGGCCGGATCTTCTACAACTACAAGTACACCGCCACCTCCCTCGGCCGCTATGCCCAGGTCCTGAACGCGGAAGAGTTCATCGACTGGCACATGCGCCTCGGAACCAGCGGCTTCACGTCCCGCGACGACGTGATCTCCAGCGGCAAGTGGGACGGCGTGACCGACACCCGCTGGGCCGACGTCCTCTATGGAAAGGGCATCACCCAGAGCCACACCCTCGGCGCCCAGGGCGGTAACGACCGCGGTTCCTACTTCATCTCCCTCAACTATGTGAACGAGAACGGTATGGCCAAGGGTGACAAGGACTACTACCGCCGCCTGACCGCCCAGGTCAACGGCGACTACAAGATCAAGTCCTGGTTCACCGTGGGCACCAATACCTCCATCGAACGCTACGAGAAGGCCGACATCGGCAGCCCGAACGAATACGGCGGCACCCTCCTCGGAGCCCTCATCATCGACCCGCTCACCCCGGTCTATTTCAAGACGGTGGACGAGATGCCGCTCAACATGCGCAACGCCTACCTGGAAGGCTACGAGGTGGACGGGGTCCACTACAACTACCAGTTCTACCGGGACGACAACGGCTTCTACTCGACTTCCCGCATCCTGGAAGGCGACGGTATGAACCCGCTCATCAATATCGCGCGTGAAAACGGAAAGTCCGAAGGATGGCGTGTCCGCGGCACCCTGTTCGCCAATTTCACGCCCTTCAAGGGCTTCGTGTTCACGTCCCGCCTGGGCTACCGGATCAACCAGTCCTACAGCAGCGACTTCGACGAGCCTTACTACGTGAACCCCAAGCACTACGAGCAGAGCTACAGCATCTCCGCCAGCTCCAGCCAGAGCTACTACTATCAGTGGGAGAACTTCGCCAACTACAACGTCAACCTGGGCAAGCACGCGCTCGGCGCCATGGCCGGTATGTCCTACACCTTCAACGACAGCCGCAGCGTGGGCGCGAGCCTCTCCGGCGTGGATCCCCTCAAGGGCTATGCCGAGAACTTCCGCTACCTCACCCAGGACAACGGTTCTGGCAAGAAGGGCATCAGCGGCGGTTCCCCGTCGAACTCCTCGCAGATCTCCTACTTCGGCCGTCTCACCTACGGGTATGACAACCGCTACAACCTCCAGGTGAACTTCCGCGCCGATGCGTTCGACTCCTCCAAGCTCTCCACCAAGAACCGCTGGGGCTACTTCCCGTCCGTTTCCGCCGGCTGGACAGTCACGAACGAAAGCTTCATCAAGGACAACGTCAGCAGGGATTTCCTGAGCTTCCTGAAGTTCCGCGCTTCCTGGGGTATCAACGGTAACATCTCCGTGCTCTCCGGCTATCCCTATTCCACGTCCATCTCCTACAACGACAAGAACTACCAGTACCACGTGGACGACAACGTCCTCAGCTACGGTTCCGTGCCGGACGGCCTGGCCAATCCGGACCTGAGGTGGGAGACCTCCGTGCAGACGGACGTCGGCATGGACCTCCGCCTGTTCAACAACCGCCTCACCTTCAGCGCCGACTGGTTCAACAAGAACACGAAGGACCTGATCGTGAACGTCAAGCCGCTGGCCGAGATCGGTATCAGCTCCTCCGTGCCCGTCAACTCCGGTTCCGTGAACAACACCGGCTGGGAGTTCGAGCTCGGCTGGCAGGACCAGATCGGTGACTTCGGCTATTCCATCAACGGCAACTTCTCCACCCTCAAGAACAAGGTGACCTATCTCGAGCCGCTCGCCGGCGAAAGCGTCAAGGACGGTTCCCACTTCGCGAACTACCATCTGCACACCCGCTTCGAGGAAGGCTATCCGCTCTGGTTCCTGTACGGTTACAAGTACGCGGGCATCGGCGCGGACGGCTTCGCCACCTTCTATGACAAGGATGGGAACATCCGCGATTCGGCCAATCCCATCACGGACGACGACCGCCAGTTCCTCGGCAGCACCATCCCGTCGTTCCAGTACGGCGTCACCGTGCGCCTCGACTGGAAGGGCCTCGACCTGATCGTGTTCGGCACGGGTTCCGGCGGCAACATGCTGGTCCCTTGCGTCTATCGTACGGAGCACACCCAGATCAACACGCTGCGCTACTACTACGAGCAGGCCGGCAAGACCATCCCGGACATCCCCAAGATCGCCGAGAAGGTCGACTTCTGGAGTTCCTCCGCCACCATCTTCAAGGGTGACTTCTTCAAGATCAAGCAGATCCAGCTCGGTTACACGCTTCCGCAGAAGTGGACGAAGAAGATCCTGATGAACTCGCTCCGCGCCTACGTCTCCCTGGACGACTGGTTCCTCTTCACGCAGTATCCCGGCTTCGACCCCGAAGCCGCCACCACCGGCAGCTCCACCGGCCGCGGCCTGGACAAGGGTAACTACCCGAACTCCAAGAAGCTGATGTTCGGTGTGAACGTTTCCTTCTAATCCGACTGCCTTATGAAAAAGATTGCTATCATCAGCTTTGCCTGCACCGCTGCGCTCATGACCCTTGCGTCCTGCGACCAGTCGCTGCTGGACATTCCGCAGAAGGGCGTCGTCGCTTACGAGAGCTTCTACAAGACGGACGAGGATGCCGAGTCGGCCCTGGTTTCCGCCTACGCCAATGTCGTCAAGATGTATGGCAAGCTCACCAGCAACACCCCGTCCTACAACATTTTCTTCAACGCCGCCGGTGACGAACTCTACTGGGGCGGTTCCAAGAAAGAAGACCACATCGCCGCGCTGGAAATCAATGAGTTCCGTTCCACATTCGAATCCACGAACGGGCATCTCGCCGCGATGTACAACACTTTCTACGAGATCATCTACAAGTCCAGCCTCGTGATCGACAACTTCTACGGCGAGGACGGTTCCCTGTGTGACAGCCCTGTCAAGAAGCGCTGCGTGGCCGAGGCCCGCGTGCTCCGCGCCTGGGCGCACCTGCAGCTTGCCTGCTTCTACGGCACCCCGCCGCTCGTGAAGCACGTGCTGGACGGTAACGCCAAGCCCACGAACTCCGACAAGGAGGAACTCTGGAAATTCATCATCGACGAGCTCAAGATGGCCGCCGAAGACCTGCCCGCCCGCGCCGGCAAGGGCGACAAGGACGGCGCCGTCAAGATCACCCAGGGCGCGGCCTACGCGTTCCTCGGCAAGGCCCAGGTCATCCACGGCGACTACGCCGACGCCAAGGTCTCCCTCAAGAAGGTGATCGACTCCGGCAACTATGACCTCGTGCCCGGCTCCCGGATCGGCGAACTGTTCCACATGGCCGGCGACGGCTGCGAGGAGAAGATCTTCGAAGTCAATGCCGTGGATGCCGAGAAATACGGCAAGAACGGCCGCTGGGACTATCAGGCGAACCAGTCCCTGTTCTTCCGCCAGATGTCCAAGTTCCCGTCCTTCACCCTCCAGTCGGTGGGCTGGGGCAACAACATGGCCCCGACCGAGAAGTTCGTGAAGGCGATGCTCGACAACGAGAAGGGTTCCTATCGCCAAAAGGCCTGGATCATCTCCTACGAGGATCTCCTCCAGCTTCCCTATCCGCTGAAGGAAACGACCGAGAAGGTGGTCCTCCCCGGCGCCGTGGACGGCGCGACGACGAAGATCACCTACAAGGCCGATGCCGACATGACCCCGGAAGAGAAGCTCATGGATCCCCGCCGCGGCCTGGACATCACCGCCAAGGACCTGTATGCCAACTGCGGCTGGTTCTTCATCAAGCTCGTTCCCTGGCAGTCCGACCTGAACGACAACGCCACCCGGCAGACGAGCGAGAACAAGATTGTCATGCGCTATGCGGAGGTCCTCCTCCTGTATGCCGAGGCCTGCGCCCAGGCCGGTGACGACGGCAGCGGCCTCGCCGCCCTGAACAAGGTGGCCTCCCGCGCCGGCGCTCCGACCTATTCCGCGCTGACGATGGACAATGTCAAGAAGGAGAAGTGGTTCGAGCTGGCCTGGGAAGGCTGCCGTTTCGTGGACCTCGTCCGCTGGGGCGACGCCGCCAAGGAGCTGGCTTTCCGCAGCAAGACCAAGACCCCGTACCTGCGCGACGACTTCTACCGCAACTATGACAAGTCCGGCAACGTCATCACCCCGACGGAAATCACGGACGAAATGGGCATGACCTACTTCACCATCGCCAAGGCGCGCGCGGACGTCAAGTGCGACGGCAAGGAGACTTCCGGCCGTCCGCACAAGGCCATCATCATGTGGGAAGACGACGGCTGGGGCGCCAAGGGCGGCGGTTTCCAGACCGGGAAGCACGAACTCTATCCGTTCCCGTTCGACGTCGTACACAACAACCCGTACGACGAAGCGGCCGGCACCGGTGTCAAGCAGAACCCCGGATGGTAATCGTCCATTCTTTTGATCAATGACTAAATTGAATCCTATCATGCGTAATACATGGCTGAAAGTCGCGGGAATCATCGCGATTCTCGTCTCCCTCCTGGCGCTGCCCGCGTCCGCCCAGAACAGGGCCATCCGCGGTACGGTCGTCGATGCCACGGGCGCTCCGGTCGTCGGAGCCGCCATTGTGGTGGTCGGCAACACGTCCATCGGCGCCGTCACGGGCGCGGACGGTTCCTACCGTCTGAACGTGCCCGCCGGCGCTTCCGTCGAGGTCTCCTGCATCGGCTACGCCAGCCAGGTCGCCGAGGTGGGCAACCGGGCGGTCATCGACTTCCTCCTGAAGGAAGATACCGAATTCCTCGATGAAACCGTGGTCATCGGCTACGGTGTCCAGCGCAAGAGCGACCTCACCGGTTCGGTGGCGTCGGTCCGTGCGGAAGAACTGGCCAACCGTTCCACCTCCGACGCCGCCGCCGCCCTGCAGGGCAAGGCGGCCGGCGTCCAAGTCTTCAATGACTCCGGTGCGCCGGGCAAGGAGGCGTCCATCCGCGTCCGCGGTATCTCCTCCAACAGCAGCGCCGGCCTCGGCCCGCTCCTGATCGTGGACGGCCTGAAGGTGGACAACATCCAGTACCTCGATCCTTCCATGATCGAGTCCATGGAGGTCCTGAAGGACGCCGCCTCCGCCGCCATCTACGGTGCGCAGGCCGGTAACGGCGTCGTCCTCATCACGACCAAGAACGGCTCCAAGTCCAAGGACGGCCGGATCTTCTACAACTACAAGCTGGGCATCAGCCAGCTCGGACACCATGCGCAGGTCATGAACGCGGAACAGTACATCGACTGGATGCACCAGGCCGGCGCGCTCGGTACCCGGGAGGAGCTCATCGCCAGCGACACCTGGGACGGCGTCACGGACACCAACTGGGCCGACGTTCTCTATGGCAGGGGCTTCTCGCATGCCCACACCGTAGGCGCCCAGGGCGGTAACGACCGCGGTTCCTACTTCGTCTCGCTCAATTACGTGAACGAGAACGGTATGGCGCGCGGCGACAAGGATGTCTACAAGCGCCTGACCGCCCAGGTCAATGCCGACTACAAGATCAAGAAGTGGTTCACGGTGGGGACCAACACCTCCGTCGAGCGCTATCAGCAGCAAGTCATCGGTGAGCACTCCGAATACGCCGGCAGCAATGCGGGCCTTCTGGGTACCCTGATCATCGATCCGCTCACCCCGATCTACATCAAGTCCTACGATGACCTGCCGACCGGCATGCAGCTGGCCATCGATGGCGGCAAGCAGACCGTGTACGGACCGGCCGACCATCCCGGATGGTGGTATTCCCAGTCCAAGATCACGGAAGGCGACGGCGCCAATCCGCTCATCTATCTGGACCGCAACAACAAGAAGGAGAACGGATGGAGCGTCCGCGGCACCGTGTACGCCAACATCAATCCGTTCAAGGGACTCGTCTTCACTTCCCGCCTGGGCTACCGCATCAAGCAGAAGTATAAGAGCGACTACAAGGACCCCTTCTACGTGAATGCGAAGACCTACTCCACCACGTATGAGATCAGCGCCGAGTCTTCCCAGAGCTACTACTACCAGTGGGAGAACTTTGCCAACTACAACGTCAACCTGGGCAAGCACGCCATCGGCGCCATGGCCGGTATGTCCTATACCTTCTCCGACAGCCGCGGTGTCACCGCCGGTTTGACGGGCGAAGACCCCCTGAAGGGCTATGCCGAGAACTTCCGTTACCTCACCCAGGACAACGGTTCCGGCACCAAGTCCATCTCCGGCGGCACCCCGTCGAACTCCTCGCAGATCTCCTACTTCGGTCGTCTGACCTACAACTACGACAACCGCTACGGTCTACAGGTGAACTTCCGCGCCGATGCCTTCGACTCCTCCAAGCTCTCCGCCGACAACCGTTGGGGGTACTTCCCGTCCGTTTCCGCCGGCTGGACCGTCTCGAACGAGCCGTTCTTCAAGAACAACATCAGCAAGGATTTCATCAGCTTCCTGAAGTTCCGCGGTTCCTGGGGTATCAACGGTAACATCTCGGTGCTTTCCGGTTATCCGTATTCCACCGCCATCTCCTACAACAGCCAGAGCTACCAGTTCGGCGAGGACAACACCCTCACCCTGGGTTCCATCCCGGACGGACTGGCCAACCCGAAGCTGACCTGGGAGACTTCCGTGCAGACCGACCTCGGTATGGACCTCCGGATGTTCGGCAACCGCTTCACCCTGGGCGTGGACTGGTTCAACAAGAATACGGAAGGCCTGCTGGTCCGGATCTCTCCGGTGGCCGAGGTGGGTATCTCCTCCACCTACGTGAACGCGGGCGCCGTGAACAACCACGGTTGGGAATTCGAGATGGGCTGGCAGGACAACATCGGTGACTTCGGTTACTCGCTCAATGCCAACTTCTCCACCTTGAACAACAAGGTCACGTACCTGGAACCCTCCGTGGGTCACCAGTCGGGCGAAAGTTTCGGCGGCCACAAACTGTCGACCTACTTCGAGGAAGGCTATCCGGTGTGGTACCTCCGCGGCTTCGAATATGCCGGCATCGGCGAGGACGGCCGCGCCAACTACATCAACGCCGACGGGGAGATCACCCAGGACCCGGTCGATACCGACATGAAGTACCTGGGCAGCGCCCTGCCGAAGTTCAATTACGGCGTCACGCTCCGGCTCGACTGGAAGGGCCTCGACCTGACGGTGTTCGGCACCGGCTCCGGCGGCCATCACCTGGTCCCCTGCGTGTACCGCGTGTCCTCCGTGTTCCACAACTCCCTGGTTTATTTCTACAACGAGGCCGGCAAGAGCATCCCTGCCATCGACAAGATCTGGAACCAGCAGATTTTCTGGAGTTCCTCCGCCGTCCTGTTCAAGGGCGACTTCTTCAAGATCAAGCAGATCCAGCTGGGCTACACCCTGCCCAAGCAGTGGACCCGCCGGATCCTGATCGACGACCTGCGCTTCTTCGCGTCCATGGACGACTGGTTCGTGTTCACGAAGTATCCGGGCTTCGACCCTGAGACGGCCTCCACCGGAACTTCCACCGGTATGGGCCTGGACAAGGGTTCCTACCCGAACGCCAAGCGCCTGCTCTTCGGTGTCAATTTGTCCTTCTAATCGATGACAGCCATGAAAAAGAATCTCATATTCGGAACTGTCGGCGCCCTCGCGCTGATCTCCCTCGTCTCCTGCAACCAGAAGCTTCTGGACATCCCGCAGAAGGGAGTGGTCGCCTACGAGGATTTCTACCAGACGGATGAGGACGCCCAGTCGGCCCTGACTGCGGTCTACCACGAATTCATCACGCTGATCAATGACCAGGGCAGTAACAATCCTGCCTGGAATGTGATTGTCAACGCCCCCGGCGACGAACTCTACTGGGGCGGCGGCAAGAAGAACGGAAGTAGCGGCGGCGGACAGGAAATCAATGATTTCCGAAACACGTACGTCAATACCATCAATCACATCAAGGTGGTTTATAAGGATCTGTACGCGCTGATCTACCGTTGCAACCTGGTGCTGGACAATTTCTACGGCGAGGACGGCTCCCTGTGCGACAGCCCTGTTAAGAAGCGCTGCGTGGCCGAAGCCCGCGTGATCCGCGCCTGGGCGCACTTCACCCTGGCCTGCTACTGGGGGACCCCGCCGCTGGTGGAGCATGTGCTTCCCGGCGACGCCCGTCCGACGAACTGCGACCATCAGGTCCTGATGGACTGGGTGATCGAGCAGTTCAAGATGGCCCTGCCCGACCTGGAGCCCCGCAAGGGAAAGACGGACAAGGAGGGCGCTTACAAGATCACGACCGGAAACTGCCTGGCTTTCCTGGGCAAGGCCCAAGTCTTCAACAAGGACTGGGCGGGCGCCAAGGCCAGCCTCAAGCAGGTGATCGAGTCGGGCAATTACGGCCTGGTCTCCGGTCCTGACATGAAGTACCTCTTCCATGTGGCCGGTGACGGCAACGAGGAGAAGGTCCTCGAGATGAACTATGTCTATGCCGACGGCGTCGGCCCCTGGAAATATCACTTCCAGCGCAACCAGGCCCTGTTCTTCCGCATGTTCAAGGCCTATCCCGACGTGCTCATCAAGGAAGAGGGCTGGGGAAACAACTGCGCCCCGACCAAGAAGTTCGTGGACGCCATGATGGCGAACGAGCCCAACTCCTACCGTCGCAAGACCTGGATGGCTTCCTACGAGGAAATGATCACCGAGTACTCCTATACCGACTTCAAGGGCAAGAACCTGGACATCAATCCCGACGGTTCGCCGATGACCAAGGAGCAGAAGCTCATGGATCCCAACCGCGGCCTGGATTTCAACAAGTATGATGAAGTGTATGCCAACTATGGCTACTTCTTCATGAAGTTCATGGCCTGGGCTTGCGACCTGATCCCGAACAACTCCACGGTCACCGAGGAGAACCGGATTGTCATGCGTTACCCGGAAGTCCTGCTCCTCTATGCCGAGGCTTGCGCGATGACGAACGACAACGACGGCCTGAAGTACCTGAACATGGTGGCCGAGCGCGCCGGCGCTCCTACCTATTCGGCTCTGACCATGGAGAACGTGAAGAAGGAGAAGTGGTTCGAACTGGCCTGGGAAGGCACCCGTTTCCTGGATCTGGTCCGTTGGGGCGATGCGCCCAAGGAACTGGCATACAAGAGCCATGATCCCACTCCTTACCTTGACGACGAGTTCTATGTGGACGGATCCAAGGGCAAGAAGACCAGCGGCAAGCCGCACAAGGCCTGGATCAAGTACATCGATGATGGATGGGCGGAAGCCGGCGGCGGTTTCAAGACCGGCAAGCATGAGCTTTATCCGTTCCCGTTCGACGTGATTCAACTGAACCCTTGGGATGAGGAGAAAGGCGTTGGCTTGAAACAGAATCCCGGTTGGGAATAGTTGGTTGGTTTAATGGATGCAGGGCCGCCCCGTGAGGAGCGGCCCTGTTTTTTATTAATTATGAAGAATTTATGAAAATTCTTGATTTTGTAAGTGCAACCATAAGGAAAAAATTGTATATTTGCCTTTGAAACCGCGCAATAACTAGTTAACCTAAGCTTGGCTATACCTTAATTGGCTCTTTTACGGCTCTCCGGGCACGAAAGGGTTTGATTAAGGGGTTTTCGTTTTTTTTTGCCACCACTGTTTTTTAATAACCATTCTCTAACTAGTGATTGTATGAAGAAACTACTCTTGCGGCGGCTCCTGCTGCTAATGGCGTGTATGCTGACGAGCATACCGGTAGTCTTCGGCCAGAATCAGGTTACCGTGAAAGGTTCGGTTTCGGATGCGGACGGACAGCCCCTCATCGGCGCGTACGTCATGCCGAAGGACCAGAACACCGGCGTAACCACCGATCTGGACGGTAAGTTCTCCATCGTGGTGCCCCGGGGGGCGACCCTCGTGGTCTCTTCCATCGGCTTCATCACCCAGGAAGTGACCGCGGCGCCGACGCTCAACATCGTCATGGAGGAGGACATCTCCATGATCGAGGAGACGGTCGTCGTGGGCTACGGTACGCAGAAGAAGGCGTCGTTGTCCAGCGCCATCTCCAACATCCGGAGCGAGGAACTCACGGCGACCAAGCAGTCCGACGTGCTGGCCTCCCTCCAGGGCAAGGTCCCGGGCCTGCAGATCCGCCAGCGCACGGGTGACGCCGGTGACTTCAACACCGACCTCAAGCTCCGCGGCTACGACGAACCGCTCGTCATCGTGGACGGCATCGTCCGGACGGCGCCTCGCCGCAGCCAGGAGACCAACACCTCCTACTCCAACTCCAGCTCCGCCGTCCTCGCCCAGCTGAACCCGGAGGACATCGAGAGCATCTCCGTCCTGAAGGACGCCTCCGCCGCCATCTACGGCATGGGCGCCCAGAACGGTGTCATCCTCGTGACCACCAAGCAGGGCACCATCGGCGCCCCGACGGTGAAGTACTCCAACCGGTTCTCCTTCGGTGTCCCGACCGCCCTCCCGGAAGAGGTGGACATCATGACCTGGTTCGAGGAGGCGAACGCGATGTACGCCCTCGTGGGCAAGTCGCTCCCGTATTCCCAGGACCTCATCGACCACTACAAGAACGGCGACCCGGGCTATACGGACAACAAGTGGTACTCCCAGTTCTACCGGAAGCATTCCACGCAGATGAACCACCAGATCTCCGTGAACGGTGGCAACAACCAGACGCAGTACTACCTCTCCGGCTCGTTCAATACGGACAACGGCATCCTGAACGGCCCGCAGCTGGGCTACAAGAGCTTCTCCTTCCAGGGCAACGTCACGACGAACGTGACGAAGAACCTCAAGGTGGTGTTCCAGTCCAGCCTGAGCTGGAACAACAAGGTGGGTACGCCTTCCAATGCGAACCAGAACTTCTACACCCGCGGTCTGTATTCGGAGCGCTGGATTCCCTGGCAGGTGCCTTCGAACCCGACGCACTGGACCTACAACTCCGGTAACGAGAGCCGTAACGCGATCGGCGCCCTGAACGGGGCCAACGGTTATGACAAGACGTCGGTGTCTTCCTTCGTGAACAGCCTGAGCACCACGTATACCGCTCCGTTCCTGAAGGGCCTGAAGTTCCAGGGCCAGATCGCCTACGACTACCAGCAGCGCGAAACGCGCCAGCTGACCCTCGCTTTCCCGCTCTACGACTGGCTGACGGACGAATATGTCAGCAAGAACAAGGACGAGAATGAGATGACCGAACGGTGGAACAACCGCCGTCAGCTCTATGGGAAGATCCAGGCCAACTACAGCGCCCAGTTCGGCAAGCACACGGTCGGCGCCATGCTGGCCACCGAGGCGTCCCTGAACTGGAACGTCGACCTCCGGGGCGACCGCAAGTTCCTTGACTTCTATACGCACGACATCCTGGACCAGGCCGTTCCGTCCACCGCGGAAAACGCCGGTTCCCGTTCGAGCAGCGCGAAGGCCGGCTATATCGGCCGTATCAACTACGAGTATGGCGGCCGGTACATCGCCGAGGTGATGGCCCGCTATGACGGCTCCTCCTTCTATGCTCCCGGCTTCCGCTGGGCCTTCTTCCCTTCCTATTCCCTCGCCTGGAGAGTATCCGAGGAGAAGTTCTTCAAGAAGGTATTCCCTTGGATGACCAACTTGAAACTCCGCTGGTCGGACGGCGTTTCCGGCCGGAACCAGGGTAAGGCCTACCAGTATCTGCTGGGTTACGAGCAGTCCAAGACGAACTACATGTTCGATGACAACAGCCCGGTCATGGGCTACCGGAACGAAAAGGTGGCGGAAACCCTCCTTTCCTGGAGCAAGGCCTACATGCGCGACTTCGGTTTCGACTGGGAAATCAACCGCGGCATCATCGGCGGTTCCATCGACTGGTTCTGGCGCGAGGAGACGGGCAAGGCCGCCAAGGTGGAGGCTTCCCTCCCGGACATGTATGGTATCGATTTCCCGCAGATGAACCTCGACGCCACGGAGAACGTGGGTATCGACCTCGAACTCTCGCACCGGATGCGGTTCAAGGACTTCAACTACCGTATCACCGCGACCGCGACTTACGCCCGCGAGCGTGACACCTATCAGCAGGCCGAGCGTTACAAGATCTGGAAGTCCTCCCAGGCCTACTATGACGGCCATACGGAAGGCCGCTGGGACAACGCCCTGGACGGCAAGTACTACGAGTGGAACGGCAAGGGCCAGTTCACCGACTGGAACGACATCTTCGACTATCCCGTCCTGTACAACACCTCCTCTTCGAAGAAGATGAACATGGCCGAGATGGTCCCGGGCATGTACAAGATCCTCGACCTCAACGGCGACGGCGTCATTACGAAGCAGGACCGCTACTATTCCTGGAAGGAAGGCAACCCGCCGCTGCAGTTCGGTCTCATGATCTTCATGGAATACAAGAACTTCGACCTGAGTGCGACCTTCAACGGCGCGGCCCTGTCCCACAAGAACATGCAGATGTCCGGCGGTATGGGTTACGGCTGGAGCAAGACGCTCTTCGTCAATCACATGGACCACTACCGGCTGGCTGACGGCTGGGACGATCCCCGCGACCCGAACTCGGTGTGGGTGCCCGGTTACTGGCCGGCCCTCGCCCCGGCATCCGGCGCGGAGGACGCCACCTCGAACGCGACTTATCGTTTCGTGCAGCCCTATTCCTGGGTGAACAACGCCTTCTTCCGCCTGAAGAGCCTGGAAATCGGTTACAACCTCCCGAAGTCCCTGCTCAGCAAGATCCACCTGAAGCGGGTCCGCATCCACGCCAGCGGCACCAACCTCCTCACTTTCTGCAACCCGATCGTGAAGGAATGGGACCCGGAAACCTACCAGGCCTCCCGCCGCGGCGCCTCCGGCGCACCGCTGCTTCGCACCTATGTCATCGGAACCAGCATCAGCTTCTAAACGATTTGCGCCATGAAAAAGATATTCAAATATACTCTCGTCCTCGTTCTCGCCTTCGGCCTGACCTCCTGCGACAAGCTGTTCGACAGCCTGGAAGGCGACCTCACCCTGATGACCGAGGATGACATGACTTCGACACAGGCGGGTCTGGAACGGCTCCTTTCGGATGTTTACAACACCATCCCGATGGACGCATTCAACACGAAGGACCAGCACACGACGTTTGCCTCCTACTCTAAGGCAAACGACTACGACATCGCCGTGACGGGTTTCTGGAATTATACGAAGATGCGTTCGATCAACCAGTTCATCCAGAAGATCGACCTGGCCCTGGAGAAGAATGCCATCAACCAGGAAACCCGCGACCAGATGCTGGGCGAGGCCATCTTTGCCCGGGCCTACTGCTATTTCGCAATGGTGCGTCGTTACGGTGGCGTTCCGATCGTGACCGAGCCGCTGGACGACCAGTACGATGGTGACAAGAACGAAGGCCTCTACGTCCCGCGCAGCACGGAGAAGGAGACCTGGGATTTCGTGATCTCCGAGCTGGACAAAGCTGCGGAACTTCTTCCCGACGAGCCCAAGGGCGGTAAATATCGCGCCAGCAAGTGGGCGGCCCTCGGCCTGCAGTCCCGCGTGGCGCTGTATGCGGCGACCCTGAGCAAGTACTGGGCCAAGGAGGCGATTCCCGCCAGCTACAAAGCCGTTCAGGAAAAGCTCACCTATATGGAGGCCTCCTATGCGGACGCGTACTTCGCCAAGTGCATCGAGGCTTGCGACAAGATCATCAAATCCAAGCAGTTCTCCCTGTACGGCGGTCCGACCACTTCGGTCAGCAAGGCGAAGGAGAACCTGACGGCCCTGTTCCTGGAGCGTCAGGACTGCGAGTTCATCTTCGGCAAGTCCTACAAGGACGGCACGGCCGATGCGGACAACGGCTTCGACCGCAACAACTCCCCGAACCAGAAGCACGGAACCGGTTCCAACGCGGGCTGGGGCAACTATTCCATCATGTCCGAACTGGTGGACCTGTATGACAACTACAACGCCGCCGGCGGCCGGGCAGACGGTACGGTCAGGACCCGGAACGACGGAGAAGAGGACACCTATTTCGCGCAGATCGCCACTTCCGCCTCCTCCTTCGACAAGAACGCGGACTTCATCCAGTACGACCATCCGCAGGATCCGTTCCTGCAGAAGGACGCGCGCTTCCAGGCGTGGATTCTGTATCCTGGTTCCGAGTTCCGGGGCGTCACCATCGTGGCGCAGGCCGGCTACTGGCTCCCGGGCGGGAAGCTTGAATTCTACCAGGAGAACTCGACGAAGATCGGCAATACTATTTATTATGAGCTTGGTGCCGACAGCCAGAACGGCATGTCCGCCTACATCGACATCGGCAACGTGGGTACGAGCAACCACTCCTATTTCTGGACCACGGGCTTCGGCATCCGGAAGTTCCTGGACGTCAACAATCCGCTTGACAAGTCCACCGGTCCCTGGTGCGACATCCGCTATGCAGAAATCCTCCTGAACTATGCGGAGGCCTATGCCGAGAGCGGAAAGGGCAACGCCGCCGATGCGAAGCAGTACTTGAACGACATCCGGCATCGCGCCGCGTTCACCGACGACATCGAGCCCACCCTCGAGAACGTCCTCCACGAGCGCCAGGTCGAGTTCGCGTTCGAAGGCCACGAGACCTATACGCTGTGGCGCCACCGTGCATACCTGAGCAACCGCTCGGGCGGTCCGCACCGGAAGCACACCGTGATCAACATTCGCGACCTTCGTGGCGGTGAGGGTACGGAGAAGTACATCTACGCCCGCGTGAACGCCTACTGGAGCGATGTGCAGAACTCCACCACCGGCCTGAACACCGACCTGCTGGACTACTACGGCAGCATCCCGAACTATGCGGAGAACCGCCTGACTGTCAACCCGTCCCAGGAATAATTAAAGAATCTGCCTTATGAAAAAGATATTTGTATTTCTTTCGTTGATCGTCCTGGCCACGTCCTGCGATTGGTTTGTCTTCGACAACCAGGAGTACTACAATGCCTCGGTGGAAGGGAAGCTTCTCGACACCAAGACGGGACAGCCCCTGCAGTTCGCCTTTCCGAACACCTGCAAGATCTCCATCATCGAGGAGGGGTGGAAAGATAAGGCCGGCAATCCTGCCGAGGAGACCCAGAGCTGGTACGTCAAGTGCAACGGCGTCTATGTGAACAAACTCGTGTGGGCCGCCAAGTACCGGATGGAGACCAAGGACCAGAATTTCTACCCGGTCAGCATCCCGTTCGAGCTCAAGAAAGGCGAGAATACCGTCAACTTCGAGGTGACGCCGTACTGCCGCGTCCTGGACCCGCAGATCACCTTCGAGGACAACAAGATCGTCGCCCGGTTCAAGGTGGAGGTGGAGGACATCGCCAAGACCAAGACCGTGGACGTGGCCCTGTTCGGCTTCACCGACCGCTGGGTGAGCGACGGCAACAACAACTTCGATTTCGACAAGGTCCAGAAGGAGGGCCAGCTGAAGAAGATCAAGAATGCCGACGGCACCTCCGTCATCGAGCTCAAGATCGACCCGTTCAACGAGAAGGAAAGCGGCATGCAGTTCGCCTACAAGCGCACCCACTATCTCCGGATCGGCGCCCGCGCCTACGGGGACGAGAACACCAGCAAGCGCTACAACTTCTCCCCGGTCTTCAAGGTGTCCAGCGACTTCTCGAAGGTCGAGGAAGTGACCAACTGGGACGAGGACTAGTCCGAATCCCCGGCTGAAACAATTGGGGCCGCTCCTTTCGGGGCGGCCCTTTTTATGTCAATACTTCACTTTGCTCAAGAACAGCGCATGCCCGGGCACCGACTCCCCGGCATCCCCCCGCGTCCCCGTCCCGATGAGCTCTTTCACCCATTGCGGGTCGTGCTTTCCACGTCCTACTTCGATCAACGTCCCCACGATCGCCCGGACCATGTTCCGCAGGAACCGGTCCGCAGAAACCCGGAAATACCAGTAGGGAGATTCCGGGTCAAGCCCGGAATGAGGTCCTTCTTCGTCATGGCCGGCACCGACCGGCCATCCCATAAGTTGGACGTGTGTGGGGGTGTACGGTTTCCAGAAGGCTTCGGTGATGGTGCAGAGGGAGGTCTTGTTCGCGCCGCCGACCTTTTCGAAGCAGGAGAAGTCATGCCTCCCCAAAAGGTACTGGCAGGCCTCGTTCATGGCGTCGAAGTCCAGGCCCGGAAAGCCGCACTGCCAGGAGTAGGCGGCTACGAACGGGTCTTTCTTCCTGTGGATGAAATAGGTATAGGAACGCTGCGTCGCGCTGAAGCGGGCGTGGAAATCGTCGGTTGTCGGAAGGACTGCATGGACCACGACCGAACGGGGCAGGATGGCATTTAATTTGTAGCAAAAATCGGATGCCTCGAAGGGCAGGGGACCTGTCAGGTCGAAATGGCAGACGTAGTCTGCCGCGTGGACCCCGGTGTCCGTCCGGCCCGCGCCCGTCACGGCAACGGGACCGCCGCAGAGCTTCGCGAGGGCTTCCTCCAGGCACTGCTGCACGGAAGGGGAGGAAGGCTGGATTTGCCAGCCGCAGAAGGCGGAACCGTCGTAGGAGAGGCTGAGGATATAACGCATATGCAAATGTAACAAAATATATGGAAAGCGTAAACATCAAGGAACTGAACGAACGCATCCAGAAGGAGAGCTCCTTCGTCGATCTCCTGACCCTGGAGATGGGCAAGGTTATCGTGGGCCAGAAAGCCCTCGTGGACAACCTCCTCATCGGCCTCCTCTCCGGCGGCCACATCCTGCTGGAAGGCGTTCCGGGTCTGGCGAAGACCCTCGCCATCAACACGTTGGCCCAGGCCGTCGACGCCAAGTTCAACCGCATCCAGTTCACCCCGGACCTCCTCCCGGCCGACGTCGTCGGCACCCTCGTGTACTCCCAGAAGAAGGAGGACTTCGAGGTCCACAAGGGCCCCATCTTCGCGAACTTCGTCCTCGCCGATGAAATCAACCGTTCCCCGGCGAAGGTCCAGTCCGCCCTCCTCGAGGCGATGCAGGAGCACCAGGTCACCATCGGCGAGCAGACATACAAGCTCCCCGAACCGTTCCTGGTGATGGCCACCCAGAACCCGATCGAGCAGGAAGGCACCTATCCGCTCCCGGAGGCCCAGGTGGACCGTTTCATGCTGAAGGTCGTCGTGAGCTACCCCAAGAAGGACGAGGAACGCCAGATCATCCGGATGAACAACAGCGGCACCTTCCCGAAGGCCAATGCCGTCGTGAAGCCCGAGGACATCCTCCGCGCCCGCGAAGTCGTCCGCGACGTCTATATGGACGAGAAGATCGAGCGCTACATCGTGGACATCGTCTATGCCACCCGCACCCCGGACGAATACGGCCTGAAGGGCCTCAAGGACCTGATTTCCTACGGCGCCTCCCCGCGTGCGTCCATCTCCCTCGCCATGGCGGCGAAGGCCTACGCCTTCATCAAGCGCCGCGGCTATGTGATCCCGGAGGACGTCCGCGCTGTGTGCAACGAAGTCCTGCGTCACCGTATCGGCCTCACCTACGAAGCCGAGGCGGAGAACGTCACCACCGAGGAAATCATCGAAAAGATCATCAACGCGGTAATCGTTCCGTAAACCGATGACACCCCAAGAGTTACTCAAGCGCGTCCGCAAGATCGAGATTAAGACGAAAGCCTTGTCCCACCAAATCTTCGCCGGTGAATACCACTCGGCCTTCAAGGGTCGTGGCATGGCGTTCAGCGAGGTGCGCGAGTACCAGTACGGGGACGATGTGCGGAACATGGACTGGAACGTGACGGCCCGCATGAGCGCGCCGTACGTGAAGGTGTTCGAGGAGGAGCGCGAACTCACCGTCGTCCTCCTGATCGACATCAGCCGTTCCGGCCTGTTCGGCACGGTGGGGGAGACCAAGCGGGAACTGGTGGCCGAGATTGCCGCCACCCTGGCCTTCTCCGCGATGCTCAACAACGACAAGGTGGGCGCCCTCTTCTTCAGCGACACGGTGGAAAAGTTCATCCCGCCCAAGAAAGGACGCAGCCACCTCCTGCACATCATCCGCGAAATCCTGGAATACACCCCCGAGCACGATGGGACGGACATCGGCGAGGCCCTCCGCTACCTGACGAACGCCATCAAGCGGCGCTGCACCGCCTTCGTCCTCAGCGACATGCTGGATGTGGACGCGGACGGCGCTCCGCGCTACGAGGACGCCCTGAAGGTGGCCGTGAACCGCCACGATATCTCCGTCATCCGCGTGTACGACCCCCGCGAACGGACCATTCCGGACGTGGGCCTCGTCCATGTCAAGGACTCCGAGACTGGCAAGGGGGCCTGGATCAACACGTCCTCCCGAAGCACCCGCGCCGCCTACGAGCAGTGGTTCCGCACCGCGTCGGAAAGCGCGGCGAAACTGTTCAACCGCTACCAGGTGGACAGCGTGGACACCGCGACGGACCAGGATTATGTCAAGAACCTGATAGCCTTGTTCCACAGGCGATGAAAGGATATTGTCTCATAGCCGCCCTCTGCCTGACCGCTGCGTCCGCATCGGCCCAGGAAGCCTGGCGCGACACCACCGCGAAAGACACGGGCGGACGGGTGATCCTCAAGGAGACCTCGTTCATCCAGCCCGTCACCCCGCGCGATTCCATCCTCGTGGCGGACCGGCTCCTGTACGGCTTCGAGCTGGACAACGTGCCCGACAGCACGGTCCTCGCCTTCCCGCAGGTCGCGAACCCCTACATGCAGGATGTCCTGGCCCTGCCGATGTGGCAGGTGGACACCGTGAAGGTCCAGAAGATCAAGGCGAACAACACCCGTCTCCTGAACATCCGGGCGTCCATCGCCATCCAGCCTTTCGAGGAAGGCACCTACGAGCTGCCGCCCCTCTTCGTGCAGCGGATCCATACCGACGGCACCGTCGATACCATCCAGTTCAACCGGCAGACCATCGAAGTGTTCACGATGCCCGTGGACACCGCCACCTATGTCCCGCATGACCTGCGCGGGCAGATCAAGTACCCCCTCACCTTCGCGGAAGTGATGCCCTGGCTGATGGGCTTCTGGGCGCTGGCGCTGCTGGTGGCCGGCCTCGTGGCCTGGCTCACGAGCCGCCGCCGGGACGAGGACGGTCCCGCCTTCAAGGAACCTGCCCACATCACCGCCCTCCGCAAGCTGGACAAGTACCGCGGCGACAAGTTCTGGGCGCCCGACAAGCAGAAGCAGTTCTACTCCGGCGTCACCGACGCCCTCCGCGAATACATCGTTTCCCGCTACGGCGTGGGCGCGATGGAGATGACCACCGCCGAAATCTTCGACGGCCTCCGCGGGACCGACATCCCCGTGGACCTGTACCAGGAGATGAAGGACCTCTTCGAGCGGGCGGACTTCGTGAAGTTCGCGAAGTACATCGCCACGCCCGAGGACAATGCGACCGTGCTGCCGCAGGCCGTCCGGTTCGTGACGTCCACCTACCAGACGGAGGTGGAGGAGGAAGCCGGGATGGCCGATCAGGCCGGCCATGACGAGGAGCCGAAGCCGGCGCCCCATGTGGAAAAGGATGAAGATTATATGCCCAGGTAAGCCATGTTCTTCGAGTATCCATATCTCCTCTGGCTGCTGGTCCTTCCGGTCCTGCTCCTGGCGCTGTACCTGTACCGGGAGCTGAAGGAACGCCGGCCGCATCTCCGGGTGTCCACCGTGACGCCGTGGGAGAAGGGCGGGAAGTCCATCCTGGGCGTCATCCGGCACCTGCCGGAGGCCTTGCGCCTCGCGGCCCTCGCCCTGATCATCGTGTGCATCGCCCGTCCCCGCTCCAAGAGCGAGATGGAACGGGTGGACACCGAAGGCATCGACATCGTCCTCGCGGTGGACGTGTCCACGTCCATGCTGGCCCAGGACTTCAAGCCCGACCGCCTGTCCGCCGCCAAGGACATCTCCATCGAATTCATCGCCCAGCGCCCCACCGACCGGATGGGCATCGTGGTGTTCGCGGGCGAGAGCTATACGCAGTGCCCCCTCACCACCGACCGGGCCACCCTCATCAACCTGATGAAGGAGGTCCAGACGGACCTCATCGAGGACGGCACCGCCATCGGCAACGGCCTCGCGACCGCCGTGGCGCGGATGAAGGATTCCGACGCCAAGAGCCGGGTGATCATCCTCCTCACCGACGGCGTGAACAACCGGGGCGAGGTGGATCCGGCCATGGCCGCGGAGATCGCCAAGACCTATGGGATCCGCGTCTATACCATCGGCGTGGGCCGGGAAGGGGAGGCTCCGTACCCGGTCATGACCCCCTGGGGCCCGGACGTGCAGAACATGAAGGTCGAGATCGACGAACCCCTCCTGAAGCAGATCGCGGCGGAGACCGGCGGCAAGTATTTCCGGGCCGACGACAACACCAAGCTGGCCGAGATCTACGCCGAGATCGGCCGGATGGAGAAGACCCGCACCACCGTGGACAGCTTCCCCATCTACAAGGACCTGTTCCCGCGATACGCCGTCTGGGCGCTCGTGTGCCTGCTGCTTGAAATATTGATCCGATTCCTGCTTAGAAGACTGCCTTAGGATATGCTGGGTTTTGCACAATATCAGTTTCTGTACCTGCTCCTGCTGGTCCCCCTGTTCCTCGTCGGATACGGGGTCTGGCGGGCGATGCGTACGCGGCGGCTGCGGAAGTTCGGCGACGAAGCGCTGGTGAAGGCGCTGATGCCGTCCTGGTCCGGCCCCAAGGGCTGGGTGAAGATGGTGCTGTTCAGCCTGGCCTTCGCGTTCTTCGCCATCGGCCTGGCCCGGCCGCAGATCGGCGCCAAGCTGTCCGAACGCACCACCCGCGGGGCGGAGATCGTCATCTGCCTGGACGTGTCCAACTCGATGCTGGCGGAGGACTACTCCCCGAACCGGCTGGACCGCGCCAAACTGGCGATTTCCCGCCTGACGGACAAGCTCAAGGATGACCGCATCGGCCTCATCATCTTCGCCGGCACCTCCTTCGTGCAGCTGCCGGTGACGACGGACTATGTGTCCGCCAAGATGTTCCTCGGCAGCATCGACACGGGCTCGGTCCCGGTCCAGGGCACCGCGATGGGCGACGCCATCTATACGGCCATCAAGAGCTTCAGCGCCCAGAGCGAGAAAAGCCGGGTGATCGTCGTCATCTCCGACGGCGAGAACCACGAGGACGACCCCGTGGCCGCCGCGAAGGAGGCCGCCGAGAACGGCATCCGGGTGTACACCGTGGGCGTGGGCTCCGCCGAGGGCCAGCCCATCCCGTACGAGGGCTCCCTGATGAAGGACAAGGACGGCGAGATCGTCGTCACGAAACTGGACGAGGACGTACTCCGGCAGGTGGCCAAGGCCGGCAACGGGGCGTATGTCCATGCTGGGAACGACGAGTTCGGCCTGAACCCCATCATCGACGACATCCGCCGGATGGAGGACGAGGAGTTCGGCTCGCTCGTGTTCGAGGAGTACGACGAACAGTACATGTATTTCTTCGGAATCGCGCTGGCGCTGCTCGTGATCGAGATGCTCATCGGCGAGCGCCGTCCGAAGAAGAAATGGTTTGACCAATGAGAAAGTCGTTGACACTCATCTTGCTGCTGCTGGTCAGCGTGCTGGCCTCCGCCCAGGTGGACAAGAAAGACGTCCGCCGGGGGAACCGCCAGTTCGCCAAGGAGAAGTACGGCGATGCGGACATCTCCTACCGCAAGGGCCTGAATGCGGACAGCACCTCCGTCGCATCGGCCTACAATCTGGGAAACAACCTGTACCGGCAGGGGAATTACGCCGAGGCCGGCAAGTTCTACCAGCAGGCGCTTAGGCACGTTCCCGAGACCCGGAACCTGAAAAAGCAGGGCGAACAGGGTTTCGACACGTACTTCAACCTCGGCGACGCCGCCCTGCAGCAGAAGCAGTACCGCGCCGCTATGGAGGCTTTCATGCAGGCGCTCGTCATCAATCCGGACGACCTGGAGGCGAAAGAGAACTATGTCTATGCCCGGAAGATGCTGGAGAACAATCCGGACGGCGGTGGCGGCGGGAACGACCAGCAGAACCAGGACCAGAACCAGGACCAGGACCAGAATCAGGATCAGGATCAGAACCAGCAGGACCAGAACCAGGATCAGGACCAGAATAAGGACCAGAACCAGGACCAGCAGGACCAGCAGGACCAGGGGCAGCAGCCGAAGCCGTACAACGGCTCGGAGATCTCGCCCCAGCAGGCCCAGCAGATGCTCCAGGCCATCCAGGCCAAGGAGAAGGAGACCCAGGACAAGGTGAACAAGGAAAAGGCGGCCGTGCTGAAGTCCCGCCAGAAAGAGAAGAATTGGTAGTCGCGTTATGAAAAGATGGATTGCAGCCTTCGTGGCGTTGTGGGTGGCTTTCACCGGATGGGCCCAGTCGACCATCCAGGTGGACGTGCACAATATCGTGGAACTCTCGGAACGCTTCAATGTCGTCTTCACCGTCGAGGGCGAACACGCCCCTTCTGACTTCCAGTGGAGTCCCGGCGATGATTTCACCCTCGTCTGGGGCCCGCAGAAAGGCACTTCCACCAGCGTTTCCATCGTGAACGGCAAGACCTCCCGTTCGTCGCAGACCTCCTATACCTACATCCTCCAGGCCAAGAAGACCGGCACGTTCACCTTCGCGCCGGCGACGGCCACCGTCAAGGGAGACCAGATCCGGTCCCGGACCGTCCAGGTCACGGTCGTGGAAGGCCGGGACGAGGGCGCCCAGGCGCAGGCCCAGGGCGGCTCCGCGCAGGGCGGGGGACAGCAGCAGGCCCGTCCGTCTTCGTCGGCGGATACCGGCGAGCTGTTCATGCGGCTGTATCTGTCCAAGCGTGATGCGATGGTGGGCGAGCCCATCACGGCCACGCTGAAGATTTACCAGCGGGCGAACCTCACGGGCTTCGAGGATGCCAAGTTCCCGAAGTTCAACGGGTTCTGGAGCCAGGAAGTGGATACCCCGCAGAGCATCGAGTTCCAGCGGGAGCAGGTGGGCGACAAGATGTACAACGCCGCCGTCCTGCGCCGGTGGGTACTTATCCCGCAGAAGGCGGGCTCCCTGACCATCGACCCGTCCGAGATCGTGTGCCTGGTGAACGTCCGGACGCAGCGGCCCCGCACCGGCTCCATCTTCGACGATTTCTTCGAGAACGACTATGTGACGCAGCGGCAGCGCGTGTCCACCCCGGCGATGACCGTCAAGGTGTCGGCCCTGCCGGGCGGCGCCCCGGCCGGTTTCTCCGGCGCCGTGGGCGAATACTCCATCAGCGCGAAACTGAGCAAGGACGTCCTGAAGACGCACGATGCCGCCTCTCTCATCGTCACGGTGTCCGGCAAGGGCAACGTCTCCCTGGTGGAGGCGCCGAAACTGGATTTCCCGCCGGATTTCGAGGTCTATGACGTGAAGGCGACGTCCGCCACGGACAAGGGCGGCACCAACGGCTCCAAGACCTTCGAATACCCGTTCATCCCGCGCAGCCCGGGGGACTTCGTACTCCCGCCGGTGCGCTTCTCCTACTATGACGTGAAGTCCCGCCGCTATGCGACGGCCCAGACGGATTCCCTGCGCCTGACCGTGGAGCGGGGCGCCGCCGGCGCGGCGCAGCCCGTCCAGGACGGCGCCGGCACCCTGACGGTGGACCGCAAGGGCGTGAAGAACCTCGGCGAGGACATCCGCTTCATCAAGACGAAGACCTCCCTGTCCGAGGACAAGGGCTTCTTCGTGGGCAAGCCCGGTTACTGGACCCTCGTGGCCCTGCTGCTCCTGGGCGCCGCGGCCGTGTGGCTGTCCCTGCGGAAGCTGGCGGCCCGCCGCGCCGATGTCGCCGGCAGCCGCAACCGCAAGGCCACCCGCGAGGCCCTCAAGCGCCTGAAACTGGCCGGGGACTTCCTGGGCAAGAACCTCTATACGGCCTTCTACGAGGAACTCCACCGGGCCCTCGTGGGCTTCGTGGCCGACAAGCTGACGATGGACGTGGCCGACCAGAGCAAGGAGAACATCGCCGCGGCGCTCGGCGCCCGGGGCGTCGCTCCCGAGACGGTCACCGCCTTCACGGACCTGCTGGATGCCTGCGAGTACGCCCGTTACGCGCCCGATGCCGGTCACGAGGCGATGAACGCCCATTACCAGCAGGCCGTCTCCGTCATCACCGCCATCGACGCATCCATGAAGAAAGGTGTTTCCGCGGCTCCGGCCGCCACTTTGCTGGCCCTCCTGCTGATGCTCCCGCTGGGCGCGCAGGCCGCCGAAAGCTATCCCGACTCCCTGTTCAAGGCGGGCGTCGAGGCCTATACGGCCGGCGACTGGGACCAGGCCGCCGCGGACTGGTCGGACGTCGCCGCCACGGGCCTCCGTTCCAAGGAACTGTATTTCAACCTGGGCAACGCGTACTACAAGGGAGGCGAGATCGCCCGGGCGATCCTCTTCTATGAGCGCGCCCTCCGCCTGGACCCGTCCGACGCCGACATCCGCTACAACCTGGATTTCGCGCGGAACCTGACCCAGGACCGCATCGACGAGGTCCCGGAATTCATCCTGAAGACCTGGATCCGGAAGGTGAACTACCTGCTTCCGTCCAATGTGTGGGCGGGGCTGTCCCTGTTCCTGCTGGCCCTGGCGCTGGGGCTTTGCCTGCTCTTCCTGCTCGGGCCGACGGCCGGCGCCCGCCGGACCGGTTTCTTCACCGGCATCGCGGCGCTCCTCCTCGCCCTTGCGGCCTGGGGCTTCGCCCAAAGCCAGAAGGCCGCCGCCCAGCGCCACGACACCGCCATCGTCATGCGCCCGGTGACCTCGGTCACGAGTTCTCCCTCCAGCGATGCGGCCAAGTCCCTGTTCATCCTCCACGAAGGAACGAAGGTGAAGGTGCTGGACGAAGTGTCCGGCTTCACGGACATAGAACTCGCGGACGGCCGCCGCGGCTGGATCGCCACCAATGACATCGAAAGGATTTAAAACGAACGATATGAAAAAGATTCTCTTCCTCAGCTTTGTGACCACCCTGCTGGTGGCTTGCGGCTCCTCTTCGCGCGTCGCTTCCAAGGGCGATGCCATCCAGATCGGCTACGGATCCCAGGACCGGGACAAGGTCACGACCTCCGTCTCCAACGTCAAGGTCAAGAAGACCGACGCCCAGACCTACTCCGACATGTATGATTACCTGCGGGGCCGCGTCGCCGGCGTGACGGTGACTTCGGACAAGCGGATCATCATCCGGGGCATCGGCACGAACTCCGACGCCACCGACCCGCTCATCCTCGTGGACGGCGTCGAAACGACGGACCTCTCCGGCATCAATCCGGCCGATGTCCAGTCCGTGGACGTCATCAAGGACGGCTCCAGCGCCATCTACGGCATGCGGGGCGCCAATGGCGTGATTATCATCAACACCGTCGGCAGCCACAGCAACTAGGGTATGGGAAAAGTCTTAGCCTTCCTGCTGCCCGTCGTCCTGATGGCGGCCGGGTGCGGCACTTCGGTACGGGTCCCCGCCGAAGATACGGATGTGAACCTGGGCTATTCCACCGTCAAGCAGAAAGACTTGACCTACTCGGTGTCCACCGTCGGCGTGAAGGAGAACGATGCCACGGCGTACCGGGATATCTATGAG
The DNA here is from genome assembly GCA_900316955.1 of uncultured Bacteroidales bacterium. GTDB lineage: Bacteria > Bacteroidota > Bacteroidia > Bacteroidales > UBA932 > Cryptobacteroides. The sequence continues at coordinate 53,649 of ONEX01000013.1, forward strand.
TATCTGCAGGGACGGGTCGCCGGCGTGCAGGTTACGCCGGACAAGCGGATCATCATCCGCGGGGTCAATACCATCAATGCCGGGGGCGACCCCCTGATTCTGGTGGACGGGGTGGAGACGCCCGACATCTCGGACCTCAATTTCCACGACATCAAATCCATCGATGTCCTGAAAGACGGCTCCGCGGCCATGTACGGCCTCCGCGGCGCCAACGGCGTGCTCCTGATCACCACGAAGCGCTGACCGGCCTGAACGCAAAAAAGTGCGGGAACCTTGCGGTTTCCGCACTTTTTTGATGGGTGACCCGGCGGGCCGGGAAGGCTAGTACCGGTTCAGCGGGCGGCCGGCGGTCATCATGTGGACCTTGCGGACGACGTCCTCGAGGACCTTGGCGTGCGCGGCGCGCTCGGCGAGCTGCTCCTCGGTGGGTTCCTTGGCCGTGAGGGCGGCGAAGTGCGCGTTGGAGGAGGTGAGGACGGTGTCGATCAGCTCGACGATGTCCAGCATGTCCTTCTCCACGAAGCCGCGGGAGGTGATGGCCGGGGTGCCGATGCGGAGACCGGAGGTCTGGAACGGGCTGCGGCTGTCGAACGGGACCATGTTCTTGTTCACGGTGATGTCGGCCTTGACGAGCTGGTTCTCGGCGAGACGGCCGGTCAGGTCCGGGAACTTGGTGCGGAGGTCGATGAGCATCAGGTGGTTGTCGGTGCCGCCGGAGATGATCTTGTAGCCCCTGCGGACGAATTCGGCGCACATGGCGGCGGCGTTGGCGATGACCTGCTTCTGGTAATCGACATATTCCGGCTGGGAGGCCTCGTAGAAGGCCACGGCCTTGGCGGCGATCACGTGCTCGAGCGGTCCGCCCTGGATGCCCGGGAAGACGCTGGAATTCAGGATGGCGCTCATCTTCTTGATCTCGCCCTTCGGGGTGGTGAGGCCCCACGGGTTGTCGAAGTCCTTGCCCATCAGGATGATGCCGCCGCGGGGTCCGCGGAGGGTCTTGTGGGTGGTGGAGGTGACGATGTGCGCGTATTTGACCGGGTTCTTCAGGAGACCGGCGGCGATGAGGCCGGCGGTATGGGCCATGTCGATCCAGAGGATGGCGCCCACCTCGTCGGCGATCTTCCGCATCCGCTCGTAGTCCCACTCGCGGGAGTAGGCGGAGGCGCCGCCGATGATCATCTTGGGCTTGCACTCGAGGGCCTTGCGCTCCATCTCGTCATAGTCCACGCGGCCGGTTTCCGGGTTCAGGCCGTAGGCGACCGGCTTGTACAGGATGCCGGAGGCGTTCACGGGAGAGCCGTGGGTGAGGTGACCGCCCATGGAGAGGTCCAGGCCCATGAAGACGTCGCCGGGACGCAGGCAGGCCATCGTGACGGCCATGTTCGCCTGGGCGCCGGAGTGCGGCTGGACATTGGCATATTCCGCGTCGTAGAGCTTGCAGAGCCGGTCGATGGCGATCTGCTCGATCTGGTCCACCACTTCGCAGCCACCGTAGTAGCGCTTGCCGGGATAGCCCTCGGCGTATTTGTTGGTGCAGATGGAGCCCATCGCGGCCATGACCTGGTCGGAGACATAGTTCTCGGAGGCAATGAGTTCGAGGCCGGAGGACTGGCGCTCTTTTTCTTTCTTGATAAGGTCGAAGACCTGAAGATCCTGTTTCATACAGTTGCTTTAGTTAGAAACACAAAGATAAACCTTTTTTTCTTAACTTTGTGGACATGAGCGACAGAAAATTGCTGAACATCGAACTGGGCCGTGTCACCCCCGCCGAGTACAAGGAACTTCCCCCCTCGGGCCTCGTCGTGGTCCTGGACAACATCCGCAGCGCGCACAACGTCGGATCCGCCTTCCGGACCGCCGACGCCTTCGGCATCGACCGGGTCCTCCTGTGCGGCATCTCCGCCGTCCCGCCCTCCGCGGAGATCCGAAAATCGGCCCTGGGCGCCGAGGACGCCGTCCCCTGGGCGCACTTCGACGACACGATGGACGCCGTCGCCGCCCTGAAGGCCGAAGGCTACACGCTGGTGGCGGTGGAGCAGACGGTCCATTCCCGGAAGCTCGGCAAGGACTTCCGCCGCGAACCGGGCCGCAAGTACGCCCTCGTCTTCGGCAACGAAGTCTATGGCGTCCGCCAGGACGTCGTGGACGCCTGCGACCTCTCGCTGGAAATTCCCCAGTACGGAACCAAGCATTCCCTGAACGTCTCTGTCTCCGTTGGTGTGGTCCTGTGGGAGATGGTACGCTAAAAGCCCCCGCACTATGACCCTCGCCCAACTGTTCAAGAGAATCGTCCCGTATGTGAAGCCGCACCGCTTCCTGCTGGTCGCCACCCTGTCGCTGACCCTCCTCGGTTCCCTGCTGGCGCAGGTGAACGCCGTCGTGCTGGACCGCACCGTGGACGCCATCAACGCCCTGGTGGGTTCGCCCGACTTCACCTGGGCGAAGGCGGTGAAGATACTCATCATCGTCAGCATCGTCCTGCTCGGGAAGGAAGTGCTCCGGGCCGGCATCTCCTTCGGACAGAGCATCTTCGGCGAGAAGCTCCGGATCAACATCTCCCAGCGGCTGTCCCTGGGCGTCGTGGAGCGGATCCTCCAGTACCGCATGGCCTTCTTCGCCCGGAGCGACAATGCGCCCGGGATGCTCCAGGCACGCATCGACCAGGGTGCCAGCAGCATTTCCCGCACCATCCAGAACTTCTTCATCAACCTCCTGCCCATGATCGTGAGCTCCGTCCTGGCGCTCATCCTCATCTTCGCGGCCAATGTGTACGTGGGCCTGACAGCCCTGGCCATCGTCCCTATCTACTTCTGGATCACCTCCTTGCAGGGGAAGAAGCTGAAGAGCTCCCGCAAGAACATGCGCGGCTTCAACGAGCGTCGCAGCGGCAGCATCATGAACATCCTGGAGAGCATGAACGTCGTCAAGTCCTTCAACCGGGAGGAGATCGAGCTCGGGAAGCAGACGGAGCTCCAGGAAGGCTACTACGGCAACCAGCTCGGCATCCGGCGCGCTTCCTTCGGGTTCGACGCGCTGAAGAGCTTCGTGAGCCAGACCGGCACGGTGCTGATCATCATCCTGACCTCCTACCTCGTCCTCAGCGGCTATCCGGGGATGACGATCGGTAAGATCATGTACCACATCATGCTGTTCTCCAACGTGACGGCCCCGATCACCTCCCTCCAGCGTATCTTCGATGACCTGAACGACGCCCTCGTCTATGCCGAAGGCTACTTCGACATCGTCGATGCGGAAGGCGAGCTGGAGCCCTCGGGCAGCTACCGCCCGGAGAAGGTGCAGGGCAACTTCGAGATGAAGAACGTCGATTTCACCTATCCCAACGGCACCAAGGCCCTGTATGACGTCTCCCTGAAGGTGGACAGCGGCAAGATCACGGCGCTCGTCGGCCTCAGCGGCGCGGGGAAGTCGACCATCGTGAACCTGCTGGACAAGTTCTACGAGCCGGACAGCGGGACCATCACCCTGGATGGGGTGGACCTCCGCGACTGGGATACGCACTATCTGCGCGAGAACATCGGCCTGGTCCTGCAGAAGAACCATATCTTCGACGGTACCGTCGTGGAGAACATCCGGTACGGCAAGCCGGACGCCACCCTGGAGGAGGTCTATGAGGCGGCGCGCAAGGCCAGCATCTACGACCAGATCGCGGCCCTGCCGAAGGGCTTCGACACGGCCGCGACGCACCTCTCCGGCGGCCAGCAGCAGCGCATCGCCATTGCGCGGATGTTCCTCAAGAACCCGCCCATCATCTTCCTGGACGAGCCCACGGCCTCGCTGGACGCCATCGCCACGGAGCAGATCAAGTCCGCCATCGACGCCATCAAGCAGGACCGCACCGTCATCATCATCTCCCATTCCATCTCCCAGATCATCGACAGCGAGATGGTGTACGCCCTCCAGGAGGGCCACATCGAACAGAGCGGCGACCCCGACGAGCTCTACCGCAGGGGCGGCGTCTACAAAGACATCGTCGACGCCTCCGCCCGCAGCCTCAACATCGAAAAACTTGCCCAGACCATCAAGCAATGAAAAAGTTTCTTCTCTTCCTTTTGAGCGCTACGCTCTGCCTGAATGCCCTCGCTGGCGGCGTCAAGGCCGGGCCGTGGGTGTCGGAGGCCCGGACGGACCGGATCACCATTCTCTGGACCAGCGACGTGCCGGGGATGGCCTATGTCGAACTGGCCGACGGCACCAAGGTTTGGGAGACCTACGCCGGCCGGCGCGTGTTCCACCGCCTGCACAGCGTCCGCATCGATGGGCTCCGGCCGGGGGAGGTGCTCCGGTACCGCGTCGGCGGGCAGGAGCTTGTGGACGATTCCAACGCCAGGAACCCCAAGTTCGGGGACTTCTATGCAGGGGAGTGGCACACGGTCCGAACCTTCGACCCGAAGGCCGCCGAGTGCCGTTTTTCCGTGTTCAATGACATCCACATGCGGACACAGTGGTACGAGTCCCTCGCCGCGCAGGTGGATTCTGCATCGACGGATTTCCTGTTCCTGAACGGCGATATCACCTCGGCGGGGAACTATGTGCTGGACACCCTGGTGCATTATGCCATCGAACCGCTGGGGAACCTTCCCGCAGGGATCCCGATGCTGTTCGGGCGCGGAAACCACGAGGGCCGCGGCAACAACGTGGAACTGTTCGCTGATGTTTATCCGAACTCCGATCCGGCGCCGTTCTACTATACCTTCCGGCAGGGTCCCGTGGCGTTCATCGTGTTCGATGCGGGCGAGACCGGCCAGAGCCGGTCGGTCCTGTACAGCGGCAAGGATGTATATGAGGAGTATTTGAACGAGCAGATCGAATGGGCCCGGAAGGCTCTCCGCGAGCCCGAATTCCGAAAGGCGCCCGTCAAGATCTGTCTCCTGCATGTGCCCATGATCGACCATCCGGACAAGACCGACTACCTCCTCCAGCGCTGGCTGAACGTGCACATGGTGCCCATGCTGAACAAGGCGGGCATCGACCTGATGATCGGCGCGGACCTGCACACGCAGATGTACTGCGAGCCCGGGTCCATGCACAACGACTTCCCGATCTTCGTGAACAACGAAGCCCGCCGGCTGGACGTCGTCTATTCCCACGGCTTCCTCACCCTCCGCTCCTTCCACCCGACCGGGCGGCTTGAATTCGAGAAAACCATCAAACCCTAGCCCTATGGACAATGAAATACTGCGGGCGCTGCGCGAGCGCCGTAGCTGCCGGAGCTACAAGCCGGAGCAGATCAAAGACGATGAACTTGAGGCCGTCCTCGAAGCCGGCGCCTGGGCCCCGACCGCAAAGGGCCTCCAGGACCCCTGGATCGTGGCCGTCCAGAACCCGGAACTCCTGCAGAAGATCTCCCGGATGAACGCGGCGGTCTGGGGCCGGGACATCGACCCCTTCTACGGCGCACCCACCTACGTGCTGGTGTTCGGCTCCGACCCGGCCGTCTGGGCGAACTCCGTCCCCGACGGCTCGCTGGTCCTTGGAAACATGATGAACGCCGCCCACGCCATCGGCCTCGGCTCCTGCTGGATCAACCGCGAACGCGAGATGTTCGCCACCCCCGAAGGCAAGGCCCTGATGCAGGAACTTGGCCTCCCGGAAGGCCTCATCGGCATCGGCGCCCTCGCCCTCGGCTACCCCGCCGCCCCTCCCCGCGACCCCAAGCCCCGCAAGGAGAACTACTGGCGGGTGGTGAAATAAACGGTCCCGCACACAAAAAAGCCAGCCCCGGATGAGGCTGGCTTTTCGTTGTGTCGCGCTTTCGCTTACGCGTTCGGGTTCTGCTTGATCTCGGCCTGGGCGGCGGCGAGACGGGCGATGGGAACGCGGAACGGGGAGCAGGAGACGTAGTCGATGCCGATCGTGTTGAAGAACTCGATGGACTTCGGATCGCCGCCGTGCTCGCCGCAGATGCCGCACATCAGGCCCTGGCGGAAGGAACGGCCCTTGTCCACGCCGATCTTCACCAGCTGGCCGACGGCCTTGGTGTCGATGGTCTGGAACGGGTCGGCGTCCAGGATCTTGTTGCCGAGGTAGTCACCCATGAAGGTGCCGATGTCGTCGCGGCTGAAGCCGAACGTCATCTGGGTGAGGTCGTTCGTGCCGAAGCTGAAGAACTGGGCCTCGCGGGCCATGCGGTCAGCGGTCAGGGCGGCGCGCGGGATCTCGATCATCGTACCGAACTGGTAGCTGAGGAGGGTGCCCACGGTAGCCTGGACCTCGGCCTTGATCTTCTCGCAGATGGCCTTCTGGAAGCTGAGCTCACGGGCGGAGATGGTGACCGGGATCATGATCTCCGGGTGCGGGTGCAGGCCTTCCTTCTGGAGTTCGGCGGTGGCGGTGAAGATGGCGCGGTACTGGGTCTCGGCGATCAGCGGGAAGCTGACGTGCAGACGGACGCCGCGGTGGCCCATCATCGGGTTCACCTCGTGGAGGGAAGCGCCGCGCTTCTCGACTTCCTTGACGGAGATGCCGAGATCCTTGGCGAGTTCCTTCTTCTTGTCCTCACCCTGCGGGACGAACTCGTGGAGCGGCGGGTCCAGCAGACGGAACACGACCGGCTTGCCGTCCATCACGCGGAGCGTGTCCTTGACGGCGGCCTTCATGAAGGGCTCGAGCTCGGCCAGGGCGGCCTTGCGCTCCGCGTCGGTGTCGCAGAGGATCATCTTGCGGAGCTTGGAGAGCGGGAGCTCGGAGTTGCGGCCGTAGAACATGTGCTCGATACGGAACAGGCCGATGCCCTGGGCGCCGAACTTGAGGGCGCGGGCGGCGTCCTCCGGGGTGTCGGCGTTGGTGCGGATACCGAGCTTGCGGTACTTGTCGCACATGCCCATGAACTTGGCGAAGAGCGGGTTCTCGGAAGCGTCCATCGTGTCGATGGCGCAGCCATAGACGAGACCCTTGGCGCCGTTCAGGCTCAGGAAGTCACCCTCCTTGAAGGTCTGGTCGATGCCGGCGAAGGAGACGGTCTTGTTCTTGAAGTCGATCTTGAGGGCGTCGCAGCCCACGATGCAGCACTTGCCCCAGCCGCGGGCCACGAGGGCCGCGTGGGAGGTCATGCCGCCGCGCTCGGTGAGGATACCCACGGAGGCGTGCATGCCGTCGATGTCTTCCGGGGAAGTCTCCTCGCGGACGAGGATGCACTTCTTGCCCTCGAGGGCGTACTTGATGGCGTCCTCGGAGGTGAAGACGATCTGGCCGACGGCGCCGCCCGGGGAAGCCGGGAGACCCTGGGCCAGGACCACGGCCTTCTTCTCGGAAGCCGGGTCGAGGATCGGGTGAAGGACCTCGTCCAGCTGGGCCGGAGCCACGCGCATGACGGCGGTCTTCTCGTCGATCAGGCCTTCATCGACCATGTCGACGGCCATCTGCAGGGCGGCGAGGCCGGTGCGCTTGCCGATACGGCACTGCAGCATCCACAGCTTGCCTTCCTGGATGGTGAACTCGATGTCCTGCATGTCCTGGAAGTGCTGCTCGAGGTGCAGACGGATCTCGTCCAGCTCCTTGTACACTTCCGGCATGGCGGTCTCGAGGGAGGCGAGGTTCTTGTTCTTCTCGCTCTTGGTGGCCTCGTTCAGGGGGTTCGGGGTGCGGATGCCCGCGACCACGTCCTCGCCCTGGGCGTTGATCAGCCATTCACCGTAGAACTTGTTGTCACCGTTGGCCGGGTTGCGGGAGAAGGCAACGCCGGTGGCGGAGGTGTCGCCCATGTTGCCGAACACCATGGACTGGACGTTCACAGCCGTGCCCCAGTCGTCCGGAATGTGCTCGATCTGGCGGTACCGGATGGCGCGCTTGCCGTTCCAGGACTTGAAGACGCCGCCGATGGAACCCCACAGCTGGGCCTTCGCATCGTCCGGGAATTCCACGCCCAGGACTTCCTTGATCCGCACCTTGAAGGCCTCGGCGAGGTCCTTCAGCTCTTCGGCGGTCAGCTCGGTGTCGCTCTTGTAACCCTTCTTGTCCTTGACTTCCTGCATCATGCGGTCCAGCTGCTGGCGGATGCCCTGGCCGTCGGCCGGCTCAATGCCCTCGGCCTTCTCCATGACGACGTCGGAGTACATCATGATGAGGCGGCGGTAGGCGTCATAGACGAAACGCGGGTTCTGGGTCTTCTCGATGAGGCCCGGGATGGTCTTGGAGCACAAGCCGATGTTCAGGATGGTGTCCATCATGCCCGGCATGGAGGAACGGGCGCCGGAGCGGCAGCTCACGAGGAGGGGATCCTTCGCGTCGCCGAACTTCTTGCCCATGATCTTCTCCGTGGCCTCGAGGGCGGCCGCGACCTCGGCCCGCAGTTCGGGCGTGTAGCCGCCACCCAGGCGGTAGTATTCCGTGCAGCACTCGGTCGTGATGGTGAAACCGGCCGGGACGGGCATCCCGAGAAGGTTCATCTCGGCGAGGTTCGCGCCCTTGCCACCGAGGAGCTCACGCATTTTGCCGTCGCCTTCGGCCTTCTTGGCACCGAAGCGATAGACTCTCTTTTTGATCTCTTTCATGGTTGGTTATATTTTAGTTGATTTTCTACCTTGAAAACGCCAAACATTAATTTAACCTGCGAATTTAAGAAAAAATCCGCAGAAATGCTAAAAAAACTGGGAGGGGAGGCTTATAAAAGCTTCGCGGCGATGTCGGAGAGCTCCGACCGTTCGCCCTTCCGGAGGAAGACGTGCTGGAACAGCGGCTGCCCGTTCATCTTCTCCCCGAGGTGCGTCAGGCCGTTGGACCACTGGTCCAGGTAGGGCTGGTCGATCTGGAAGATGTCGCCCGTGAAGACCATCTTCGTGCCTTCGCCGGCGCGGGTGATGATGGTCTTGACCTCGTGCGGGGTGAGGTTCTGCGCCTCGTCCACGATGAAATACACCTTGCCGAGGGAGCGGCCGCGGATGTAGGCGAGGGGAGAGATGAGCAGTTTCTCGTCCTTGAGCATCGCCTCGACCTTGAGGGCCTGCTTGGAGCCGGGCTTGAAGCCCCGCTTGATGACGTCCAGGTTGTCCATGAGGGGCTGCACGTAGGGACTCATCTTGCTCTTCTGGTCGCCCGGCAGGAAGCCGATCTCCTGGCCGCCGAGCACCACGGTCGGCCGGCTGAGGATGATCTGGTCGAAATCCTTCTCCTGCTCGAGGGCGGCGGCGAGGGCGATGAGCGTCTTGCCCGTGCCGGCCCCGCCGGTCAGGGACACGAGCGGGATGGCGGGATTCAGGCAGGCGTCCATGGCGAAGCGCTGCTCGTCGTTGCGCGGGCGGATGCCGTAGGCTTCCTTCGTGCGCACGAGCACGATCTTGCGCCGCTTGTCGTCATAGCGGGCGCAGACGGTGGAACCGCCCAGGTCGAACTTGTACAGCTGGTTGGGCTTGGGCTCCTTCTGGGAGACCGCTTTCCAGTCGATGCTGTTGTCCTGCCCGTAGGCGAGCTGCTGGATGTCCTGGGGGTCCGCATCCACATACATGACCTCGCGCTCGAGGTCGTACAGGTGCTCGTCGTCCACGCGGCCGGCCTGGTAGTCCTGCGCGGGCATGCCGACGGCCTTCGCCTTCAGGCGCAGGTTGATGTCCTTGGTCACCAGGGCGACGAACCGGCCGGGGTTTTGCGCCCGCACCCACAGGGCCGTGGACAGGATCCGGTGGTCCTGGGTGTCGTCCTTGAACAGGTCGGCGAATTCCGGGGTGAAGGGGTGGTTGGGCTCGATCTTGATGTTGCCTAACCGCTTCCCGAGGGAGATGCCCTCGGGCCCGAACTCCCGCTTGTCGGTGAGCTTGTTGATGTCCCGCATGAACGCGCGGGCGTTGAACGAGAGGGCGTCGTTGCCCTTCTTGAACTTGTCCAGTTCCTCGATCACGGCGATGGGGATCACGAGGTCGTTCTCCTGGAACCGCTTGATCGCCTGGTGGTCGTGCAGGATGATGTTGGTGTCGAGGACAAATATCTTGGCCATGGTTTTCGTGTTGTCAGTCTTCTCCCTCCAGGGAGTTCATCAGGGACTCGAGGATGCCGGTGATGCCGCTTCCGCCCGACAGGACCGAGACGCCCGGCGTGCCGACGGCCGGATGGCCGAGCGGGAAATAGGCGATGTCCTGGAGCAGGAATTCGGCGTCCACGTAGTCGTAGTCGATGTCGGCGATCTGGATGATGACGCCGGGGATTTCCCCGAACAGGACGCGGACCCGGAGTTCGTCGCCGTAGGCGCGGCAGATGTCGCCGACGGAGATGTCGGCCCCGTTCACCGCGGCCATACCCCGGAGGGCGTTCATCAGCCCGCCTTCGAGGACGGTGGCGCCGGCGCGGACGATGCCGTCCTCCACCAGTTCCCGGATGACTTCGTATCCGTCGATGAAATAGTCGGCGTCGCCCACCTCGGGCGCGGTGCTCCGCTTCTCGCCCGTCGCGGCGGCGAGGAGGGACCCGCCCAGGCGGTAGTCGCAGGTGTCCAGGGGAATGTAGATGAGCCAGTCGGAGGCTTCGGGCTGGATGGTGGCCGGGCAGCGGCGCCGCCGGGAGATGCGCGGGTTCGCCGTGCGGAACGGAAGCTCACGGATGATGCTCTCCTCCTCGTCCGGCGCCTCTTCCTCGGAGGTGGTCGTCGCCTTGAAGCAGACGTTGCAGGCCCCGCCCGTGACTTTCACCTCGCTGAGCTTGATGCCCAGGTGGTCGATGTATTCGGCCGCCGCCTCGACGGAGGCGTAGAAGGCGGCCTGGTTGCCGATGGCGCCGTCGTTCCAGCGCCATTCGCCCTTGAGGGTGAGGTCCCCGAGGCGGAAATGACCGCCCATCCAGACGGCGTCCAGCATGGCCTTGGCGATGCGCGCCCGCGTGACCTGGCCCGAAAAGGGCAGGGGGAACGGCGGGCGGGGCAGGGCGGCGACGGCATCGGCGTAGGCGTCGATGTCCTCGTCGCGGAAGTCGAAGGGCGTGGGGGAGATGTCCACGGTCTCGTCCGCTACGCTGCCGGCCGGCGACGGGGCCGGAAGCCCGCCCGGAAGCGTGCATTCCTGCAGCAGTCCGGCGGGTGTGAGGGCCTGCGGAATCCCGTCTATGAAGTAGGCGTCGTAAAGGTTCGGTGCTTTGTCGGCCATCCTGGGCGTTTTTATTTGTGCTCAAAAATAGGTATTTTTGTGTTGAAATCAAAACAAGCGCGTTTTTATGGAGTTTTCGGAGTCTCGGTACGGGGCGCTGCTCGAGGAGATCTTCCAGCGGTTCCCTTCGGTGCAGAAGACGGATTTCGCCACGGCGTACAAGCCGGGTCTGGCAGGGATGGAGGCCTTCTGCGAGGCGCTGGGCCATCCCGAGCGGGCGTTCAAGAGCATCCACGTGGCCGGCACCAACGGCAAGGGCTCGGTCTTGAGCCTCCTCGCCTCGGCCCTCGCTGGCGTCGGTCTCCGCACCGGCCTCTACACCTCTCCGCATCTGGTGGACTTCCGGGAACGCGCCCGGATCGTGAGCCTGTCGAAGGATCCGGGCCGGGACGATACCTTCGACCTCATCCCCAAGGACTACGTCTTCGACTTCCTGACCACCTGGAAGCCCTATTTCATCGAGCACGACCTGTCCTTCTTCGAGATTACCACCGGCCTGGCGTTCAAGTGGTTCGCGGACGCCGGCGTCGATGCCGCGGTCATCGAGACGGGCCTCGGCGGCCGGCTGGATTCCACGAATGTCCTCCTGCCGGAGCTGGCCCTCGTCACGACCATCGGCCTGGACCACTGCGCGCTCCTCGGGAACACGCTGGAGGCGATTGCGGGGGAGAAGGCGGGCATCTTCAAGCCCGGCGTCCCCGCCCTCGTGGGCGAAAGCGGTCCGGAGACCGATCCCGTCTTCGACGACAAGGCCTGGATGGTCTGCCCCCTGACTTATGCGGACAAAGTGCGCCCTTCCCTGTGGCACCGCCGGCAGGAGATCCTCAAGAAGATGGACCTGCAGGCCGATGTCCAGGAAAAGAACCTCCGCACCGTCCTCGCCGCCATCGACATCCTCCGGCAGATTCCCGGCTTCAAGGCCCTCGCCGACACGGAAAGCGTCCTGGACGGCCTCGTCCGCGCCGCCCGCCGGACCGGCTTCCGCGGCCGCTGGGAGCGTCTTTCCGACCTGCCTTTCGTCATCTGCGACATCGGCCACAACCCCCAGGCGCTGCAATACAATTTCAACCAGCTCCGCCGTTACGTGGAGGAAGGCCGCTGCAGTTCGCTCATCATCGTGTACGGCATCATGGCGGACAAGGACCTGGACGGCATCCTCCCGTTGATGCCCGTGGACGCCACCTACATCTTCACGGCGCCGCAGACGGCCCGCGCCCTCCCCGCCGGGGAGCTGCTGAAGCGCTTCACGGCCTTCCAGGGCGGCAAGCCTTCGCTCCGCGCCTACGCGGCCGATTCCGTCCGCCAGGCCGTTCAGATGGCGATGCAGCTCGCCCAGACGCTGTCCCAGCAGACCAACCGTTCCGCCTCCGCCTCGAAGCCCGTCCCGCCGCTCGTATTCATCGGCGGCTCCGCTTTCGTCGTCGCCGAGGCCCTGCCGCTGTTCCGCTAGCGTGGTATGGTTGTTGAAGATAGCGTGCCCGTAGAAAACAATTGATTATGTTCCGATATATCCGGGCGGCCCTTGCGGCCGCCGCCCTGTTCCTCATTGCTCCGCTTATGAACGCCAATCCCGCGCCCGATAAGGACGGCCACGTGCTGACCGCCCTGTGGAAACAGTACGAAGAGGCCTCCAAGGCCGACCGCCCCCAGAAGGAGGCGGAAATCCTCACGAAGATCAAGGTCGAGGCGGCCAGGCAGCGCCTCGCCGCCGACTTCTACGACGCCGCCGTCAAGTACGTGGAGTCGGTACAGCGCCGCGACTGGAAGAAGCGGGACGAGCTCCGGAAGAACCTGGAGAAGGAGGTGAAGGACTTCGACGAGCCGATGGTCACTTACCTCTGGATGAGCGAGCGGGATGGGGCTTCCTCCGACGCCCGCTGGGCCTTCGTCCGCGACCGCGCGGTGGCGTTCCGCGCCGGACACAACACCGCGCTGTACCGCGGCATCGGCGGCCTGATGGGCGGGGCGATGACGGATTTCGTGGCTTCGGACTATGAGTATGTGCTGTGGCACCTGCTCGGCGCCCGCCGATATGACGATCCGGAGAAGGACGAGATCTACCGGACCCTGAAGGCCGAGGTCGACGGGAAGGATCCCCAGGAAGGCTATCTGGCCTTCTATGTGGCGAACCGGACGAACGGGAAGGACGAACGCAAGGCCGCTTTGGAGGCCGTCGCGAAGAAGTACGCCGGCCAGGCCATCGCCTTCTGGCCCCGCCAGGAACTGCTCCGGATCCGGTTCAGCGAGTTGAACGAGCAGAAGGCCGGATCGGCCGCCTACCAGGCCCTCTATACGGACTGTCTCACCTACGAGAAGGAGCGCAAGGCCCGGAAGGGGGACGACGCTAAGATCGTCGCTGGCTGCACCTCCGTGAAGACCCTGACCGAAACCTTGACCGGCAAGGGCGTCGGCGTCCGCCTGCAGGACAAGCAAGTGTGCGTCACCTTCCGCAACCTGGACAAGGCCACGCTCACCCTCCGCGAAGGCGACAAGACGCTCAAGACCTGGAATCTCGCGAACTCCACCCGCAGTTTCTATGTCTATGACACCGTGAAGGTGGCGCTCCCGCCGCTCGGCGACGGTTCCTACTCGCTGGAAGCCGTGAACGGGAAACTGAACAGCATCGCCTACTATAACCAGCATACCCTTTCTATCGCGGTCCGCCGCGAGGCCGCCGGCTTCGCCGCGTATGTGACGGACTACCTCTCCGGCAAGCCCCTGGACCAGGCGAAGGTCACCCTCTGGAAGGGGGACAAGGCCGTGGTCTCGGAGCAGGTCCGGCTGGACGGCTTCACGGTGCTTCCCAAGAAGTTCCAGGAAACCATCGACGGTCACAAGGAAACATACTACAACCTGACGGCGGAAACCGGTTCCGGTACGGGCCTCCGGGCCAGCCAGCGCGTGGGCGCGCACGCTTACTATTTCGAAGGCGACAGCGACGACAGCGCGGACCACACCTTCTGCCACATCTACAAGGACCGCGGCGCCTACAACCCCGGTGACATCCTCCAGTTCAAGGCTGTGGTGTACCAGGGCAACCTCGTGGACCGCATCTCCGTCGTCCCGGACAAGACCGTGGAGGTGATCCTCCTGAACAGCGAGGGCAAGGAAATCGACCGCCTGAAGCGGAAGACCAACGAGTTCGGCTCCGTCTCCGGTTCCTTCACCCTGCCCAAGGGCGAGCGCAACGGCTATTTCCAGCTGCAGGTGAAATCCGGCAAGCAGTACCTCGAGGGCGACTCTTTCCGCGTGGACGAGTTCGTCCTTCCGACCTTCACCCTCTCCTTCGACAAGAACGACAAACTGTACCTGAAGGGCGACGAGGTCGTGATCAAGGGCAAGGTCCAGAGCTACTCCGGCCACAGCCTGACCGGTGCCGACCTGGCCGTGAAGGTGGAGCGCTGGGGCAACGTTGTCCTGGAGACGAACGTCCAGCCCGCGGCCGACGGCACCTTCTCCATCACCTTCCCGGCGGAGGACACCGGCTGGTACAACGCCGAGGTCACCGTCACCGACGCCACAGGCGAGATGCAGGAATTCGGCACGGGCGTGTATGTCAGCGACAACATCTCCGTGTCCCTGACCATGCAGAACGGCGCCGAGGGCGAGTTCGTGCCGATGGAAGAGAAGAACGAGCCGGGCCCGTTCCGCACAGCCCCGCGCCGCTGGCGTCCGGCCGCGGCCAAGTACATCGCCACCGGCGACGTGGCCCGCGTGCAGATGCAGGTGGACAACAGCGACGGGAACAAGATCGACGTCCCGGTCCGGTATGAGCTTGCGGACGAAGCCGGCAAGGTGGTCCGCCAGGGCCAGGCCGCGTCCGGCGAGGTCGTCGACATCGACCTGAAAGGCCTGCCCGACGGCCTGTATTCCCTCGTCGGCAAGGCGTCCGAGCGGGATGCCGAGGACGAGGCGAAGTGCTGGATCCTGAAGGTGAACCCGAAGGGGAAGGTCTTGGACGCCCCGGTGCGCCGCCTCTTCCTGACCGGTCCCGAGGATGTGCCGATGGGCGAGAAGATCCGGCTGACGATGGGTACGGCCGACGGGGCCGAATACGCAATCGTCACCCTCTTCGGCAAGGCCCGGAAGGTGCTGGAAACCCGGAAGGTCGTCCTCAAGGGCGTCCGGGCGAAGGAAGGCTCCCTGGCTACCCTCGAGTTCGATTACAAGCCCGACTATCCGGACGCCGTCCGCCTGCAAGTGTTCTACTTCAAGCGCGGCGATTCCGTGGTCTTCGACAAGGAATACTCCCGCACGCGCACCCGCCTGGCGTTGCCGCTGAAGTTCGAGTCCTTCACGGACAAGGCCTTCCCGGGCACTTCCTATACCTTCACCCTGAAGACCGATCCGGGCGTGGAGGCCCTGGCGGCGGTGTATGACAAGAGCATCGACGCCATCGCCGGCAACTGGTGGCCGGTGGTCACCCTGCGGGAGTTCAGCGTCCCGTACGTGAGCATCGAGTCTGCCTGCGGCCGGGTGAACGGGGACAATCCGTACGAAGAGGAACTGGCGCTGGAAGAGACGGCGGTGGTCGGCTATGGCGCCGCGCCGATGATGAAGGCGACGCGTTCCGCCAACGCCGCGATGCGGGACCAGATGGTCCTGGCAGAAGCGCCGATGGCGGCAAAGGAGTCCGCCGACGCCGCTTTCGATGAGGCAGGGCCGGAGGTGACGGTGCGCTCCAAGTTCGAGAACGCATTGACCTTCCAGCCGCACCTCGTGTCCGATGCGGCCGGCAACCTCTCGTTCACGTTCAATACGTCCGACAAGCTCTCCACCTACTATGTGGCGCTGTATGCCCATGACAAGGGGATGCGGAACACCTTCCTCCGCGAGGAGATGGTCGTGAGCGTGCCCGTGAAGGTGGCGGTCGTGGAACCGCAGTTCCTCTATGTGGGCGACACCTACGAGGTGGCCGCCAGCGTGTCCTCGAACTCCGACAAGCCGGTATCCGGCTGGCTGTACCTCTATACGTATCCGTCCAAGGACTATGAAGGCGTGGAGCCGATGGGCGTCCAGCGCGTCGCCGTCACCGTCCCGGCGGGCGGCACGGAAAGCCACCGCTTCCCGGTCCGCGTGCCGGCCGTCGAGACCCTTGGCTTCAAGGTGGTCTTCGCCGCCGACGAGTTCTCCGACGCCGTCTTCCTCCCGGTTCCGGTGAAGAAACCCGTCCAGGCCCTCACCGAAGCCCATTCCGCCGTGCTCCGCGCCGGCATGGACCGGGAAACCCTGCTCGCGGAACTCCGTTCCCGCTTCGTCAACATCCCGGCCTCCGAGGCCGCCTTGACCGAAACCACCCTCCTGGACCTCGTCCGCGCCGCCATCCCCGCCAAGGTGGATCCCGCCGGCAAGGACGTCCTCTCCCTCTCCGAGGCCTACTACGTCCGCCTGCTGACTTCCGTCATTCCGGGCTCTTCCTCTTCCGTCATTCCGGGCTTGACCCGGAATCTCCCCGACGGCACCGACGACCTCCTCACCAAAGTCCTCGCCTGCCGCAACAACGACGGCGGCTTCGGCTGGTTCGAGGGGATGGAGTCCTCGCCCATCATCACGGCCGTGCTGCTGCAGCGCTTCGCGAAGCTGCGCGACCACGGCTTCGAGGTGCCGGACCTGGCCTCTTCCGTCAAGTTCCTGGACACCAGGCACTTCGCGACGGAACTCCCGTACTGGCGCGGCTACCTGTCCGACGCCCAGTACCTGTTCGTCCGTTCCCTCTATCCGACGGTCCCCTTCGAGGTGAAGCCGGCGACGAAGGAAGGCAAGAAGCGGTTCGAGGAGTTCCAGAAGTATGTGAAGGGATACCTCGTTCCGTCCGCGAAGGACGGCCGCGGCCTGCAGGGCCAGATCATGGCCAAGGCCCGCCGCGTGCAGACCCTGCTCAACCTTTCCGCCTCCTCCGAGGGCATCGCCCTGGCGAAGGCCTGGGGCGTGAAGGTCGCCGCGAAGTCCCGGATGGAATCCTCCCTGAAGGCCGACATCGCCTCCCTGAAGGAATACGCCGTGGAGCACCGCGACGGCGGCTGGTACTATCCGAACGCCGTGATGCCTTGGCGCGGCCTCCTCGAGACCGAGGCCGATGCGCACGCCCTCCTGTGCAACCTGATGCAGCCGTATGCGCCGCAAATCTCCGACGGCATCCGCCTCTGGCTGATGCTCCAGAAGGAGACGCAGAAGTGGGATGAGAGCCCGGCGTTCGTGGACGCGATCACCGCCATCCTGGACGGTTCCGACGCAGTCCTCGCCACCTCCATCCTGTCCTATTCCGGTTCCTACGAGAAGCCTTTCGCGGACATCAAGGCCGCCGGCAACGGCTTCACCATCGCCCGCAAGTTCTTCCGCGAAAAGACCGTGGAGAAGGTCCATGACGACCGCACCTCTGACAAGAACGACCAGGTGACCGTCCGCGAGGAAATCGCGCCCGGCACGCCGGTCGCGGTGGGCGACAAGATCATCGCCGAGTATCAGGTCTGGAACCAGGAGAACCGCAGCTTCGTGAAGGTCGACGCGTTCCGCGAGGCCGCCCTGCGGCCGGTCCAGCAGCTGTCCGGCCACACGGGCTGGGGCTGGTTCCGCCTCCGCAGCCTCACCTTCACCCCGCAGGGCTACCGCAACGTGAAGGCCGACCGTACCGAATACTTCTTCGACTCCTTCCCGGAGGAGAATACCACCCTCACCGAGGAATTCTTCGTCACCCAGGCCGGTACCTTCACCGCCCCGGTCCTCACCGTCGAATCCCTCTACGCCCCCCACTACCGCGCCAACGACGCCTTCCACGGCGTCCTCGCGGTGGAGTAGCCTCATTCCGGGCTTGACCCGGAATCTCATTTCACCGTAAATCCCACCGAAACACTGTTGCCGTCACCGTCCACCACGGTGACGGCGTGTTTTCCGGGGGCGGGGGAGAGGCGCATCTGGTGGATGAGGCGGGTTTCGCCGAGGTAGGTGTCGTCCAGGTGCCAGTAGAGGGTGGCGGCCGGGTCGCGATGGACGGCCTGGAAGACGGCGCCGCCCTCGCTGCCGTCCAGCTGGCGGGGCAACGTGAGGATGCTGCCGGGTTCCGGGTAGAGGAACTCCATCCGGGCGGCGTCCCGGGTGGCGGGACGGACCACGTATTCCGGATGATAGGCCTTGTAGTACCACTCCATGGCGGGCGGTAGCCGGAAGGTGCCGTCCTTATGGTAGGGGCACACTTCGCTTTCCTGCGCCTGCGCCGGGAGCAACACGCGTTCGTAGTCCGGGCATTCCTGGCTGCGTAGCATGCCGGACTCCTTGCACACGTCCAGCCACACGCCGCCGTCCAGGGGTTCTTCGAACCAGTCGGCGGTGGGTGGCAGGAGGTTCAGCAGGTCGAACAGGACGGGGCCGGCGGTCTTGGCGCCGGTCATGCCCGCCACACCGTGCCCGTCGGCGTTGCCGCACCACACGCCCACGGCGTAGTCCGGCGTCACGCCAACGGCCCAGGCGTCCCGGGAGCCGTAGCTCGTACCGGTTTTCCACGCGGCTTTCCGCACGGAACGGATCAGTTTCCAGTCGATTTCATCCGGTCGGTTGACTTCTTTCAGGGCCTCGAAGGTGTACCAGAGGGCTAGCCGGTCCCGGAACGGGGAATCCGTCGGCAGCCCGTCATAGCTCCGGACCATATCGGCATAGGCGCGGGTGATGTCGGCCAGGGTGCCCTCGCCGCCGCCCAGGATGAGCGAAAGCCCATAGTAGGAGGCGTCCCGGGGCAGGGTGGAGAGGCCGGCGTCCCGCAGGATTTTCAGGAAGCGCGGCGGCCCGTAGGCGCGCAGCAGGTGCACGGCGGGCACGTTCAGCGACCGGGCCAGCGCCTCGGCCGCCGGAACCGCCCCGTGGAACTGCAGGTCGAAGTTCTGCGGCG
Source organism: uncultured Bacteroidales bacterium (assembly GCA_900316955.1). Lineage (GTDB taxonomy): Bacteria > Bacteroidota > Bacteroidia > Bacteroidales > UBA932 > Cryptobacteroides. The sequence continues at coordinate 72,615 of ONEX01000013.1, forward strand.
TGAAGCCGTTCAGGTTCACCGGCGTGTCCCGCAGCAGCGTCCGGGGCAGGATGGTTCCGTCCTGCAGGGCGGCGCAGTACAGGAACGGCTTCAGGATGCTGCCCGTGCTGCGCGGGGACGCCGCGATATCCACCTCGGAACCGTGGCGAGTACGCAGGGGAGAAGCGTTCCCCACATAGGCGATCGTCTCGCCGCTGCGGATGTCCAGGATGACGGCCGCGAGGTCCGCCGTCCCGCTGAGCGCTAACTCGTCGGACCAGCGCGTCGTGGCGTCCTCCACCTGCCGTTGCAGGGAAATGTCGATGCCGGTGCGCGTTTCTTGCCCGCGGGGCTGCGCCTCCACGAGGTGGCGGGCTAGGTTGGGCAGGGGATAGGGCGCGTCCGGCAAGGGCTCTGCCAGCGCCGTTTCCAGCGTCGATGCATCGAAGCATCCCCGCCGGTGCAGCCGCTCCAGCAGGCGGTTCCGCTTGGCCAGCAGCTGGTCGCGGGCCTTGCCGGGATGGATGGAGGCCGGCGCGTTGGGAAGGACGGCCAGGGTGGCGGATTCAGCCCAGGAAAGTTCTCCGGCCGGGCGCCCGAAGTAGCGCCAGGCCGCCGCTTCCAGCCCTACGACATTGCCTCCGAACGGGGCGTGGAACGCGTACAGGGCCAGGATTTCATCCTTGGAACAGCGGAATTCCAGCCGGGTGGCCAGGACAGCCTCCACGAGTTTCTGCCAGAGCGTCCGCTCCCGGTTCCGGGACAGGCGGATCACCTGCATCGTGAGCGTACTGCCGCCGCTCACCACGTGCCCGGCGCGCGCGTTGTCCGCAGCGGCGCGGACCAGCGCCACCGGGTTCACGCCCGGATGCCACCGGAAATGCCGGTCCTCGAACTGGACGAGCGCCGTGGCGAACCGGGCGGGCACGGTGTCACACGGCGGGAACCGCCACTGCTGGTCCGCCGCGATGCGGGCGCCCAGCAGTTCGCCGTTCCGGTCGGTGACCACCGTCGCGTAGGACGTACCTTGGAAAAGGTCCTTCGGCAGGCAGCACAGCCAGCCTGCCAGAAGGACCTCGAAAAGAATCAGAAGGATGGCCTTGCGGCGGCTCATCGGGTGACGGCCGCCTGGCCGGAAGCCGTGTTGGCGGCCACGTGCGGATTGTACATCGCCGAGCACGTGACGGCCGGCAGGGTGTACACGCCTTCGTAGGCGGCCCTGAGCTTCAGGTTGAAGGTTTTGGAAGCGCCGCGGCCCAGGTCGAAGAACCAGTCGCAGCGGTCGTCGCGGATGTCGCGGTGCTCCCCGCCGTTATCGACGCCCGTGCGGAGCCGGTCGTTGAGGATTTCCCAGCCGGACGGGATGCGCTCGCTGAGAGCGAGGGACGTGTAGGCGTTCTGCGTGGGGTTCGTGACCTTCACGCTGGCGGTGAACTCCTTGCCCTGCGGGATGGAAGCCGGATTGACGGCATTCCCCTCGGCGTCCTTGTAGGTCACCTCGATCTTCAAGGCGTTGGAGGCGGCGGCGACCGGCGTTCCGGCCGGCGCCTTGCCCACCTTCGTCATCGTGGCGTACAGGAGTCCGTCGGCGGTATTCTGCACGTCCACCTTTCCGGAAACCGGCTGGGCATAGACGGATTTCGCCGAGGTGACTTCCTTTCCGCCCACCGTGGCCTTGACCGTCTGCGTGCCCACCTTGGCGAACAGACGGTCCATCGCCATGGCGGCGAAGGCGGCCTCCTGGGTTGAATACCAGCCCTTGTTGATCTCCTCGGCCACCTCGAGGGCGGCGGGAAGCGCCTGAGGCAGGTTGTCGGTGAGGGCGAGGACCTGGAGGAGGATGGACTTGTCCCGGAGCGTGGAACCGTACGTGAAGTCGCCGGCCCCGTATTCTCCGGTGGAGGCGACCTCCTTGTCCACGACCTCCTGGGCCGTCTTCACCTTGCCGCTCACGGCATAGGCGGCGGCGAGCATCCATTCGGCGCGGCCTTCCAGCTTGCCGGATTCCTTCAGGCGGTTCATCGCCGCATTGGCGGGCGCGCCCGCGACGGCGAGGGAGTAAAGCCGGTAGCACTCGTCCAGCTGGCTGAACACGGCGGTGCCGGCGAGGCGGTAGGCCTGGCTCAGGTTCGTCTGGAAGCGCTTCCAGTTGCCGATGACATCGTTCTGGACCTCGAAGCCGGCCGCGGCCGCCTCGGCGAGGAACTGGCCGGCCATGGAACTGGCCCAGGTGTCGGAGTTGTTGCCGCCGCTCCAGTAGGAGAAGCCGCCGTCGCTCCGCTGGCGGGCGTACAGCTGGTGGATGAGCCCCGGAATCTGCTCGCGCGCCTCCTCAGAATCGGCCTCGGAGAGCTGCGGAAGCAGGTGGAGCATCGTCAGGCCCCGGGCGGAGATCTGCTCGGTGCAGTTGTACGGATAGTTCTTCATCGTCCGGAACAGGCCGGCCGCATCGACGGCGGGGAAGCCCGCCAGCTCGAGGGTGGCGCCGTCACCGGCGTCGAACGCGACGCTCTTGCCCGGCTCGATGCGCTCCTGGCGGATGGTCACGGTCTCCGGATTCGGGTTCACGACCTGGATGTCGATGGTCTCCGAGGTCTTGCGGGAACCGCCTTCCGCCGTGACGGTGACCTTGGCGCCGCCTTCCCCGGCGGTCTTGAGGGCGAAGCGGACCACGTTGTCGCCCGCCTTGTCGAAGTGGGTCGTCGCGGTCGTGGCGCCGTCGGCCTGGAGGGCGCCCTCGGCCTTGACGGTGACCTTGACGTCCTGGACCTTGTCGTCCAGGGCGAACACGTTCACCGGGAGGACGACGTTCTCTCCGGCGGCGATCTGCCTCGGGAGCGTGGCGAGGACCATCAGCGGGGATTTGACCGTCACGGTCTTCGCGGCGTTGCCGTAGGCCCCGTCGTGGCCGGCGACCACCATCACGCGGAGGCTGCCCACGTACATCGGAAGCTTGATGTCATGCTTGCCCGTGCCCTTGGCGAGGGTGAAGGGGCCCAGGAACTGCACCACCGGGTTGAACCGGTTGTCCTTGCGGGCCGCGCGGATGTTCTCCTGGTCGCCGCCGATGGACAGCATCGGGCTGAAGCGGCCGGCGAAGGCGCCGATCACCTCGTCGTACAGGTCCCAGGTCTTCACACCCAGGGCTTCGGTCTGGTACATCGCATCCCACGGGGACGGGGTCTTGAAGGCGGTGAGGTCCAGCAGGCCCTCGTCCACGACGGCGAGCGTGTAGGTCATGGGCTTCCCGGATTTCTCGGACACCTGGACGGTGAACGCCTCCTCCGGGGCCACGGTGTCGGCCACCTTGACCACCGGCTCCAGGTGCGAGTCGGGATCCTCCACCAGGAGGCGCTTCACGCCGTACAGGCGCAGCGGCTGGCCGCCTTCCGAAGCCTCGTACGGGCGGACCAGGGTGATATGGACATAGAAGTTCGGCGCCATCTCCGGGGTGACGGTGAAGGTGTAGGGCGTGTCCTTGGACGCGTCCGTGGACACCCACTCGCGGGCGATCACGCCGGCGGCGTTCTCCAGGCTCACGAGCGCCTGGCCGCCCTGGGCGGCGGGGATGTAGACCTTGGCCTTCTCGCCGGCGCGGTAGCTGTCCTTGTCGGCGGCAAAGGTGAGCATGGACAGGGCGTTGGGATCCTCGCGGCCGGAGCGGCCCTTGTAGGCGGGCCAGTCGATGACGACGGTCTGGCCGGCGATGTGACCGCCCGCGACGTCCCGCACGACGACCAGGTAGCGGCCCCAGTCGGCCTCGGCGGCGCGGAGGTTGAAGGTGACGTCCTGCGAGCCGGAAGTGAGCTTGCCGGAGGCGACGGGCTTCGCGTTCCGGCCGTTCACGTAGCCGGCGAGCTGGTCCGGGTCGTTGTCCCACCACCAGCTCCACTCGGTCTTGAACACGCGGTATTCCAGTTCGCGGCCGGAAAGCCGGGCCCCCTGGGCGTCGACCACGGCCACCTGGACGGTGTTGTCCTTGTCGGTCTCCAGTTCGCCGGCCGGCAGTTTCACGCCCACATAGGCCGGGAACGGGGAGTAGGGAACGGTCTGGGTGGTGAAGCTCTCGTCGCCGCCGCTTTCCAGGACGGAGGTGACGATGAAGGCCTGGAGCAGGCCGGGGGCGTCCTGCGCCGCCGGCAGCGTGAAGGCCGCCTCGGCGACGCCGTCGCTGTCAAGGGTGGCCTCGAACAGGGAATACTCGCTGTTCTCGAAGGAAGAGGCCGGGTTGCGGAAGGTGTAGCCCTCGAAGCCCTTGAAGGTGGCGGGACCCTTGCTCAGGGTCATCGTCGCGGAGGCGCGGAGGCCGGAAGCCGGGACGCCCGTGAGCCAGGAGGAGCTCACGCGGGCCGTGTTCCGGGCGCCGCCCTGGAGGATGTCTCCGGGCAGTTCCAGATTGACCTTCAGGCGGTTGGGCTTGACGGTCTCGATGTGGAGGCTCTTGTGGAAGGCGGAGCCGCCCACTTTCACATAGGCGTTCCACCAGCCGGTGGGATCGTCGGCGGAAGTGACGATGGGGAAGGTGTAGAAGCCGTCCTGCCCGGTGGAAACCATCCGGGTGTAGAACTGGCCTTCCGGGGTATAGAGCTCCAGGCTGGCCGGGTGGCCTTCCGGGAGGCGTTCCGCCTTGTCGGCGAGGATCATGGTCACGTGCAGGGTGTCGCCCGGACGCCAGACGCCCCGCTCCCCGTAGATGAAGCCCTTGAGGCCCTTGGAGACGGTCTGGCCGCCCACGTCGAAGCGGCTCATGGATTTCTCGTAGCCGTCGGCGAGGCGCAGGTAGCCCGTGGTCTTGCCCTTGCGGCCGAGGAGGATGAAGGGCTTGCGGGGAAGGTCGATCTGGGCGAGGCCCTTGCCGTCGGTGCGGCCCTTGCCGATGCGCTGGAGCTGGAAGTCGTACACTTCCAGGTCCACGCCGGAGGCGGGCTTCGCGTCGCCCAGGTCCGTCGCGGCGGCCCAGAGGGTGTTGCCGTCGGCGTACTGCGCGAGGAGGCCCAGGTTGGAGGATAGGAGGTTGATGGACGGGAACCGGTCGTCATCCATGTAGTAGGACGGCGTCTCGGGATTGTCCCGGTCCTCCCACTCGTACTGCTCCCAGTCCATGTAGTTGTCCCACCAGTAGGTGTTCTGGACGTCCCAGACCGCTTCCTCTTCCGGCGTGGGCTTGCCGCTCTGGACCGGCAGCATGGACGGAGCCTTCTTTCCGCCGTACAGGGAGTATTCCTGGCGGAAGGACAGGGTGATGCGGTAGATGGCGCCCGGCTCCTGCCTGAACAGGCCGGAGAGGTCCACGCTGTAGTCGTTCCAGGCGTGCGGGTCGCGGATGCCGTCGTCCGTCAGGGGAATCTGGCGGCTGTACACGACGCGTCCCACCCGGCGGAGCCCGGAGGTGCCCGCCAGGCCGTTCTCCTGCAGGAACAGGAGCACGTTGTCCTCATAGATCTTGATGACGCGCAGGTCCACCGCGCTCAGGTTCACGGCGCGGAAGGGAAGCACGAGCTTGCTGTCGTCGGGAAGGATGGTGCCGTCGATGGGAATGGTCACGGCCGGGGCTGGATCCGTGGAGGGAAGGTCCATCCGGAAGCCTTCGGCGAGGGCTTGTCCGTCGGCGCTGCGCACACCCTGGTGCACCTGGAGGGCGAGGTCCTCCCGGGGATCGGCCTCGAAGTACACCCGGGCGACGTTGTCCTGGATGTCGACGGTCTGCCGCACGACGCCGTCCAGTTCGATGAGGCCTTCCCGGGAAGCGGTGGCCGCGAGGGGCTCGCTGAAGCGGACCTCCACGTGCGGGTTCTCCCCGCGGACGACGCGGGTGTCGATGACCTTGAAGCCGCCGGCGGCCGGGATGTAGGTCTTGCGGGAGACTTCCTGGTCGAAGTCCTTGACCTTCAGGGTGACCTTGATGGGGGTGTCTGCCGTGGAACGGTCGATGGGACCCGCCTCGAAGTGATACTGGGTCCCTTCCCCGGAAATCGCCACGGGGGCGGACGGGTCCACGGTCAGGGTGATGTCCTCCTTGGCCACGGGGACGCTCAGGGTGATGGTGCCCTGCAGGCGCGCGCCGTCGCGGATGGTGACTCCGTCCAGGGAGAGCGCCGCCGCGTGGGGCGCCGCCTGGATGCGGAAGGGGAACACCTTGCACTGGCTTTCCTGCACGGGCAGGACCTTGCCCACCTGGAAGGAGCCTTCATACACGGTGCCGCTCTTCCAGCCGTCCGGGACGAACTCGACCACGGTCGGGCTCAGCCACCGTTCGGAGCCCTGGAGGGCGGGTTTGAAGGAGAACAGGCCGTCGGTCTGCCTGTCCATGGGGACGGGGGAGGCCAGTTCGATCCGGATGGCCGCGCCGTCGCTCACCACGCCGCCCGTATAGGCCTTGACGTAGTTGGCGAAAGCCGGATCCAGGGTTTCGGCTCCCTTGGGGGCGCAGGCCGCCAGCAGGGCGGCCGAAAGGGCCAGAAAGGCCCACATACGGATACGACGCATATCGGTATAAGTTTGAATTCTATGATTATTCATACAAAGATAAATAAAATTAATGTTATCTTTGCGAGATTGTAATCTTAATGAACGTATGCAAAACCCGTGCGGATTCAATATTTCCGGCATCCAGCAGGTCGGTGTCGGAACGGAAAACTTCAGAGCTTCCTGGAACTGGTTCATCCGGATGTTCGGAACGGACGTGAAAATCCTCGAGGATGACACCGTGGCGGAAAGGATGCTGCCCTACACGGGCAACCAGCCGCAGAAACGCCATGCCTGCATCGCCGTGAACCTCCAGGGCGGCGGCGGATTCGAGATCTGGCAGTACTCCGAGCGGAAGCCGCAGCCGGTCGGGTTCGACATCGCCGTGGGCGACCTCGGCGTCTTCGCCGCGAAACTCAACTGCCGCGACATCCCCGCCTGCCACCGGGCCCTCAAGGCCAAGTGGGACGCCGTCTCCGAGGTGAGCGCCCTGCCCGACGGAACCCCCTGCTTCTATGTCAAGGACCTCTTCGGCAACTGCTTCCAGCTGGTGCAGACGGATTACATCTACATCGACGAAGGCAAGCTGACCGGCGGCATGGCCGGCACCGTGGTGGGCGTGACCGACATGGACAAGTCCATCGCCTTCTACCGGGAAATCCTCGGCTACGATACCGTGAAATATGATGAGACCGGCGTCTTTGCCGACTGGTCCCTCCTTCCGGGCGCCGGCGAAAGGTACCGCCGCGTCCTGATGGTCCCTTCGAAGCCCCGCCAGGGGGCCTTCACCGCCCTGATGGGCCCGGACTGCATCGAACTGGTGCAGGCGCTGGACCGCACCCCGCGAAAGATCTACGAGGGCCGCTACTGGGGCGACCCGGGCTTCATCCAGATCTGCTACGACGTCACCGGGATGCGGGAACTGGAGAAATTCTGCGCGGAGAAGGGCCATCCCTTCACCGTGGACAGCTGCCCCGGCGGCATCACCTTCGACATGGGCGACGCCTCCGGCCACTTCACCTACATCGAGGACCCGGACGGCACCCTGATCGAGTTCGTGGAGACGCACAAGGTCCCCGTGGTGAAGAAGCTGGGCTGGTACATCGACATGAAGAAGCGCGACCCGCGCAAGCCCCTCCCGAAGTTCCTGTTCCGCGCGATGGGACTCGTCTCCCGGGAAAAAGTGAAATGAATTGAAAACTGAAACATAAACCAATCTATCATCATGCAGACAGACATTTTTGAGAAGATACGCCGTTCCACCGGCGGTCCCATCGGCCAGTACCGCGACAAGGCCGACGGTTACTTCGCGTTCCCGAAACTCGAGGGCGAACTCGGCCCGCACATGCGCTTCGCCGGGAAGGAAGTCCTTTGCTGGAGCCTGAACAACTACCTGGGCCTGGCGAACCATCCCGAGATCCGCAAGGTCGACGCCGAGGCCGCCGCCCGCTGGGGCATGGCCTACCCGATGGGCAGCCGGATGATGACTGGCCAGACGGCCCTCCACGAGAAGTTCGAGCGGATGCTCGCCGACTTCGAGAAGAAGGAGGCCGCCTTCCTGTTCAACTTCGGCTACCAAGGCATCTTCTCTACGATCGACGCCCTGGTGGGCCGGCACGACGTCATCGTCTATGACGCCGAGTGCCATGCCTGCCTGCTGGACGGCATCCGCCTCCACATCGGCGACAAGTTCAAGTTCCGCCACAACGACGCGAAGGACTGCGACCGCGTCCTCGCCCGCGCCACGAAGGTGGCCGAGGAGAGCGGCGGCGGCATCCTCGTCATCACCGAGGGCGTGTTCGGAATGACCGGCGCCCTGGGCATCCTGGACCAGATCGTGGCCCTGAAGCAGAAGTACAACTTCCGCTTTATGATCGACGACGCCCACGGCTTCGGCGTGATGGGCCCCCACGGCCGCGGCACCTCCGAGCATTTCGGGGTGATGGACGGGGTGGACCTGTATATCGGCGCCTATGCGAAGTCGATGGCCACCATCGGCGGCTTCGTCGCTTCCGACAAGGACATCATCGACTACCTGCGCTACAACATGCGCTCCCAGATCTACGCCAAGTCCCTGCCGATGCCCATCGTGGAAGGCTGCATCAAGCGCCTCCAGATCATCGACAGCCCCGAGGGCGACGAGCGCCGCGCGCACCTGTGGAAGGTGACCCGCCGGCTGCAGGAAGGCTTCCGGGAGATGGGATTCGACATCGGCCCGGCCGAGGCCTGCGTGACCCCGGTCCATGTGAAAGCCGGCCTGGAGCAGGCGACGAACATCGTCGTGGACCTGCGGCAGAACTACCGCATCTTCTGCTCGGTGGTCATCTATCCGGTCATCCCGCTGGGCATGGTCATCTTCCGCATCATCCCGACGGCGGCCCATTCGATGGAGGACGTCGAGCGGACCCTCGCCGCCTTCAAGGAAATCAAGGAGCGGCTGGACCGCGGCGAATACGACAAGCCCATTCCCGACATCTCCCTGTACAAGTAGATGGAGACCGTCTGGATTACCGGCGCTTCCTCCGGCATCGGGGAAGCCTGCGCATACCGCTGGGCCGAAGGCGGGGCGCGGCTCGTGATCACGGCCCCCACCGCGGAGGAACTGGAACCGGTGGCCGCGAAATGCCGGGAGAAAGGCGCTCCCGACGTGGCCGTCCTTCCGTACGACCTCAGCAAGCCTGACGGCATCCCGGCCCTGGTGCAATCGGCCTGGGAGGCCTTCGGTGGCCTGACCACCGTCTATCTGAACGCCGGCATCAGCCAGCGCACCTCCGTGGAGGACACGTCCATGGACATGCTCCGGCTGCTGATGGAAATCGACTATTTCGCCCCGGCCGGCATCGCGAAGGAGCTCCTGCCGCGGATGGTCGCGCAAGGCGGCGGCCATATCGGCGTCACGACCTCCATCGCCGGCCGCTTCGGCTTCCGGCTCCGCTGCGGCTACTGTTCCGCCAAGGCTGCTCTGTACGGGTTCTTCGAGACCGTGCAGGCGGAATCCTACGACAAGGGCATCCGGGTGACGATCGTCTGCCCGGGCCGCGTCCGTACGAACATCTCCCTCCGCGCCCTGGACAAGGGCGGGAAGCCTCACGGACGGATGGACCCCGGCCAGGCCGGCGGCATCACCGTCGAGAAGGCCTCCAAAAAGATCGTGAAAGCGATCCGCCAGGGCCGCCGCGAGGTGCTCGTGGGCAGCAAGGAACTGCTCATGGTCTATGTCAAACGCTTCTTCCCGGGCCTCTGCGCCAAGCTCGCCCGTAAACTGAAACCTGTATGAAACCGACCTCCTACCGACTGATGAATGTCGCTACCGGCCGCGTCTTCGACGACGCCGGCTGGACGATGGGCGACCCCGAAGGCGGAAGCCCTTCCCTCGTGCGGGCCGTCTATGAGAACAAGCGGTTCACCCCGCGGGACGACCTGGACGGCATCTACCGCTATGCGGACTGGATGCCCATCAAGCGCACGCTCCGCAAATCCTGCGCCCCGGTGACCTACAAGTCCAAGGGCCTGGCCCGGTACCTGGGCCTGGAGAACCTGTACATCACGTTCTCCGGCTGGAATCCCCGCATCGGCGCGAAGATGCGCACCTGTTCGTTCAAGGAGACGGAAGCCTATTCCGTGCTGGCGCGGATGGACGCCCGCGAGAAGCGGGTCCTGATCGTCCAGTCCGCCGGCAACACCGCCCGGGCCTTCGCCCAGGTGTGCTCCGACAACCGCATCCCCATCGTCATCTGCGTCCCCGAGGACAACCTGCACGACCTGTGGTTCCGCCGGAAGCTGCACCCCTGCGTGAAGCTCGTGGCAGCGCCGCACGGATGCGACTACTACGACGCCATCACTGTGGGTGAGAAGCTGGCGACCGACCCGCGTTACATGCTGGAAGGCGGGGCGAAGAACGTGGCTCGGCGTGACGGCATGGGCACGACCCTCCTGAGCTGCGTGGAGCAGATGGGGCGGATTCCCGACGCCTATTTCCAGGCCGTGGGCTCCGGCACCGGCGCCATCGCCGCCTGGGAGAACGCCTGCCGCCTGGGCGAAGACGGCCGCTTCGGGGAGAACAAGATGCGGGTGTACGTCGCCCAGAACGAGCCGTTCACGCTGATGTACGACTCCTGGAAGGCCGGTTCCCGCGCCCTGGTGGACCTGGATCCCGAACAGGGCCGGCACGAGGCCGAGGTGGTCCTCGCGAGCGTCCTTTCCAACCGGAAACCGCCGTACAGCCTCGCCGGCGGCCTGTTTGACACGCTGAAGGCCAGCGGCGGCGACTTCTATACCGCGACCAACAACGAGATTGTCCACTGGATGCTCCAGTTCCGCAACCGCGAAGGGTACGACCTCCTGCCGGCGGCCTGCGTCGCCGTGACCGCCCTGGCGAAAGCCGTGGAGGACGGCACCGTGGGCAAGGACGAATATGTCATGCTCAACTGCACCGGCGGCGGCGTCCTCGGGGCGATGTCCAAGGGCTTCGTCCTCAAGGAACCCGACCTGGTGCTCTCTCCGGACCTCCCCGCCGAGGAAATCGTCCGGCAAGTGAATGCCCTGTTTTGACGTTGTCATTCTGAGCGCAGCGAAAGAATCTAAAACCTATTTGCAAATATGAAAACGAACCTCTCCAACCTTTGGAAAAAGGAAGACTGGCTGGCCGTCTGGATCGGCTTCGCCGTCATCGCCATCGCGTGCATCGCGGTGCTCACCGGCGCCTTCGACTTCGCGGCCGCCAAGTTCTCCACCTGGCATCTGTGGGAGAATGTCGCCGAGAAGAAATCCCTCCTGGCGCAGCTCAACGGCGCGTTCTGGGTGAAGCTTCTCCGCACCTTCCTGGTGCTGGGCGTCCTGTTCACCCTCGGCGTCAAGCTGCAGGGCGGTAAGATCAAGGAATACATCCCCGCCTTCCTCGTCCTCTTCGTGCTGTCCGTCCTCGTGCGCGTGATCAGCGCCGAGTTCACCCTGAACCGCTACCTCGAGTGGGCCTTCTGGGCGCTCATCGTGGGCCTCCTGATTTCCAACACCGTGGGTGTGCCCAAGTGGCTGAAGCCCGCCATCCGCACCGAGTTCTACATCAAGACCGGTCTGGTGATCATGGGTTTCTCCGTGCTGTTCAGCAACATCGCCAAGTTCGGCCTGTACGGCCTGGGCATCGCGTGGATCGTCACCCCGATCGTGATCCTGTTCATGTGGTGGTTCGGCACGAAGGTCCTCAAGATGGACAACAAGCCGCTCGTGATCACCCTCGCCTCGGCGACGTCCGTCTGCGGCACCTCCGCGGCCATCGCCACGGGGGCGGCCGCCGGCGCCAAGAAGAACGACCTCGGCATCGCGATCTCCATCTCCATCATCTTCACCATCCTGATGATGGTGTTCGAACCCATGATCATCAAGGCGACGGGCATGTCCCAGCTGATGGGCGGCGCGCTCATCGGCGGTACCGTCGATTCCACCGGCGCGGTGGTCCTCGCGGGTAACGCCCTGGGCGCCGAAGCCGAGCAGGCCGCGGTCCTGGTGAAGAGCATCCAGAACATCCTCATCGGCTTCATCGCCTTCTTCGTTGCCCTGTTCTTCGCCACCCGCGTGGATAAGACCGAAGGCAAGAAAGTGGGCGCCGGCGAGATCTGGACCCGCTTCCCGAAGTTCATCATCGGCTTCTTCGTGGCTTCCCTCGTGGCCTCCTTCCTGATCCAGCCGCTGGCCGGCTCCGACAGCGTGAAGGCCATCAACGGCGTGCTGGACCAGTACAAGAACTGGTGCTTCGTGCTCGCGTTCACCTCCATCGGCCTGGACACCAATTTCCGCGAGATCGCGAAGCAGATGCAGGGCGGCAAGGTGCTGTGGCTGTACATCGTGGGCCAGACGTTCAACATCGCCCTGACCTTCTTCGCGGTGTGGCTGCTCCTGTCCGGCGTCCTGTTCGACATCCCGGTGCTGGACCTGTACAAGTAATGGACCCCAAGCGGCGCAAACGCATTTTCCGGACGGTCACGATCCTCACGGTCGTGGCCGTCCTCGGTTGCGCCGGCTGGATCATGGCGTGCCGGCTGGGCCTCTCTCCGGACTATGACTTCGGCGCGGGGGCCTACTACTATGCCGACATTCCCGGCTTCGACAAGGTGGTCCGGGACGATGTCTATCACACGAAGGTCCCCCTCTGGGTCCATATCGTCCTTTTCCTGGCCTGGGGCTGGCTGATGTACCGGCTCTGGGTGTGGATTGACAGCCGGAAACCCTGACGCTTACAATTTTATGGATATAACGAAAGATTTGTTATATTTGCCTGCAGAATCGACTTAAATGATGACAAATATGAAGAAATTATTCCTGACTTCCATCGCCCTGCTCGCCGCAGGCGCGATGCTCACCCTTTCCGCCCAGGAGCAGGAGAAGGAAATGAAGACCGGCTGGAGCTTCGGCCTCCTTCCTACCGCCACCTGGTCCACGGACAACGGCTTCCAGGCCGGCGCTTTCGGCGACGTCTACTACTATGGCGACGGCTCCACCTATCCGGACCCGCTCCACAAGATCAGCTGGGAAGCCTCCTACTTCACGCACAGCCACCGGATGCGCCTGTACCTGGCCTATGACTCCAAGTACCTGATCCCCAATATGCGTGTCAATGCGTCCGTGACCTATATGAACGACCCCCTGTACAGTTTCTGGGGCTTCAACGGTCCGGCCGCCGTGCAGGATTACGACCTGTGGTCCAACCGCAACACCGGCGCGGGCCATCACCTGAACTACTATGGGATGAGCCGCGATATGCTCCGCATCCTGGCCAATTTCCAGGGCCGCATCGCCGACAACCTGAACTGGGCGGCCGGCGTCAACTTCTGGCGTTGGAAGCTGGGAGATATGAAGGACAATGGCGTCAAGGGAACCGGAGACGCCAAGGAGTACTACAATACCGACCTGACGCTCTACAAGAAATACATCGAGCTGGGCGCCATCACGGAGGCCGAAAAGAACGGCGGAACGGCCCTGGAGCTGAACGCCGGCCTGGTGTTCGACACCCGTGACATCGAGGCGGCCCCGAACCGCGGCATCTGGGCGGAGGCCTACCTGAACGGCAACGTCCTGAACCAGCGTTACCTGAAGGCCTGCGCCTACTTCCGTCACTACATCGACATTCCCATCCACCTTCCGGCCGGCGACCCGGTGTTCGCCTACCGCCTGGCCTGGCAGCAGACCATTGCCGGCGAGACCCCGTTCTATATGATCCAGAACATCCCGCTGCTGGTCCAGCGCAACATGATCTCCGAGGGCTTCGGCTCCAGCGGCACCATCCGCGGCCTGCGCGAGAACCGGATCCTGACCGAGGGCTTCGCCTGGGCGAACACGGAACTGCGCGTGAAGCTGGTGAACTTCAAGCTGTTCAACCAGTACTTCTACATCGCCCTGAATCCGTTCTTCGACGCCGGCGTCATCACCAAGCCCTACCGTACGGATTTCCTGAAGGGCGTCATCAATGACGGAGGGCTGAAGGACTTCGATTTCGCCGCCTACCGCAAGTACCTGGAGGGCGATCCCAAGAACGCCGCGACGCTCGAACGCTTCAACAAGGTCCACGGCGCCGGCTATGACGGCAAGATCTACGACGCCGCCCGGGTGAAGGACTTCGTGTACAGCGGCGGTATCGGCCTCAAGATCGCGATGAACCAGAACTTCATCGTCTCCGCCGAGTACGCGCACTGCTTCTACACGCCGATGAATGCGGATCCCTGGATCGGCATCGGTATGAACTACCAGTTCTAGGAAATCGCAGAAAAAGCGAAACGGCTGACCGTCCGGGTCAGCCGTTTTTGTTTCAGTAAGTCAGGAATCCGTGCCGGAGGCGCGCCAGGCCATCCAGCAGCGTCTTTCGGGGACAGGCGATGTTGAGACGTTCGAAGCCTTCGGCGTCGGCCCCGTAGATGGTGCCGGTGGAAAGGATGAGCTTGGCCTCGTAGCGGAGATGCTGCGCGAAGCGCTCGGAGAAGCCCTCGAGGGGCTCGTCCGCGTGGCGGGCGGCGCGGCAGTCCAGCCACATCAGGTAGGTGCCTTCCAGCGGGAGGGCCGTCACCTGCGGGATTTCCTCCTTGAGGTACTTGTACACCAGCTGCGCATTCTCATACAGGTAGGCGCGCAGGGCGTCCAGCCACTCCTCCGACTCGTTGTAGGCCGCTTCCAGGGCCGCGCAGCCGAACACGTTCACGTCGCAGCATTCGTTGTCGTTGATGGCCCGGTCGATGCGGCGGCGGACCTCCGGGTCCGCTGCGAAGATGTTCGCGATCTGGATGCCGGCGATGTTGAAAGACTTGGTGGGGGAGATGCAGGAGGCGGAATTCCGCACCAGCTCCTCCGGGAGGGTGGCCCACGGCGTGTAGTCGTGGCCGGGGTAGGTGAGTTCGCAGTGGATCTCGTCGGAAATGACGAACACCCCGTGCTTCAGGCAGATTTCTCCGATGCGTTCCAGCTCCTCCCGGGTCCATACCCGGCCGGCGGGGTTGTGCGGATTGCACACCAGCATCACGGTCGTCTTGGGGTCGGCCGCCTTGGCTTCCAGGTCTGCCCAGTCGATTGAATAAGTGTTGTCCTTGTAAACCAGCGTGTTGCACAGCTCCCGGCATCCGTTGTTCCGGATGGCGGGGAAGAAAGCGTTGTACACCGGCGTCTGGACGATGACATTGTCCCCGACCCGGGCCATCGCCTTGATGCAGGCGGAATAGGCCGGGATGACGCCCGTCGTGGGGATGAGCTGTTCCCGGGTGATGCCTTTCCAGCCGTGCCGGCGGTCGAACCAGCTGCTGATGGCGTCATAGTACGACTGCGGCACCAGCTCGTAGCCGAACACGCCGTGCTCCAGCCGTCTGCGCAGCGCCTCCAGGATGGCCGGAGAAGCCTTGAAATCCATGTCCGCCACCCACAGCGGCAGCGTATCCTCCTCGAACAGGTCCCATTTCACGCTCGCCGTGTTCCGGCGCGGGACGATCTCATCAAAATTGAACTTTGTCATTCCGAACGAAGCGAAGGAATCTAATATTCAACAATATCCGGATTGGCGGCCAAATCGACGTCCGGCGCGTCCCAGGTGCGGATCTCGCAGTCGGCGGGCGCCTTGATGTTGCCGTCCAGGATGACCTCGCCGTAGCTGTCGGCGTTGATGCGGCCGGTGCGCGGGTTCTTGACGCTCGTGACCGGGCCGATGATGCTGGCCTCGACGTCCGAATACTCGAAGGCGCGGTCCGCATCGTCCTCGAAGACGCAGTTCTCCAGGACCAGGTTCTCGCAGTAGCACAGCGGCTGGGTGCCGCCGATCTTGCAGTTCACCAGGTGGAGGTTCTTCGCGTACCAGCCCAGGAATTCGCCGTTGATGCGGGAATCATAGACCGTCACGTTCTCGGACTCCCAGAAGGCGTCCTTGGTGTCCATCTCCGCGTTCCGGATGACCACGTTCTTCGCGTACTGGAAGGAGTAGTTCCCCTGGAGTTTGAACCCGTCGATCCGGATGTCGGACGTGTGCATGAAGATGTAGTTGGCCTGGGCGGCCTCCACGTTCCGGAGTTCCACCTCGTCGCAGTCCCAGAAAGTCTCCAGGGCGTTCGGAAGCTTCACGTTCTCCAGGTACACGTCCTTGATGCGGCGGAACATCTTGGGCGCTTCGACCAGGGTGTCGTACATTTTGCATCCCCTTGTATACCAGAGCGCGGCGCGGGCCCCCTCGCGGAACACGCAGTTCCGGATGGTGAAATCCTTGCACTCCCAGAACGGGTATTTTCCATTGAACTCGCAGTTCACCGCCTCGATGTCGGAGCCTTCCTTGAGGGAGGATTCGCCGGGGCCGATGGACACGTTCTCGAGCCGGAGTCCGTGGCGGACATACAGCGGGCGCTCGCCCTCGAAGTATTGGTCTTTGATGTATTCCATAGATGGTTTTCTATTTGACGGCGCAAAGATAGGAATAATTCGTCACATTCCCCCTGCCAAATTGTCAGTATTCCCCAGCTGGCACAACGCTTGATGATAATCCGGCGTCTCCGGAGTGGCCGGGGGCGAATGAGCAAACATACAAAACACAATAACTATGATCCGTCCGTTAGGAACAAGAGTCGTCATCGAGCCCAAGGAGGCCGAGACGATGACCGCCGGGGGCCTTTACATCCCGGACAACGCACAAGAGAAACCGCAGCAGGGCACCATCGTCGCCGTGGGCCCGGGCGCCAAGGATGAGCCGATGGAAGTGAAGGTCGGCGAAGTCGTCCTCTACGGAAAATATGCCGGTACCGAGGTCACCGTGGACGCCAAGAAGTACCTCATCGTGAAACAGTCTGACATCCTCGCCATTCTGTAGCGGCGTTGTCATTCCGAACGTAGTGAAGGAATCTTAAATTCATTGAATTATGGCAAAAGAAATCAAATTCAATACCGACGTCCGCGCCGCGATGAAGGAAGGCGCTGACGCGCTTGCGAACGCTGTGAAGGTCACCCTCGGCCCGAAAGGCCGCAACGTCGTGATCGACAAGAAATTCGGCGCTCCCCAGATCACTAAGGACGGCGTGACCGTCGCGAAGGAAGTCGAGCTGGAAGACCGCTTCCAGAATATGGGCGCCCAGATGGTCAAGGAGGTCGCCTCCAAGACCAACGAGCTGGCCGGCGACGGCACCACCACCGCCACGGTCCTGGCTCAGGCCATTATGAACGTGGGCCTGAAGAATGTCACTGCCGGTGCGAATCCGATGGACCTCAAGCGCGGCATCGACAAGGCCGTCGCGGCCGTGGTCGAGAACCTCAAGGCCCAGAGCCAGCCGGTCGGCGAGGACTACTCCAAGATCGAGCAGGTGGGCACCGTCTCGGCCAACAACGACGCCACCATCGGTAAGCTCATCGCCGACGCGATGTCCAAGGTGAAGAAGGACGGCGTCATCACCGTCGAGGAGGCCAAGGGCACCGAGACCGAGGTGAAGGTTGTCGAGGGCATGCAGTTCGACCGCGGCTACATCAGCCCGTACTTCATGACCAACGGGGACAAGATGGAGGCCGTCCTGGACGACGCCTACATCCTCCTCACCGACAAGAAGATCGCCAACATGGAAGACCTGATGCCGGTGCTCGAGCCCATCGCCCGGGAGGCCAAGAGCCTGCTGATCATCGCCGAGGACGTCGAGGGCCAGGCCCTGACCACCCTCGTGGTGAACCGTCTGCGCGGAACGCTGAAAGTCGCCGCCGTCAAGGCGCCGGGCTTCGGCGACCGCCGCAAGGAGATGCTCCAGGACATCGCCACTCTGACGGGCGGCGTCGTCATCAGCGAGGAGCGCGGCTTCACCCTGGACAAGGCCAATGTCCAGATGCTGGGCCGGGCCGAAAAGGTCACCATCACCAAGGAGAACACGGTGATTGTGGGCGGCGCCGGCGAGGCCGAGGCCATCAAGGACCGGGCCGACCAGATCCGCAAGCAGATCGAGACCACCAAGTCCGACTATGACCGCGAGAAGCTCCAGGAGCGTCTCGGAAAGCTCGCCGGCGGGGTCGCCGTCATCTATGTGGGCGCTTCCTCCGAGATCGAGATGAAGGAGAAGAAGGACCGCGTGGACGATGCCCTGCACGCCACCCGCGCCGCGGTGGAGGAAGGTTACCTGCCGGGCGGCGGTGTCGCCTACATCCGCGCCGCCGAGGCCCTGAAGGGACTCAAGGGCGAGAACGAGGACGAGACCACCGGCATCCACATCGTGGCCCGCGCCATCGAGGAGCCGCTCCGCCAGATCGCCGCGAACGCCGGCGTGGAGGCCTCCGTCATCATCAACAAGATCCGCGAGGGCAAGGGCGACTTCGGTTACAACGCCCGGACCGACGAGTACGTGAATATGTACGAGGCCGGTGTCATCGACCCGACCAAGGTGGCCCGCGTGGCCCTGGAGAACGCCGCGTCCGTCTCCGGCATGTTCCTCACGACCGAATGCGGCATCGTGGACATCCCGGAGCCCGCTCCGGCCGCCCCGGCCATGCCCGCCGGCGGGATGATGTAATCCTCAAAATACATACGATAAAAGGGAAAGTTGCGTGGAAAATCCGCGCAACTTTCTTATTTTTATGCATCCATAAACTTGAACCAGCTATGCATCATTCCGTCCGACTGTCCCTCCTTTTTCTTTTGACGGCGCTGCCCGGCTCCCTTTTCGCCCAGGAACGGCCCTGGGAGTACTGGGGAAATCCCGAAGGCTACCTGGACAACCAGGCGGAGGTCCTGTTCGGCCTCGTCGACGGGGTCCTCCAGCGGAATCCCGCCGCTGCGGATCCTTCTCCCGAGCGGCAGCTCGCCCTCGCTTCGCTCGACGCCCTCGTCCACGATACGCGGAACGACGGATCGCCGGCGCTGCACGCCTTCCTGGACACGCGGGTAGGGCGGGTCGTCGGGGACCTGTCCCGGCCGTCCTTGAGGAAGGGGGTCGAGGTGTACAAGCTTTATAATGACGGCTTCGTCGTCCGTACCCGGGAGGCCGTTGTCGGGTTCGACCTCTGCGGAACCCGGGGGAAGGAGAAATACATCCCGGACGCGCTGATGCGGGAACTCGTCTCGTCTTGCGACCTGCTGCTGATTTCGCACAGGGATCCCGACCACGCCGACAGGAACGTCGTCGCGATGGCCTCGGAGCTGGGAATCCCCGTCTATGGCCCGGAGGACTACGACAACGACCGCGTCGTCAAGGTCCGCACGGAGGACTTCTCGGAAATCCGGCTGGAAGGCAGGGGAGGGGTCTCCCTTGCCGCGCAGGCGCTCCCCGGGCATCAGGACGGCCTTCAGAACAATATCTGGGTGGTGACATTCCCCGGAGGGTACACCGTGGCGCACTGCGGGGACCAGTACCTCAGGGAGGACCTGGCTTGGTTGAAGAATGCTTCGGAGAAACTGGTTCGCCCTCTTGACGTCCTGATTATCGACTGCTGGGCGATGGAAATGGAGGAGACGGTGCTCGGCTTCTCCCCGCGGGTGGTCATCACCGGTCACGAGAACGAGATGGGGCATACGATCGACCACCGGGAGGCGTTCTGGCTTTCGCAGTACAAGGTGGATGCCCTGGCGCTCCCCGTCCCGACCGTCATCCTCTGCTGGGGGGAGGGGTACCGGTTCAAGCGATGATTCTTCCATACGAAAAAAGGGCGCCACCCGGCCGGGTGACGCCCTTTCTCGATGGGAGATGTGTCAATGGACCTTACTGGACGGCAATCTGCTTGACCGTGTCGGGTTGCTGGGCCTTCTCCTTCTTGGGGAGATGGACATTCAGCACGCCGTGCTCCACTTTTGCGTCGATCTTGTCGGCATCGACATCGTCCGGCAGCAGGAGCGTCTGCTGGAACTTCTCGTAGGAGAATTCGCGGCGGAGGTACTTGCCGTGCTTCTTGCCCTCCTTGTTCTCGGACTTCTTCTCC
>ONEX01000007.1 GCA_900316955.1 uncultured Bacteroidales bacterium
AAACATCGCGGGGAAGGTCTTCATTGAGTATGGCGTAGGCTCATCTCTCGCCGGGAACGTCTGGGCTGTACGATAATTGGATTTATAGAGGAAATATAAGACAATCAGCTGAAAAGAAAAAGGGCACAGGGCCGGTTTCTTCGAGGTGAATCTGCCTAGCGGAGTCTATGAAGCGCACGGTGAAGACTTTCCCTTCGAGCCGTTTCGCCTGCCAGTCCATTCCGCCGGCAGGGTTTTTCAGGACGATACAGAGGTCTGCGGAAGATGTTCTATTATCTTCTTGATTGTCAGGTTGTTATGGACGATCAAACCACAGACCTGCCAGAAAAAGACGGGGTTTGCAGAGCGAGGTTTCGTAAGTTATTCTTTGTCAGGATGTTATAAACTCGTCGGCCGCAGACCATCCCCCGCAACGGAAAAACGGTGACGGGAGGGGGTCTGGGGGTCTTCCCCCAGTCGCCCCCTTGGGGGCAGCCGCGAAGCGGCGGGGGGTGGAAGGGCCCATCTGGGCACCAAAAAAGACCGCTCGCGGCGGTCTTTTTTGCGTGCCCAGAGCGGGGCTCGAACCCGCACGTCTTTAAGGGACACTGGATTTTGAGTCCAGCGCGTCTACCAATTCCGCCATCCGGGCAGAGAGATGGTCTCAGGGGAGACGGATTGCAAATGTACCTCAAAAATGGGGAATTGCCAAATTTTTCAAGTATCTTTGTATTCTTATGAAGAAGGAGTATATCGTTACTGTCGATGGGAAGCCGGCCGGCCGGGTGGTCGGCCGCGAACGGCTGGGGGAGATCGCCCCGCTGGTGGCGGAAGAGTCGGAAGTGTTCGTCGTTTACGACGCGAACGCGGCGGAGGTGGCGGCCGAGGTGATCGAGGCCGTGCCCGGCGTGCGGGGGAGCATCGCCCTCGAGACATCCGAGGAGGACAAGTCCATGGACACGGTCCTGCTCATCGAGCGTTCGCTGCTGGAGGCGGGGGCGTCCCGTAAGGCGCTGGTGCTCGCCGTCGGCGGCGGGATCACGACGGACCTCGCGGGTTTTGCCGCGTCCATCTACAAGCGCGGCGTGCGATATGCCAATGTCCCTACCACCCTGCTTGCCCAGGTCGATGCAGCCGTAGGCGGCAAGACGGGGGTGAATTTCGACGACTATAAGAACATGCTGGGCGTGATCGTCCAGCCTGTATTCACTTTCGTGTGCGCGGACGCGCTGCGCACGCTGCCGCGCCGCGATTTCCTGTCGGGGGCGGCGGAGCTGCTGAAGACATTTATTATCGAGAACGAAGACGACCACTACGGCCGCGCGGTGCGCTGGCTGGCCGAAGGCGGTGCCGCGGCCGAGCTCCAGGAGCTCGCGCTCGCCGCCGCCGGCGTGAAGGCCGCCATCGTCTCGCGCGATCCGTTCGAGGCCGGCGAACGCCGGAAGCTCAACCTGGGCCACACGTTCGCCCACGCCATCGAGCACGAGGCGCTCCGGCGCGGGGACGACATCACGCACGGCGAAGCCGTCGCGATGGGCATCGTCCTCGCCGCCCGGCTCTCCGACGCGCTGGGCGTGTCGGCCGGCCTGGAGGCCCGCCTTGCGGCGGATTTCGCCGCCGCCGGCCTCCCCACGCAGGCCCCCTACCCGGTGGAAACCCTCGCCGGCGCCATGGACAAGGACAAGAAAGCCGAGGGCTCCCTCGTGCACTTCGTCCTTGCCGAACGCATCGGCTCCGTCCTCATCCGCGACCTGACCGTCGCAGAAGCGCTTAAAGCATTGACATTATGATTTGTACATCCATACAAGGCAAGACGCTGGAGGAGATCCTCGAGATCCTGGAAAGCGGCGAAGTGGAGATGGCGGAGATCCGGCTGGACCTCTGCGACCTGGATGAGGAGGAGATCGAAGAGCTCTTCACGCAGTCCGACGTGCCGCTCGTCGCGACGTGCCGGATCGCCAGCCTCGCGCAGCGCGTCGCCGCGGAAGGGGACCCGCTGGACGACGCCGGCCGGGTGCTCTCCGAGCAGGGACTCTACGCCTCCCAGCCGCGCAAGGGCCGCAATCCGGCCGAAGAACTCGCTGAAAACCAGCTGCTCAAGGCCATCGAGGCCGGCGCCAAATACGTGGACCTGGAAGTGGAGGCCCCGCCCATGATGGGCCGCAAGATCCGCCAGGCCTGCCAGGAATACGGCACGATGCTCATCCGCTCGTTCCACGATTTCGAAGGAACGCCGCCGGAGGCCACGCTCCTGTCCCTGCTGGAAAAAGGCCGCCGCTTCGGGGGCGAAGTGGTCAAGATCGTGACCACGGCCACCTGCAAGGCCGATGCGGACCGCGTGATGGCCCTCTACCGGGAGGCCGAGCCCGGCACGCTCGTGGCGTTCTGCATGGGCCCCGAAGGCCGGGAATCCCGGCTGGAAGCCCTCAAGCAGGGCGCGCCCTTCACCTACGCCTGCCTCACGGCGGAAGAGGCCACGGCCCCCGGCCAGTGGACCGCCGCCGAGATGGACGAGGCCGTGTACGGCAACTTCCGCTTCATCGGCACGGACGAGACGCTCGAGATGCCGGCGTCCAAGAGCTTCGCGCAGCGGGCGATCGTCGCCGCCGCGCTCGCCCAGGGCACCTCGCACCTCGCCGGCTATTCCCCCTGCGGGGACAACGAATCGGCCCTCGCCGCCGCCCGGAAACTCGGCGCGCGGGTCGCCGTGAACGGCTCCGAGCTGGAAATCACCGGCATCGGCGCCTTTGAAAAGTGCCTGACCATCAGCCAGATGCCGGTGGGCGAGTCGGGCTTCCTCACCCGGATGCTCATCCCGGTCCTGTCGGTTATCGCCGATGGCCCGGTCCGCGTGACGGGCGAGAAGACCCTCCTCGGTCGCCCCCTCGCAGGGGCGCACGACATCATGGCCTCGTTCGGCGTGAGGCTCGTTCCGGAGAACATTCCGGAAGATAGCCGCAAGGGCGACTGCTTCATCCCCCTGACCGTCAAGGGACCGCTGGTCCCGGGCCGGGCCGACGTGTCCGGCAAGGGCGGCTCGCAGCTCATCTCCGGTCTGCTGGCGGCCCTCCCGCTCGCCGGGAACCGCTCCACGGTCTATGTCCATGACCCCCGCAGCATCCCCTACATGTTCATCACCGTGGACGTGCTCCGCAAGTTCGGCATCGAGATCGGCTCGGAGATGGAGGGGGGCGACGATTTCCTGCAGACGCAGGACTGGACCCTGTGCTCCGGCCTGACCTTCAAGATGCGCGGCCAGCAGCACTACCGTGCGGCGGACTTCCGCATCGAAGGCGACTGGTCCGGCGCCGCGAACTTCCTCGTGGCCGGCGCCATCTTCGGCGACGTGGAGGTGGAAGGGCTGGACACCCAGTCTCTCCAGGCCGACATCTCCATCATGGACATCCTCATGGATGCCGGGGCGAGCATGTCCCAGCTGGAAGGCGACACGCCCACGACCGGGCCCATCCATGTGGCCCGCGCGCCGCTCTGCGCCTTCGAAACGGACCTGAACAACTGCCCGGACCTCTTCCCGATCGTGGCCGTGCTGGCCGCCTTCTGCCCGGGCGAGAGCCGCATCCGCGGCGTGGAGCGCCTCCGCCACAAGGAGACCGACCGCGCCGCCGCCATCGTGGACATGCTCACGCAGATGGGCGTTCCCGTCCAGGTCGACGAGGACGAAATGACCATCGAAGGCATGGCCCTCCCGCAGCGTCTCCTCACCGGGAACCTGCTCAAGGGCGGCCGGTATACTTCTCACGCCGACCACCGCATGGTGATGGCCCTCAAGGTGGCCGCGCTCGGCGCGGACGGCCCCGTGGACATCGACGACACCGCCTGTGTCGCCAAGTCCTTCCCGGGATTCAACGACTTATTTGACAGACTATGAACGCATTTGGTAACATATTCAGAGTAAGCATCTTCGGCGAGTCGCACGGCGAGCAGATCGGCGTGGTCGTGGACGGCCTCGCGCCGGGCATCCCGCTCAGCGAGGCGGACTTCGCGGCGGACATCGCCCGCCGCCGGAGCGGCGCGAAGGGCACGACTCCGCGCGTGGAGGCGGATGAGCCGCAGATCCTCAGCGGCGTCTATGAAGGCTATACGACGGGCGCCCCGCTTGCCATCGTCTTCCACAATACGAACACCCGCAGCCAGGACTACGAGGCCCTGCTGAACGTCCCGCGTCCAGGCCACGCGGACTACACCGCGAACCTCAAGTACGGCGGCTTCCAGGATCCGCGCGGCGGCGGCCATTTCTCCGGCCGCCTGACGCTCCCGGTCGTCGCCGCCGGCGTCATCGCGAAGAAACTGCTCTTCGCGACCATCGCCGGCGCCACCCGCGGCCGCGTCCAGTTCCGCTGCGACGCGAAGCTCGTCGAGATCGGCGGAATCGCCGACCCGGCGCAGTGGGATGCCGCTTTGGACCAGGCGCAAAAGGAAGGCGATTCGCTGGGCGGCGTCGTGGAGTGCGTCGTTTCCGGCGTTCCCGCCGGGCTCGGAGAGCCCTTCTGGGACAGCGTGGAATCCCGCCTCTCGCACGCTCTCTTCGCCATTCCCGGCGTCCGCGGCGTGGAGTTCGGCGACGGCTTTGCCGCTGCCCGGATGAAGGGTTCCGAGCACAACGACGTCTATGCCCCCGCCGGCTGCGGCAGCCATGGACACGGCGGCTGCCACGAGCACGGCGCGGACCACGAAGGCTGCTGCCATGAGCACGGCGAAGGCGAAGGCTGCTGCCACGGCGGCGAAGAGCACGACCACGAAGGCGGCTGCTGCCACGGGGGCGAAGGCCACCACGAGGGCGGCTGCTGCGGCCACCACCGCAACCACCTGGTGACGCCCGCCACGAATCACGCCGGCGGCGTGAACGGCGGCATCACCAACGGCAATCCGCTGGTGTTCCGCGTCGCTTTCAAGCCCACTTCCAGCATCGCCAAGGCCCAGGAAACCTACGATTTCGCCAAGGGCGAGATGACGTCTCTGCAGGTCCCCGGCCGGCACGATACATGCTTCGCCTTGCGCACGCCGGTCATCGTGGAAGCCATGGCGGCCATCGTCCTGTCGGACCTGGTCGGCATGGCTTAATCGAAATTATCAGGTTTTTACCTGTGATACCCCGGGATTTCATTGAGAAAAATCGGGGTTTCATTGAATGTTTGGCCCCCCCCGGGGGGGCTTGAATTGGAATAATTAAAAAATTTACACTAACTTTGTTCAAGTTCGACAGGGTTAGTTTTTTTAATGGGCGAAACCGATAGAATTATACAGGAATTCACCTCCGGCGAATACAAGGAAGGATTCGTGACGGACGTGGAGCAGGAATTCGTTCCCAAAGGTCTGAACGAGGACATCATCCGGACCATTTCCCGACTCAAGGATGAGCCGGAGTGGCTGTTGGAGTTCCGCCTCGACGCCTTCCGGAAATGGCAGGCGATGGAAATGCCCCGCTGGCCCCATCTGGACCTCCCTGAAATCGACTTCCAGGACATCATCTACTACGCCGCTCCCAAGAAGGACAAGGACCGTCCGAAGGAGATCGACCCCAAGCTGGCCGAGACCTTCGAGAAGCTGGGCATTCCCCTCAAGGAGCGCGACGTGCTCGCCGGCGTGGTCGCCGTCGACGCCGTCTTCGATTCCGTCTCCGTCACGACGACGTTCCGCAAGACGCTTGCGGAGAAGGGCATCATCTTCTGCTCGTTCTCCGAGGCGGTGAAGGAGCATCCGGACCTGGTGCGCAAGTACCTCGCGTCCGTGGTCCCGGCCGGCGACAACTATTTCGCGGCCCTGAACAGCGCCGTGTTCTCCGACGGATCGTTCTGCTACATCCCCAAGGGCGTCCGCTGCCCGATGGACCTGTCCAGCTATTTCCGGATCAATGCGAAAGGCACCGGCCAGTTCGAGCGCACGCTCATCGTGGCCGACGAGGGCTCTTTCGTGAGCTATATGGAGGGCTGCACCGCGCCGATGCGCGACGAGCAGCAGCTCCACGCCGCGGTGGTGGAGATCATCGTGGAGAAGGATGCCGACGTCAAATACTCCACCGTCCAGAACTGGTATCCCGGCGACGCGGACGGCAAGGGCGGCATCCTGAACCTCGTCACCAAGCGCGGCATCTGCAAGGGCGACGGGGCGCACCTGAGCTGGACCCAGGTGGAAACCGGCTCCGCCATCACCTGGAAGTACCCGTCCACGATCCTCAAGGGCGACAACACCGCCTCGGAGTTCTATTCCGTCGCGGTCACGAACAACTGCCAGCAGGCCGACACGGGCACCAAGATGATCCACATCGGCCGGAACACCCGTAGCCGGATCGTGTCCAAGGGCATTTCCGCGGGCCGCAGCCAGAACAGCTACCGCGGCCTCGTGCGGATGGGCGCCGGCGCGAAGAACGCCCGCAACTACTCCCAGTGCGACAGCCTCCTGATCGGCTCCAAGTGCGGGGCCCATACCTTCCCGGTCATCCGCTCCGACAACCCGACGGCCATCGTCGAGCACGAAGCCACGACCTCGAAGATCAGCGAGGACCAGCTGTTCTACTGCAACCAGCGCGGCATCGGCCCAGAAGAGGCCGTGGGCCTGATCGTCAACGGCTATGCGCGCGAAGTCCTCTCCCGCCTCCCGATGGAGTTCGCGGTGGAGGCCCAGAAACTTTTGCAAGTATCCCTTGAAGGCTCGGTCGGATGATGGATTGGATCAATATCGCTTTGTTCGAACTCGGCGGGAAGCCGGTGCTGCTGGTGGACCTCGTCAGTTCGCTGCTGGGCTTGACGACCGTGTTCCTCGCCGGGCGGAACTCGAAGTACAACTTCTGGGTGGGCTACCTGTACACGGCCGCCCTGTTCTTCCTGTTCTGGTCCCGGAACCTGTACGCGAACCTGCTGCTCCAGCCCATCTCCCTCGCCATCAACGTGTTCGGCCATTGGCGCTGGACGCATCCCAAGGCGGAGGAGCGCTCTTCGGAGGACGCGAGCAAGCTGAAGGTCAGCATGCTGACCTGGCCGCAGCGGGGATTCACCGTCGCGGCGATCCTCGTCATCGCCCTCCTCTGGGGCTGGGTGATGAAGACCTTCTTCCCGGCCAATCCGGCCCCGTACCTGGACTGCTGCGTGACGGTCCTGATCCTCACGGCGCAGCTCCTGTCGGCCCTCAAGAAGTGGGACTGCTGGATGGCCTGGCTCATCGTGAACGTCACCCAGATCATCCTCCACGTGAGCGTGGGGAACGTGTTCATGCCCATCGTCTGCGGCCTGTACCTGGTGAACGGCCTGTGGTCGCTGTATTCCTGGATGAAACTGTACAAGAAAAATGGATAAGTTGCTCGAAATAAAGAATCTGCACGCCCGGATCGGGGAGAAGGAGATCCTCAGGGGGATCGACCTGTCCATCGGCCGCGGCGAAATCCACGCCGTGATGGGCCCGAACGGGGCGGGGAAGTCCACCCTGAACGCCGTCCTCACCGGCCGCCCGGACTATGAGGTGACGGAAGGATCCATCGTCTATGACGGCAAGGACCTGCTGTCGATGGCGCCGGAAGAGCGCAGCTGGGCGGGCATTTTCCTGAGCTTCCAGTACCCGGTGGAGATCCCCGGCGTGACCATCACCGCCTTCATGAAAGCGGCCGTCCAGGCCCGCCGGAAGGCGCAGGGCCTGCCGGAGATGAAGACGCCGGAGTTCCTGAAGCTCCTCAAGGAAAAGATGGCTTTCGTGCAGATGAAGCCCGAATTCGCCAAGCGCGAGGTGAACGTGGGCTTCTCCGGCGGCGAGAAGAAGCGCAACGAGATTTTCCAGATGGCCCTGCTGGACCCGACCCTGTCCATCCTGGACGAGACCGATTCCGGCCTGGACGTGGACGCCCTCAAGATCGTGGCGGACGGGGTGAACGCCCTCCGCTCGCCCGAGAAATCGGCCATCATCATCACGCATTACCAGAAACTCCTGGAATATGTCCGGCCCGATGTGGTGCACGTCCTCAAGGACGGCCGCATCGTCCGCACGGGCGGCCCCGAGCTGATCGAGGCCATTGAAAAGGGAGGATTCGACCAGTTTTAGGAAATGGGTTACGGGAACTACATAGATCCTTTCGCCGCGCTCCGTCCGGACTACACTGTCGGGGCGGGGGAGAAGCTCGAACTGACGTTCGTGGTCCTGCCCGGCGAGTCCCGGGACATCGACGTCGCCATCGACCTGGTGGGCGAAGGCGCGGAGGTGTCCTTGAAGGGGCTGTACCTGTGCGGCGGCGACGAGAGGGTGAATTTCCGCATCCTGATGCACCACCGTGCGGGCGGCTGCGTCTCGCGCCAGCTGTTCAACGGCATCGCGGGCGGCACGTCCCGGGTGACCTTCGACGGCCGCATCATCGTAGCTCCGGACGCCCAGCAGACGGAAGCCTACCAGGAGAACCACAACATCGTCCTGACGGACGGCGCCCATGTGGAGACGACCCCGCAGCTGGAAATCTATGCCGACGACGTGAAGTGCTCCCACGGCGCCACCACCGGCCGCCTGGACGAGGACGCGCTGTTCTACATGCGCACCCGCGGCGTCCCGGAAGCGGAAGCGAAGGTCCTGCAGATGATCTCCTTCCTGTCCCCGGTGACGGAGTCCCTGTCGGAGGCCGAACGAGAAAGAACCAATCAAAAAATCATAACACTACTATGAAGAACCTTTACGAAAAACCGACCAGCGAAAGCTTGACGCTTTTGATGGAAGAAACTATTCTCCAATCCAGAAAAGGTGGAGAGCCTATCAAGGACAATCCCATGCCGCCCATTAAAACTCCCGAATATGAGTACGATTATTAGGACCAGTAAATTCTGGAGATGGCTGGGGGCGCTGCTGCTGCTCTCCGCTTGTTCAGAGGATGTCGTTAATATTCCTCAACCCGTTTATGAGGTGAAGGTTTTCATGGAAGGCGATGACCCCGAGACGAGGTCGCGCTTGAAACTGTACGACGGCTACAGCGATGTCGTATGGACGAGAGGCGACGCCTTTACGATGGTCGGATATTCGGGCAGCGGTTTCTACACGGCCTATTTCACCACGCAGAATGACGGGACGACGTCGGCCACTTTCACGACCAAAAACAGTCTGGAAGGCTTCTCTCCGACCTACAGCCTGTATCCGAAATCGAAGATTCGGTACGTGTACAGTGGCGGCGAAGTCGTGTTGAGCGCGCCGGTCTATCCGGAGCAGAAGGCGGTCGCCGGCGGTATCGAAGAGGGTGTCAACATTGCCGCGGCCTATTCCAACTATTGGCTGGACAACATCTATTTCATGAACGTCCTGACCTATGTCCGGTTCCGCATGACGGGCAACGCGGTGAACACGCTCGCCTCCGTCACCTTCGATGCGGGCAAGACCATCGCCGGCGATATGACCATCCGCTGGCGGGACGGCGAGCCGGTGGCCAGTTTCGACCGGAGCTGGAATCCGGTCATGGCGGAGCGGTCCACGTCGGTCACCCTGAACGGCCCCTTCCAGCAGGACAAGGACTATTTCATCGCCCTGGCGCCTACGCAGATAGACGGCTTTTACCTGACCTTCAAGGACAAGGAAGGCCGGACGCTCGTCAAGCATTCCGACGTGTCCGTGGACATGAAACGTTCCAACTCCTATAATTTCGGCACCATCAACATCGGCGACAAGTTCGAAGAGCCGACAGACCGGGAAGTGATCCAGTACATGAAGCAGACCAAGGGCAGCAAGCCGAACGTGCTCGCCGTCATCTCGGAAGGCTACCAGCGGGACGAGATGGACCAGTTCATCAGCGAGGCCGAGAGCGGCATCGACTTCCTGTTCAACACCGAGCCGTTCAAGACCTACAAGGATTACTTCACCGTGTACTTCCTGACGGTTCCTTCCGAGGAATCCGGCGCTTCCGTCACGGACGGCAACGGCACGGTGACCGACGGCAAGAAGACCTTCTTCAACGCCCGCTGGGGCGAAGGGACCTTCGGCGACATGAAGGCCGACGACGACGTTGTCAATGAATTCGTGGCCGCGCAGTGCCCCGAGATCGCCAACGGCACCCTCACCCTGGACGACGTTCCCATCTTGATGATCATCAACGATCCCCGGTACGCCGGCATCACCCGTTTCACCACCAACGACGGCCGGGCCTACTCCATGATTCCGGTTTCCCGGGATGATGAAGGCAATATCCGGAAACTCATGTGGAGCTTCCCGCAGGTCATGCCCAAGCAGGAAACGCCCATCCCGAGTTCGACTGTCATGTACAACTACTACCGGACGACGTCGGACGCCGTCTGGAAAGAAATCGGCGGCCAGAGCTATGGCGACTGGCGGTACACCCTCCTGCACGAGTTCGGCGGCCACGCTTTCGCGCGCTTCACGGATGAATTCTGGTCCGGCATCAGCTATGCCTCCAATCCCATCGCTTCCCATTCCTGGGCCGTTCCCTATGCCTTGAACGTGGCTACGGATTATAATGCCGTCCAGTGGCAGGAGCCCCTGCTGGACCACAAGGAGACCCTCGTGAAGAGAGATCCCCACTATGAACGGATGGGTATCTTCCAGGGCGGTGACCGGTACATGTTCAACCGCTGGCGCTCGGAACGGGTCAGCTGCATGGTCGACTACCGGGCCTATTTCTCGGCCTGGCAGCGCCTCCTGATCGTGCAGCGCATCATGGACAAGGTGGGTGGCTACTTCTCCCTGGATGAATTCCTGGCGGCGGACAAGACGAACGACCCGATGCGGGACGAGGCCTCGAGCGGCTCCCCGGGCATCGATATGTCCAACGTCATGGTAATCGATTTGTATGAAAAGGGTTATCCTTCCCCCGTCTTTGGCGTAATGGAAGAAAAATAGTATATTTGCCGTTATGAATAACGAGCAGAAACCTTATGTAATACCTTCCATCCGGATTGTCCCCGTCCGGATGGAAGATTCTTTTCTGACGGCCAGTACGGAGCCGATACCGGTAGAGCCCTTCGATCCCGAATTCGAGTAGCGGACCATGGCCAGCGCATCCCGACTTCTTTTGATAGCCGGCCTTTTGCTGGCGGCGTCCTGTTCCCGGGTGGAGCAGGACATCATCCCTGCGCCCACGCCGCCTGTCTATACCATCCGGGCCGGGTTCGCCGGGGAAGAAGCCGGGACCCGTTCCCGGCTGGACTTCGACGAAACATACGCCAAGGTCCTCTGGACCGGCGGAGACGCCTTCAAGATGTATAAGATGTCGACCGGCGGTTATTCCCAGACGACCTATACGACGGAGGATGACGGGACGGAAGTGGCTACTTTCACGTCCACGAAGAGACTGGGTGAGGATGATTCCTACACCAGCATCTATCCGGCCCAGCAGTATGGGGTGTATAAGAAGAATGACGACGTCCTCCTCCGGATACCCGTCCCTCCCGTCCAGACCGCCGTTCCCGGCGGGATTGCGGAGGGCTTGAATTTGGCCGCCGCCTGGTCATCCACGCAGGATGCGGACCTGCAATTCAAGAATCTGCTGTCCTTCGTCCGTTTTCGCCTGGAAGGGGATGCGGTCTCCTCCCTGAAGTCCATCATTTTCGATGCCGGAACGACGGTCGCCGGTGACGCCGCCCTCTATTTCCAGGAAGGCGAGTTGAAATTCGGTTATACGTCGAATTTCGGTACATCCGTCACGTACGAGCGGTCCAATACCGTGACCTTGTCCGGAACCTTCGTGGAGGGACAGGACTATTGCATCGCGATGGTCCCGGCCAGTCTGACCGGCGGCTTCACCCTGACTTTCAACGACGGGGAAGGCCGTATCATCCAGAAGCATTCCTCGAAGGCGCTGACGCTCAAGCGCTCTCGGATCGTGGATTTCGGAACGATCGACCTGGGGGATGCCTGGAGTTCCGATGACCAGGTCATCCGGTATTTCACGCAGACGAAGGGCCGGAAGAAGAACGTCGTCGCGGTCCTGGCCGATGGCTTCCGGGCGGAAGAACTGGACCTGTTCGAATCCCTGGCGAAGGACGCCGTCGACTACATGTTCTCCGTGGAGCCGTACAAGACGTATCAGGAGTATTTCACCGTCTATCTCTGCCGGGTGGCTTCCAATGAGTCCGGCGCCGGTATCACCGACGAGAGCGGAAAAATCCTGACGCCGGTGGACAATTATTTCGGTTCCCGCTGGCCGGAAAAATCTTACAGCAACATGACTGCGAACGAAGAAACCGTCAAGTCTTACCTGAGTTCGCACATCCCGGAGATCGTATCCGGCGAACTGGCCCAGAAGGATGTCCCGGCGGTGCTGCTCATCAATGACAACCGGTACGGCGGCGTCTGCCACGTCAAGGGTACCGGCTGGAGTTACGCCCAGGTTCCCTATCAGTATGCCGGCCGGTCGATCCGCTGGTCCTTCCCGTCGGTCCAGGCCGTCAACGTGCAGGATGATTCCCAAGGATCGCGTTCGACGACCGATGAGGAGAAGGACGAGATGGGACGGATGGTCGGAGACTGGCGGAATACCTTCCTCCACGAATTCGGCGGCCACGGGTATGGCCGGCTGGCGGACGAATATTGGAGCTCGAAGACCGTGTACACGGCGCCAGGCCCTATCGCCGGGCACACCTACACGGTCAAGTATGCCTTGAATGTCTCCGGTTACTATGGCAGCGTGCCCTGGAAGGCGGACCTGCTGGACCACCTGGACGAATGGACCGCCCGGAATCCGGATTATGGACGGATCGGCATCTGGCATGGCGGGCACACCTCTCTCTATTACCGCTGGCGGTCGGAGAAGACCAGCTG
The DNA here is from genome assembly GCA_900316955.1 of uncultured Bacteroidales bacterium. Lineage (GTDB taxonomy): Bacteria > Bacteroidota > Bacteroidia > Bacteroidales > UBA932 > Cryptobacteroides. The sequence continues at coordinate 12,727 of ONEX01000007.1, forward strand.
CATGATCGACAACCGGCCCTATTACTCCGCCTGGCAGCGGATCCTCATCGTCCGCAAGATCATGGAGAAGACGGGCGAGACCTTCGACATGGACGAGTTCATCGCCAAGGACGTCACGCTGGATCCGATCCGGCCCGTGGTGCCCGCGACCGCAAGTCCCGAAGAGCGTAGTCAGATACTCATGCGGGCCCGCAGCCAGGCGCTGCTCGTTCCGGAAATGCCCATGCTGCCGCCTCCTGTCCTGGAGGATGAGTAGGAATCCGAAGATTGTTCGTATCTTTGCGGCATGCAATCGCTCTGTCGCATAGGAGTTTGGCTGGCTGTCGCCCTCGGGGTGGCGGCCTGCCGGCCTGCGCCGCGCCCGGACCGGGAGACGCAGCAGCTCCTGCTCGAGCTGGACGGCTACATCAGCGCCAGCAACATGTACGTGGCCCGGAAACTGGACCAGATGGACGCCCTGGGCATGCTGGCCCGCTCCACGCGGGACCCGCTCCGGCGCTATGAGCTGGAGATGAACATCGCCCGGGAGTTCTTCGCCTTCAGCTTCGATTCCACCCAGTTCTATCTGAAGCATTGCCAGGAACTGGCCCGGGACGTGCTGGACGACCAGGACCTGTACAACGAGGCTTCCGTCCTGCTGGGGCATCTGTATGCCAAGGCCGGCAGCTACCTGGAAGCCTCCCAGCTCCTGTACGGCGGTCTGGACACGGCCACCTTCTCTCAGCCTTTGATGGCTGACTATATGTGGGCCCTGTACGATTACAGCAAGGACCTGGCGGGCAACTCCGGCATGGTGGAAAAGCTGTCCATCCCGCCGGACTCTTCGTTCCGTCCCCGTCTGTACCAGCTCCTCCCCAAGGATTCCGACCGGTGGCGTTCCGTGCTGCGGGACGAGTTCATGGCGCAGGGCCGGCTTGCCTCCGCCGACAGCGTGAACCGGCTTCTGCTCTCGACGGTGAAGCCGGAGGACCGGAATTTCGCCATCTTTGCCTATTTCGAGTCTGAAATCGAGAATCTGAAAGGGAACCAGACCGAGCGGATCGCCTGGCTCATCCGCTCCGCGGAATGCGACATCGTGAACGCGGTGAAGGACTACGCCTCCCTGACGATGGTGGCGCAGAACATCCTTCCCCTGGACGTGGACCGGTCGTTCCGCTATCTCCGCATGGCGCAGGAGGACGCGGTGCTGTACAACGCCAAGCTGCGTCCCTGGCAGATCTCCCGCTTCCTGATGGAGGTGGAGAAGGCCTATGCCGTCCGGCAGGACCGGCAGAACAAGGCTTCCGTGGTCTCTTCCATCCTGCTGGCCATCCTGGTGCTGGTGCTGTCCCTGATCACCTATTTCCTGGTCGTCCGCTCCCGGAAACTGTCCCGCATGCAGAAGGCCCTCGCGGACAGCAACGCTCGGCTGGCCGCGGCCAATGAGGAACTCAGCGTGCTGAACCGGCAGATCTCCAAGGCCGACAAGGTGAAGGACGCCTATATCATGGACTTCCTGCAGGGCCTGTCGGAGCAGGTGGCCCAGATCCGCTCCCAGGACAACCGGTTCCGGAACCTGCTGAAGCAGGGCAAGTCGGACCAGCTGTTCCGCGAACTGGCCATTTCCGAACGCTCGGAGAAGGCGCTGGAGGATTTCTACCGCAAGTTCGACGAGACTTTCCTCGCCCTGTATCCGGACTTTGTGGAGCAGTTCAACGCCCTGCTGCAGGAGGACGCGCGCATCGTCCCGCCCCCGGGAAGGCTCACGACGGAGCTCCGGATCTTCGCCCTGATTCGCCTCGGCGTGGACGATTCCAAGAAGATCGCGACGATGCTGGACTACTCCGTCAGCACCATATATAACTATAAGGTCTCGGTCAAGAATGCGGCCCTCGGGGACCGTGACAAGTTCGAGGAACAGGTGAAAATGATTGGAAAGTAGCGGAAAAACGTTTCTCATTCCACTACTTTTTTAGCCTATTAAAAACTTTTAATTAGCTGTCTTACAATAAGATGGCTACTACTTTGCAGTACTTTTATTTTCTTATGCGCACGGGGTGTGCCTGCCTGGTGTAATTTTGTGGTGAACCCAGCGAAAGAACACGATTCATTTAACAATAACCAACGCAAAACCAAACCAATCGCGTATGAAAAAATTTGCTTCCCTGATCCTTGCATTAGGATTGAGCCTGGCAGCACTCGCGCAGAATGTCACCGTCAGCGGTGTCGTTCTCGACGATGCGCGCCAGCCGGTTGTCGGCGCCTTTGTCGTCGAGCAGGGAACCAGCAACGGTACCGTGACCGGCGCGGACGGAGCTTTCTCCTTCCGCGTGGCCTCCGGCGCCGTCCTGGAAATCTCCTGCATCGGCTATGTGACCCAGACCGTTCCGGCCTCCCCGGACCGCATCCTGGAAATCCTCCTGAAGGAGGATGCCGAGATGCTGGAAGAGACGGTCGTCATCGGCTACGGCGTCCAGAAAAAGTCCGTGGTGACGGCCTCCATCTCCTCGGTGACCGCCGATGACCTGAAGGTCCAGTCCCAGAACCGGGTGGACAACATGCTCCAGGGCATGACCTCCGGTGTCCAGGTCACCCAGAACTCCGGCGCCCCGGGCGCCAGCTCCACGGTCATCGTCCGCGGTGTCGGCTCCATCAACCACGCGTCCCCGCTCTACATCGTGGACGGGATGCCGGCCGGCAGCATCGACTACATCAACCCGAACGACATCGAGCGCATCGACGTCCTCAAGGACGCCGCTTCCGCCGCCGTCTATGGCGCCCGCGCGGCCGACGGCGTGGTCCTCGTGACCACCAAGTCCGGCTCCGAAGGCAAGACCGTCGTCAACTACAACTTCTCCTATGGTATGCAGAATCCCTGGCGCAAGCCCTCCGTGCTGAACGCCACCGAATATGCCATCATGATGAACGAAGGCCAGCTCAACGCCGGCAACGCCCCCATCTACGACGATCCCTATTCCCTCGGGAAGGGCACCGACTGGGTGGAAGCCATCTTCGACAAGAACGCCCCCGTCGTCAAGCACGACCTGAACGTTTCCGGCGGCAACAGCCGGGTCAATTACAGCGTGTCCGGCGGCTACCTTTCCACGAAGGGTACCATCGGTGGCCGCTTCGACCAGTCCTATTATGACAGGATGACCCTGCGCGAGAACATCGGCATCACCCTGTTCGACCACTCCGCCTCCCGCAACTGGCTGAACAAGCTGACCGTCAGCAACCAGGTTTCCTTCGCGCACATCAAGTCCGCCGGCATCTCGGCCAACTCCGAGTACGGCTCCCCGCTGGGCTCCGCCCTGGGCATGTCCCCGCTGGATCCCATCTATGCCGACGAAGCCGAAGAGGCCCGCTACCGCTCCCTCTACCCGGCCGGCTATCCGTACATCATCCGCAACGACAAGGGCGTGGCCTACTTCATCGCCGACGGCGGCACCTACAACGAGCAGGCGAACCCGATCGCCATGCTGGACCGCCCGCACGGCTACAGCAGCACCGACAAGATCGTCGGCGGCCTGACCACCGAGCTCCAGCTCATCGACGGCCTGAAGTTCCGCAACGCCGTCACCCTGGACCTCTCCTATGTCTATGGCCACAGCTACACCAAGCAGTACTTCCTGACCTCCAAGAGCTACAGCCTGGATACCGTCACGGACACCAAGGTGTATGACAAGGACGGCAAGGAATCCACCGTTTCCAAGATCAACTACGGTTCCTCCGCTTCCCAGAGCATGAACCGCTACTACAGCTACCAGGTGGAAAACACCCTGACGTACGACAAGGTGTTCGGCAAGCACGCCTTGAACGTGGTGCTCGGCCAGTCCGCCTACATGTCCTCCTCCTCCTATCTGGGCGCTTCAGCCCTGGGTCTCGTCTATCCCGACGATCCCTGGAAGATCAGCGTGGACAACACCCTCGGCCAGCAGAAGGACGGCGACCGCAACGGCTGGGGCCGCTGGAATTCCATTCCTTACAGCATCCTGTCCTACTTCGGCCGCGTCTCCTACAACTTCGACGAGCGCTTCATGGCGCAGGCCACCGTCCGCCGGGACGCCTCCTCGCACTTCGGCCCCAGCAACAAGTGGGGTACCTTCCCGTCCGCTTCCATCGGCTGGAACATCAAGAACGAGGAGTTTCTGCGGTACAACCCCGTCATCTCCATGGCCAAGCTCCGCGCTTCCTGGGGTATCAACGGTAAGGACAACCTGGGCGACTTCCTGTATGCCGTGTACTCCCAGTCCGGCAACAACTACGTGTTCGGTTCCGGCGCCAACGGCACCGAGAGCATCAACATCGGCGTGAAGGCCTCCGGCCTCGCGAACCCGAACGCCAAGTGGGAGCAGTCCATCCAGACCGACTTCGGCGTGGACCTGGGCCTGCTGGGCAACCGGATCACCGCCACCCTCGACTACTACATCAAGGACGCCTCCGGCATGCTGATGGAGATGCAGGTTCCGACCTACGCGGGCGACTCCGCCCCGACCGGCAACGTGGGCACGATGCGCAACCACGGTTTCGAGATGGATCTCGGCTTCCGCGGCGCCATCGGCACCTTCAACTACGGCATCAAGGCCAACGCTTCCTACAACGTCAACAAGCTCACCAAGCTGGCCGACGACTCCTCCTACATCACCACCTCCAGCCACAAGATCGGCACGCTGACCCGCGGCGAAGTGGGTGAAGTGTTCCCGTACTTCTGGGGCTGGAAGACCGACGGCGTGTTTCAGAACTGGGACGAGATCAACAGCTACGTGAACGCCGAGGGCAACAAGATCCAGCCCAACGCGCAGCCCGGCGACTTCCGCTGGAAGGACATCAACAATGACGGCGTCATCAACGACGACGACCGCACGAAGCTCGGCAAGGGCATTCCGGACTGGACCTTCGGTCTCACGCTCACGATGGACTGGATGGGCTTCGACTTCAGCATGCTCCTCCAGGGCCAGCTCGGCGCCCAGACGCTCAACGTCACCCGCCGTACCGACCTGTACTACATCAACCTTCCGAAGACCATCCTCAACCGCTGGACCGGCGAAGGCTCCACCAACAAGTATCCGCGTTTCGCCTTCGATTCGGCCAACGAGAACTACCGGGTCTCCGACTACTGGATGGAGGACGCCTCCTTCCTGCGCGCCCGCAACATCCAGCTGGGTTACACCCTGCCGCAGAACCTCACCAAGCTCGCCTTCATCTCCCGCCTGAGAGTGTATGGGCAGGTGGAGAACGCGTTCACCCTCACCAAGTACTCCGGCTGCGATCCGGAAGTGTCCGGCGGTTTCCGCGAAGTGGGCGTCGACCGCGGCGTCTATCCCCAGAACAGGACCGTCACCTTCGGTGTCAATGTAACCTTCTAACAGACTACGGAAATGAAAAAGATAGTTATTGCACTCAGTGCCCTCGCCGTCCTGCTGACCGCCTGCTCCAAGGATTTCATCAATCCCCGGCACAACAGCTCCGAACCGCTGGACGAGTACTTCAATTCGCCGGAGCGCCTGTTCCAGTGCCTGGTGGCCGCCTACGACCCCCTCGAGTGGTACGACTATGCGTTCGGCCAGTATGACAACCTCCACCTGATCTTCGACGTGATGGGCGACGACGTGTACGCCGGCGGTTCCAACGAAGGCGACCAGCCGATCATCGTGAAGACGCACTACTATACGGCCACTTCCACCGACCTTCCCAACCAGATGTGGACGGTCAACTATTCCGGCATCAACCGCGCCGCGACGCTCATCAAGTACGTGGACGGAGCCGAGGGTGTTTCCGACGAGACCAAGAAGCTGTATGTGGCCGAGGCCAAGGTCCTGATGGCCTACTATTACAATATGCTGTGGAAGCTCTGGGGCAACGTCCCGTACTGGGAGGAGCTCCTGGAGGCCCCGTACATCGCCCCGCAGCTGGGCCACGACGAGGTCTATGCAAACTTCATCAAGCTGATCGAGGACGCCATCGCGATGAATGTCCTTCCGATGAAGGCGAACGTCGGTGACGAAGGCCGCGTGACCAAGGCCATGGCCTATATGCTGTACGCCGAGGCCGTCCTGTACCAGAACGACCAGTCCCGCTACCAGACCGCCCTGAACTATATGAAGGAGATCATCTCCAGCGGCCAGTATTCCCTCGTGTCCGACTTCGCCGGCATCTGGGAGGAGAGCGGCGAGTGGTGCTCCGAGTCCATCTGGGAGATCAACTACATCTCCGAAGGCGGTATCCGCGACTGGGGCAACTCCATCGCGACCGGCGGCCAGGTGAACTCCATCCTCACCGGCATCCCCGCCCCGAAGAACGTGCCCGACTACCACGAAGGCTGGGGCTTCGGCACTATCGCCAAGAGCGCCTACGACATGTATGACGACGACGACATCCGCAAGGATGGCGGCATCCTGAACTTCGCGAAATACGCGGAGGAGCACCCCGGCGCTGAATACACCCCGCGTTGGCAGGATACCGGTTACTGGAACCGCAAGTACATCGCCCGCGAAGGCGGCAACCACGGTTACAAGGCTTCCGACAACGTGAACTACTGCAACAACGAGCGCATCTACCGCTACGCGGAGACCCTGCTGAACGCCGCCGAGCTTTCGGTCCTCCTGGGACAGGACGGCAGCGCCTACCTCCAGCAGGTCCGCGACCGCGCCCACTGCCACGACACCGGCGTGTCCCGCGAGGACATCATCCAGGAGCGCCACAAGGAGTTCGTGGGCGAGGGCAAGCGCTACTGGGACCTCGTCCGCAGCGGCCTGGCTCCGACCGTCCTCAAGGCGGCGAACCACGAGTACCGTCAGAACGACTGGACCGAGAACAAGAAGTACTGGCCCATCCCGCAGGGTGAGATCGACAAGGATCCGAACCTCGTGCAGAACAACTATTAATACCGGGCAACCATGAAAAGAATCTGGCAATATATCGCAATCGCGGCGCTGGCCGTTTCCGCCGCCGCCTGCACCCCTGAGTACCCGATTCCCAACCAGGCCGGCCTGCCGCAGGCTTCCGATCTGGACGTGAACATCATCGTGGACCAGGAGACCAACTACGTCACCTTCGTGATGAACAACAAGGGAGTCGTCCCCGTGTGGATCTTCGGCGACCAGAAGATCGACGGAAAGGCTTCCAAGAAGTACTCCTATACCGACAACAACGTGTCCCTCCGCTTCCGGGACGCGGGTGAATACACCGTGGAAGTGAAGGCCTACAACGCCAACGGCATTTCCCAGGGCTCCCTGGTGAAGACCTTCACCCTGGACAACACCTACCGCGATCCGTTCGATCCGGCTCCGTACGTCAAGGCCATCTCCAACGGCTCTTCCCAGACCTGGATCTGGAACAGCGCCGAGGCGGGGCACATCGCCTGCGGCCCCGCCGGCGACCCGAAGGGCTGGTGGCAGGTCGAGCCCAACGGCAAGAAGGGTTTCCTCTATGACGATCTGATGACCTTCGCCTCCGACGGTACCTACACCTACGATCCGGTCGACGGCCAGGCCTATGCCAAGAAGGACGCCGAGTATCCCGCGGGTCACGAGATCCTGGACGACGACTACCTCTTCCCGGCCGAGAAGAAGACCACGAAGTTCACCTTCGAGAACAACTGGAACGACGCCGGCATCGAGGAGATCTTCCTCGTGCTCGACCCGGGCAGCATCCTGTCCTATGTCGTGCACAAGTCCCTCGTGGACGAGCCGCGCTACCAGATCCTGGAGACCAAGACCAGCGCGATGAAGAAGAAGCTGCAGTTCATGGCGACCGCCTCGACTCCGACCAACGCGGACGGCATCTCCTTCTACTACGAGTTCGTTCCGGAAGGTTCCATCGCCGGCGCCGACGACCCGCTCTTCGGCAAGGAGAGCAAGGCCTGGGTCCTGGACAACGAGTCCGCGGGCTACATGGGCTGCGGCGGAAGCCTCGGCAATCCGCTCGAGTGGTGGAGCGCCGCTCCGCACGAGAAGGATGACAAGGGTGTGACGGACGATGTCCTGACCTTCTTCAAGGACGGCAAGTACGTGTTCGACCCGGGCGCCGACGGCGTGGTCTACTGCAACTGGGAGTCCGACTATCACCACGAGCTGTGGGACGGCGGCCAGAACAGCGACTATGACGCCCCCGCCGAGGTCCAGACCTCGACCTACACCCTCGGCTCCGACGCCGACGGCGACTACATCGAGCTTCCGGCCGGCATCTTCTTCAGCTATGTGGCCAACAAGGCCATCCTGAGCGAGCCCACCCGCCTGTACGTCACCGAACTGACGGAGACGAAGATGGTCCTCGTCGCCAAGTTCGACGGCATCTGCTGGCAGCTGATCTTCAAGCCCCGCGACGGCGCGCCCGTCGCCGAGGATCCCCTCTTCGGCGTCACCAGCAAGACGTGGGTCTATGACAACGAGTCCGCGGGCTACATGGGCTGCGGCGGCAGCCTCGGCAATCCCACCGAGTGGTGGAGCGGCGGCCCGCACGAGAAGGACGCCTACGGCGTGAAGGATGACGAACTGACGTTCTTCGCCGACGGCAAGTACACCTTCAACCCCGGCGCCGACGGCGTGGTCTACTGCAACTGGGAGTCCAACTATCACCACGAGCTGTGGGATGGTGGCCAGAACAGCGACTATGACGCTCCCGCCGATCCGCAGGAGGCGACTTACACGCTGGACGGCGACGACGACGGCGACTACATCGAGCTCCCGGCCGGCATCTTCTTCGGCTATGTCGCGAACAAGGCTATCCTGGATACGCCTACGAAGCTCTACATCAAGGAACTCACCCAGAACAAGCTGGTCGTGGTGGCCAAGTTCGACGGCATCTGCTGGCAGATGATCTTCCGTCCCAAGGAAGGTCAGGGCGGCGGTGGCGAACCCGGTTCGCTGGACGAGGCGATCGTCGGCACCTGGGCCTGGGATCCGGACCAGAACGGCCACTTCGGCTGCGGCCCCGACCTGGGCAACCCCCTGGGCTGGTGGAACGGCGAGGCCCATTGCAAGGACAACGCCCACATGTACGACGACACCATCACCTTCACGGCCGACGGCAAGTACACCCTGGACCCGGTGGACGGTTTCTCCTACATGAACAAGGACGTGACCTTCCTGAACGACCGCAAGGGCGACTCTCCCTATGGCGACGACTTCCTCTACACGAACGAGAAGACGACCTGGAGCTACACCCTCGATGAAGAGAATGACCTCGACGTGATCAAGCTCGCCGACGGCGGCCTCTTCACCTACATCCCCAACAACGCCTTCGAGGACGAGCCCTGGCTCTATGTCAAGTCCTGCACGGCCGACCAGCTGGTCCTGATGACCTACACGGCGACCGGTAACAACGGCGGCTCCATTGCCTGGCAGTACGTCTTCAAGCGCGTCAAGTAATGCGTCTGGTCTCGAATATCAAAGGGTTGCTGCCGCTCTGCGCGGCAACCCTTTTCAACTTCTCCTGCGGGTGCGGTTCCGAGCCGGTCCCGTCGGCCTCCGAGGCCACGCTGACGGTCAGCCCCTCCAGCGTCAACGCCAGTTACGAGGCGCAGACGGCGGTCCTGTCCGTCAATGCGACCGGCGACTGGGGCGTATCCTCCGCCGACAAGGACTGGTGCACGGTGACCCCTTCGGGCGGCATCAAGGGCGCCTCGGAGGTGAAAGTCAATCTGCTCACCAACCGGACCGGCAAGGAGCGGGAGACCACCGTCACCTTCCGGTACGGGGCCAAGACGCTGGAAGTCCCTGTGAAGCAGGGCTTCAGCGACGAAGACCTCCCGCCGGACCCGGGCGAGATCGTGGTCCCGGACGGCTACGTGCTGGACTGGCACGAGGAGTTCGAGGACGACGGGAAACCGTCGCTGGCGGACTGGTGGTACGAGACCGGCGCCGGCGGCTGGGGCAACAACGAGATCCAGAACTACGTGGCCGGCTCCAAGGACGGGATTGACCTGGCCTTCATCTCCGAGGGCACGCTGAAGATCCAGACCCGCCGGATCGGCACCGAGGTCAATTCCATCCGGATGAACACCCAGCGCGCCTGGCAGTACGGCTGGTTCGAGGCCCGGATCAAGGTCTCCGACGTGAAGGGCACCTGGCCCGCCTTCTGGATGATGCCGAAGAATTTCAAGACCTGGCCCGGTGACGGCGAAATCGACATCATGGAGTACGCCATCAGCACCCAGGGCAAGGACAAGAGCTCTTCCAGCATCCATTGCAACGCCTACAACTGGCCGGACGGGACGCAGAAGACGCATGTCCAGCCCGTGGCGAACGCGGCCACCGAATTCCACGTCTATGCGCTGGAATGGACGGCCTCCGAAATGAAATTCTTTGTGGACGGAAAGCAGCACCTGACCTTCAAGAACGAAGGAAAGGGGTATGACACCTGGCCTTTCGACGCCCCCTTCTACCTCAAGTTCAACATGGCCTGGGGCGGAAACATGGGCGGCGCGACGGACCCGAACGGCCTTCCGGCCACCTACGAAGTGGACTACGTCCGCGTTTTCAAGAAGAAATAAACGATGAAAGCAATCCGCATCCTTTTCCTGGCGTCCCTGTTGGCGGCGACCCTCTCCTGCACCGAGCGCAAGCCTTCCACCGTGGGGGCGACGCCCGAGGTGGAGCGCCGCGTGGACCAGCTCCTGTCCCGGATGACCCTGGCCGAGAAAATCGGCCAGATGAACCAGGTCTCCGCCGGCGGGGAGGTGGCCAACTATGCCGACGCCCTCCGCAAGGGCCAGATCGGGTCCATCCTGAACGAGGTGGATCCAGTGAAGGTCAATGAGTTCCAGCGCATCTGCGTGGAGGAGTCCCGGCTCGGGATTCCGCTCCTCGTGGGCCGGGACGTCATCCACGGATTCCATACCGTGTTTCCCATCCCGCTGGGCCTGGCGTCGACCTTCGACCCCGCCCTCGTGGAGGCGGGAGCCCGCGTGGCGTCCGTCGAGGCGACCGGGCAGGGGGTCCGATGGACCTTCTCGCCGATGCTGGACATCGCCCGGGACCCGCGCTGGGGCCGCATCGCGGAAGGAAGCGGAGAGGACACCTGGCTGGACGCCCGGATGGCCGAGGCCATGGTCCGGGGCTATCAGGGCGCTACGCTGGACGCCACGTCCATGGCGGCCTGCATCAAGCATTTCGCCGGCTACGGCGCCGCGGAAGGCGGACGGGACTACAACAGCACGTTCCTGACGGAACGGCAGCTGCGGAATGTGTACCTCCCGCCTTTCGAGGCGGCCGTGAAGGCCGGAGCGCTGACGCTGATGACCTCCTTCAACGACAATGACGGCGTCCCGTCCACGGGCAACGTCTTCCTCGTGAAGGACGTCCTCCGCGGCGAATGGGGCTTCGACGGCCTCGTGGTCACCGACTGGAATTCCATGGGCGAGATGATCAACCACGGTTTCGGCGTGGACCGCAAGGACGTGGCCCGGAAGTCGCTGGAAGCCGGGGTGGACATGGACATGATGACCTACGGCTACCTGTCGCACCTGGAAGAGCTCGTGCACAGCGGAGCCGTCAAGGAATCCGACATCGACCAGGCCGTGCGCAACATCCTGCGCGTGAAGATCCTCCTGGGCCTGTTCGAGAACCCGTATGTAGACGTGGAGGCCGGCCGGGCGGTCCAGTATGCGCCGGAGCACCTGGCGGCGGCGCAGAAGACCGCGGAGGAGTCGGCCATCCTGCTCAAGAACGACGGCGTGCTGCCGCTCAAGGCCGATGCCATCCGCAACATCCTGGTGACGGGCCCGATGGCCGATGCGCCGCATGAGCAGCTGGGCACCTGGGCTTTCGACGGTCAGTCGTCCCACACCGTCACTCCGCTTAAGGCCCTGCAGGAGCGTTTCCCGGGGAAAGTGACCTATGTCCAGGGACTCAAGAACAGTCGCAGCCGGCGGGAGCGTTTCGACGACGTGGTCGCCGCCGCGCGCCGCGCCGATGTCGTCCTGGTGTTCCTCGGCGAGGAAGCCATTCTCTCCGGCGAAGCCCATTCCCTGGCCGACCTGAACCTGAAGGGCGCCCAGAGCGCGCTGCTCGCCGCCCTGAAGGCCGCGGGGAAGCCGGTCGTCGCGACCGTGATGGCCGGGCGTCCGCTCACCATCGAGCGTGACCTGCCTTACTGCAACGCGCTGCTGTACGCGTTCCATCCCGGAACGATGGGCGGTCCGGCGCTGGTGAACCTTCTGACCGGAGCGGTGAATCCGTCCGGAAAGACCCCGATTACGTTCTTGCGCACCGTGGGCCAGGCGCCGCTCTATTACAGCCACAACAGGACGGGACGTCCCTACAACGGGGAAACCCTGCTGGACGACATCCCGGAAGAGGCCGGCCAGACCTCCTTGGGCAATACGTCCTATTACCTGGACTACGGCGCCTATCCGCTGTTCCCCTTCGGCTATGGCCTGAGCTACACGACCTTCGCCTATTCGGGCATCGCCCTGGACCGCAAGACGTACGCGACGGAGGATACCGTGCAGGTTTCCTTCACGCTGGCCAACACCGGCGCCTGCGCCGGCACGGAGGTTGTGCAGGTGTACGTCCGGGATCTGGTGGGTTCCATCACCCGTCCGGTCAAGGAACTGAAGCACTTCGAGCGCGTCGCCCTGGAACCGGGGGAGAGCCGGACCTTGACGGTCGGCATTCCGGTCCGGGACCTGGCCTTCGTGGGCCTGGATGGCGTGAAGAAAGTGGAACCCGGCGAATTCCAGCTGTGGGTGGCCGGGGACAGCGCCTCCGGCGAACCGGTCTCCTTTGAGGTTAAGTAAACGATCCGATGAAGAAGAGCCTTTACGCGATCCTGTGGGCGGCGCTTGTCGTGGTCGCCTGTTCGGGAAAGGAAGAGCCCGCCGACAAGAGTCCGGTGGTGCGCACGGTGCGCGTGGAGGCTTCTTCCCTGGAAATACCTCCCGGGGGGAATGTCGCCCTGCCCTTCGTCGTGGAGGACAAGGAGGCGTCTTTCCAGGAAGTGAAACTGCTGCAGGACGGCGGCCGGGAGCCGGACGAGTTCTCCCTCCGGGAAATTGTCCGGGGCGCGGAAAAAGGCGTGTATCAAGCCGTCATCCAGGACGCCGGGAAGGGGAAGAACTATGACCTGAACGTGCGTCTGGCCATCATCCAGCGCAATGCGTCCACCGGGAACGAATACGTCGTCCAGTCCTCCGCCTTCCGGGTGTTCTCCGAGGTGGATCCGCCGGGGACCGTCAAGACCGGTCTGCCCGTCGTCTATGTCGATACCCAGGGAAGCCGGCCCATCACTTCCAAGGAAGAGTATGTGAAGGCGACCCTGAAGATCAAGGGGACGGAGCAGCTCGAAGGCCTGGACGCCGCTTCCTGCGAAATCCGCGGCCGCGGCAACACGACCTGGTACTGGCCCAAGAAGCCGTATCTGATCAAGCTGGACGAGAAGCAGCACATTTTCGGGATGCACAAGCACAAGCGCTGGGTGCTGCTGGCCAATTTCATGGACAGGACCCTCATGCGGAACCTCGTGTCCATGAAGGTGGCGTCGATGATGTCCAACCTCGCCTGGACGCCCGGCTGCCAGCCGGTGGAGCTGGTCCTGAACGGGAAGCACGTGGGCTCGTACCTGCTGATCGAGCAGGTGCGGGTGGACAACCACCGGGTGGCCATCACCGAGATGACGCCGCAGGACAACGTCGGCGACGCCGTCACCGGCGGCTACCTGCTGGAACTGGACTTCCACTATGACAACGAAGTCCAATGGACCGATCCCCACGGGCACAACAACCAGTGGGGGAACGGAATCCCGTTCGGCATCAAGTATCCTGACCCGGACGACCTCACCACGCAGCAGCAGACCTACATCCAGGGTTACATCTCCGAGACGGCCAATGTGCTGTACGGCAGCAATTTCAAAGATCCCGACAAGGGGTATGCGAAGTACATCGACGTGGACTCGTTCATCGACTACTGGATCGTGTTCGAGGTGATGGGCAATCATGAGCTGGGCAATCCCGGCAGCGTGTTCATGCACAAGGACCGCGGCGGCAAGCTGGTCGCCGGCCCCTGCTGGGACTTCGACTGGGGTGTCCTTTCGTACAGCACCTCGCCCCAGGCCCGGACAGGTCTCGTGAACGGCAATGCCATCTGGTACGGCCGCCTGCGGCAAGACCCGGCCTTCGAGGCGAAGCTGAAGGCCCGGTTCCAGGAGCTCCTGCCCCTTCTGGAGACCATCCCGGACTACATGGACGAGTGCGAGCGGCTTCTGACCGAGTCGGCCAAGCTCAATTTCGCGATGTGGAATCCCGCCGAAGACGCCTCCCAGAACGGGGGATGGATCATCAACGGCGACGAGAACATGACCTTCCACGACGCCGTCGCGCGCCTGAAGTCCATCTATAAAGAGCGGTTGCAGGTGATTCCCACCAAGCTTTAATCCTTCCAGAAGAGGGTGCGGGAGCCGTCCGGATTCACCCGGATATGGACCTTGAGGGTTTCCTCGGGGAGGAGTTCCTCGATGTTCTCCGGCCATTCCATCAGGCACAGGCAACCGCTGTCCAGGTAGTCGTACAGGCCGATGTCATAGGCCTCTTCCAGCCGTTCGATCCGGTAGAAATCGAAATGATACAGCGGCTCGCCCGAGCCGGTGCGATATTCGTTCACGATGGCGAAGGTGGGGGAGCTCACGGCGTCTTCGCGCACGCCGAGCCGCTTGCATACGGCCGTGGTGAAAGTCGTCTTCCCGGCCGCCATCGGCGCGTAGAACGCGATCAGTTTCCGGTCCCCGACGGCCTCGAGGAATTCCCCCGCGGCGCGGTCCAGGTCCTGCAGGTCCTTGATATGGATTTCGTGCATCATAGCCGTGCAAAGATAATCATAAATCCAGAATATTCCTTCGGTCCAGGAAGCGGTAGCCTGCGGCTTCGAGGAGGTGGCCCGGCTGGATGTCGGGGAGGCCGGCGAGGTCGGCGATGGTGCGGGCGATCTTGATGATGCGGGTATAGGCCCGGGCGGACAGGCCCAGGCGGTCGATGATGCGTTCCAGGGTGGCCTTGCAGTCGGCGGAGAGGGGACAGAAGCGCTCCAGGAGCTTGGAGGACATCTCCGCGTTGGTGAAGATGCCGGTGCCGGCGAAGCGCTTCCGCTGGACTTCGCGCGCCTGCTGCACCCGTGCGGCGATGGCAGCGGAAGGCTCGCCCTTGCGCCCCTCGATCAGGGCGCTGGTCTCGACGGGATGGATCCACAGCTGCAGGTCGATGCGGTCCATGATCGGGCCGCTGAGCTTCGAGAGATAGGCCGCCCGCGCCCCGACGGAGCAGGTGCAGCGCTCGCCCTCGCCGTAATAGCCGCAGGGGCAGGGGTTGGAGGCGGCGACGAGCATGAAAGAGGCGGGATAGACGATCTTCGCCTTGAGCCGGGAGATGGTGACCTTGCGGTCCTCCAGCGGCCCGCGGAGGGCTTCCAGCGTGGATTTTGGGGCCTCGCAGAACTCGTCGGCAAAGAGGACGCCGCCCGACGCCAGACTCACTTCCCCGGGCAGGATGTTTTCCCCGCTGCCCCCGCCCAGGATGGCCGCCTTGGAGGCCGAGATGTGCGGGGCGCGGAACGGCCGCCGCCGCATGAGCCCCAAATGGCCCGTTGTTTTGCCTGCGACCGACCAGATTTTGCTGGTGACGGACGATTCTTCCCGTGTCATCGGCGGCAGGATGCCCGCCATGGCCTTCGCCATCGAGCTCTTGCCCGAGCCGGGCGCGCCGATGAAAATGAGGTTGTGGCCGCCCGCGGCCGCGATTTCCACGCCTCGCTTCGCGCTCTCCTGACCGAGGATGTCGGCAAAGTCCATATAATCGGCCGTCACGGGTCGCTCCCGCTCCTCCCGGAGGGCGGCGCCATAGCATTCCGTGTTCCAGATGAGAAGGTCCGAGGAGTCTTCTTTCTCCTCCAGGATCCGCAGGACGTCGTCCAGCGTCCGGACGCCGTAAACGAGCGTTTCATCGAAATCCACCGCCTCCAGGGCCGACCGCTCCGGGAGGATGGCCCCCTTGAATCCGTTCTGGACGGCGAGTTCCACCATGGGCAGGGTTCCCGCCACGTAGCGGATGCTTCCGTCCAGACCCAGCTCGCCCATGATCAAGTACTTCTCCAGCCCCGGGAGGGCCCGCTGCTCTGATGCGGCGATGATGCCCAAGGCAATGGGCACGTCGTACCCGCTGCCCTGCTTGTGCAGGTCCGCCGGCGCCAGGTTGATGACGATCTTCTTTCCCGGGATGCGGAACCCCTTTGCCTGCAGGGCCGTCACTGTCCTGAGCAGGCTCTCTTTTACGGCCGCATCGGCCAGACCTACCAGATGGATCCCGATTCCCAGAGTGATATCCACCTCCACCGTCACCGGGACCGCCTGGATCCCGACGCACTTCGCTCCATGTACATATACCAGCATATTCCGTTTTTGCCCGAACCTACGGAAATCTTCCGGGACCGGGGGCAAGAAACGTAAAAATGTGGCGAATTTTTTTTGGTTGTTTCAAAGAAACATCAATCCCGGTAGAGGGCGAACAGGGCGGAGCCGCTGCCGGACATGGCCGCATAGACGGCGCCGGCGTCATAGAGGGACTGCTTGATTTCCGCGAGACGCGGATATTTCGCGAAGACGGTGGTTTCGAAATCGTTCACTACGAGACCCTTCCACTCCTCGACGGGAAGCCGGAGCGCGTCCCGCAGCGGGACTTCGGGGACATTCGGGACGATGCCGCGATAGGCGTCGGCCGTGGACACGGCGATGCCCTCCGGAACGGTCACTTCCAGACGGTAGCCGGACAGGTCGATGTCGAAGGGCTCGAGGATTTCCCCGCGGCCGGAGCCGAGCATGGGGCGGTTGTAGATGAAGAAGGCGCAGTCGCTGCCGAGGCGGGCGGCGAGCGCGGCGAGCTCCGCGTCGGAGAACGCCAGGCCGGCGAGTTCCGCGATCATCCGCAGGGCGAAGGCCGCGTCGGCGCTGCCTCCGCCGAGGCCGGCGCCCACGGGCGAGGTCTTCTCCAGGTAGATCTTCATCGACGGCAGCTTGTGCTGCTCCGCCAGCAGGCCGTACGCCCGGGCCGTCAGGTCCTTCAGCGGGTCCCAGTCCACCCCTTCCTTCCGGGCGAGGCTAATCATCAGCTTCCCGTCGGGCGTGATGCCCTGCGCGAGCTGCGCCCCGGCATACGTCTCCTGGAGATGGGCCGACGTGCGGCTGTAGTCGTCGCCGGTGATGATTTCCAGCGTGTCGTGGAAGCTGTTGCAGGGAATGAAGAGGGTGTCCAGGTCGTGGTAGCCGTCGGGGCGGCGGCGCAGGACCCGCAGGCCCACGTTCAACTTGACGTTCGGGTACGCTATCATACCCGCAAAGATAGCAAATTATTCCACAGTAACGGACGTGAAGTAGCCGTTGAAAGGGATGTCCGTGTGGACGCCGTCCTCCTGGAGGCGGTTCGGCGCTCCGTCGCGCCCCGTCAGAGCGAGGAAGAGGCGCCCGCCGCGGAGCAGGGCGCAGCGGCCGGAGACGAGGAATCCGCCCGTCCCTTCCGTCACGCCGCCGTCGCTCCAGCGGACGCGGAGGAGGTCGCCCCGTCCGTCGGTCACGGTCCATCCCATCCGTTCTCCGTCGGACAGCACGTCCGAGACGGTTTCTCCGGAGAAGGGGGTGAAGGTCTTCCCGCCGGCCGTCTGCAGGAAGAACCGTTTCGCTCCTGCGGCTTGGGCGCAGACGAGGGCCACGACATCCTCCTCCCAGGCCGCGAGCCGGCTCCAGAGGCAGACTTCCCGGCCGTTGAGCGGCAGCCGGGTTTCCTTCCCGTCCACTTCCAGGACCAGGCTGCGGGGTTTCGACAGCACGCGGGAGACTTTCCCGCCCGAGAAGAGGACATCCAGCGTCCATTCCGAGGTGGGGAAGGACTGATACCGTTCCGCATTCCGCATCACATGGTACTCCTTGCCCCGTTCCGAAGGCAGGCAGCAGACATAGAAGACGTCTTCCCCGAATTCCGTCAAGGCGCCGCCTGCCGCGCCGGGCGCGTCCGGACCGCCCAGGACGGCCCCCGTCTCGCTCCGGTACAGGGTGCGTCCGTCGATCCGGTAGGTAAAGCCGCTCCCGTCCCGGTCCTGGCCCAGGGTATGGATCCCGTCCTCCCGGACCAGGAAGCCCCGGATCGCCTCCCGGCCCTCGAACCGGAACAGTTCCGCCCCGTCGCGGGAGAGGACGGTCTCGGTGTCCGTGGACCAGTCGGTGTACAGGTGTCCGCCCGTGTACCGGTGCATGTCCGGGTGCACGCTCGCACCCGCGGGCTGGCTCCGGACCATCTCGCCGTCCCGGTACAGGTCGATCCAGACCTCGCCGTCCACGGCGCAGGTGTCCAGGTCCCACGCGAATCCGTCCGGGAAGCGGACGGCCGTGAGCCAGACGTGTTCCTCCGGCGGGCGCGTGTCCGTGCCGGTGGAGTCCGTCCGCCGGCCGGCGCCGGGTTCGTGGGAGCTTCTGGGGGTGCCGGGAAACAGAGGGTCCCGGATGCAGGCCGCCGCAAGGAGGGCTAGGCCGAGGGTTCCGATGAGTTTGCGCATATCCTTTTTTTGCCCAAGATAGCGCCCCGAAACGAAAAACAACACAAGCTGTGGATAACTTGTGTTGTTTCAGTATGTATTTTATGTGTTTCTTATCTTCCGAGGGAGAACCGCAGGCCCGCTTCGAAGTCCATGCGCAGCGGCTGGATGGTCCGGATCGAGCGCGGCTGGTTGCCGTTGAAGTAGTAGCGGAGGGTGGGGTCGAAGTAGATGCCCACGTTCGGGGAGAACTTGAACTCGAGGCCCACGCCCACGCCGGCGGAGAACTGCAGGCCTTCCGCCTTCTGGTGGAGATGGAGGTCCCCGGCGCTGTCGTGGACGAGGAAGTGGTTGTCCACCAGTTTCTCGCCCATGCCGTCCAGCCGCACGTGGAAGTTCCAGTTGCCGGTGTTCACGATGTTGAAGAACACGTTCACGGGAATGCCGATATAATGCTGCTGGTTGGTGATGTCCGTGTCGTAGAGCATGGAGATGGTCCCGTCCTCGAGCTGCTTGCCGTAGTCGCCCAGGAAGGACCGGCTCAGGTTCGTGTACACGACGCCCGTGCCGATGCCCCAGCGGGGATTGAAATCATACCGCAGGCCGATACCGGCGGAAACCGGGAGGCCGAAGCTGAACTCGGTGCCTTCGCGGGCGATGCCGGGCTTGGTGGGCATGGGCGCGAGGAAGGAACCGGAGGTCCGGCGGACCTTGTTGGTGGGCCCGTCGGGGCGGGTGTTGGACTGGATGTTCCCGAGGACGCTCATGGACATTTCCCCCTTGCGGTGCGTCTTGTGCTCCTCGAAGGCGAGCTGGCGCAGGGCGTCGTCATCGGAGGCGAAGGCGTCCTGCTCGTTCGCCTTGGGATTGATGGCGATGTCCGGACGGCGGGTGGCCGGCTCTTCGGGCGCTTCCACGGCCACGGGGAGTTCCTCCTCTGTCTCGGGGACGACGGGAACTTCCAGGACCTGGGCTACGCGGCCCTGCAGCCGGACAACCTGCTTCTGGATGGGGGTGACGTCGTCCTCTTCCGGCTGGGTAACAGCCGGAAGAGGGGCGTCTGTCGCCTGGGCGACGGGTTGTTGTATGGTTGGTTGGTTAGAAAGGTTCTGCGCGGGACGCAGCAGCACGAAGGCGGCCGCGGCGGCAGCGACGGCGGCGGCGGCAACGCCGCGCCAGAGCCACGCGGGAACCGTGCGCTTCCGGGCGGCCCGGTCCAAGCCGGCCTCCACGCCCTTCCACACGTCCGGCGAGACGGATTCCTCCGCCCCGGCCATCAGGTTCCTTACATATATGTCAAACTCGTTCTCTTTCATTTTTTCTCCTGTTCCTTGATCATTTCCTGCAGCCTGATCCGCGCCCGCTGGAGCTTGGAACGCGAGGTGGCCTCGTTGAATCCCAGCGCTTCCGCTATTTCCTTGTGGGAATATCCTTCGATCACGTACATGTTGAAGACGGTGCGGGCGTCGGCGGGGAGCCGTTCGATGAGGGCCATCAGTTCCCGGTATCCCATTTTCTGGACGGGCGTAGCCTCCTCCGTGAAAAGCCCGCGGGCTTCGCCGATGTCGTCACTGAGTTTCAGGGCGTCCGTCTTCCGCAAATGCATCAGGGCAGTATTGACAAAGATCCGTCGCGCCCAGCCTTCGAAGGAACCTGCCCCCGAATAGCTGTCGAGCCTGGAAAACAACGTGACGAACCCGTCCTGAAGCACGTCCTCGGCCGTGGGCCGGTCTCCGACATAGCGGAGGCATAGTGCCATCATCTTGGGGGCGAGGGCGTCGAAAAGCCGCTTCTGCGCTTTCCGGTCACCGCTCCGGCAGGCCGGAACCAGTCGTTCCAGGGAACTGCCGCCCGCAGGGGGATCATCGGTTGTCGTCCAGGTAATAAGATGCAATTTGACGCTCAAACGTTTCATCCGCCCTGGAAAAAAGTATGCGAACACAAATTTGGTAATTTTTTCCGTGATTTGTATTATTTTTGTAAGCGGACTTATGAACAACGGACAGTCATCGAACATGAGAAGAAGGATTTTGCTGGCCGGCCTGCTCATCCTGCTGAGTTCCTTCGCCTTCGCGCAGAACGTCGAAAACCAGCTGATGGACGCGGTGGCCCTCTACAATAACCGCAACTTTGCGCAGTCCCGCACCCTGCTCCAGACCCTTTCCAAGGCGGCTCCCGACAACGACGCCGTCTGGTACTACCTGGGCCTGGACGAGGCGATGCTGGGGAATGCCGACGCCGCCATCTCCCATCTCCGCAAGGCGGCGGAGCTGGACCCGCACAACTACTGGTACAAGCGCCGCCTGGCGGATCTCTACCAGGCTGCGGGCGAGGACGAGATGGTCATCCAGATGGACGAGAGCATCCTCGCGGAATTCCCGGACAAGACGGAGGTCCTGTACGACCTCCTGGGCCTGTATCTGAAGCAGCAGTCATACGAGAAGGCGCTCCGCGCCCTCGACGACATCGAGAAGACCGCCGGCCCCAGCGAGCAGGCCACCCGGACGCGCTACGACATCCTGCGGCAGCTCAGCCGCGACGAGGAAGCCATCCAGGCCCTCGTGGACTTCAACGACCAGTTCACGTCCCCCTCCATCCTGTCGATGATGGGCGACTACTATCTCTCCGAGCACAAGGATTCCCTCTCGCTCGCCTGCTATGACGAGGCGCTCCGCACGCAGAGCGACTATGTCCCCGCCATCCTGGGCAGGTCCGAGGTGTTCCGCCTCGCCCGGCGCTATCCCGAGTATTTCGCCGCGCTGGACGCGTTCATCGACAATGGCAACGTTCCCGTGGAGGCCAAGGGCATGTATGTGGGGAATGTGGTCCGCAGCCTGGACCCGAAGCTCATCAGCCTGCACCGCGACGGTTTCGACGAGGTGGTGGACCGTCTCGTGACCCGGCATCCGTCCGACACGGCGGCCCTCTCCACCGCGGGTGGCTACTTCTACGCGACCGGCCGGCTGGACAAGGGCGTGGACTGCTTCACGAAAGCGGCCGACCTCTATCCCGAAAGCCTCAACCAGACGGTCTCCTGCATCCAGATCCTGATGATGGCCGAACGCTGGCCGGAGGTGCGGGACCGCTGCATCGCCGCCTTCGACCGTTTCCAGGAGCTGGGTTTCATGGAATACCTGAACTCGGCGAACTACTACCTGAAGGATTACGACGCCGTCATCCGGAACTGCCGCTACCTGATCGCGCGGGAGCCCCGGAACATGGACCTCGTCAAGAACTGCTGGTCGCAGATCGGCGACATGCACCATCTGCTGGGCGATTCGAAATCGGCCTACAAGGCCTATGACAAGGCCTTGAAGATCGACCCGTCCTACGCGCCGGTCCTGAACAACTACGCCTACTACCTCAGCGAGGAGGGCCGGCAGCTCAAGAAGGCGCTGTCGATGTCCAAGAAGACGATCGAGGCCGAGCCCGACAACGCCACCTACCTGGACACCTACGGCTGGATCCTGCATCTGCTGGGGAAGGACAAGGAGGCGAAGCCGGTCTTCAAGCACGCGATGCTGTACGGCGGCAAGGACAGCGCCGTCCAGCTGGACCACTATGCCGAGGTCCTCTACGCCCTCGGCGAATACGACCTGGCGCAGGTGTACTGGAGCCAGGCCAAGGCCAAGAACACGGAAGGGGAGATCCCCGACCTGGACCAGCGGGTGGCCGCCCGCCTCAAGGCCATCGGCAAATGAGGCGTTTCCTTCCTATCGTCCTGGGGCTGCTCCTCGTGGGGGCGGCGGCGTCCGCGCAGGACACCCGCCGCCAGGAATCCCGCAAGGCGCAGCTGGAGAAGGAGATCGCCGCCATCAACCGGCAGCTCAAGGACAACGCCCGCTCCTCGAGCCGGGCGCTGACGGACCTCGCGCTGGTGCGGCGGAAGATCGCCGCCCGGCAGGAGCTCATCGCCGAGAGCGACCGTGAGATCCGCGCCCTGGACGATTCGATGAAGGTCCGCCAGCAGGAGATCGACCGCCTGCAGGCCCGTCACGACACCCTGTCCCTGTACTACAACCGCCTGGTGCGGGGCGCCTACAAGAACCGCGACAGCCGGCTCTGGTACATGTACATCCTCTCCAGCGAGAACATCGGCCAGGCCGTCCGCCGCTTCGGCTACCTGAAGGGCCTGTCCCGGAACATGTCGGAGCAGGCGAAGCGGATCCAGGAGACCGCCGCCGCGCTCGAGCTCGAGAAGGAGCGCCTGGCGGGGCTAAAGGAGGAGGCGCAGGTCCTGCGCGGCCAGCGCCAGGCCGACGTGGACGCCCTCCGCGGCGAGGAAGGGGAGTCCGCCGGCCTCGTCGCCCGCCTGGAGAAGGACCGCCGGAAATACCAGAGCGACCTCCGGAAGAAGAACCGGGAAGTGGAGGCCCTGAACCGCGAGATCGCGGAGATCATCCGCAAGGCCACCGCAAAGCCCAAGTCCGGCGGCAAGACCTCCAAGGGCGGGAAGACCACCTCGACCGCCGTCGACGAGAAGCTCTCCAGCAGTTTCGCCGCCAACAAGGGCCGCCTGCCCTGGCCCGTCGAGGGGACGGTTATCGAGTCCTACGGCCAGCACTACCACCCGGTGTACAAGAACGTCAAGCTGCCGTTCAACAACGGCGTCACCCTCGCCGTCTCCCGCGGCGCCCAGGCCCACGCGGTCTTCGACGGGACGGTCGCGCAGGTGGTCGTCATCCCCGGTTACAACCAGTGCGTCCTGGTCCAGCACGGGTCTTACTTCACCTTCTACTGCAAGCTGAAGTCGGTCACCGTCAAGGCCGGCGAGAAAGTGAAGACCGGCCAGGCGCTCGGCACCGTGGACACCCTCTCCGGCGAGGACCAGTTCCACTTCCAGCTCTGGCAGGAGCGCACCCCGCAGAACCCCGAGAACTGGCTTCGGTAGGACCTCCCGCCGCCCCTTGTTGAAAACTCCCGCCCGGAAGTAACAAGAAAGTTCCAATTTAGAACGATTCAAAATTAAATAATTTTACAATAGTTTGAAAGTCAGTGAATTAACAGTGTTTTGGGGTGCCTGTTGATAACTTTTTCCGGGAGAAACCGTTTTTATTTGCAGGGAAAGAATTATCTTTGTCCCTGCGGTCCCTAGCCCCCACACTCGGACCCCCTGAAACGTAAGTAACAACATAAACATAAACCTGATGGCATCCGGCCTCGAAAAAGCGCCGGCGCTGTCTCTAACTGACACATAACGCTATGGTAAAACGTGTACTGAAACGCGACGGAAGACACGTCGAATTCAACAACCAGAAAATCGTAGCCGCCATCCTCAAGGCGATGGATGTCACCGAAGCCGGTGAAGACATCGTGCTCGCCGCCCAGATCGCCCACGCGATCTCCACCCTCGACAAGGAGGAGATGACCGTGGAGGAGATCCAGGACGTCGTGGAGAACCAGCTGATGAACAGCCCCCGCCAGGAAGTGGCGAAGGAGTACATCCGCTACCGCAACAAGCGGAACATGGCCCGCAAGGCGAAGACCAACGAGATCTTCCAGACCATCATCGACGCGCAGGTGAACGACATCACCCGCGAGAACGCGAACATGAACGCCGACACCCCCGCCGGCATGATGATGAAGTTCGCCTCCGAGGCCACCAAGAGCTACGTGGACGAGTGCCTCCTTTCCGACCCGGTCCGCGAGGCCGTCGCCAAGAACTATATCCACATCCACGACAAGGACTACTATCCCACGAAGTCCCTCACCTGCATCCAGCACCCGCTGGACCTCATCCTCGAGCACGGCCTGAAGGCCGGCCACGGCGAGTCCCGCCCGGCGAAGCGCATCGAGACGGCGTCCGTCCTCGCCTGCATCTCCATGGAGACGGTGCAGAACGAGATGCACGGCGGCCAGGCCATCCCGGCGTTCGACTTCTACCTCGCCCCGTTCGTGCGCAAGACTTTCGAGGAGGAGGTGGACCAGGTCAGCGACCTGTTCAACACCGACTACAGCGACCTCAAGAAGGCGGAGATCGACGACTACATCAAGCGTGACCTCATCGGCCTGCAGGGCCGCGATCGCGCCTTCCAGCACGCCATCAACCAGACGGTGGGCCGGGTCCACCAGGCCATGGAGGCGTTCGTGCACAACATGAACACCATCCACAGCCGCGGCGGCAACCAGGTCGTCTTCTCCTCCATCAACTACGGTACCGACACTTCCGCCGAGGGCCGCTGCATCATCCGCGAGATCCTGAACACCACCTACGAGGGCGTGGGCAACGGTTCCACCGCCATCTTCCCGATCCAGATCTGGAAGAAGAAGCGGGGTGTGAGCTACCTCCCGGGCGACCGCAACTACGACCTGTACCGCTTCGCGTGCAAGGTGAGCGCCCGCCGTTTCTTCCCGAACTTCCTGAACCTCGACGCCTCCTACAACCAGGATGACGCCTGGAAGCCGGACGATCCCCGCCGCTTCGAGCACGAAGTGGCCACGATGGGCTGCCGCACCCGCGTGTACGGCAACAAGTTCGGTCCCAAGACCTCCATCGGCCGCGGCAACCTCTCCTTCACCACGATCAACATCGTGAAGCTGGGTATCGAGGCCATGCAGGAAGAGGAGGACAAGAACCTCCGGATCCAGAAGTTCTTCCAGAAGCTGGACGCGACCCTCGAGATCGCCGCCCGCCAGCTGAACGAGCGCTTCGACTTCCAGAAGACCGCCCTCAAGAAGCAGTTCCCGCTGCTGATGAACGGCCTCTGGCTGGGCTCCGAGAAGCTGGACGACGAGGACTCCATCGAGGCCGTCATCAACCAGGGCACCCTCTCCATCGGCTTCATCGGCCTCGCGGAGTGCCTGATCGCCCTGATCGGCAAGCACCACGGCGAGAGCGACGAGGCGCAGGAGCTGGGCCTTCGGATCATCTCCCACATGGCGGAGAAGGTCAATGGCTTCGGCGAGACCTACCAGCACAATTTCACCCTGCTCGCCACCCCGGCGGAAGGCCTCTCCGGCAAGTTCACCAAGCGTGACAAGAAGACCTTCGGCATCCTCCCGGGCATCACCGACAAGGACTACTACACGAACTCCAGCCACATCCCCGTGTACTACAAGTGCACTCCGGAGCACAAGGCGAAGATCGAAGGCCCTTACCACAAGTACGAGAACGCCGGCCACATCTTCTACGTGGAGATCGACGGCGACGCCACCCACAACCCGGAGGCCATCATGCAGATCGTGGACCTGATGGACAAGTACGACATCGGCTACGGCTCCGTGAACCACAACCGCAACCGCTGCCTGGACTGCGGTTACGAGAACGCCCAGAAGGACCTCCACGAGTGCCCGCACTGCCACGGCCACCACATCGACACCCTGCAGCGCATCACCGGCTACCTGGTGGGCACCACCAACCGCTGGAACTCCGGCAAGCTGGCGGAGCTGAAGGACCGGGTGATTCACGAGTAACCGTGCGCATCCGGGTTCTCAAAATACTCGAACAGACAATGGCGGACGGCCCGGGTTTCCGGACGTCCGTCTATTGTGCTGGGTGCAAGCATGCGTGCAAGGGATGCCACAACCCCCAGTCGTGGGACTTCAATGCGGGGGAGTGGATGGAGGTCGATGACATCCTCGCAAAGATCAAGGCCGATTCCATGTCCAACGTGAGCTTCTCCGGCGGCGACCCCTTCTATCAGGTGGAAGCCTTCACGGAGCTCGCCCGCCGCATCAAGCAGGAGACCACGAAGACCATCTGGTGCTGGACCGGCTTCACCCTGGAGGAGATCCAGGCCGACCCGTCCCTCGCGCAGATGCTGCCCTGGCTGGACGTCCTCGTGGACGGCCCCTTCATCCTGGAGCAGCGCGACACGGAACTCCTGTTCCGCGGCAGCCCCAACCAGCGGATCATCTACCTGCACGGCGAACCGCCGGAGGACGTGATCCCCGGCACGGTACCGCTGGAAAAGTTGCGATAAAACAAAAAGACCCTGGCAACTTCGCCAGGGTCTTTTGTCAGATAGCAAGCCGCCTTATTTCATGCGGGGCAGACGACGGTTCCAGAGGTATGGGTTCATCTTGTGCCACTCGTCCACCGGCGGGATGATGCCCAGCTCGATGATCTGGTCGCGCAGGTCCACCAGGTGCTCGTAAGAGGCCTTGAGGTCCGCCATCTCCTCCTTGTTGCCTTCGGGCATCGTGTAGTGGATGCCGGTGGCGTCCATGAAGGTAGGCATCGCCATGAACACGTGGCTGAACTCGTGCGTGTCCACATAGGTGCCGGAAGGCCAGGGGAACTGGTCGCCGCCCGGCATCGCGGCCTCGATGGCCTTGATGGACAGGAGGGCCGGGCTCTGGATGGAGCTGCGGCCGCGCAGCTTGATGATCTCGGCGCCACCCTGGATGGTGTCGTGCTTGATGGCCTCGATGCGTTCCTTGGTCAGGCCCATCCGGGCGATCGGGGTGCCGCAGATGGTGGCCTTGGACATGAACACCGCCATGGACTCGCCGTGACCGCCGTAGGTGAAGGCGTTCTCCACGTCGGACTGGCGGACGCCGAACTCCTTCGCGAGGTTGGTCTGCAGACGCGTGCTGTCGAGGGCGGCCAGGGAGGACACCCGGCACGGACGGAGGCCGGAGTGGATGAGGACGGTGAGGGCCGTGACGTCAGCCGGGTTGAAGATGATCATCACGTGCTTGACTTCCGGACAGTACTTGCGGATATTTTCGCCGAGGCCGGCGGCGATTTCGCAGTTGCCTTTCAGCAGGTCTTCACGGGTCATGCCTTCCTTACGGGGAGCACCGCCGGAGGAGACGATGTACTTTGCGCCGGTGAAGGCTTCCTTCGGGTCCGTCGTGGCGATGAACCGCATGCGCGGGAAAGCGCTGTGCTGCATCTCGAGAAGGACGCCGTTGTTACCGGGCTCGTACACATCGTAAAGGCAGACGTTCGGTGTCAGGCGCAGCATGGCAGCGATCAGGGCCATATTGGAGCCGATCATACCGCCGGCGCCGACGATCAGAAGTTTTTCATCCGTAAGAAAATTACCAGTAGCCATAAGAATACGTTCGTTTTGAAATAGCGTGCAAAGATACGAAAAATTATTAGTTTTTATAAAAAAAGATTATCTTTGCGGAGTTAATTGGTAACAAGCTATATGGAGCCTCCCAGTCCCGTCTCGACAATTCTAGGGGTCGTCAGTTCTGACGAACCTCCGTTGCGACGCACTTACATACTGGAACACCCGGACCTCTAGGGGCCCCGGGCGCGGTTTCGTATCTTGTTCAAATCAACTTTTAAATGGGACTATATCTTAAGAAGGAACTTGAAAACGAAGCGGTGATCGGCGTCTGGCAGATCACGGAAACCGAAGAGGAGCTCAAGGAACTCAGCTCCACCCCCAGCGACGAGATGGAGGAGATCTCGTTCATCCGCAGCGAATCCCTGCGGAAGCAGCGCCTGGCCGTGCGCGCCCTCCTCAACACGCTGTTCGACGACAAGGTGTACCTGAGCCACCACGACAACGGCAAGCCCTACCTGGAGAACAACCCGGTGAACATCTCCATCACCCATACCGAAAAATACGTGGCCGTGATCCTGCACGAGGAGGAGAACGTGGGCATCGACATCGAGTCCCTGGACCGCGACTTCTCCGCCGTGGAGAAGAAGGCCCTCTCCGAGGACGAGATCGACGACCTGGAGGACGACAAGCGCAACGAGCAGCTCGCCATCTACTGGTGCGCCAAGGAAGCCGTCTTCAAGCTCCTGAGCCGCTACAACGTGGATTTCGCCGAGCAGATCGAGATCGAGCGCTTCCGCCCCCGCGGCGAAGGCGAGCTCGAGGCCACCTTCACCGGCAAGAAAGACGAAGAAGAGGAGTTCGACCTCGAATACATCACCTTCGACCGTCACGTCCTCGTGTGGGTCGTGGGCGAGTAGCCCTTCCGCGAAATATACCAACTTATGGGGATTGAATCTTTGGTTCAATCCCCTTAACTTTGCGCCGTCAAAGCGCAAAAGAAGAAACTATGAAGCTTTCCGAACTCCAGACCGGGGAGAAGGCGGTCATCGTGCGGGTCCATGGTCACGGATCCTTCCGGAAGCGGCTCATCGAGATGGGCTTCATCCAGGGGAAGGAAGTGACGGTGGTCTTGAACGCGCCGCTCAAGGACCCGATCGAATACGAGATCATCGGTTACAAGATATCCCTCCGCCGGGAAGAGGCGGAGCGCATCGACGTGGTGAACGAGGCGGAGGCCCGCGAGGCGCTCGTCAGCGACGAGCACCTGCAGGGGCTCCCCGAGGACCTCGCCGAGCGCGAACGCCTGGACCGCGCCCTCGCGCACCTGGCCGAGGAGCGGAACCACGTGATCCGCGTCGCCCTGGTGGGCAACCCCAACTGCGGCAAGACCTCCCTTTTCAATATCGCGTCGGGCGCGCACGAGCACGTGGGCAACTATTCCGGCGTGACGGTTGATGCGAAAGAGGGCCATTTCCACCACAACGGCTATGACATCACCCTGGTGGACCTGCCCGGCACCTATTCCCTGTCGGCCTATTCCCCGGAGGAGCTGTATGTGCGGAAGAACCTCGTCGATGCGATGCCGGACGTCGTGGTCAACGTCGTGGACGCCTCCAACATCGAACGGAACCTGTACCTGACGACGCAGGTCATCGACATGAACCTCAGGACCGTGGTGGCCCTGAACATGTACGACGAGCTGCAGCACAAGGGCGACAAGCTGGACACGGACCAGCTGGGACGCCTGCTGGGCATGCCCGTGTGCCCGACGGTGAGCCGCGACGGCCGGGGTATCCCGGAACTGTTCGACACCGTCATCAAGGTCTATGAGCAGTCCGACCCCACGCTCGCCCGCCACATCCACATCAACCACGGCGCGGAAATCGAGAAGAGCATCGTCCGCCTGCGCGACCTGATCTTCGAGAACGAGGAGGTCCGATCAAAGTATTCCACCCGCTATCTCGCGATCAAGTACCTGGAAGGGGACCGCGACATCGAGCAGGTCGTCGCGAAATTCCCGAACCGGGAGGCGCTGGAAGCCGCCCGGAAGGAGGAGACCGAGCGCATCGAGGCGCTCCTGCACACCTCGCCGGAGGCGGCCATCGTCGACGCCAAGTACGCCTTCATCCAGGGCGCCCTGGCGGAGACCTATGAGAAATACCAGGAGGAGAAGCCGCGGCGGACCGTCACCGACCGCATCGACGCCATCGTCACCAACAAGTGGCTGGCGTTCCCGATCTTCCTCCTGCTGCTGTGGTTCACCTTCTGGGCCACCTTCACCATCGGCCAGTACCCGATGGACTGGATCGACTGGCTCGTCGGGAAGTTCGGCGACTTCGTGGGCGCATTCATGAAGGAAGGCTGGCTCAAGGACCTCCTCGTGGACGGCATCATCGCCGGCGTGGGCAGCGTCCTGGTATTCCTGCCGAACATCATGATCCTGTACCTGTTCATCTCCCTGATGGAGGACAGCGGCTACATGGCCCGCGCAGCCTTCATCGTGGACAAGCTCATGCACCGGATCGGCCTGCACGGCAAGTCGTTCATCCCCATGGTGATGGGCTTCGGCTGCAACGTTCCGGCCATCATGGCCACCCGCTCGATCGAGAGCCGCAAGTCCCGCCTCATCACCATCGCCATCATCCCGTTCATGTCCTGCGCGGGCCGGCTGCCGATCTTCGTCCTCTTCGCGGGGGCGTTCTTCCCGCACAGCGCGGCGACGGCGCTCCTTTGCATCTACCTGCTGGGCGTCGTGCTCGCCATCCTGAGCGCGAAGGCGCTGCAGCAGTTCGTGAAGGACGACGACCTCCCGTTCGTGATGGAACTCCCGCCGTACCGCGTTCCTACCGGCAAGGCCATCTGGCGCCACACCTGGGAGAAAGGCAAGCAGTACCTGGAGAAGATGGCGACGACCATCCTGCTGTTCTCCATCGCCATCTGGTTCCTCGGCTATTTCCCGCGGAACGAGGAGAAGGGCATGGCCTATCAGCAGGAGCATTCCTTCATCGGGATGCTCGGCAAGACCGTGGAACCGGCCCTCGAGCCCCTCGGCTTCAACTGGAAGATGGACGTGGGCCTGCTCGCCGGCGTGGGCGCCAAGGAACTGGTGGTCAGCACCCTGGGCGTGATGTACGCCGGGGACGAGGGCGCGGAGGCCGATGAAAACAGCACCGCCCTCCAGAGCGCGCTGAAGGGCGATGTCCCGCTGGCGGCCGCGGTGGCCTATATGGTGTTCGTGCTGTTGTACTTCCCGTGCATCGCCACCTTCGTGGCGATCAAGAACGAGACGGGCAAATGGCGCTGGGCCATCCTTTGCGCCCTGTACACGATCCTCGTAGCCTGGATCTTCGGCTTCGCCGCCTACCGGCTCTTCCTGCTCCTCTAACCCTCCGACACATGGATCAGCGCCTTCACGGGCGCGAGGTCTTCGATGACCTTGCGGCCGGGGAGGTCGTCGATTTCCACCAGGAACACGAAGTCGGTGACTTTCACGCGGTACTCTTTCCCGTCGATGACGACCTTCTGCGCGTTGAGGCTTTCCGCGATGCCGCGGGCCGTGCCGCCCGTCGCGAGGATGTCATCGAAGAAGGTGATCGGGATGACGTCGCCCTCGGGCTTGCCGGCGGCCAGGTCGGAGATGCGGTAGAACACCTGGTCCTTCCCGTACTCCTTGACGATGTCCACGGCGACGAGGTCGCCCTCCGAGAAGGGAAGTTTCCCCTTCTTGCGGATGGGAATGACGTTCTCCGCCATGCCGTTGTACAGCAGCGGCGCCGTGAACAGGAAGCCGCGGGCTTCGGGCGCGACGATGTTCGGGGAGGCGCAGGCCTTGCCGATGTCGTCGATCAGCTCCTTGAAGACGCCCTTGTCCTGCAGGAAAGGGATGATGTCCACGAAATTGACCCCGTGGATGGGGAAGTTCGGATAGAACTTCAGGACTTCCTTGTACTCCATTATTCGATGGTGTTGATGTCGATGAGGTTGTTCAGGAGGGCGTAGACCGTCAGGCCGGCGACCGTCTTGATGCCCGTCTTGCGGGTGATGTTCTTGCGGTGCGTGATGACCGTGTGGATGGAGATGTTCTCCGCATCGGCGATTTCCTTGTTCAGCATGCCCTTGGCCACGCACACGAGGATTTCCTTCTCGCGGGCGGAGAGTTCCTCCCCCTTCTCGCCCGGGGTGTCGAACCGGCTTTCCAGCTCGGTGTGCATCCGACGGTTGACGATGGGGACGAGGATGCCGTCCTCCACGAGGATGTGCCGGGACAGGTCCTCCTGCAGGGAGAAGATGCAGGTCAGGGCCCGGTAGATATCCTGCTGCCCGCACACGGGCGGCATGTATTTCATCACGAGGTTCTTCAGGTCCTCCAGCTTCTCTTCCACATGGGAGTGGTTCTCCTCGTAGTCGTCCGGGGTGGAACGCCCGTTGTGGAGGGCGGCCTCCGCCTGCGGGAAGACGATGTTCTCCTCGTATTCCAGGTGCTTGAAAAGCTCCTCCTTGTACTCGTTGAAGAACTTCCGGATGATGTTCCGGTGCCGTTCGTCACAGGGTTCGGTGAGGGCCACCAGGGCGGCGGTGATCTCCTGCATCGCCACCTCCATATAATAGGCGTGCGAGCGCCGGAGGTACTTCAGGACATCCTTCAGGTCCGCCTTCCGGATGCGTTCCTTCGCGGGCAGGCTGCCGTCGCCGGCATAGACGCTGCAGATCAGGAGGAACGTTTCAGGGTCCGTCCCGTTCCGGCGGCACACTTCCTCCACCGTCTCGTCCCCGAACCCGAAGGGGATGCCCATGCGTGTGAGCACCCCCGGCAGGCTGGGACTGACGGCGATCAGCTTCGCCATCTTCATCGACGGAGTCGGGATGAGCTGTTCGGCGGGACGGACCATCGGGAAAAGCTTAGAAGCGGACGGCGAGGCCGACGCCGTACGGCGTGGCGCCGAGGTCGAGGGAATAGCCCTTGGCGGCGTTCGCCTGGCCTTCGACCCAGTCGAGGCGCTTCTTACCGATGGTCTTGAGCACGATACCGGCGGAGAGGGCGGAGGCGCCCAGACTCATCACTGCGGTGCTGCCCAGGTACATGGCGGCGATGGACGAGTCGTTCTTGAGGGCCGTCTCGACATCGTTATAGTTGGCCTTTCCGACCTTGATGCCCGTGAGGACGGCTCCGGCGAGGCCGAGGCCGATGCCGGCGACACCACCCCAGAGGAAGCCGTTACCGGCCTTGTACTGCTTGCGGGCGCCGACGACCGTCTGCTGGAAAACGTCATTGCCGACGAGGTTGATGAGCTGGGAGTCCGACAGGACATAACCGCTCTTGTCCACGATGTTGGCGCCCTGACGGGCGTACTGGGCGTTGGCATTCTGCGCGAGGCAGAGGAAGGCGGCGACGAGGCCGCAGAGAATCAGGAGTTTTCTCATTTTCTTCAGTTTTTTATAGTTTCGTATATACAAAGATAGTCATTTTGGCGGGGAAAAGCAATCGGATGGCAGTTTTTGCAGTTGGCTTGATTTTTGTAATCAAATGGGAAACATTTTAAACCTTAATAAAAAGCGTATGAAAAAATTTTTTTCCACCCTTCTGGCCGCATCCCTGATGCTGCTCGGCACCCAGGCTTTCGCCCAGATGTCCGTTAACGCCGGCTACCTGAACTCCACCCAGAGCTTCCAGGATTCCAACTCGAAATCCATCAACTCCAACGGCGCCTATGCCGGTGTCTCCTTCAACATTCCGGTCGCCGGCGAGTTCGGCTTCGCCCCTGGTGTGTACTATTCCCTGATCACCAACAAGAGCGGCGGCGCCGGCACCATCCTGGGTATCCCCGCGTCCGCTTCCTCCACCTTCATGGAGCATGCGATCAACGTTCCCCTGTACTTCAACTACGGAAGGGACCTCGCCCGTGACACCAATGTCTTCGTCTATGCCGGTCCTACCCTCCAGTACGGCCTTGCTTCCACCACGAAGCTCGCCGGTGGCGTCGGTGAATTCAGCGGAGACAGGACGTACAACAACTACGACAACCAGAACTACAACCGCTTCAACGTGTATCTCGGCGGCGGTATCGGTTTCCAGGTGTCCGCGATCCAGATCACCGTGGGCTATGACTACGGCATGATGAATCTGTACAAGGGCGACAACGCCACCAAGACCCACCGCTCCAACCTGAAGCTCGGTCTCGGCTTCGTGTTCTAGAGAGATTCCGGGTCAAGCCCGGAATGACGTGAAAATTCGCATCCGCAGTAGAGCTGGTTGTAAAACCGCTCGCTGCGGATGATTTCGTTCCGGCGCTCCTGCAGCCCGCCCTTGCGCCAGTTCCGGGGCCACCAGACGACCCCTTCCACCTGGCTGCAGGCCCATTCCCCGGCTTCATTGACTTGCTCGAGACTCTTCCAGCGGGAGGAGGCGAGGGTGGTCGTGAGGACGGGGAAGCCGTTTTCCGCGGCGTAGCGGGCGGCGCGGAGGAGGCGGTACTTGAAGCATTGCAGGCAGCGTCCGCCGCGCTCGGGCTCGTTCTCGAGCCCTTCCGCGCAGCCGCCCCAGTCCCCGTGGTCGTACACGTCGTCCACGATGGGGATGCCCCATTCCCGGGCGTAGCGGATGCACTCGTTCAGCCGGTGGTCGTACTCCTCCTTCGGAAAGATGTTCGAGTTGGAGTAGAAGATGGTCGTCTCGACGCCATTGTCCATGAGGCACTCCACCACCGCGCTGGAGCACGGGGCGCAGCACGCGTGCAGGAGCACGCGTTTCGCCCCGAGGGGCACGTCGAGACGGACATTCGGTTTCATCAAGGGCAAAGGTACGGAATCTTTTCGTATCTTTGTAAACATCCCCAAACGAACTGTCATGGCTATCCATACCGAGAATCCCCAAGAGAACCTGCCTGTCGGAAAGAAGATGAACGGCTGGCTCGCCCTGAGCCCGCTCCTGGTGTTCCTGCTGGTGTACCTGGTTTCGTCCCTCGTGGCGCGGGACTTCTACAAGGTCCCGGTCGCGGCGGCGTTCATCATCGCGTCGGCGTATGCGATGCTCATCACGCGGAGCGTGGACAAGACGGACGACAAGATTTCCATCTTCTCGTCCGGGGCGGGGAACCGGAACGTGCTCCTGATGATCTGGATCTTCGTGCTGGCGGGGGCGTTCGCGGCGACGGCGAAGGATATCGGTGCCATCGACGCGACGGTGAACGCCACGCTCCGGATCCTGCCCGGGAAGCTCATTTTCGCGGGGCTTTTCCTCGCGGCCTGTTTCATCTCGATGGCCATCGGCACCAGCGTGGGCACGATCGTGGCCTTGGTGCCCATCGCGGCGGGCATCGCCTCGGAAACGGGCGTGGGCGTGCCCCTGATGACGGCGGTCGTCATCGGCGGGGCCTTCTTCGGCGACAACCTGTCCTTCATTTCCGATACGACGGTGGCGGCCACCAAGAGTCAGGGCTGCTCCATGCGCGACAAGTTCCGCGCGAACCTGTGGATCGCCGCGCCGGCCGCGCTCCTCGTGACCGTGCTGTACGTGATCATGGGCCTGAAAGTGGAGGCGGCGCCCGCCGTGCAGAGCGTGCAGTGGCTGGGCCTGGTGCCGTACCTGCTCGTGATTGGCCTCGCCCTGGCGGGGGTGAACGTGGTGACCGTGCTCACCATCGGCATCATCGTGAACGGAATCCTCGGCTGGATCACGGGCGCCTACGACTGGATCGGCTGGATGACCTCCATCGGCACCGGGATCGGGTCGATGGGCGAGCTCATCATCGTCTCCCTGCTCGCGGGCGGCATGCTGGCGCTCATCCGGTACAACGGCGGCCTGGACTTCATCATCGACGGCCTCACCCGGCGCATCCGGGGGCCGCGCGGGGCCTATTTCTCCATCGCCGGCCTGGTGTCCCTCGTGAACTTCTGCACGGCGAACAACACCATCGCCATCATCACCGTGGGTCCGCTGGCGAAGGACATCTCGGACCGGTACAACCTGGACCCGCGCAAGACGGCCTCCATCCTGGACACGTTCTCGTGCCTCGTGCAGGGAATCATCCCCTACGGTGCGCAGATGCTGATGGCCTCCGGCCTCGCCGGGGTCTCCGCCGCCGCCATCACGGGCTACCTCTATTATCCCTTCGCCCTGGGCCTCGTGGCCGCCCTCTCCATCGTCTTCCGTTTCCCGCGGAAATACAGTCGCTGACCCGCGGATTTTTTGCCGGATTTTTGCCGTTTTTTGCTACCTTTGCAAAAATCTGCGTGAGCCATGTCCTTTATCGATGAAAGAATTGCCCAGGAAGGCCTTACTTTTGACGATGTACTCCTTGTCCCGGCGTACTCCGAAGTCCTTCCGCGGGAAGTGAGCCTGCACACCCGCTTTTCCCGGAACATCAGCTTGAACATACCGGTCGTGTCCGCCGCGATGGACACGGTCACCGAGGCGCCGATGGCCATCGCCCTGGCAAGGGAAGGAGGCATCGGCGTCATCCATAAGAATATGAGCATCGCCGCCCAGGCGGCCGAGGTCCGGAAGGTCAAGCGTTCCGAGAACGGGATGATCAGCGACCCGGTCACCATCAACCAGGACCAGACCGTGGGCGACGCCCTCCGCCTGATGAGGGAGAACCACATCGGCGGCATCCCCGTCACCGACGGCGAGCGGCACCTCGTGGGCATCGTCACGAACCGCGACGTCCGTTTCTTCGACGACCTGGACGTCCCGGTCCGCGCCGTCATGACGGCCGACAACCTGGTCACCATCCCCGATTCCCGCACGGACCGCGAGTATGTGAAGTCGGTCCTCCAGAAATACAAGGTGGAGAAGCTTCCCGTCGTGGATGCGAAGGGCTGCATCGTGGGCCTGATCACCTACAAGGACCTCATCAAGGAGCGCCTGCACCCGGAGGCCTGCAAGGACGCCAAGGGCCGTCTCCGCGTGGCGGCGGGCATCGGCATCACGCCGGACGCCCTGGACCGCGTGGCCGCCCTCTACGCCGAGGGCGTGGACGCGGTCGTCCTCGACTCCGCCCACGGCCACAGCAAGGGCGTGATCGACCTCCTGAAGCGCGTGAAGGCCTCGTTCCCGTCGCTGGACGTCGTCGTGGGCAATGTCGCCACCGAGGAAGGCGCCCGCGACCTGGTGAACGCCGGCGCCGACGGCGTGAAGGTGGGCATCGGCCCGGGCTCCATCTGCACCACCCGCATCGTGGCGGGCGTGGGCGTGCCCCAGCTGAGCGCCATCTACAATGCGTACCAGGCCATCAAGGGCACGGGCGCGACCCTCATCGCCGACGGCGGCCTCCGCTACTCCGGCGACGTCGTCAAGGCCCTCGCGGCCGGCGGCGACTGCGTGATGTGCGGTTCCATGTTCGCCGGCACCGAGGAATCCCCGGGCGAGACGATCATCTACAGCGGCCGCAAGTTCAAGGCCTACCGCGGCATGGGCTCCATCGACGCGATGGCGGCCGGCTCCAAGGACCGCTACTTCCAGTCCGACAAGGTGGAACTCAAGAAACTGGTCCCGGAAGGCATCGTGGGCCGGGTTCCGTACAAGGGCACCCTCGCCGAGACGGTGTACCAGCTGGTGGGCGGCCTCCGCTCCGGCATGGGCTACTGCGGCGCGAAGGACCTGGAGGCCCTCAAGAGCGCGAAGTTCACCCGCGTTACCGCCAGCGGCATGACCGAGAGCCATCCGCACGACATCACCATCACCAAGGAAACGCCCAACTATTCCCGCGGTGAATAAGATCCTGATCCTCGACTTCGGCTCCCAGGTGACCCAGCTGATCGGCCGCCGCCTGCGGGAGCTGAACGTCTATTGCGAGATCTTCCCCTTTGATAAGATGCCGGCGCTGGACGACACCGTGAAGGGTGTCATCCTGTCCGGCAGCCCCTGCTCCGTCAGGGACGCGAACGCCCCGCAGTTCGACCTGGACTGCGTGAAAGGCAGGCTGCCGGTGCTGGGCATCTGCTACGGCGCCCAGTACATCGCGCACCGCTGCGGCGGCAAGGTCGAGGGCTCCCTCGCCCGGGAATACGGCCGGGCGATGCTGGACGTCATCCGTCCGGACTCCCCGCTGATGGACGGCGTCAAGGTCCATTCCCAGGTGTGGATGTCCCACGGCGACACCATCTCCCGTCTCCCGGAAGGGGGCGTCGCCATCGCCCAGACCGCCGACATCCCGTACGCCGCCTACCAGATCGTGGGCGAGCCCACCTTCGCGGTCCAGTTCCACCCCGAGGTGTTCCATACGGAAGAGGGGACGAAGATCCTCGCGAACTTCGCCCTCGGCAT
This sequence comes from uncultured Bacteroidales bacterium, assembly GCA_900316955.1. Classification (GTDB taxonomy): domain Bacteria; phylum Bacteroidota; class Bacteroidia; order Bacteroidales; family UBA932; genus Cryptobacteroides. The sequence continues at coordinate 50,442 of ONEX01000007.1, forward strand.
CTGCGGCTGCGCAGGCGACTGGACGCCGGACTCCTTCATCGAGACCACGGTGGCGGACCTCCGCGCGAAGCTCGGGGACGACAAGGTCATCCTGGGCCTCAGCGGCGGGGTGGACTCCACCGTCGCCGGCGTTCTGCTGCACAAGGCCATCGGCCACAACCTCACCAGCATTTTCGTCAATAACGGGCTCCTCCGGAAGAACGAGTTCGAGGACGTCCTCGCCTCGTACCAGGACATGGGCCTGAATGTCATCGGGGTCGATGCTTCCAAGGCCTTCCTCGACGCCCTCGCCGGCGTCACCGAGCCCGAGGCCAAGCGGAAGGTCATCGGCCGCCTGTTCGTGGAGACCTTCGACAAGTACGCCCGGCAGATCGAAGGCGCCCGCTGGCTCGCCCAGGGCACCATCTACCCCGACGTCATCGAATCCGCCGGCATCCCCGGCATCGCCTCCAAGATCAAGAGCCATCATAATGTAGGCGGCCTGCCCAAGGAGATGAACCTGCAGGTCGTGGAACCCCTCCGGATGCTGTTCAAGGACGAAGTCCGCCGCGTCGGACGCGCCCTCGGCATCAAGGAGGAGCTCGTGAACCGGCATCCCTTCCCGGGCCCGTCCCTCGGCGTCCGCATCCTGGGCGACGTCACGGAGGAAAAGCTCCGTATCCTGCGCGAGGCGGACGACATCTACATCAAGGCCCTCCGCGCCTACGACTGCACGGGGATGGGCTTCCGCAGCGCTTCCGACCCGCGCTTCATGGCCACGAACCTGTACGACGCCATCTGGCAGGCGGGCGTGGTCCTGCTGCCTATCCGCAGCGTCGGCGTCATGGGCGACGAGCGCACCTACGAGCATCCGGTCGCGCTTCGCGCGGTGGTCTCCACCGACGCGATGACCGCCGACTGGTTCCCCCTCCCGTACGACTTCCTCGCCGAAGTCTCCAACGACATCATCAACAAGGTCCGGGGCGTGAACCGCGTCGTGTACGACGTGAGCTCCAAGCCGCCGGCAACCATTGAATGGGAATAAAACGAAATTAACAATCAAGCATTTACGATCATGACTACTGGTAACGTTCGTCCCGCGGACATGGAGCGGATCACGACCCCTGCGCTGGCGCAGAAATTCATCGAAGAACAGGTCAAGGAGCTGCGTGCGCAGATCGGCGACAAGAAGGTGTTGCTCGCCCTGTCGGGCGGTGTGGACTCCTCCGTCGTCGCGGCGCTCCTCATCAAGGCGGTGGGCAAGCAGCTGGTTTCCGTCCATGTGAACCACGGACTCCTCCGCAAGGGCGAGCCCGAGCAGGTGGTGCGCGTGTTCCGTGACGAGCTGGACGCCAACCTCGTGTATGTCGATGCCGTCGACCGCTTCCTCGACAAGCTCGCCGGCGTGGCCGATCCCGAGCAGAAGCGCAAGATCATCGGCGCGGAATTCATCCGCGTGTTCGAAGAGGAAGCCCGCAAGCTGGACGGCATCAGCTTCCTGGCCCAGGGTACCATCTATCCGGACATCGTGGAATCCGGCCCCGTGAAGTCCCACCACAACGTGGGCGGTCTCCCCGAAGACCTCCAGTTCGAGCTCGTGGAGCCCATCAAGCTCCTCTTCAAGGACGAGGTCCGCGTCATCGGCAAGGAACTCGGCCTCCCTGACAACATGGTCTTCCGCCAGCCGTTCCCCGGCCCCGGCCTGGGCGTCCGCTGCACCGGCGCCATCACCCGTGACCGCCTGGAGGCCCTGCGCGAGAGCGACGCCATCCTGCGCGAAGAATTCGCGAAGAACGGCCTGGAAGGCAAGGTCTGGCAGTACTTCACCATCGTCCCCGACTACAAGTCCACGGGCGTCAAGGACAACAAGCGCAGCTGGGACTGGCCGGTCATCATCCGGGCCGTCAACACCCGCGACGCGATGACCGCCACCATCGAGGAAATCCCTTACGAGCTCCTGCACCACATCACGAAGCGCATCATCACGGAAGTTCCGGGTGTGAACCGCGTCCTCTACGACCTCACCCCGAAGCCCACGGGCACCATCGAGTGGGAGTAAGCCGGGACTGACCGCATCTTTTTTCGATCTTCTTCCGCTTTTTTTCCGAAAACGGCTTGCACATTCGGAAAAAAGTAGTACCTTTGCAGTCCCGAATTCGGGATATTGAGATATGGTGTAATGGTAGCACTACAGATTCTGGCTCTGTCAGTGAGGGTTCGAGTCCTTCTATCTCAACTGAAAATCAGCCTTCGTCAAGCTGATTTTTATTTTGAAAAAACGACGGCGGGGTAGCTCAGCTGGTTAGAGCGTCGGATTCATAATCCGGAGGTCGTGGGATCGTGACCCACTCCCGCTACTGAAGACAAATACATAAGCAATGGGACGAGTACGAAGTCCCTTGCAATCCACCCGTCATTCCGGGCTCGACCCGGAATCCCAGATATCCCTCCGGCGCCTTGCAAGCGGCGGTTTTTTTGTTTATGGGGTGACCGTTTGATTCTTGGGAAAAGTTTCTTATCGTTGCGGAGCGAACTAATAACCAATACCATGAACATTCTCATCACCCTGCTCTTCGGAGCCATCGCCGGCTGGCTGGCCGGGTTCTTCGTCATCGGCGCCGTAGTCCTGATCCTGGTCTGGCGCCTGGTCAAGAAGCTGCTGAAGTAAGGTATTTGCCGGTATTCCGATCGGCTACAGCTGATTGATGATATCTCTCACGAGGGCGTTCCAGTCGACCACCCGGTCGGGTTTCGGGGAATAGCCCAGGACGACTACGACCAGGTCCTTGGAGGGGATGATGAAGATTTCCTGGCCGTCGTGGCCCTGGCAGTTGAACATGTCCTTGGGGATGTCCGGCCAGAAGCCGTCCTTGTTCAGCCAGAAGAAAGAGCCGTATCCGTCGTTGCTGGCGGATGCGGGGGTGACGCTGTATTCCACCCAGCCTTCGGGAAGGATCCGACGGTCCTGGAAGACGCCGTCGCCGAGGAACAGCTGCCCGAAGCTGGCGAATTCACGGGCGGTGATGTACAGGTAGGACGAGCCCACCGGGGTGCCGCTCATGTCCGGCTCGAAAACCGCGTTGTGGATGCCCAGCGGGGCGAAGAGCCGCTCGCGCACATAGGTCAGGAACTCCGCGTCGGAGGCGAACTTCCCGCGCAGGTAGCGCATGACGATGTTCGTGCTGCCGCTGGAGTAGTACCAGAAAGTGCCGGGTTTGTGCTCGAGAGGTTTGTCGATGGCGTACAGGCCCATGTCCTTTTCCCGGTGCAGCATCAGGTTCACGTCGGACCGGTTGCCGTAGTCCTCGTTCCACTCAAGGCCGCTCTGCATCTGCATCAGGTCGTTGAGCGTGATGGCGGACCGCTCGTCGCCCTGCCACTCGGGAATGCCCGTGGGGGCGAAGATGTCCACCAGGCCGTCGCCGTACATCAGGCCGGCGAGGGCGTTCGTGAAGCTCTTGGCCATGCTCCAGCTGAGGAGCCGCGTGCGGGCGGAGAGGCCTTCGCGGTACCGCTCGGCCACCACCTTGCCCTCGTGCAGGACGACGAAGGCGAAAGGCGTCCCGTTGTAGGCGTGGTCGTCGACCAGGGCCTGGGCGATGGGCGCGAGCCGCGCCGTGAGGGCGGAGTCGCCGGGCTCCAGAAAGTCCGGGCCTTCGGCCTCGGGGACGAGGGGATATTTCTGGGCCTGGAATTCCGCGGCCTTCTTGCCGCGGAGCAGCGTGACGCCGTATCCCTCGCGCCAGGCGGCGACGGACTTGCCCCAGAGGAAGCGGCTCGTCACCGTCTTGTTCTCGAAGTCCACCTTGTTGCGGGTGAACTTGATGAAGGAGAAGTGGAGGTCGAGGGCCTCCACGTCCGCCGGTTCCCGCCCGGAGACGAAAACGTCCGACGCAAGGTTCTTGGCTGCATAGCCCGTGATGATGGGCAGCAGGGAATTCAGGTAGAGGCAGCCGCCGAGAATCGCGGCCGCGAGCACCGCGAGGACGATGCGCAGGATCGTTTTCTTCTTCATATCTCCGAACAGTGGTTACAGGTTGGGTTTACCGGTTCTCCGCGGCCTCGACGGCCTTGAAGTAGCGGTAGCTGTTGACCTTCACCTCGCCGATGGACGCCTCGTCGCAGACGATGGTGCCGGCGGGGTGGTTCTGCAGGCCGCTGAGGGTGCAGTAGTGGGACATCGGCCCCTCGATGGCATCCTTCAGGGCGCGCGCCTTCTTGGAACCGAAGGCGAGGATGACGACCTCCTTGGAGGACAGGACGGTGGCGACGCCCACGGTGAGCGCCTGGGCGGGAACCGCCTCCGGATCGCCGTCGAAGAAGCGGGCGTTGACCTCGCGGGTGTCCTGGGTGAGCGTCACGACGCGGGTGCGGGAGCTCAGCGAGGAGAAGGGCTCGTTGAAGGCGATGTGGCCGTCTTCGCCCACGCCGCCGAGGAACAGGTCGAAACCGCCGGCATCGACGATGGCCTGCTCATAGGCCGCGCATTCGGCCTCGGTGTCGGGCGCGTTTCCGTCCAGGATGTGGATGTTCCCGGCCGGTTCGTCGATGTGGTCGAACAGGTAGCGGTGCATGAAGGAGTGGTAGCTCTCGGGATGGTCCACGGGAAGGCCCACGTACTCGTCCATGTTGAAGGAAATCACGTTCTTGAAGGAGACCTCGCCGGCCTTAACCATGCGGATGAGCTCGGCATAGGTGTCGATCGGGGTGGAGCCGGTGCAGAGGCCCAGCACGAAAGGCTTGTCGGAGACTTTGGCCTTCTCGTTGATCTTGGACGCGATGTAGTGCGCCGCCCAGAGGGAGCCCTGTTTCGCGTTGTCACGGATGATGACTTTCATGATGCTAAGTAAGTTAAATATACACTGGAACTAACAGAGTTTCAGGAAAACCTCGATGGCCTGGTATTCCGCCATGCCCAGCTGGTCGTAGAGCCGGGCGGTGTTCTGTGTGCGCTCTTCGGCGCGCTGCCAGAACTCGCGGGGATCCTCGCCCGGGAACGGGACGATGTCCTTCTGCGAGAGGTGGCGGAAGATGGCGTGGCGCTTCTTGACGACCTCGTCCGGGCTCAGCGGGACGGCCATGTCCACGCGGCCGAGCTCCCACTCCATCCAGGCGCCGCGATAGAGCCAGATGTGGGTGTCGGCAAGCCAGTCGTTGCCCTCGGCCTTGAGCTGCTCGACTGCGTCGAGCGCGGCCTCGGTGCACACGCGGTGCGTGCCGTGCGGGTCCGCCAGGTCGCCTGCCATGAAGATCATGTGGGGCTTCAGCCGGACGATGAGCTCCTTGATGATGTCCACGTCGGCCTGCGTGCGCGGATTCTTCTTGATGCCGCCGGACTCGTAGAACGGGAGGTTCAGGAAGTGCGCGTTGGTGTTGTCGTTGAGGCCGAAGGAGCGGACCGCGCCGCGTGCTTCGCTGCGGCGGATGGCGCCCTTCATCTCCAGCAGGGCCCGGGGTTCGGGCTCGCCGGGACGCTTGCTCTCCACGAGGGCCTTGGCCTCGTCGAACTTGTCGGCGAAACCCAGCTGGAAGGCGGCGTCCATGTGCTGGAGCACGACGTCGTCGTGGACCGCCACGTTGCCGGAGGTCTCGTAGGCGACATGCACGTCGTGGCCCTGGGAGGCCAGGCGGATGAAGGTGCCGCCCATGGAGATCACGTCGTCGTCCGGGTGCGGGGAGAAGATCAGGACGGTCTTCGGGAACGGCTTGGCCGACACGGGCCGCGTGGCGTCCTCGGCCTCGGCGCCGGGCTTGCCGCCCGGCCAGCCCGTGATCGTGTGCTGGAGGTCGTTGAAGACGTCGATGTTGATCTTGTCGTAGGGGCCGTATTTCTCGAGCAGTTCGCCGAGGTTGTTCTCCAGATAGTCCTTTTCCGTGAGCTTGAGGATCGGCTTGCCGACGGTCTGGCACAGCCACACGACCGCCTTGCGGACGAACTTGGGCGTCCAGTCGCAGGGACCCACGAGCCAGGGGGCGACCACGCGGGTCAGGAGGCTCGCGGCGGTCTCGTCCACGAAGAAGTGGATGTGGTCGTGGCGCTGCAGCAGGGAGGCCGGGCAGGCGGAGGTCATCTCGCCTTCGGCGATGGCCTTGACGGCCCGGGCCTTGTCCTCGCCCCAAGCCATCAGGACGATGCGGCCGGCGGTGAGCATGGTGCCGATGCCCATCGTGATGGCGCTCTGCGGGGTGGCCGCGATGTCATGGTTGAAGTTCTTGGCCTGGCGCTTGCGGGACTTGTAGGAGAGGCGGACGGTGCGGGTGCGCGTCTTTTCGTTGCTGCCGGCTTCATTGAAGCCCACCTGGCCGTCCTCGCCGATGCCGATCACCAGCAAGTCCAGGTTCCGGGCCTTCTTGTCGAATTCGGCGCAGTACTGGGAGACGAACTCCTGGGGGACGGTGCCGTCGGGGATGTGGATGTTCTCCTTGCGGATGTCCACCTTGTCCAGCAGCATCTCGTGGAGGCGGTGGTTGCGGCTCTGGATGGCGTCCTCGGAGGACGGATAGTACTCGTCGATGGACACGACCTCGACGTTCCGGAAGGAGACCAGCCCGGACTGGTAGCGGCGGGCGAGCTCGTTGTACAGGGAAGTCGGGGTGGTGCCGGTCGTCAGGCCCAGGCGGAACAGCCGCCCTTCCGGGGTGGCCTTGATGGCATCGACCACGAGGTCGGCCACCGCATAGGAGGCGGGCCGGGATTCGGCATAGATCTCGGTCCAGATTTTTTCATAGTTGTGCAGGATGCCCTTCGGGAGATTCTTCTCGATCAGGCCTCCCTCGTAAGGTAAGGTGAAGTGTTTCTTGCTCATAACTGGCTGTCACTGAGTTCAAAGGTGTTGCCCTGGCGGAGGTCACCCGTCTGCAGGCCCTTCTTGAGCCATTTCATGCGCTGGGTGGCGGTGCCGTGGGTGAAGGACTCCTCGACGGCGTAGCCCTGGGCTTTCTTCTGGAGGTAGTCGTCGCCGATCTTGGAGGCGCAGTTGATGGCCTCCATCAGGTCGCCGTCCTCCAGCGAGCCGAACATCTGGCTCTCATAGTGGCCCCAGACGCCGGCATAGAAGTCCGCCTGGAGTTCGATGCGGACGCTCACGCGGTTCGCGTCGGCCTTGTTCATCCGGGCCATCTGCTGATGGGCCTGGCCCAGGGTGCCGAGCAGGTTCTGCACGTGGTGGCCTACCTCATGGGCGATGACGTACGCATAGGCGAAGTCGCCGTCGGCCCCGAGCTGCTGCCGCATGGTGGAGAAGAAGCTCAGGTCGATGTACAGTTTCTCGTCGCCGGAGCAGTAGAACGGGCCCATGGCGGCCTGTCCCGTGCCGCAGGCGGTGGCGGTGGCGCCGGAATACAGGACCAGGGTCGGCGCCCGGTACGTGCCGATGCCGGCCTCCCGGAAATAGGCGCTCCACACGTCTTCGGTGGAGGCGAGGATCTGGCGGGAGAACTTGGCGAGCGCCTCGTTCTCGGGCGTGGGTTCATAGCTGCTCTGCTGGGTCGTCTGGATGCCGCCGCTGTTGATCACGCTCTTGACCACGTCTCCGAGGGAGCCGCCCTGCAGGAGCACGATCAGCGCGATAAGGGCGACGCCGCCCAGTCCGATACCGGCGGCGGTGCCGCCGCTCATTCCTCTGCGGTCTTCCACATTGGAACTTTCCCGTCTTCCGTCGAGTCTCATAATGCGTTGGTTATTTTAAGATTTGTTCGATTCGTCCGAGTTCCCCGTCCACCGGGGCCGGCTGGATGCCCAGCAAGTCGCAGAGCATCGGGTACAGGTCGATGTTCTTGAAGGCGGCGATGCGCCCTTCTTCGTAGGGATGGGCCTCGTAGCCCTTCTTGAAATCCGGGCCGACGGCGCGGAAGGCGACGAGCATGTCGGCCTCCTGCGGCGCGAAGCCGTGGGTGCCCTGGTTCCTGGAGGGGGCGAAATTGAACTGCCAGCCCAGGTCCGGGGAGACGATGAGGTCGCCCAGGCGGTCGGAGGTCCCGTAGTTCAGGGAATCCGGCAGTTCGCCGTGGCGGTATACGTTCAGGTGCGGAATCTTGGAAAGGGTCCGGTACGCCGTGTCCACGCAGCCTTCCTTGCAGAAGATGCTGGTGGGGATGGAACCGGTGATGTCCTCGATCCAAGCGTCATCCAGGGCCTCCGCCCAGGAGACGAAGCGGTCCGGGCTGATCTCCGTCATGCCGTGGTCGCCCGCCAGGATGAAGTTGATCTTCTTCCCATGGGGGAGCTTCATCAGCCGGAGGTAGAAGGCGTGCATGAGGCTGTCCATCCGGTGCGTCATCTCCGCCGTCTCGGCCGCGATCGGGCCATAGACGTGGCCGGTGTGGTCCGGCTCGTCGAAATAGACCATCAGCAGGCGCGGGCGCTCCTTCTTCGGGAGGCTCATCAGCCGCACGGCCTCGTCCACCCGCTCCTCGAACGTCCAGTGGGGCTGTTCGTTCCAGTTGCGCCAGTAGGTCGGGTACTGGCCCTGGATGGCGACGTCGCCGCCCAGCCAGTAGATGTTGCCTGTGACCACGCCCTGCTTCTGGGCCGTGATCCAGATGGGTTCCTTCAGGTAGTATTTGGGGTTGAACCGCTTGGTGGAGTCGTTCATCGCATAGTGCGAGCCGTCGTCCGGATCGCGGAAACTGTTGTTCACGATGCCGTTGTGGTCCGGTACGCACCCCGTCGCCATCGTGTAATGGTTCGGGAAGGTCGAGGCCGGGAACGAAGGCTCCATGGCGGCCGAGACCCCCACGGTGGCGAGACTGTCGAAGAACGGCATCTCGTAGTACGCGGGATAGTCCCAGCGATTGCCGTCCAGCGACACGATGACCGTATAGTGACCGTTCCTCCCGCAGGCGGAAGCCAGCAGGAGGGTGAGTCCCAGGATGGAGAGGAGTCTTTTCATGGCCCGCGGCTACATCGCGCCACGCAGGCGGAGCTCCAGCTTGATCTTGTCGATGTGGCTGTCGTTCTGGACGGACTTGGAGGTCAGGGCGATGAGTTCGGACATCATGTCCGGTTTCATGTAACGCCGGGCCGACATGAGGGCGATGACGGCGGAGGGATCGTCGGGATGCTGGGTGAGGTAGTCGCGGTAGAGCTTGGACAGGGCCTCAGGTATAGCCTCCTGATTCTCGCGATTCGCCCGAATGGTCTCCTTGACCTGCTGGCTCAATTCGTAGAAAGCTTCGTTCAGCGGCGTCCCGCGGGGATAGCCGTTTTCGAAGGTGATCGTGCCTTTTTCCAGGACGATCGGTTTGTTGACCACTTTCTTGCCGGGCTCTTTCAGGGTGGCAACGATCGGCTTCACCACCCTTCCGGAGAAGGAGAAGGCCCCGTCCTTGACGGGAATGGTATAGATGTTGGGCAGGTCGTCGCTCACCAGGACCAGCGAGTCGGGGGACTGCTTGAAGTTCGCCGTTTCCAGGCTGCCTGTCAGGGTGTATTTCTTCCCTTTGCTACAGCCGGTGACGAGGATGGCCAGCGCGGCCATGATCAGGGCAATTCGTTTCATATTCATCTTGTCTTTCATATTCAAACTACAAATATAATAAAAACCCGGAACAAAGATTCTGTTCCGGGTCCAAAACTCGCTACCGCATCCGCCAGACGGGCCGCTCCGGAATCTTGACGTCCGGGTCGATGACTCTGGCCACCGTCTCGGCCATCTTCCGGACGCCGGCGGCATTGGGATGGATGCCGTCGTCCTGCATCATCTCCGGATGCCCCTCGAGGGCCGCGTGCAGGTCGATGATCCCTTCCAGCTTCTCCTTCTTCACGGCCTTTTCCAGCAGCGGGACGATCTCCCCGGTGATGACGGATTCGGAGATGGTCCAGCTGTCCTTGAGGGCGGGGACGGGCTTGCAGAGGTAGATCTTGGGCTTGGACGGGAGCGCCTGGAGGGCGTCCAGCATCTTCTTCAGGTCGCCCTCGAAGTCTTTCTTGTGGACCCAGTTGTAGCCCTTGGAGTCGTTGGTGCCCAGCATGATGACGACGACGTCCGGCTGGAAGGCGAGGGCGTCCTGCCAGATGCCCTCGTTCATGTACGGGAGGTCGCCCGAATGCATGAGCGTACGGGCGCTGAGGCCGAAGTTCCGGACGTGGTATCGCTCGCCGAGCAGCTTCTGCATTTGGGCGGGATAGCCGTTCACGTCCCGGAGGTCGATGCCGTGGCCGTCGGTGATGCTGTCGCCGATGCAGGCCACCTTGATGGCGTCCGGGGCCGGGGCGGGCAGCTTGTCCAGCCAGGCGGAGAGGTCGGAGAGCATCTGCTCCCGGTAGGCGAAGAAGGGCATGTAGCCGTAGCCGTGGCCGCCGGAGGGGTACACGTGCAGCGAGCAGCTGATGCCCTCGTTGTGCATGGCGCTGTAGTAGGCGATGGCGTTGGGAACGGGCGGAACGAGGCCGTCGTCATCGGAGAGGATGATGATGGCGGGCGGCGTCTGGTGCGTCTTCACCTGGAACTGGTTGCTGTACAGGCGGACCAGGTCGGGATCCTTCTGCTGGTCGCCCAGGAGGCCGTCCAGTGAGCCCTGGTGCGTGCCGGGGCCCATCGTGATGACGGGATAGATGAGGATCTGGAAGTCCGGCCGGAGTTCGTACGGGGTGTGGGTGGCGATGGTCGATGCCAGGTGTCCGCCGGCGGAGGAGCCCATGATGCCGATGTCGCGCGGGTTGAGGTGCCAGACGGCGGCGCTGTCGCGCATCGTGCGCATGGCCCGCTCGGTGTCGCCGATGGGAAGGGTGCGGTCCCCGTGCGGGATGCGGTAGTTCACCAGGGCGAAAGCGATGCCCTTGGCGTTGAAGAACTCGGACCAGGCGGCCCCTTCGTGCGTATTGGACAGGACGGCGTAGCCGCCGCCGGGGCAGCAGACGACCGCCCGGCCGGTGGGCTGTTCAGGCAGATAGACAACGAGTTGCGCCACGCCGTCATCGCTCAGGGGGAGGGTGAACTGGCGTGCAGTCTGGGCGGGGGCGGCCAGGCAGGCGGCCGCCAGCAGCAGGGAAATGATAAACTTCTTCATAATCATACCCGGATGATACAAATAATGACAGGATTGGATACACAAATGTATGAAGAAATCCGTAAGATTTTTTTATTTTTGTGCAATACATAACACTGAAACTTATGGAATCTCTTTCCCGACGCAACTTCCTGAAGACGGCCGGCCTCGGCACGGCCGGCGCCATCCTCGGCGTGCAGCACCTTTCCGCCCAGGGCCTCGGCGGCTCCTCCCCGGCGCCCGCCAAGGGGGCCAAGGTGCGCCTCGCCGCCATCGGCATCGCGAACCGCGGCGCCCAGATCATCGACGATTTCACCCGGACCGGCCTCTGCGACATCGTCGCCCTGTGCGACGTGGACCCGGAGAGCGCCGAAAGCCGCAAGACCATCGCCAAGTTCCCCAAGGCGAAGCTCTTCAAGGACTTCCGCAAGCTCTTCGACGAGTACGCGGACCATTTCGACGCCGTGTGCGTCGCCATCCCGGACTTCGCGCATTTCCCCGTCGCGATGCTCGCCCTCCACTGCGGCAAGCACGTGTATGTGGAAAAGCCCATGGCGCGCACCTTCCACGAGTGCGAGCTGCTGATGGCGGCCGCGCGGAAGCATCCCGAGCTCGCCACGCAGGTGGGCAACCAGGGCCACTCCGAGGCGAACTACTTCCAGTTCAAGGCCTGGAAGGACGCCGGCATCATCAAGGATGTCTACAAGATTGTCGCGCACCACAACGACTGGCGCCGCTGGCATCCCTATGACGTGAATATCAAGAAGTTCCCGGAAGCGGAGCCCCTTCCTCCGGGCATGGACTGGGACACCTGGCTCACCACGGCCCAGTGGCATGACTACAACGGGAAGTACCATCCCGGCAACTGGCGCGGCTGGTTCGACTTCGGCATGGGCGCCATCGGCGACTGGGCGGCGCACCTGATCGACACGTGCCACCAGTTCCTGGAGCTGGGCCTGCCGTACGAGATCGACCCGCTGAAGCTCACGGGCGCGAACGACTTCTTCTTCCCGCAGGAGACCACCCTCCGCTTCAAGTTCGGCCCGCGCGGCGACATGCCGCCGGTGGAGATGATGTGGTACGACGGCCAGAAGAACTTCCCGCCGCTCCCGGCCGGGTATGGGCCCACCACCAACAACGCCGCGGATGTTCCCGCGACGAACATGGACGGCACCTTCACCCCGTCGGCCCTGAGCCCGGGCAAGATCATCTATTCCAAGGAGCTGACTTTCAAGGGCGGCAGCCACGGGGCGACCCTGGAGATCATCCCGAAGGAGAAGGCGGCCGAGATGGCCTCCCGCCTGCCGGAAGTGCCCAAGAGCCCGTCCAACCACTTCGCGAACTTCCTCCTCGCCTGCCAGGGCCTGGAGAAGACGCGTTCCCCGTTCGAGCTGTTCGGCCCGATGTGCCAGACCTTCGCCCTGGGCGTGGTCGCCATCCGCACCGGCCGCAAGCTCACCTTCGACGCGGCCAGCAAGACCATCGTGAACGATCCCTTCGCGAACGCCCTCCTCGTGGGCAATCCGCCGCGCAAGGGTTGGGAAGAATATTACAGGATGTAGATTTCTCGACAAGCTCGAAATGACAATGATGAAAAAGTTAGCACTGATCCTGGGCCTCGCGCTGGCGGGCCTGACCGCTTCCGCGCAGGAGTGGGAGCCACTGTTCAACGGAAAGAACCTCAAGGGCTGGAAGCAGGTGACCGGCACGGCGAAGTACGCCGCGAAGGACGGCATGATCGTGGGCACGGCCACCGACAGCAAGATCAATTCCTTCCTGGCCACCACGAAGGACTACGGCGATTTCATCCTGGAGTTCGACTTCATGACCGAGGGCATCAACTCCGGCGTGCAGCTCCGGAGCCACAAGGACAACGCCCGCGGCCTGGTGTACGGCTACCAGTTCGAGATCGACCCGTCCCCGCGCGCCTGGACCGGCGGCATCTATGACGAGGCCCGCCGCCTGTGGCTGTACCGGATGACGGAGAACGAGCCCGCCCGGAAGGCCTACAAGGACGGCTGGAACCACGCCCGCGTGGAGTGCATCGGCACGCACATCCGCACCTGGGTCAACGGCATCCCCTGCACGAACCTCATCGACGACGTGGATCCCACGGGCTTCATCGCCCTGCAGGTGCATGTAGTGGGCCCGGACCAGATGGGCAACAAGATCTGCTGGAAGGACCTCCGCATCCTCACCAAGGACGTGGAGAAGTATGCGACGCCCACGACCGCCCCGTGCGTGAACTGCATCGCGAACACCCTCACCCCGGAGGAGGTCGCCGACGGCTGGAAGCTCCTGTTCGACGGCAAGACCGCGAACGGCTGGCAGAGCGCCCGTCCCCGGATGAACGGCGCCTTCCCGCACGAGGGCTGGAGCGTCGAGAACGGCACGCTGTATGTCCATGCCGGCGACGGCGGCGAGAGCGTGAACGGCGGCGACATCATCACCACCCGCAAGTACCGCAACTTCATCCTCAAGGTCGATTTCAAGATCACGGAGGGCGCGAACAGCGGCATCAAGTACTTCGTGGACCCGTTCATGAACCAGGGCGGCGGCTCGGCCATCGGCTGCGAGTACCAGGTCCTGGACGACCAGCGCCACCCGGACGCCAAGCTGGGCGTGAAGGGGAACCGCACGATGGGCTCGCTGTACGACCTGATTCCCGCCCCGAAGGGCGAATGGGAGACCTACACTATCGACGGCTGGCAGCGCGCCATGATCGTCGTGGACGGCAACCACGTGGAGCACTGGCTCAACGGGCACAAGCTCCTGGAGTACGAGCGCAACAACCAGATGTGGGACGCCCTGGTGGCGTACAGCAAGTATAAGAACTGGCCTAACTTCGGCAACGCCGAGGAAGGCTACATCCTCCTGCAGGACCACGGGTTCCTCGTGTGGTACCGGAACATCAAGATCAAGGAGTTATGAAAGACACCCTGATCACGGCGCATCGCAAGCTGGTCGAACTCAAGACGGCGGGCGTGTGCCTGCTGCTCGCCGTCCTGTTGAACGTCGGCTGCATCATCTACTACCATACGCCGTTCTACGAGGTTTTCACGCAGATCGGCTACACGGTGGTAATCGCGCTGGGATTCTACGTGATCTGGACGGCCATCCGCCTGATTGTCTGGCTGTTCCGAAAGAAGAAATAGGTGGAGTTTTTATACAGCACCCGCAATCCGTCCGTCCCGACGGCCTATTCGCGGCTGGATGCGATGCACACCCGGTGCGAGATTCTGCTGCCGTTCCTGCCGGAGGACGAGGCGCGGGCGCTGGTGGGGGCCGTGTGGGAGCGCGTGCAGGAGGCGGACCGGCGCTATAACCGGTTCCTCCCCGGCAGCGTGCTGGCGGAGGTGAACCGGAAGGCGGCCGGGGAGGCCGTGGAGGTGGACGAGGAGCTGTTCATGGTCCTGCAGCTGTGCGAGACGTTCCGGAAGGCGACTTCCGGGTATTTCGACGTGACGGCGGGATCGCGGGTCCCGGACCGTGCCGTGCTGCTGGACGCATCGGCCCATACCGTCCGGTTCTCCCGGCCGGGCATGCGGCTGGACCTCGGCGGGTTCGCGAAGGGGTTTGTGCTGGAGCAGGCCGTGCGGCTGGTTTCCGCCCGGGCGGAGAGCGCCCTGATCTCCTTCGGGGGCAGTTCCGTCGCGGCCGTCGGCCGGCATCCGCTGGGCGCGCCCTGGCCGGCGGCGGTGGCCCACAGCTATTACGCGGACCGGACGGCCCATACCTTCCAGCTGGAAGGGGAGGCCCTGTCCGTGTCCGGCAAGGATCCCCACGGAAGGGGACATATCATCGACCCGGCAACGGGCAACACGCTGGAGAAGGAAGGCCTGGTCGCCGTGACGGGCCCTTCCGCGATGGTGACGGAAGTCCTGTCGACGGCCCTGTGGGTCGCTCCGGCCGAGCGGCGCGGCGACATCCTGGCCGCCTTCGACGGCTACCGGGCCTCCGAGGTCCGGTGCCTCACCGACGGGCAGGCCCTGACATTGACACTATGAGTGAGAAAATGACACGCAAGGACTTCCTGTCCAGCCTCGCCTTCGGCGGGGCCACGCTGGCCCTGTTCCCCTGGCTGTCCGCCTGCTCGAGCGAGCGGCAGCGGGAAGCGGCGGGGGAGAAAGCCCGCCTGGGCATCATTGGCACCGGCTCCCGGGGCCAGTTCCATCTGGCGAACCTGCTGCAGGACCCGGCGGCGCAGGTCGTCGCCCTGTGCGACGACTTCCCACCGCACCTGGACGCCGCCTCGGCCCTGTGCCCGTCGGCCAAACGCTATACGGATTACCGGAAACTCCTGGAAGACAAGGAAGTGGACGGGGTCATCATCTGTACGCCCCTGTCGATGCATGCGCAGATGACCATCGACGCCCTGGCCGCCGGGAAGCACACCTTCTGCGAGAAGGCGATGGCTCATACCCCCGAGCAGCTGAGTGAAATGTTCCGCGCCTGGAAGGAAGGGAACCGGGTGCTGATGGTCGGCCAGCAGCGGCTGTACGACCCCAAGTACGTGCAGGCGATGGAGCTTGTCCACAATGGGGCCATCGGCCAGGTCGTGGGCATCCGCAACTACTGGTACCGCAACAACGACTGGCGCCGGGAAGTGCCTTCGCCGGAGTTCGAGCGCCGCATCAACTGGCGTCTCTATGATGAATACTCCCGCGGCCTGATGACCGAACTGGCCTGCCACCAGCTCCAGAACGGCTCCTGGGCCATGGGCGGCCTCCAGCCTTCCTTCGTCACGGGCACCGGCAGCATCCAGTACTGGAAGGACGGACGCGAGGTCTTCGACAACGTGGCCGCCATCTACCAGTACCCGAACGGGGTGCACATGACCTTCGAGTCCATCATTTCCAACAAGCACTTCGGCATGGGCGAGCAGATCCTCGGCAGCGAAGGCACCATCGACCTGGTCCGCGGCGTGATGTACAGCGAGACGCCCCGGCCGCGCTCCGGCATCCGCCAGCTCCTGGACCAGATCGAGCAGGGCATCCTCTCCAACGCCGCCTTCGCCGGCACCTCCTGGGCCACCGAAGAAGCCTCCAAGGATGCGGGCGTACGCTTCGCGGAAAATGTGACGGTCAATGACGGAGCCAGCTCCGTGGGCGCGGCCGGCGACGGCTCCGTGGAACTGATCCACGCCTTCTGCCTCGCCGTCATCTCCGGCGCCCAGCCTGCCGGCATCGTGGAGGAAGCCTACTGGTCCACCCTCCTCGCCCTCCTCGGCGACCGCGCCACCCACCTCGCCTCCCGCGTGGACATCCCCGGTGAGATTGTCTGGTAAGCCCTGCGCCATCGGCAGAATACTTCTATTGCATCGATCGACCTGGTCGCCTATCCTACTTCGACATCGACTGGCAGTTCCTGCTCACCTTCCTCACCTTCCTTAGCCGGTGGGTACTCACTTCCGTGACAACACTCACATCCTAATAGGCGGGTGGTACCCCTTTTCATCCCGCTCACCGAACCCGTTTTTCACTACGTGGCGCAGGTGTATGGGCTTTTTGGTGCAGGTGCCGATGTTTTTGGCGCAGGTACCGGTAGATCTTGGCGCAGGTGTAGGGGGATGTTGGCGCAGGTGAGGAAAGAGGGTGGGGACCTGCGCCGCAAAACGGGCTCCCACGCACTACAGTGGCGCAGGTCCCCCACCAAAAACCCCACCTGCGCCAAGAATGGAGTCCGCCTGCGCCATCGGCCTACTACCTCTGTTCCCAAGGGCTCACCTGCGCTAGGAATGGGTCCTACCTGCACCAAGACTTACCCTTCGGCCTTGCCCTCGTCGGGATGGGACTTAGCGGCGGGACGGGGTTTTCCCACCATCCGGACGACCGTGTCCGGGTCCAGGCCGAAGCAGCGGGCGAGCTGGGCGATGGATGTACGGAAGGAGCGGTAGATGTAGGGGAGGAGGCGGGCTTTCTTTTCCAGCGGAAGATCCAGGAGGCCGCACTTGAACCAGCCTTGGGCAATGCTTTCGATGGTCTTGAGCATTTCGGTGTCGTTCTGCCGCTGGCGGGGATTGTCGACCAGTTTCTGGTGCATCTCGGCCATATTGACCGTGCCGATGGTCTTGAGAAAGAAGGCCTGGTCATACCCGAAGGCGGATTCCAGGTATTCATGGTCGCAGGCCGAGGCGGGTTCCAGTCCGCCCTCGGAATTGACGAGCCAAGGGACGCCGTCCAGGGAATCGTGGGTATGGAAGCAGGCTTCCTTTTCCCTTCGCGTCAGGGTCCATGCTTTCCGAATGCCGTCGGGAGCCTTCCCTTGGCAGAACATGCCCCGATAACCGGACCACCGGTAGTCTTCCACCCTGGACAGGGCGTCCAGCGCGTTTTTCGGAACATAGGCCAGGGTGTTCCGGAGATACCATTCGGAATCCAGATAGAGCGCGACGGCAGAAGTGTGGTGGAGGACCTTCCGCTGGTGGTACTTCTTGCTGAAGTACTGGGAGTACATCCGGAGCCACTCCGTCTTGAAAGCGTCCGCATCATCTTGGCAGGTGGCCAGGATGGTTGCGTGCCCATGGTTGGACATGGCGATGTAGATGACGACGATCACATTCTTCCGCTTCGCGCAAATGAAGATGTATTTGACCATCACGTCATAGTCCTCGTCATCCCGGCAGAGGACCAGTTTAGCCATTCCTTCCAGGCTGACATGATACGGATAGACCTTCCGGACGCTACCATCCGGCAGCGTCCGGAAACAGATTCTCTCGAAGGCCATGGTCAATTGCCCATTTTGCCGAGCGTTTGTCCGAGCGGGAATAGCATCGTGTTTGAGCCGCCGGCCCAGGCGCCGCCGACGATGGGCCTCGTCACGGCCCGGTCGTCGAAACCGTAGGCCTTCTTGATGGCTGCTGTGAACTTCTCGAATTGCGGAATGGTGTGGAACATCATCAGGCTCCAGAACTCTTCCGCGTGTTCATAGGGCTGGGCGCATCCCAGGATTTCCGCCATCGCCACCAGGCGGACGGCCTGGCTGACCTTCTGTTCCTGGTTCTGCCACATGAATTCCGTCATGTCATGGACCAGCCGCTTGAGCAACTTGTCAATATCCTTCGCGTGTTCTACTTTCGCACGTGGATTCTCCACGGCAAACGCTTCCTCCGAGACAAACTCTTCTTCCGTGGAGAAATGGAACTTCCCATCCTCGTCCACCAGCACTTCCAAAAACTTTTTCATGATATGATTGTATTGCCGGGCCGCCACCGTTGGCGCTCCCAGTGCAAGGATAGGGAATATTTCCATGATTGGGCTCCAAAAACCGTAATGAGAATCTCGCACTTTAAATCTTTGAGTATTAAGTGTTTGGAGAGAAACAACGAAATCCTGGTTTTCTGAATGTTCACCGAAATCTCCTGAGAGTCAACAGATTGTGCTCTGTCGTGCTCTGCGGGAAAACCAAGCTTCTTGACCTTGGCTAAGAAATTGTTGGTGAATACAAGTGAATGGTCCTTGATGCACATTCGACCAGAACACGAAAACAGGGAAACAGCCATCGTTGATTATGAATAAACCGGGCATTCTTCTTTTCTTTTTGACGTGCTTTATGTCTCTTCCCGTTTTGGCTCAAACCGACATAAAGTCTTTTCAAGGCAAAACACCGGAAATGATCATAAAAGAGTATGGAGACCCCCTCAATGAGAATCTGATACCGGACCAGTCATACTATGTCCTGAAGTATGAGTCCTTCACGATTGTCCTCGAACCAGAGACCTTCACCATTGATGAGTTTGTGACGGCCAGTTCTCAATTCAAGTTTCTCTGCGGCATTGTCGATGGCGGAGTGAAGGTTGGAGATTCCATTAATAAACTTCAAACCATCGATAAGAAATACACCCAGGATAAGGCTGGGAATGGACTCAAAACACCGGAGATTACGATAGATCTTGTCAATCATAAGGCGAATTACATTCTCTTTGAAAAAGACACGATCCGTTATTATTTCTATATTGCGGGCGGAATCATTCAAGAAATCGGATACTTTTCTTTCCCCGTATAATAATCGATTAACGTTCTCAGAACCCCCGTTTACTCCCACATCGTCCAGTAGTTCCTGTTCACCTTCCCCACTACGTGGTGCAGGTGTATGGGTATTTTGGCGCAGGTGAGGAAAAAGGGTGGAGACCTGCGCCAGTGTAGTGCGTAGGAGCCCATTTTGCGGCGCAGGTCCCCCACCAAAAACCCCACCTGCGCCAAGAATGGGGTATACCTGCGCCAAGAACCGGGCATACCTGCGCCATCGGCCTTCTACTTTCGTTCCAGTGGGCCCACCTGCGCCAGGAATGGGGCATACCTGCGCCAGGGCCGGGGCCCACCTGCGCCAGAGAAAATATCCCAGGAATCCGCGGAGGGGGAGTCTTCGTCTGGTAGCCTATCCCAGGAAGCCGCAGAGGGGGGCTTGTGGGGCCGGAGCCCACCTGCGCCAGAGCAATTATCCCAGGAATCCGCGGAGGGAGTCTTCGACGAAGGGGCGGGAGGAGGGGAGGACGATTCGGATGTCGGCGTAGTAGCGGCCGGTGGTGCTGAGGCCGATGTGGCCGGCGAAGGGGCAGAGGACGTGGTCCGGGTTGAAGGTGTTGTAGGCCGACCGGTCTTTCATGGGCAGGTAGCCCATCAGGCCGTCGTTGGTGTCGTGGACTTCCAGCGCGGTCGTCACCGGATCCACCATGATATAGCCGAGCACGCCGCCCAGGTTCTCCCGGGTGCAGTAGCCCTGCAGGCCGGCGATGAAGGAACTCATCGTCTTTTCCGGCAGGTCCGGGTCGTAGTCGAGTTCATCCAGATAACTGAAATCCAAGGCCTTTTCCGCGCCATAGGCGAAGGCGGAGGGGTGGACGTCGTTCTTGGTCATGCGGGGCGGGGCCGATGCATACTTCGGCTGCGGATCGTCGGGCTTTAAGCGTTCGTCCAGCTTCCGGGGCCGGTACTGCTTCTCCTCCGGGACGATGGTCCGGGGGCCCATGGCCGGGGCCGGAGGCGGCATCGGGCTCGTGGGCACGTCGGGCTTCCGGGAAACCGGGGCGTTCCGCCGGGGCGCCGCCGATTTCTGGTAGATGGATTTCCGTCCGTTCTCGCGTCCGGACTTGGGCTCGTTCCGGGAGTAGGAACGGTCGTGGTCGTCGCGGAGAATCAGGAAAAGCGCGACGGCGGTGAGTATGAGGATCAAGGCGATGATCATGGCGGTCAGGGGAATGATGGTCCATCAAATATACGGATTATTTCCCGCCGTGGCAACAAAAAAACCGCCCAGGCGGAGGGGCGGTTCTTCGTGAAGTCATCGGGAACTAGAGTCCCAGTTCCTCGAAGAAGCCTTTCGCTCCTTCGGCGGCCGTGTCGATGGCGCTGGGGACTTTCTTGAGGAGGGCGTTGATCTGCTTCAGGCCGTCGGCGACGCCGCACTTGAGGGCCGTGGCGGTGTACTTGCCGATGGCGGCGTTGATTTCTTTCTTGTCCTCGTTGGACAGCTTGTCGTATTTGTCCACATACTGGTTGACCAGCGCCTCGAACTGGGCGTTGGCTTTTTCCCACTGGGCGGGGGTGTAATCGGCGCCCTTGGCGGCCACCTTGTCGGCCAGCTGGGTGAACTTTCCGGGGAGGGAGAAGGCGCAGGCCGTCATCAGTACGGCGGCGAGGGCTAGGAAAAGGATTTTCTTGATCATAGTACAGTTTTTTAGCGACGGAAAGGTCTGCAAAAAGCGTTCCCCCGGCGTCCAAAAGGGCGCAGATGGCTGTATAACTTGTTTTTAAGTCTTTTTTAAGGTCGGTTAATCCCGCATTAAAGAATGAATAAAGGCAGGCGCGATAATTTTGTACAAAAACGCGCGCCATGAAACGGACCCTCCTGCTTCTCCTCCTCGGACTCCACGCCGCCCTCCTCGGGGCCGGCGTCCGGTTCCCGGGCCGCTTCGCCCCCTCCGAGGGGCTGACGAACCGTCTGGAGAAGCCCTACCGCGACGAAATCTGCCTCAACGGCTTCTGGCAGTTCCAGGCCGGGGCGGAGGACACGGGTAACTGGGATGCGGTCCGCATTAGGATCCCTTCTCCCTGGAACGTGAACGGTTTCGCCTGGAACGGCCTGGAAGGGCCCGACCACCGCGACTTCCCGTCCTATCCGGCCACTTGGAACAGCGTCCGCGAGGCCTGGATGCAGCGGACGGTCCGGGTCCCGGCCGACTGGGCCGGCGACCGGATCTTCCTGCATTTCGAGGCCGTCGCCGGCCAGGCGCAGGTCTTCGTGAACGGGGAGAAAGTGGCGGAGAACTTCGACCTTTTCCTCCCGTTCGAGGCCGATGTCACCGACGTCGTCCGTCCCGGGATGGAGGCCGACATCCGCGTGTTCGTCCAGTCCCAGAAGCTGTTCGAGGACCACTCCGGCGTCGGCCGCCGGATCGTCCCGGCCGGGTCGATGTGGGGGTACTACATCGACGGCATCTGGCAGGACGTGTACCTGCAGCGCCGCCCGGCGGTGCGCATCGACGACGTATATATCCACCCCCTGGTATCGGAGGGTCTCCTGGAAATCAAGGTCCGATTACGGAATGACGGAGTCCGGAAAGCTTCCGTCCAGCTCGCGGGCCGGGTTGATGGTTGGTTGAACCGTTCTGGCAAGACGGTGCAGGAGGCCCCCGTACCAGCGTGGGAACTGGGAGAAAAGGCGCTGGATGTCCCGGCCGTGAAGCTCTCGGTTCCCGCCGGGGACACCCTGACGCAGATCCTCCGTGTCCCGGCGGACCTCAAGACCTGGACGCCGGAGCATCCCGAC
Organism: uncultured Bacteroidales bacterium; assembly: GCA_900316955.1. Taxonomy (GTDB): domain Bacteria; phylum Bacteroidota; class Bacteroidia; order Bacteroidales; family UBA932; genus Cryptobacteroides. The sequence continues at coordinate 72,177 of ONEX01000007.1, forward strand.
CTGTACGCCCTCCAGCTCTCGCTGTCGCAGGGGAAAAAGACCATCGACAACAAATACGAACGCTTCGGCTGGCGGGAATGGACCCTGAAGGACGGCATGCTGTGCCTGAACGGGGAGCCGTATCCGCTCCGGGGCGATTCCTGGCATTTCATGGGCATCCCGCAGCTCACCCGCCGCTATGCCTGGGCCTGGTACATGGCCATCAAGGGCATGAACGGCAACGCCGTCCGGCCCCATGCGCAGGTCTATCCCCGCTTCTACCTGGACCTGGCCGACGAAATGGGCATCTGCGTCCTCGCGGAGACGGCGAACTGGGCCAGCGACGGCGGTCCCGCCCTGGAGAACCCCCGGTTCTGGGAGCACTCCAAGGACCACCTCCGCCGGATGGTGCTCCGCGACCGGAACCACGCCTCCGTCTTCGGTTGGAGCGTCTCCAACGAGAACAAGCCCGTCATCCTGCATGTCCATCACCGGCCGGACCTGATGCCGCTCCAGGAGCAGGCCTGGCGCGACTGGACGGCCATCGTCCGGGAGAACGACCCGTCCCGGCCCTGGATCTCCTCGGATGGCGAGGAGGACGGCTCCGGCATCCTGCCCGTGACCGTGGGCCACTATGGCGACGCCGGGTCCATGCGCGAATGGAAAGCCATCGGCAAGCCCTGGGGCGTGGGCGAGCACAGCATGGCCTACTACGGCACGCCCGAGGAAGTCTCGAAGTACAACGGCGACCGGGCCTATGAATCCGCCCTGGGGCGGATGGAAGGCCTCGCCTACGAGTGCTATCACCTGATCAAGTCCATGCGGGAGGCCGGCGCCTCCTACAGCACGGTCTTCAATATGGCGTGGTATGCCCTGAAGCCCCTTCCGCTGGGAAAAAAGGACCTCACCACGGCCCCTACGCTGGAGGACGGCATCTTCTTCGGCCCGTACGAGGAAGGCGTTCCGGGCGTCCAGCCGGAGCGGCTGGGCCCCTACGGGACCACCTTCAACCCCGGCTACGACCCGGCGCTCCCGCTGTGGGACCCCTGGCCGCTGTACGATGCGATGCGGGCGGCGAACGCCCCCGAAGGCAGCGCCTGGTGCCGCTGGGAAGAACAAGAAAAGGAAAATCATAAGGTTAAGTTGGTTGATAACGCTGTTCCGGAGCCCTATCAGAGTGTGGTATGTTACGGGGCTCCGGACGGGCGGGTGCGGCGGATCCTGCGCTCGCAGGGCGTCGTCCTGTCGGACAAGCCGAAGGGACGGACGCTGTCCGTCGTGGACGCCGCCTCCGGCGCGCTCCCGCCCGAGGACGGCTCCGACGTCTGGTACTGGGGCCTGACCCCGGAAACAGCGGCCACGTACGGCCTGGACATCGTCCTCACCCCGCTCCGCCGGTCCTCTTTCCTGCCTGCGCAGCGTTCCTGGACGCGGGGAATGACCAATGCCGATTTCTATTTCTGCGAAGTGCAGCGGCAGGATGCCGCGAAATATACGCTCTCCGGCCCGTTCGTGGAGGAAGGGGAAGTGCTCGTGGAGGCCTGCCGGACCGACTGGCGCCGCTGGAACAAGCGGGCGGAGGAGATGAAGACGGCTTCCCTCCTGCGCAGCGAATACGAATGCACCGCCCCGCTGCCGGTTTTCGTCAAGAACGGGAACCGGTATGTAAGCACCCTGGATGACTTCCTTTCGTCCGAAAAAGGATGGAATACCCTGCATAAACTGCTGCTGAACGCCGGCATTCCCTGCGCCGACGTCGCTCCGGCGAACTTCGGCCGGTTCGACGACGGCATCTACCAGCCCGGCATTCTGACCCGGCCCGTCAAATAACCCGCGTATGAAACGACTGACACTGACCCTGCTCGCCCTCGCCGCCACCCTGGCCCTTTCCGCCCAGGTGCGGGTGACCTTCGTGGGCGCCAGCATCACCGAGGGGGCCGGCACTTCCGACCCGGCCACCCGGTCCTATCCGGCCCGGACGCAAGCCCTGCTCGGAGACGCCTGGCACATCGAGAATTACGGCGTCGGCGGCTGCACGATGCTCCGCCATTCGGATTGCCCTTACTGGACGCGTGGACGGCTGGGCGAGGCGTTGACGAGCCATCCGGACATCGTCCTCATCGACCTGGGCGGCAACGACAGCAAGCCCTGGAACGAACCGGCCATCGACAAGGGAGAACTGGTGGACGACGCCGAGACGCTGGTGTCCATGTTCCAGGCCCTTCCGTCGCATCCCCGGGTGATCCTGATGACCCCGACCCTGTTCACGAAGGATTCCTACGGTATCTCCGATGGAGTAAGCCAGAAGAAAGTGTGTCCCGCCCTTTACGAGGCGGCGAAACGCACCGGTTGCGAGGTGCTGGATATGTACCCGGTCCTGCAGGACGCTCCGGAAACGCTTGCGGGTGACGGCATCCACCCGGACGACCGGGGTGCGGAACTCCTGGCGGAAAAGGTGGCTTGGTATCTGAAGGCCTATCCGGAGAAACCGGCGGAGTTCATGACCATCGACGGCATGGCCGACAATCCCTTCATCACGCACCTGTACACGGCCGACCCGTCCGCCCATGTGTGGGCCGACGGCCGCCTGTACGTGTACGCTTCGCATGACATAGACCCGCCGCGGGGATGCGACCTCATGGACCAGTACCACGTGTTCTCCACGGATGACATGGTCCATTGGACCGACCATGGCGAGATCGTGCGCGCCTCCGACGTGCCCTGGGGCCGCAAGGAAGGCGGTTTCATGTGGGCGCCGGACGCCGCTTACCGCAACGGAAAGTACTATTTCTACTTCCCGCATCCGTCCGGGACGCACACCGGCTCCACCTGGAAGATCGGGGTCGCCACCTCCGACAAGCCCGCTTCGGACTTCAAGGTGGGCGGCTACATCAAGGGGATGACCTCCTATTACGATCCGTGCGTCTTTGTCGATGACGACGGCCAGGCCTACATCTACAACGGAGGTGGCGGCCAGTGCTTCGGCGCGCGCCTGAAGAAGAACATGACCCAGCTCGCCGGCAAGATGGTTCCGATGGAGGGACTGGTGGATTTCCACGAGGGCCCCTGGGTCCACAAATACAACGGCAAGTACTACCTGTCCTATCCGGACAACTATATCGATGCGAACGGAAAACAGTACAACCGGATGCATTATGCGATGTCGGACAACCCGCTGGGCCCCTGGGAGTACAAGGGCATCTTCCTGGACGCGACCGACTGCGACACCTCCCACGGCAGCATCGTGGAATTCAAGGGCCAATGGTACCTGTTCTACCACGGCTGCCAGCTCTCCCAGATGGGCAATCTCCGCTCCATCTGCGTGGACCGGCTCTATTACAACGAGGACGGAACCATCCGCAAGGTCCACCAGCGCCACCACAGTTATCTCCCCCGCAAATAAACCGTGCCTATGAAAAAGATATCGGCCCTGCTGCTTTGCGCCGCCCTGTTGGCCGGCTGTTCTCCCAATGGCCCCAAGGACCCCGTGGACTATGTGAACCCGTACATCGGCAATATCAGCCACCTGCTGGTCCCGACCTTCCCGACCGTGCAGCTTCCGAACTCGATGCTGCGGGTGTATCCCGAGCGCGCGGACTACACGTCCGAGTATGTCAACGGCCTGCCGGTCATCGTGACGAACCACCGGGAGCGGTCGGCCTTCAAGCTGTCCGTGACGACGGGGGAGACGCTCCGTCCGGTCATCCCGGTCACCTACGACAATGAGCACTTGACTCCGTACGGGTTCGGCATCGACCTGGAGGACGGGGCGGTCCATGCCGATTATGCCGTCTCGCACCAGAGCGCCGTGTACCGGATCCGGTTCAAGGAGGGGCGCGGGACGCTCCTGCTGACCAGCGGAAACGGGGCCGTGAGCCTGGCGGACGGGGTTTTCGCCGGCTATCAGGTCGTGGACGGGGAGACGAAGGTGTACGTGTACATGGAAGTGCAGGAGAAACCCGTGCAGGAGGGATATCTCAGCCACGGCCAGCTGCTGGACGGCAAGTCCGACAGCGGCCGGAACGCCTGCGTGGCGAAGGTTTTCGACGTGCCGGAGATCCATGTCCGCTACGGCGTCTCCTTCATCAGCCAGGAGCAGGCGGCGGCGAACCTGCGCCGGGAAATCGACTCGTTCGACGTGGAGAAAGTGGCCGCCGAGGGCCGCAAGGTCTGGAACGAGACCCTCGGCCGCCTGGAAATCCGCGGCGGGAACGAGACGGAAAAGACCGTGTTCTACACCTCCTACTACCGGACCTTCGAGCGCCCGGTATGCCTGAGCGAGGACGGCCGCTACTGGAGCGCCTTCGACAACCAGGTCCATGAGGACGGCGGCACGCCGTTCTACACGGACGACTGGATCTGGGACACCTACCGCGCCGCGCACCCGCTGCGCGTGGTGATGGACCCTTCCCTGGAGGAGGACATCCTCGCCTCCTTCGTCCGGATGGCGGAGCAGACCGGCAACGACTGGGCCCCGACCTTCCCGGAGGTGACCGGCGATTCCCGCCGGATGAATTCGAACCATACGGTGGCGACCTTCGCCGACGCCATTGTCAAGGGCCTGGACGTAGACAAGCAGCGGGCCTTCGAAATCTGCCGGAAGGCGCTTCTGGAGAAGACCCTGGCGCCCTGGTGCGGGAACCCCGCCGGCTGGATCGACCAGTTCTTCTGGCACAACGGATACATTCCGGCGCTCCGTCCCGGCGAGCCGGAAACGGACCCCAACGTCCATTCTTTCGAGAAGCGCCAGCCCGTGGCCGTCACCTTGGGAACCGCCTATGATTCCTGGTGCATGAGCATCATCGCCGATGCGGTGAAGGAGTACCCGGAAGGGGTCGCTTTCCGCAAGGCCGCACAGTTCTACCGCAACCTGTACAACGGCACGACGGGTTTCTTCCATCCCAAGGACCAGGACGGGAACTTCATCGAGCCGCTGGACTACAGCTTCTCCGGCGGGATGGGCGCCCGCGAGTACTACGGCGAGAACAACGCCTGGGTGTACCGCTGGGACGTCCAGCAGGACATTCCCGGCCTGATCACCCTGATGGGCGGCCCCGACGCTTTCGTGAAGAAACTGGACGAGACGTTCGCCACGCCGCTGGGCCGGTCCAAGTATGAGTTCTACGCGATGCTGCCGGACCATACCGGCAACGTGGGCCAGTTCTCGATGGCCAACGAGCCTTCGCTCCACATCCCGTACCTGTATGACTACGCCGGCGCGCCGTGGAAGACACAGAAGCGGATCCGCCAGCTCCTCCGTACCTGGTTCCGGGACGACCTGATGGGCGTTCCCGGCGACGAGGACGGCGGCGGCATGACCTCCTTCGTGGTCTGGTCCTGCCTGGGCCTGTATCCGGTCACGCCCGGATCGGCCGAATACGCGATCGGAAGCCCGGTCTTCCCGGAGGCCAAGGTGCACCTTCCCGGCGGGAAGACCTTCGAGATCGTCGCCAAGGGCGCGTCCGAGGACAATAAATACATCCAGTCCGCCACTTTGGACGGGGAGCCGCTCATGCGGCCGTTCCTGAGCCACGACCAGGTGGTCAAGGGCGGAAAACTGGTGTTCGTGATGGGCGACCAGCCCAATAAAGAATGGGGAATATGAGAAACTGTCTGTTTGCTGTGGCGGCGGTCCTCCTGCTGAGCAGTTGCGGCGGGTCGGTCCGCAAGACGGCCCAAGGGTTCCGGACCGACGGGCCCGCCGCCCGTTTCGAAGTCGTATGCTATGCCCCGGACATCATCCAGGTGGTGAAGTCCCCCCTGTTCGGCGAGGTGGACACCGCCCCGACGGCTTCCGTCTCGATGAAGCCCGGAAAAGTCCGTTTCGACCTGGAGATCGGGGAAGACGGAATCATCCGACTGACGACCGGGGCGCTCCGGGTGGAACTGGATCCGGCGAAGGCGGTCTATTCCTTCTACCGTCCGGACGGGACGCTGTTGCTCCGGGAGCAGCCCGAGGCGGCTTCCCACGAGGAAATCTACCAGGGCTTCCTGCTGGAGCCGGGCGAGGCCATCTACGGCCTGGGCCAGCACCGGGGCGGCGGCCTGGACCAGCGGCAGAAGAACTACCACCTGGAGAATGTCAACATGGAGATCGCCATCCCGCTCTTCCATTCCGTGAAGGGATACGCCGTCTATTGGGACAATTATTCCCCGACGGAGTTCAAGAGCGGTGAGGAGGGGGTTTCCTTCTCGTCGGAGGCCGGGAAGAACTGCTCGTATTTCTTCCTGGGCGGCGGCAGCGGCGATGCGGTGGTGCGGAACATCCGCGCCCTGACCGGCCGGGCGCCGATGAACCCGCTCTGGCAGTACGGCTTCCTGCAGTCCAGGGAACGCTATGGCTCGGCGGAGGAACTGGTCTCCGTCGTCAAGAAGTACCGCGAGCTCCGGGTGCCCCTGGACGGCATCATCCAGGACTGGCAGTACTGGGGGGACAACGCCCATTGGAATGCCGTGGAGTTCCTGAATCCGGCCTACCCGGACCCGAAGGGGATGATGGACGAGGTCCATGGGCTCCACGCCCACGCCCTCATTTCCGTGTGGCCGTCCTTCGGCCCTGAATCGAACATTTTCCAGGAGCTGCAGGCGGAGAACCTGCTCCTGGGCCAGAGCACGTTCCCGCAGGGAAACGGGGTCCGGGTCTACGACCCCTGGAACCCGCGCGCCCGGGAGATCTTCTGGAACTATATGGAAAAGAACCTCTGGTCGGCCGGCATTGACGGCTGGTGGCTGGACGCCACGGAGCCGGAGCACCAGCCGGTCCGTCCGGAGGACTACGATTACCGTTCCCCGGAAGGAACCTACCGCGAGATGCGGAATTCCTTCCCGCTGTATACCGTGGGCGGCGTGTATGACCACCAGCGGGCGCTCACGTCCGACCGCCGCGTCTCCATCCTCACCCGTTCCGCCACGGCGGGCCTGCAGCGCTACGGCGCGCACGTGTGGTCCGGCGACCTGGAGTCCACCTGGACTTCCCTGAAGGAACAGGTCCAGGAGGCGCTGAACCTGTCCCTGTGCGGCATTCCTTTCTGGAACGCGGACATCGGCGGTTTCTTCGCCGGGTCCTGGCCGGGCGGGTACGAAAACCCGGGATTCCGGCAGCTGTACGGCCGCTGGATGCAGTTCGCGGCCTTCACGGGGATGATGCGTTCGCACGGAACGAACACGGCGCGGGAGATCTTCCAGTTCGGCGGTCCCGGTGACCCGGACTTCGACTTGCAGGAGAAGTATATCCGGCTGCGCTACCGCCTGCTGCCCTATACCTACAGCACCGTCGCGGCCGTGACGCGGGAGGACGCTTCCCTGATGCGGGCCCTGTTCCTGGACTATCCCGGGGACAAGCGGACCTGGGACGAGGATACGGAGTTCCTGTATGGAAAGTCCTTTCTCGTCGCTCCGGTGTTCACGGAGGACGACACCCGGAGCATCTATCTCCCGGAAGGGAGGTGGATGGGATTCTGGGACGGCAGACGCCTGAAAGGCGGCGTCAGCTTCACCCAGACTTTCGCCCGGGACGAACTGCCCTTGTACGTGAAGGCCGGGACGATCCTGCCCATGGGCCCGGAAGTGCAGTATGCGGATGAAAAGCCCTGGGATGATCTCCAGATTCGCGTCTATACGGGCGCGGATGGTTCCTTCACCCTCTATGAGGACGAGGGCGACGGCTACGGGTACGAGAAAGGCGCCAGCTCCACCATCGATTTCGACTGGAACGATGCGGACGGCGTCCTGACCATCGGCCCGCGCCGGGGGACATACCCCGGGATGATCGCCGAGCGCGCGTTCCGGATCGTCCTGGTCCGGCCGGGGACAGGCACCGGCCTGGACAACGCCTCCTGCGACCGCGAAGTCCGGTACGCCGGGGAGAAAGTCTCCGTCGATATGAACTGACGCCCTTAAAAAAACATTAAAACGACATGTTAAGGGCCGGATTAAGCATGCGTTCCGCGCGTTTTTAAGGGTACGCGCGCATATTTGTGACCGGACATTGAGCCCAGAGAAAAACGATAAACCAATCACATAATCCTTTTTCAACATGAAAAAACACCTCATCAGCGCGCTCCTCATCGGAGCCATGGTCGTTCCCGCCTTCGTCGCCTGCGACAACAAGGGGCTTGACGACCTTACCCGTCGGGTAGAAGTCTTGGAAGGTGCCTGGCACCAGACCCAGAAGGACCTCCAGAACGCGGTCGTGACGGGCCTCACCGTCACCAGCGCCAACCAGGCCGACGGTGTGTGGACCATCGTCCTGAGCGACGGCAAGAACATCGTCATCGACACCAAGGGCGGCGGTGGCGCCGCCGTTTCCGTCGAGGAGACCGCCGAAGCGTTCATCATCACCGTGAACAGCACCTCCTACACCATCCCGAAGGTTTCCTCCGCGGCCATAAACTCCATCGTCTATGTACCGGAGTTCATCGACCAGATCGTCAATGTCGGGGAAGAGGGCGCCGTGGTCAACTTCCTCGCCACGCCTTCCTTCAACGCTTCCGAAGCGACCTTCGATATCGCGGATGCGCGTGAGGTGAAGACCCGCGCCGGCGCCGGCCTCTTCAAGGTGGAGTCCGCCGTGAATGACGGCGACCTCATCAAGGTGGCCCTGAAGGCCCTCGCCGCGGAGTCCAACAAGGATTACACCGTCGCCCTGAAGGTCGAGCTCAAGGGCACCGCGATCAGCTCCAACTACTTCGTGGTCCATGTGGGCGAGAACACCTTCGAGCCCGAGGTGCTCGTCGAACCTTCCGTGGTGGACGGCGTCCAACTGACCAAGCTCGACGGCGACCTGGACGGCTATCATCGCGTCCTGATTCCCAATTCCGCCGCCAAGTTCGTCCAGGGTTTCAACCTGAAGGACTATCTGAAGGATCTTCCTGCCGGAAATATCGCCTTCCAGCTCGCTCCGAGGGAGGACCAGAACGAGAATGTGCAGCGTGCCTACGACACCATTGCCGAGGCGCTGTCCGCCGATGGCACCTGGGCGCCGAAGCACCGTCTGGGAACCGACGCCTGGAACAGCGAGGGCAAGAACGGCATCATCATCTACACCCTGGCCGATGACGTGATCAAGCACAAGATTTTCTGGCAGATCGACAACCCGATCCCGGGCATGGGCCTGGACCAGTTCCTCACCAAGGACGGCTTCGGCGGCGGCCGGCACATCGAATACGGCTCCGAGGCCTCCGTCAACCTCAAGTGGATGATCCCTGCCGGTGCCGGCGTGTATGACCTGGCCCAGATCTTCCTGACCGCCACCTTCCCCGAGGGAGAACTCCTGCCCGAGCCGCTCTACCTTCGTCATGGTGACGCGAACAATGAACTGCAGATCCTCCAGAAAGCCAATTTCATCCGGGGAGACGAAGTGCTTCTCGACAACGATGGAAGCCATTTCATCCTGGGCGACAGCCTGAAGGAACTGGTCAAGTACTCCCGCGGCCTTGTCTGGCGGACCACGCAGCCTTCCTGGGCCTCTTCCATCCGTGAGAACTGGTCCGACGAAGAAAAGGCGGCGGCCAACGGCCCTTGCAACGGCGAAATCCTCGGCGGCTGGGACGGTGGCGGCGACATCCCCGGACTGATGGGCTGGGAGATGAACGAGAAGGGTCTCGTGACCACGGACGCTTACAAGGGATGGGCTTTCCGCTCCGGTATCGGCCTCTACCTGGAGTATGACCTCGGTGAGCAGACGATCGGTCCTTGGCACTGGTTCTACATGTGGTTCAACCGCCGTGTCAGCCCGACTGGCGCCAATGACCCCGATGCGAGATAATTCCGATGTCAATATCGAGAATCGTATGAAATTGAAACTGTCACATATCATCCTGACCGTGCTGACGGCGTTCCTGACGCTGTCCCTGTCCGCCCAGGACCGTACCGTGAGGGGTACGGTCCGGGACGGGGGCGGCGAGCCGCTCGTCGGCGCCAGCGTCATCGTGCAGGGTACCACCCGCGGCACGATGACCGACGCGGCCGGACGCTTCGAGATCGCCGCTTCCACGCGGGACAATCTCGTCGTCTCCTTCATCGGCTACACCGATGAGGTGGTGTCCGCCGCGCAGACTCCCCTCGACATCGTGCTCCGGGACGATGCCAACTTCCTGGAAGAGACGGTCGTCGTCGGTTACGGTGTCCAGAAGAAGGCCACCCTCACCGGTGCGGTTTCGGCCGTTACCAACAAGGAAATGGTCATTACCAAGAACGAGAACGTCGTGAACATGCTGTCCGGCAAGGTCGCCGGCGTCCGCATCTCCCAGCGCTCCGCGCAGCCGGGCGAGTTCGACAACGCGATCGACATCCGCGGCATGGGCACCCCGCTGTTCGTGGTGGACGGCATTCCGCGCGACCAGGCCTACTTCTCCCGCATGGACGCCAATGAAATCGAGTCCGTGTCCGTGCTGAAGGACGCTTCCGCCGCCATCTACGGCGTGCGGGCCGCGAACGGCGTCATCCTCGTCACCACCCGCAAGGGTTCCGGCGACGACGGCAAGTTCGACATCGACCTCTCGATGAACTACGGCTGGCAGACCTTCCTGTATGTCCCGAACACGGTGGACGCCGCTTCCCACATGATGCTCATCAACGAGAATAACTACAACGGGTTCAACGGCAACTATCCGAACCGGGGCCTGGGCATCTATGCCTGGGACACCATCATGTCCTACAGCGACGGCACCCGCAAGAGCACCATCTGGAGTGACGAGCTGTTCAAGAACAACGTCCCGCAGAGCCAGTACAACCTGTCCGTCAACGGCGGTTCGGAGAAGATCAAGTACTTCTTCAACCTCGGTTACATGGACATGATGGGCTCCTACCGCAGCGGCTCCCTGAACTACCACCGCTGGAACTTCCGTTCCAACGTGGATGCGAAGATCACCGACCGCCTGCGGGCCAATGTCGCCCTGTCCGGCTACATGGACGAGAAGAACCAGCCGTTCACGACCATCTGGGCCGTGTACAAGAAGGCGTGGACCTACCGTCCCACCTCCGAGGCCTGGATCGACGGGAACCACGAGCTCCCGAGCTTCGACGACCAGATGCTCGAGTCCGAGAACCCGGTCGCCGCGACCGACAGCCGTTTCTCCGGCTTCCGCCAGGAGAAGCGCAACAACCTGAACGCCGCGATGACCCTCACCTACGACATCCCGTATGTCGAGGGCCTGAGTCTCCGCGCCTTCTACAGCTACGATTACTACACCACCAACAACACGGAGTACCAGCGGACCTACTACCTGTTCTCCAAGAACGCGGACGGTTCCCTGAACAAGTTCATCCGCAACGGCGGTGACGATTCCTACGTGCAGCGCTCCACCGACCCGAACAGCGGCCAGGTGATGCAGCTGTCCGTCAACTACGACCACACCTTCGCGAAGGCGCACCATGTCGCGCTGATGGGCATGTACGAGCAGTCCTACAACGAGTGGGACAACTTCTACGCCCGCCGCACGATGATGCTGGACAAGCCGTACCTGTTCTCCGGCGAAGAGGAGAACCAGGTGGGCAAGTCCAACGGCCTGGGCGACATGTCCCGCCGGGCGTGGATCGGCCATCTGAACTACGACTACAAGGGCAAGTACCTGCTGGACGCCGCCATCCGTCACGACGCTTCCTCCCGCTTCCCGGCCGCGAGCCGCTGGGGCTGGTTCCCGTCGGTCTCCGTGGGCTGGCGCATCAGCGAGGAAGGCTTCATCAAGAACAACCTCCCGTGGGTCACCAACCTGAAGTTCCGCGCGTCCTGGGGTAAGCTCGGTGACGACGGCTCCGCCGGTACGTACCCGTCCATCTACACGGGCTACAACCTGCAGGGCGACAAGGCGTGGATCTATAACGGCACGGTCGTGACCGGTGTCGATGCCGCCGCGATCCCGAACCCGAACCTCACCTGGTACACCGCCACCACCAAGAACCTGGGTCTGGACTTCAACTTCTGGAACCAGAAGCTGGGCGGTACCTTCGAGGTGTTCCAGCGCAACCGCGACGGCCTGCTTGCGACGTCCTCCGTCGTGCTTCCGGGCACCGTGGGTGCCTCCATGCCGCAGGAGAACATCGAAAGCGACATCACCTTCGGCTACGAGTTCCAGCTGAGCCATCGCAACCGCGTGGGCGAGGTGGGCTACTACGTCACGGGCTTCATGTCCGCCGCCAAGAACCGCTGGAACTACCACCTGGATTCCCAGGCGGGCAACTCCATGGAGAACTGGCGCCGCGACAAGGTCTCCGGCCGTAACAAGGACATCTGGTTCTCCATCCCGGAGGCCGGACGCTTCACCACCTACGAGGAGATCCAGAACCACCCGACCACCGGCACCAACTACGGCACCGGCACCCTTCCGGGCGACTACTACTATGAGGACTGGAACGGTGACGGTGTGGTGGACGGCAACGACTCCCACCCGGTGGCCACCTACAACCTCCCGGTGTTCAACTACGGTATCACCCTCGGCGCGGACTGGAAGGGATTCGACCTGTCCATGAACTGGGCCGGTTCCGCCGGCGTGTACAGCGAGTACGGCGAAGTGTTCGGCGAAGTGGGCCCGTTCAACGGCGGCGCCGTCCTGGACATGTACCTGGACCGCTGGCACACCGTGAACCAGTGGGACGACCCGTGGAACCCCCACACCCAGTGGGTCGCGGGCTACTATCCCGCCACCAGCCACAGCTTCACCACCGGCACGACGGGCATCAAGGACATGTCCTACCTCCGCCTGAAATCCCTGGAACTGGGCTACACGCTTCCCGCCAAGTGGACCCGCGTGGTGAACATCAAGAGCCTCCGCGTCTATGTGAGCGGCTATAACCTCCTCACCTTCTGCAAGGACAAGTACATGGACCCGGAGCGTCCGGGCACCAACGGCGGCGCGGCCAACGGCAACGTGGTGCTGAACTACAACTACCCCGTGAACCGGACCGTCAACGTGGGCGCCTCCCTCAAATTCTAAAGACAGCGTAAGATGAAAGCAACCTTCAAAACCATTCTTTTTGCGGCGGCCCTCCTCCTGGGTGCGGTCTCCTGCAACCGGCTCGACCTCGAGCCCAAGGGCATGCTGGATGACGGAACGCTGTTCAGTTCCGAATTCGGTGTCCGCAAGTATCTCTCCGGCTTGTACAACGACCTGCCCATCGAGGATTTCTGCTACAAATATGCAGATGACAACAAGGGCTATTCCACGATGAACTCGAACGGTAACAAGAACGGTTACCACGTGGGTAATGTCTGGGAGGCCCTGAAGGGCTACGGCTCCACCATCTGCTACGAGACCACGGGCCGCGGCAACGGCGACACCGCCGGCCAGTGGGGCTACTGGCCCTACGACCGCGTCCGTGAGATCAACGTGATGATCGACAAGCTTCCCGAGTATCAGGACGCCTGGACGGCCGACCGCTATGAGGAGCTGATGGCCGAGGCCCGGTTCATCCGCGCGTACTACTATTTCGCGATGGCCAAGCGCTACGGCGGCGTGCCGATCGTGGACAAGGTCCAGGATCCGACCGCGCCGATGGAGGAGCTGCAGGTTACCCGCGCCACCGAGTACGACACCTGGAAGTTCATCTACGAGGACCTCAAGTTCGCGATGGACAACGGCGCTTCCGACAAGTCCGAGGTGTACCGCGGCAACCGCTATGCCGCCGCGGCCCTGATGGCCAAGGCGATGCTCTGGGCGGGCTGCGTGGCGAAGTACAACCAGTACACCGGCATCACCGGCCCCGCGACCGACGCGGGCCTGATGGGCATGGACCCGGCCGATGCGAAGGAGTTCTTCCAGTATGCCTACGACGCCTGCAAGTTCATCCATGACGCGGGCTTCAGGCTCCACACCGGCGCTGACAAGGAGAAGGCCTACACCGAGATCTTCATCGAGGACCTCGCCGGCGAAGAGGACATCTTCGTCAAGACCTTCGGCACCCCGAACACCGTGGTTCCGTGGAACTCCTCCCTGTACAGCTCCTATGACGACATGGTGCTCCCGAAGGGAACCGGCATGGCCCAGAGCGTGGGCGCCGCCATCCATGCGACCTGGGATCTGGTGAGCCTGTACGAGACCCCGGCCGTCGTCGACGCCGACGGCTATCCCGTCCGCTTCGACTCCTACGACGACTTCTGGAACACCGACGAGATGGAGCCGCGCTGCCGCGCGAACTTCTTCTTCTCCGGCATGGTGGAGCCCGTCTCCGGCACCAAGCTGGACATCCAGCAGGGCGTGTTCACCACCCTCGCCGCCAAGGCGGCCGACCTGACCCCGGAGGACAACAACTTCGTGGCTCCGAACTGCATCAAGCTCCAGGACCCGGGCAAGACCCAGGACGTGGGCGGCTTCGGCAACGTGAAGATCACGGGTGTCAACGGCATCAAGCGCAACGGCGACGAAGGCTTCTCCACCACCGGCATCTTCGTCCGCAAGTACATGAACTACAAGGCCGATCCCGCCACGCGGCAGCTCCACCAGAGCACCCAGAGCTGGAAGGTCTTCCGCTATGGCGAGATCCTGATGGACTGGGCCGAGGCCGCGTATGAGCTGGGCCTCGAGACCGGGAACGACGCACTCAAGGCCGAGGCCTTCGAGCACGTGAACGAGATCCGCGACCGCGCGGGCGCCCACCGTCACGAGATGGTGGCCAGTCCCGCCGACATCGGCGAGGAACTCTACGGCTTCCCGCTGGACGAGAACCTCCAGTACATCCGTGACGAGCGCCGCCGCGAACTCTGCATCGAGAACCAGGGAGAGTGGGACCAGCGCCGCTGGCGCACCGCCCACAGCATCCTCGCGTCCAACTACTGGCCGCGCACCCTGATGCCGTACAAGGTCCTGAACGAGGACAAGTACATCTTCCTCAACGAAGTGGAGGTCTATGGCCGCCGCCTGTCCTTCGACAAGCGCAACTACTACGAGGCCATCCCGGGCGGCGAGATCAACAAGAATCCGAAGCTCGTGCGCAACGACGGTTATTGATTTAACATCTAAATGACTATGAAGCATTTATATACGATACTGCTGGGCTGCGCGGTGCTGCTGGGACCGGTCTCCTGCATGAAGATCGACAACTTCGACGCCCCGTCCGCGAAAATCCAGGGCAAGATCATCGACAAGACCACCGGTCAGCCGATGCTCCTGGACCAGGGCGTGAGCCACATCCGCATCTGGGAGATGAGCTATTCGGAGCATCCCAACCCGCAGGACCTGGCCATCAAGGAAGACGGCACCTACTACAACGACAAGCTGTTCTCCGGCACCTATGACATGCTGCCCCGCGACGGCGCCTGGTGGCCGTGCGACACCACGTACAACGTGGCGATCGGCAAGGCCGGCACCGTCCAGGACTTCGGGGTGATCCCGTACCTGCACGTGGTCGATTTCGACGCGACGCTCGAGGGCACCGAACTCACCCTGACCTGCCGCCTGCAGGCCCCGGTGACGGACGGCCTCCCGCAGATCCGCGAAATCCGCCCGTTCATCAACAACAACATCCACTGCGGCCCCGGCAACCACATCGACTACTACTACAACGATGCGAACCGGATCAACCTCCGCAAGATGTGGCCGGCGATCGGCGATGCCGACGGCAACCAGACCGTGGCGCCGTACAGCCTCAAGATCCAGCTCAAGGCCGGCTACACCTACTGGGTGCGGATGGGCGTGCAGGTGAATGACACCTACACCAGCTGGAACCTCTCCGAAGTCAAGAAAATCGTCGTTCCCGAATGATGAGAAAACTCCTTTACACCGCCCTTGCGCTCGTGGTCGCCTTCTCCTGCGGCAAGCCGGAGGAGGTGATCCCGGGGCGGGTGGAACCCGACAAGCCGGATCCGAAGCCGGGTGAGTCGGAGTATGCCGATCCCGGCGTGGAGCCCCACAAGGACGGGCAGCCGTACGACACGTACCGCGGCCTCGTCATGGCGGGCTACCAGGGCTGGTTCGGCACGCCGGGCGACGGCTCGCCGATGACGCAGGTCCCGAACCAGGGCTGGTACCACTACCGCGAAAGCGAGCAGTTCCGCCCGGGGGTCCTGCGCAACTCCATCGACTTCTGGCCGGATATGTCCGAGTACGAGAAGAAGTACGTGGTGGGCGACGGCGACGCGACCGGCTACAGCTCTCCTTTCATCCTTCCCGACGGCTCGCACGCCACGGTGTTCAGCTCCTATGACGAGTCCACGGTGCTCACGCACTTCAAGTGGATGAAGCAGTACGGGCTGGACGGCGTGTTCATGCAGCGCTTCGTGGGCGAGATCCAGGACGCCAAGCACAAGGACCATTTCGACACCGTGCTCAAGCACGCGATGAAGGGCTCCAACGAGTTCGGCCGCGCCATCGCCGTGATGTACGACATGGGCGGAACGACCAACGACAATATGGCGAAGAGCATGGTGGCCGACGCGCAGAAGCTGATGGACCAGTACAACCTCAAGGACCGCAGCACCCAGAAGTTCTACCTGTACGAGAACGGAAAGCCGCTCCTGGCCCTCTGGGGATTCGGTTTCAACGACAGCAACCTGCCCAAGCCCTCCTTCATCGAACCCTACATCGAGCAGCTCCAGGCCCAGGGCTGGGCCATCATGCTGGGCTGCCCGGGTTACTGGCGGGCCGGCGGCAACGACGCCCTGAGCGGGACCGAGCACCGCAAGATGATCGAGATCATCAAGAAGTGCGACGCTTTCATCCCGTGGTACGTGGGCCGTTACGGCAACGACAACTTCGAAAGCAGCGACTGGCAGGCCCGGATCAAGGACGACATCGCCGAGGCGAAGAAGTACTCCACCGACGGTCACGTCGTGGTGTACGCCCCGCACGTGTTCCCGGGCGGCAGCGACCGCAACATGCACCCGAACAACGGCTATCCCGACGGCGACGCCACCAACACGGGCTTCCGCTTCGGCGGCAAGTTCTACTGGAAGCAGTTCTACCGCGACATCAAGGCGGGCGCCCAGGCCATCTACGTGGGCATGTTCGACGAGATTGACGAAGGTACCGCCATCTTCAAGCAGATGCACGTGTCCGAGGTTCCGTCCAACGTCCCGTACAAGAAAGCCAACGTCCCGGCCGGATATGGCTATACCTCCGACGACGACTACTGGGTGACCAGCTACACGAACGGAAACTACCGGATGAATTCTTCGGAGCAGAGCGGGGACGGCGTCCGCTGGAGCAGGAAGACATCCGATCTGGACATCCGCTTCCAGGGTATCGACGACAACCTGCCCACCGACTGGTACCTGTTCCTGACGGGCGAGGCGGCGAAGATGCTCCGCGGCGAAGTGAAGATGACCCCGGACATGCCGACCAAATAAGCAAGAACCAAGATGAAAACCTTACGATTCCTGACGATACCGGCCGTTGTGGCCGCCTGCCTGATGGCATTCTCCTGCGGGTGCAACAAGACGCCCGCCGCCGAGGAGGTCGTCGAGCTCCAGATGCCCGGCAACCCTTTCATCACCGAGCTCTACCTGGCCGACCCCTCCGCCCACGTGTGGAGCGACGGACGCCTGTATGTCTATCCTTCCCATGACGTCGCCCCGCCCCGGGGCTGCGACCTGATGGACGGATACCACGTGTTCTCCACCACCGACATGGTCAACTGGACCGACCACGGCGAGTTCCTGCATTCCCGCGACGTAGCCTGGGGACGGCCCGAGGGCGGTTTCATGTGGGCCCCGGACGCGGCGTACCGGAACGGGAAGTACTACTACTATTTCCCGCACCCGAGCGGCACGGACTGGAACAACACCTGGAAGGTGGGCGTCGGCGTCTCCGACAAGCCCACGATGGAAAACCTGAAGCTCCTCGGCTATCTCGAGGGCCTCGGCGACGCGTTCTCGATGATCGACCCCTGCGTGTTCACCGACGATGACGGGCAGGCCTACTTCTACTACGGAGGCGGCGGCCGGATGATTGGCGTGAAGCTCAAGGACAACATGACCGAGATCGACGGCGAGCCCGTGCCGATGAAGGGGATGAAGGACTACCACGAAGGTCCGTGGGTGTTCAAGAACAACGGCAAATACTACCTGATGTATGCCGACAACCACCAGGAACCCGGCCTCGGGGGACGGAACCAGCTCCGCTACTGCTGGAGCGACTCCCCGCTCGGCCCCTGGGAGTACAAGGGCATCATCCTGAAGCCTACCGACTGCGACACCTCCCACGGCAGCATCGTGAAGTACAAGGGCCAGTGGTACCTGTTCTATCACAACTGCAACATCTCTCACATGGGGAACCTCCGTTCCATCTGCGTGGACAAGCTCTATTTCAACGAAGACGGCACCATCCGCGAGGTCGTCCAGACCTTCGCGAAATGAGACGGCTGCTGACTGTACTGATCCTGACCGCCGCTACGGTCTCTGCCTCCGCGCAGGGACCGTATCGGTCTTCTATCACCTACGAGTCCTACGAAGGGCTCGTGATGGCGGGGTACCAGGGGTGGTTCAACACTCCCGGCGACGGGGCCGGCCGGAACTGGCACCACTACGAGAAAGGCCGGCGCTTCGAGCCGGGCTGGTGCACCATCGACCTGTGGCCGGAGGTGGACGAGTATCCGCAGCTGTACGAGACGGCTTTCCGCTTCGAGGACGGCACGCCCGCGTATGTCCCGTCCCCGTATGACAAGAGTACGGTCGATGTCCACTTCCGCTGGATGAAGGAGTACGGCCTGGACGGCGTGTTCCTCCAGCGGTTCATCGCGGAGATCGCCAATCCCTCCGGGAAGAAGCATTTCAACAAGGTGATGGACTCGGCGATGGAATGCGCGAACAAGTACGACCGCGCCGTCGCCGTCATGTACGACCTCAGCGGCATGCCCGCCAATGGCCCGGAGATCCTCTTGAAGGACATCGACGCGCTGGCGGAGGCCCATCATCTCTTCGACCACCGGGCCAATCCGTCCTACCTGTACCAGAACGGGAAGCCGCTCGTGACGGTGTGGGGCGTGGGCTTCAACGACAACCGGAAATACGGCTTCGACGAGGCCGAGAAGATCATCGACGGCCTGAAGGCCAAGGGCTACAGCGTGATGATCGGCGTGCCTACACATTGGCGGACGCTCACGAAGGACACCCTGCCCGACAAGCGGCTCCATGCGCTCATCCGCAAGTGCGACATCGTGATGCCCTGGTTCGTGGGCCGGTACAACGAACGGACCTACGGGAGCTACAAGCCGCTGATCCGGAAGGACATGGCCTGGGCCGAGAAGGAGGGAGTCGCCTATGCGCCCCTCTGCTTCCCGGGTTTCTCCTGGGCCAATATGCAGCGCCTCGGACATCCCGGCGTCCAGATTCCCCGGAACGGGGGCAGTTTCTTCAAGAAACAGCTGGACTACTGCCTGGACAGCGGCGCCAAGATGCTCTACATCGCGATGTTCGACGAGATCGACGAGGGCACGGCCATCTTCAAGATCGCCCGGAAAGTGCCCGTGGCGGCTCCCGGAAGCACCTTCGTGCCCCTGGAGGACGGCGTCCCGTCGGACCGTTACCTGACGCTCGCCGGCGAGGCGGCCGCCCGGCTGAAAGGGAAGCTGATGGCGCAGAACCGGCATGGCTCCGACCTTGTCCATCCAGAGTATGAGGGGCTGGTCATGGCTGGCTACCAGGGCTGGTTCCACCTGCCCCGGAACGGGGTGATGTATCCTGACGAGAACCGGGTCCATATCGACATGTGGCCCGATGTGAGCGAATACGAGAATACCTATCCGACCGGACTCCGCAACGCCGACGGTTCCACCGCGCGTTTCTTCTGCTCGGATGACGAGCAGACGGTCCGGACGCACTTCCGCTGGATGCAGGAGTATGGCCTGGACGGAGTGTTCCTCCAGCGCTTTTACGGTTCCTGTCGCCCGCAGCGCGGGACGCGGAAGCATTCCGTAACGGTTCTCCGGCATGCGATGGCGGCGGCGCAGGAGTACGACCGCGCTTTCGCGGTGATGTACGACCTGTCCGGCCTCAGCCCCGAGCGGGAAGAAACCTGCGATTTGCTGCAGGAGGACTGGAAGTTCCTGGTGGACAGTATGAAAGTGACTTCCTATGGGAAGCGGAACGAGTACCTGGGGCACCTGGGAAAACCGCTCGTGGTCATCTGGGGCGTGGGTTTCCCGGACCGGACCTATGACATCCGGAAGATCAAGCTGGCGGAGCTCATCGACTTCCTGCACAACGATCCGGACTACGGCGGCTGCACGGTGATGCTGGGCATCCCGACCTATTGGCGGGACCTCTGCGCCGACTGCACCACGGACTCTTACCTGCATACCCTCATCCGCATGGCGGACCTGGTCCTCCCCTGGATGGTCCAGCGCTTCACACCGTTGCTTCACTTCGAGATGAACCGCTACCGCGACCGCATCATGAAGGATACAGAGTGGTGCGAACGGAACGGCGTGGGCTATGTTCCGCTCGTGTATCCCGGATTCAGCTGGTACAACCTGAGCCGCGGCGGCTCGGATGCCAATGACATCGGCGGAGAGAAGCCGCTGGCGAGCATCCCGCGCCAGGGCGGCAAGTTCTACTGGGATCAGATCTATACGGCCGTCTGCGCCGGGGCGAAGATGCTCTATGTGGCGATGTTCGACGAGGTGAACGAAGGCACGGCCATTTTCAAGTGCACGGACACACCGCCCGTCAGCGACGTCGCGAAGTTCGTCGACATGGACGGACAACCGTCCGACCACTATCTCTTCCTCACCGGCGAAGGCGCCCGGATGCTCCGCGGCGAACGGCCGCTGGAGAAGGCGATGCCGGTGAGATAGGGCGGCGTCGGAAATCTTGCTATCTTTGCGAAACATGACCAAGCGATTCCTTTCCTGCGCAGCTGCCGTCCTGCTGCTGGCGGCCTGCGCCCCCCACTCTTTCGTGTCCATCGACGGGACCACCCTGGTCGGCACGGACGGGAAACCTTTCCTCATCAAGGGCACCAACCTGGGCAACTGGCTCAATCCGGAAGGGTACATGTTCGGCTTCGGCCGGACCAATTCGCCGCGGATGATCGAGGACCTGCTGTGCGAGATGGTGGGCCCCGACGAGGCGGCGGCCTTCTGGAAACAGTTCAAGGACAACTATATCACCGAGGAAGACATCGCTTTCATCGCCTCGACGGGTGCCAATACCATCCGGCTTCCGTTCCATTACAAACTCTTTACCGACGAGGACTACATGGGCCTTTCCGCCGGCCAGGACGGCTTCGACCGGGTCGATGCCTGCGTGGAGTGGTGCCGGAAATACGGTCTGTATCTGATTCTGGACATGCACGATGCGCCGGGCGGGCAGACGGGTGACAACATCGATGACAGCTACGGCTATCCCTGGCTGTTCGAAAGCGAACCCTCCCGCCGGCTGTTCTGCGACATCTGGCAGCGGATCGCCCGGCATTACCGGGACGAACCCGTCATCCTGGGCTATGAACTGATCAACGAGCCCATCGCTCCCTATTTCGGGGAGAAGACGGAGGCACTGAACACGATGCTGGAAGGCCTTCACAAAGAAGCGGTCGCCGCCATCCGGGAAGTGGACCGGAACCACATCATCCTGCTGGGGGGCGCCCAGTGGAACGGCAATTTCGGGCCGTTCACCGACTGGACCTACGATGACAAGATCATGTACACTTGCCACAGGTATGGCGGGGAACCCACGAAGGAGGCTATCCAGGAGATCATCGACTTCCGCGACAAGACGGGATTGCCGATGTACATGGGCGAGATCGGCCACAACACGGCCGAGTGGCAGGCGGTGTTCTGCCGGACAATGGAAGAGAACAACATCGGCTGGACTTTCTGGCCGTACAAGAAGATCGACGGATCCTGCATGGTTTCGTTCCGGGCGCCCGAAGGCTGGCAGGAAGTGCGCCACTTCTCCGAGGCGCCTCGCGGGACCTATGCGGAAATCCGCGAAGCCGGCGTGGACCCGATTGTCGCCCAGGAGGCGCTCGCAGGCCTCGTGGAAGCCGTGAAGTTCAAGAACTGCCATCCGCAAGGCTCCTACATCCGGTCCATCCAATTGACGTATGGGGATTGACCCCGGGGAAATCGTTTCGGTGGGGCGTGTTTTGTCCGTTTATTATTTGTATCTTTGCCTATTAGTGACACTTGACTGAAATCAGGATGAGGCACTTGACCCGGATACTCTGCACGATGCTCCTGCTCGGCGCCCCGCTTTTCGCGGCGTCGGCGCAGGCCGTGTCGGACAGCGCGAGCATCCAGGCGGCGGAGCTGGACTATGGCCTCCATATCGTCTCTTATCCGGCGCACTCGGACGAGTTCACCGGCCTCGCCCTGGAGGACGGGAAGGCGATTCCCGTCAAGGGGAAGACGCTGGAGATGTCCTTCAACCTGTTCAACCGGCCGGACAACGTGTTCGGCTGCATCTTCCGCATCATCACCGACAAGGGGGACAACGTGGACCTGATGTACACGGCGGACCTGCAGGACGCGCGGAAGCTCATCCTCGTGACCGGCGACCAGGTCCATTTCATCGCGACGGAGATTCCGATGGAGCAGTGGTTCCCGGTCCGGATCGGCCTGAACACGAAGGACGGAACCATCGACCTGGACTACAACGGCGCCAAGTTCTCGGTCCGCGACGCCGGGACGAAGGGCGCGAAGACCTTCCGGATCAGCTTCGGCCTGTGCCAGCTGGCGGGCTACACCCTCGGCGACGTGGCTTCGGTCAATGTCCGGGACATCAATCTGTCCCTGAACGGGAAGCCGTTCCGCGCCTGGGAGTGCGCCCGGCATGCCGGGGACCTGTGCTATGACGGGCTGGGCGGCGTCCCCGCCCGGGCCTTGAACCCGCAGTGGATGGTCGACAGCTACATCTCCTTCAAGCCGGTCTTCGCCCATACCTTCGAAAGCATTCCTTCCATTACCTTCGACGACAAGGACAAGTTCTACCTGACCTGCCCCGACGAGCCCATCCACGTGTTCTCCACCACGGACGGCTCCCTGACGGAGATTCCTGTCCGCGGCGGATACAATCCGGCGAACTTCCCCAACCAGCTGCTCTATGTGGCCGGCCACCACCACTGGCTCACCGCCTACAACCTGGACGAAGGCCTCTTCTCGAAGTTCGACTTCAAGTCCGGCCGCTGGGAGAACGAGAAGGAACCCGAGCAGGACCACTATTTCTGGAACAACACGAATACCTGGGAGCCGCGGGTGCACGCCCTGTACAGCTTCGGCGGCTATGGACACTACCATTTCCGGAACGAACTGATCGTCACGTACCTGGAGAATCCGGAGAAGAATACCCGGACGACCATCGAGGAAATCACGCCCCGCTACGGGTCCACCTCCTACATCGTGGACAGCCTGCTGTACGTTTTCGGCGGCCGCGGCAATCCTTCCGGCAAGCAGGAGCTCTCCCCGAAGAACTATTACGACCTGTATACCATCAACACCCGGACCCTGGAAGTGAACAAGCTTTGGGATATGGGTACGTCGCCGTACGGGGACTTCATCTCGAGTGAAAACTTCGTATACAACTGGGCCAATGGAGATTTCTACCTCCTGTCCAACCTGGATGGCTTCACGCTCCTGAAGCTGCGCCCGGAAACGCCCGGCGTCGAGCGGATGTCCCTGCCCATTCCCTGGAAGCGGAATGCCCAGTACACGTATGTGAACATCTGGCACAGCTACGAGCTGGAGAAGATCTACGCCGCCATCCTGCAGGCGCAGGTGGACGGCCATACGGACGTGGAGGTGTACGAGATCGACTATCCGCCCATTCCGGTGAGCAAGATCATGCAGGAAGGATACGGCGAGCAGGCGGGAACGGAAAAGAGCGGCCTGTGGTGGAAGATCCTGCTCGTTGCGCTTGGCGTGGCGATTATCGGCGACTATGTCTGGTACAGGTTCTTGAGGAACCGGAAGCAGCGCCGCAAGCCGGCCGTGAAAGAGCCGGCCGGCGAGCGGGAAGAGCGCTACGAACCCGAGCGGCTGTATTATGATTTCTCCCGTTCCTCGGTGAACTTCTTCGGCGGATTCCGGGTGACGGACCAGGAAGGGAATGACGTCTCGGCCCAGTTCACCCCCACGGTGAAGGCCCTCCTGATCCTCCTCATCGTGTCCACGGCGAAGTCCGGCGGCATCGCCTCCCAGAAGATCAACCACCTCCTGTGGTCCTACAAGCCGGATGATACGGCGAACAACAACCGCAACGTGTACATGTCCAAGCTCCGCGGCCTGCTGGAGGGCGTGGGCGACATCCGGATCCAGAACCAGAACAAGCTCTGGAGCATCGCCTTCGAGGGCGATACCCAGTGCGACTATCTGGAAGCGTTGCGCCTGTTCCGGGAAGGGACGGGCGAGGAGGACGTGGACCGGCTGCTGGAACTGCTCCTCAAGGGCCAGATGCTGCCCAATACCGAGCTGGACTGGATCGACGAGTACAAGAGCGCCTTCTCCAACGCCACGATCGATTTCCTGTGCCGCCAGCTGCGCCGTGAGGATCTCTCCGACAAGACGCTCCTGCAGGCCGCCAATACGATCTTCCAGCACGACTTCCTGAACGAGGACGCCCTGCAGGCGAAAGTCCGCATCCTGTGCAAGGAGAATAAGCCCGGCCTCGCGAAGACTATCTACGACAACTTCTGCAAGGAGTACCGCAAGTCGCTCGGCATCGACTACACCGTCCCGTTCAAGGACATGATTTAGTAATCCGCCGCGTTGATCCGGTCGTTCAGCCAGGCGAGGCGGGCTTCATAGAATTCCTTCAAGAAAGCGTATTCCTGCTCGTAGGTGGGGAAGTAGTAGTAATTGGGCCAGACCTTCACGCCCAGGATCTGCCAGCGGTCGAAGTTCCGGGATTCGGCGCCCGCCATCAGGGTGTGCTGTCGGTCCAGGAAGGCGGGGACCTGCGTCAGGAGGGTAGGGTAGAGCTCGTTCCAGCGGTCCACGACGGCCTTCTTGAACGCCGGGTCGAAGAACAGCTGGTTGTACCACTTCACGTAGCGCATCTGCCAGCCTTCGGGCTTCTCGAAGTTCGTGTAGTCGCAGTTTCCGAGGGTGATGTCGAAGTCCCACACGTGGTACATCTCCAGGGGCTTTCCCTTCTCCTTCGTGAGGTAGGTGCTCTTCCGGACGTTTCCGTCTGGATTCTTGGTGATTTCCTGGATGATGTAGTAGTTGATGAAGGAGGGAACGTCGATATAGGACCGATAGGCATAGTCGTGCTCGCCCTGGACCCTTTCCAGGGCATGCTCGAAGCCATCGAACCACTCCTTGACGTACTTCTTCTGGGCCTCCGTCGGATACTCCGGCTCGTGGAACATCACGGGGGTGTCCCAGACGGTCTTGAAGCAGACGGGCTCGTCCATCGCCTCTTCGAGCTCGAGGTAGTAGCCGCCCTCGAGGTCGTTTTCCGTGGCCACTTCGATGTTGACCCGGTGCCCCGCGATCTCCTTGTGGTCGGAGAAGGCATAGACGCCCTGGTACTGCCCGTTGAGGTACACTTCCACGCTGAGCATCATCGGAGTCCAGCTCATCCCGCAGATGCGGGAGATTTCCATCGCCATGATGTTCCGGAGGAGGGTCTTGTCGCTGTAGTTGGCCAGCAGGATCCAGTCCTTGTTGCCCCAGCGGCTGAAGACATGGGCCTTCTCGTCCAGCTTGATACGGTAGGGTTTCTTGGGCATGCCCCAGGTGGTGTTGCCGCGGCCCTTGATCCGGCCGGTCAGCTCCAGGGACTCCTCGTCGGTATAGAAGCGGGAGGGGTCCTCGAACCGGAAGGTGGCCTTGACATAATTGTCCTTGCTGTCGATGGGTTTCCCGCCTTCGGTGGTGATGTGGACCGTCGGAATCCGGAAGTTCGAGGGGATGGCCTTGTCGTGCAGCGGGTCGATGTACGGCGGCTTGGGCGGGTCCACGGGCTCTTCGGGTTTCTCGGGCTCCCAGCCGTTGTCGAACTCCATCGTCTCGCCGTTGGAGGCCCAGATCCGCAGGTACTTCAGGTTGCGGTAGGCATAGAGGGGAACGCTTTCCTCCAGAGGGCCGTTCGTCCTTCCGATGCCGGTGTCCTCCCCGTCCAGGAACCAGTTCGTTCCCTGCCGGACGACCGTTTTCGGCACATAGGCGAGGGTGTCCGTCCCGTCCTCGATGACCCATTCCGCCGTCGGGACGACGACACTTGTTCCGTCCTGGAAGAAGACCTTCGAGAAAGTGGTCAGGGTGCGGGTTTCCGTGTAGGTCTTTCCGTCCCGGTAGGCATGGACCATTTCCAGGAAGGAAGGGGGCGTGGACGGCCTGGTTTCCGGGACGATCCGGTCCTCCCGGCAGGAAATCGCGAGGAGCAGGATTCCCGTCAGGAGAAGGAGCCGATATCCCAGGTGGCGCTTCATGGTGCAAAGATAGTTTTTCGGTCTTAACGGCGGCCTCCCTTTTGGGGTTAAAAGGGCCCTTAACGGCCGATTTAAGGTTTTATTAATGAAGAATAATCCTTACTTTTGCGAAGACAGAACCGTGAACCGATGAAACGACTGCTGATTTCCCTGGCGGCGGCCTTCGCCGCCTTCTTCTCCGCCACGGCGGATCCCATCGACGAGCTCCTGCCCGTGCGGGGCCTCGCCATCGAGGCGCCCTCCTCCCGCGGGCTGAACGATTTCCTCAAATTCATCGAAGGGGACCTGGTCCCTGCCCATTTCAACCTGCTCATCCTGCGGGTGGACTGGAACTACGCCTACGAGACCCACCCCGAATTGCGGGACGAGCACCCGTTGACGAAGGAGGACGTGAAGCGGATCGTCGCCGTGTGCCGGAACCGGGGCATCCGGCTGGTGCCGCAGATCAACCTGCTGGGCCACCAGTCCTGGGCCAAGCAGACGCACGCCCTGCTCCGGGAGTACCCCGAGTTCGACGAAACCCCGTCCGTCAAGACGGAGAACTATACGGACTGGCCCAATCCGGAGGGCCTGTACTGCAAGAGCTACTGCCCGTTGCATCCGGACGTGCACAAGGTCGTTTTCGACGTGGTGGACGAGCTCTGCGACGTCTTCGAGACGGACGCGTTCCATGCCGGGATGGACGAGGTGTTCTACATCGGCATGCCGGAATGCCCCCGCTGCAATGGCCGCGACAAGGCGGAACTCTTCGCCGGGGAAGTGACGCTTATCCGCAACCACCTGGCCGCGAAGGGCCGCCAGCTCATGATCTGGGGCGACCGCCTGCTGGACGGCCGCACCACCGGGCTGGGGGAGTGGGAAGCCAGCTACAACTACACCTGGCGCGCCATCGACCTGATCCCGAAGGATGTCTTCATCTGCGACTGGCACTATGAGCGGGCGGACCTGACGGGCGTCTATTTCGCCACGAAGGGCCTCCCGGTCGCTTCCTGCGGCTATCGGAACCCGTCCCTCTGCGAGCAGCAGATCCGCGACATGGTCCGCTTCCGCAAGCAGGCCGCTCCCGAGACGGCCGCCCGCCTGCAGGGATACATCCACACCATCTGGTCCGGCGCCGGCCAGTTCCTGCGCCGGTACAACGCCGTGAAGCAGAATACCGAGCCGGAAGACGGGCGCTTCGACGACGCCCACGCCCTGCAGACGGTCATCGCCACATTCACCAACCTAGCCCAGTAAAGCTATGAAAAAAGCCGCCACCCTTCTCCTTTTCCTCCTGTCCATCTCCTTGTGGGCGCAGGAGCGCGTCCCCGTCTGGCCGAAAGGCAAGATGCCCGACCCGCAGGGGCACCAGATCGCCGCGATGACCGACGAAGCCGGCCTCGAGGGCTTCAATCAGGACAAGTACCGGATCCCGTACCTGGAATGGTTCGAGAAACCCGCCCACCCGAACGGGACCTGCATGATCCTCATCTCGGGCGGCAGCTATATGAACTGCTGCGACGTGGGGCTCATCAAGAGCTGGCGCGAGAAGCTTACGGCGCTGGGCGTCCAGTGCGTGAACTTCGTGTACCGCACCCCGCGCCCCGTGGGCCTGCCCATCTACCAGTCGGCCTGGGAGGACGGCCAGCGGGCGGTCCGCTTGGTCCGCCGCGAGGCGGCGAAGCGCGGCTTCGACCCGGAGAAGATCGGCGTGATCTCGATGTCCGCCGGGTCGCACCTCGCGCTCCTGCTCGCCACCAGCTCGCAGACGCCGGCGTACGCCCCCATCGATAAGGTGGATGACACCCCCTGCCACATCAACTGGGCCATCGTGAACGCGCCGGCCTATGTGACCACGGACGGCGAGACGGGCACGCCCGCCTTCCGGGAGGGCTACGGCACGGACGTCACGATCAGCGACGTGTTCAAGTTCGATGAGAAGACTTGCCCGATGAGCCTGCATCACGGGGAAGTCGATCCTTATACCCCCACGGGTTCCACGCTGGTGTACCGGAAGCTCCGGAAGATGGGCGTTCCGGCGGAACTGCACCTGTATCCGGACAAGGGACACGGCGCGTTCGGCTTCGAGCGGGGCGTCGAGTTCATGACGCAGATGGGCTTCCTGGGCCCCGTCCAGCCGGAAGTGGCCCTGCTGGACCGTTTCACGTCGGATGAGGCCCGGGCGCAGTACATCAAGGAAGACATCTGGCCGGAGGGCAAGATGCCCGATGCGCAGGAAGCGCTGGGCGCGCCCTACATCGAGTGGCACTTCCCGAAGGAGCTCAAGACCACGGCCATCCAGATCATCTACTCCGGCGGCGCCTATCTGCGCAACGACCCGGGCAGTTTCGAGGTGACGCCTGCCCGGCGCTATCTCAACGACCTCGGGATGACGGTCGTGACGATGCGCTACCGCACCCCGCGTCCGGAAGGCCTTGCCAAGCATACGACCGCGTGGCAGGACCTCCAGCGGGCCGTCCGGGTGGTCCGGAGCGAGGCCGCGCAGTACGGCCTGGACCCGGACCGGATCGGCATCATGGGCTCGTCCGCCGGCGGTCATCTGACGCTGATGGGCGTGACTTCCGCCCGGCACAAGTCCTACCTGCCCGTCGACAACATCGACCGGACGGTATCCTGCAAGGTCCAATGGGGCATCGGCATCTATCCGGCCTACGCGCTCGTGGACGGCGCGGACGGGCATAACGCCCACGGCGGCAACGAGGATGCCGACATCCTGGTCCCCGAGTTCTCCTTCGACCTGGACACCGCCCCGATGCTGCTGCTCCACGGCGACGCCGACGGCTATGCGTCGATGGGTTCCGTCAAGGTGTGGGAAAAGCTGCGCGCGATGGGCCTTTCCGCGGAGCTGCATACGCTCGCCCTCCGCGAGCACTGCTTCCAGCGGACGGCCTCCCCGGGCACCGGCAGCTACACCTGGCTGGACCGGATCCAGGAGTTCTTCAAGAGCCGCGGCCTCCTGTAAGCGATGCGGAAGCTCAAGGTCCCGAATACCTACGTCATCATCGCGGTCATCATCGCTCTCTGCGCGGTCCTGACCTGGTTCGTGCCGGGCGGGCAGTATGTGAAGGCCGAGGACGGGACGCTGTCCTACGAGGCGGTCGATGCCGTCCCGCAGACGTGGCAGGTGTTGTCGGCCGTCTATCACGGGTTCGTGAAGCAGGCCGGCATCATCGTCTTCATCCTGGTCGTGGGCGGAGCCTTCTGGCTGCTTAATGCCACCGGGGCGGTGGAGGCGGGCATCCAGCGCTTCATCGCCCGGATCGGCAAGCGGGACATCCTCGTGCTGGTCGCGCTGACGGTGCTGTTTTCCCTGGCGGGGGCCGTTTTCGGGATGAGCGAGGAAACGATTCCTTTCGTGGGCATCGTCGTCCCGCTGGTCGTGTCCATGGGCTATGACGCCTTCATGGGCATGCTGGTGGTCTATGTGGCCTCCAATGTGGGCTTTTCCAGCGCGTTCCTGAATCCTTTCACCGTGGGAATCGCGCAGGAAATGGCGGACCTTCCGCTCTTCTCCGGCATGGGTTACCGCATCTTCTGCTGGGCCTTCCTCACGCTCCTGATGGTCGTTTTCGTGTGGCTCTATGCGAAGCGGACGCGGAAAGAACCGACTGTCATTCCGAGCGCTCCTTCTGTCATTCTGAGCGCCAGCGAAGAATCTGCCCGGCCCCTGACGAAGCGCCAGTCCTGGATCCTCGTCGTCCTCCTCCTGACGGTCGTCGCCCTCATCGTCGGCGTCACCTGCTGGGACTGGTATATGCCGGAAATCACGGGCTTGTTCCTCGGGATGGGCATCGTGTGCGGCATCATCGCCGGCTTCTCCGCGAACAAGATCGCCGACGAGCTCATCGCCGGGGCGCGCGACATCCTGTCGGCGGCCCTCGTCGTGGGTTTCGCCTCCGGCATCATCGTCATCCTGCAGGACGGAAAGGTCGTGGACAGCATCCTGCACGGGATGCAGGAGGGGCTGGACGGGAGCTCCCCGGTGGCTTCGCTGTCGGCGATGTACGGCATCCAGGCCCTCATCAACTTCATCATCCCTTCCGCCACCGCCAAGGCCGCCATCACCATTCCGATCATGGCGCCCTTTGCCGATATGGTGGGCGTTTCCCGCCAGGCGATGGTCCTCGCCTTCCAGTTCGGCGACGGCTTCACGAACATGGTCACCCCCACTTCCGGCGTCCTCGTGGCGGCCCTCGCCATGGCCCGCATCCCTTATGCGAAATGGGTGAAATGGGTCTGGAAAGGCGTTCTTGTGCTGCTGGTTCTCGGCCTGTTGCTGCTGCTGCCGACGGCTTTGCTGTCGATTGCGGAGTTCTAGTCTTGCCGATTTCCGGAAAATCGTTAAATTTGTGGGAAATTTCTAACTTTTCCTACAAATGCAAGAGAAAGACGGCAAATACATCTTCGGAGTCGTGAAGGTGGGGGACAAGGGACAGATCGTCATCCCCAAGGACGCGCGCCAAGTCTATGGCATCAAGCCGGGCGACGCCCTGATCATGCTCGGGGACGAGCGCGGGATCGCTCTCCTCAAGACGGAAATCTTCCAGAACGCAATCGACCAGGCGATGGGGGGCCTGACCAAATGAGAAAGCATTGGATCGACAACCTGCGCTGGGCGACGGTGCTCCTGGTGCTGTTCTACCACGTCATCTATTTCTACAACAACAAGGGAGTCTTCGGCGGCATCGGCGGTTTCGGCGAATATCCGCAGTGCCCCCAGTATCAGGATGTGGTGATGTACATCCTGTATCCTTTCTTCATGCCGCTGCTGTTCCTCCTTGCGGGCATCAGTGCGCGGTATGCGCTCCAGAAGTATCCGGCCAGGGAATGGTTCAAGGCCCGCACGCGGAAACTGCTGGTTCCCGGCACCATCGGCCTGCTCGTGTTCCACTGGATGGTGGGGTATTTCAATACGGTCGTAGCGGAAAGGGAAGGCGTGTTCGAGGGGGTCCCCGGCGTGGTCAAGTATTTCATCATGGCGTTCTCCGGCACCGGCCCGCTCTGGTTCGTCCAGGTGCTCTGGCTGCTGTGCCTCGTGCTTCTCGCGGTCAGGGCGCTGGACCGCAAGGACAAGCTCTGGACCTGGTGCGGGAAAGCGAACATCCTCTGGATCATCCTGCTCGGGGTCCTGTTCTGGCTCGGCGAGCAGACGCTCGTCAAGAACCCCCGCCCGGCCACGATGGACGGCCTCCTGAACCTGTACAAGCCTGTTTTCTACCTCATTCCTTTCCTGCTGGGTTATTTCGTTTTCTCCCATGACGAGGTGCAGGAGAAGCTGGGCAAGGCCTGGATTCCCCTGATGGCCTGCGCGGTCGTCGCCGGCGGCATCCTCATCGGCACCACCTTCGGCCAGGACAATACGTCGCCGCAGTACCTGGGAAGCCCGCTGAACTGCATCTACGGCTGGCTGATGTGCCTTGCGATGATGGCCTGGTTCCAGGCGAAGTACGACTGCACCAGTCCGTTCGCGGCCTATATGACGAGGAGCAGCTACGGCATCTACATCGTCCATTATCTGGTCATCGCCAGCCTGGGCTATATGATGAAGACCTACACCCAGCTGCCGCCGTGGTCGATGTATGCGATCCTGGCCGTGGCCGTCTTCACGCTGTCCCCGCTGCTGTACGAAATCCTCCGCCGGATTCCGTTCGTCCGCTGGGCGGTCCTGGGCGAGAAAAAGGCGGCAAAATAGAATAAAAATGCAGCCGAATGAATAATTTGCATTTTTGCTGAATCGGCCGTTTAATTAGAGTATGCTTCCGGAAGGCGGTTTTCGCCGTCAGATAAGTAGCGAATCTTGGCATTCTGACCGAAAATACTAAGCCGAATGGCCTGGAAGGGCGAAAATTATCAAAATTTGGTAATTTAAAATTTTTAGTATTTTTGCCTAAGTCCAATTTTTAGTTAGTAGTTGCTATGTCCAAGATTACGAAAACCCCCACGGGCCTGAGGGTCCCTGATGCTGTCACCATTCCGTTCATCACGGGCGATGGAATCGGAAAGGAAATCTCTCCGGTCTGCCGCGCGGTCGTGGATGCGGCCGTCAAGCAGGCATTCAAAGGAAACCGCTCCATCGAGTGGTTGGAGGTGGAAGCCGGCCAGGAAGCGTTCAAGAAACGCGGATCCTATCTGCCGGACGAAACGGTGGCGGCCTTCAAGGAGTACCGGGTCGGCCTGAAAGGACCGCTCAATACGCCGGCGGGACGGGGTGTCCGGTCTTTGAACGTAGCCTTGCGCCAGGCGCTGGACCTCTATGCCTGCGTGCGCCCCTTCCGCTATTTCTACGGCGTCTATTCCCCTGTGAAGTATCCCGAGCGGATCGACATCACCGTGTTCCGCGAGAACACGGAGGACGTCTATGCCGGCATTGAATGGCCCTTTGGCTCCGATAACGCCGCAAAGTTCAGCAAATTCCTCACCGAGGAACTCCAGGAGACCAAAGTCCGCTTCCCGGAAACGGCGGCGTTCGGCGTGAAGCCTGTCTCGAAGGAGGGCACGGAGCGCCTGGTCCGTCAGGCAATCCAGTATGCGCTGGCCCATCATCGCCGCAGCGTGACCCTGGTCCACAACGGCAATATCATGAAATACACGGAGGGCGCGTTCTGCAACTGGGCCTATGAACTGGCCGAGCGGGAGTTCGGACCCTATCTTTCCTCGGGCCGGCTGGTCGTGACGGGCATCACCTGCGACGCCTTCCTGCAGAATGCCATCTCCAATCCGGACGAATACAGCGTCATTGCCACGCTGAACCTGAACGGCGACTACATCTCCGACGTGCTGGCCGCGCAGGTGGGCGGCGTCGGGATGGCCCCGAGCGGAAACATCAACTACGAGACCGGCCACGGCATCTTCGAGGTGACGCACGGCGTCGCCTCCGACATCGAGGGCAAGAACGTGGCGAATCCCAGCTCGCTCATCCTCTCCGCCGCGATGATGCTGGAGCACATCGGCTGGAACGACGCGGCCAAGCTCATCGTCACGGCCATGGAGCGCGTCCTGCGCCAGGGCATTTCCACCTCGGATGTCGCGGAATCCCAGAAGCACGGCAAGTGCGTAGGTACCAAGGAGTTTGGCGATGCGCTCATCGCCATGATGAATCCATCATCCCATTTCGGCACGCGTTAGATGAACAAGGATTATCTGATATACAAGCTGGCGGACCGGGTCAAGGCCGCCAGCCGGATCGACAGCTCCCTCTTCCCCCAGTACGGCGTCAAGCGCGGCTTGCGGAACGAGGACGGGTCGGGTGTCCTGGTGGGCCTGACCAATGTCGGCAACGTCGTCGGCTACCGGCGGGAGGAGGACGGCAGCCTGACGCCCGTGGAAGGAAAGCTCTTCTACCGCGGGTATGAGCTGAGCGAACTGGTCGCGCCGCTCCGGAAGGAGAAGCGGCTGGGGTTCGAAGAAGTGGCCTACCTGCTGCTTTCCGGCGACCTGCCCGACCGGGAGGAACTGGATTCCTTCCGGGAACTCCTGAACTCCAAGATGCCCCTGGACCACCGTTCCCTGGTCCATATCATCGACCTGGAGGGCTCCAACATCATGAACATCCTGGCGCGCTGCGTCCTGGAGATGTACACCTTCGACACCAATCCGGAGGACCTGTCCCGGGACAACCTGATGCGCCAGTCCATCGACCTGATCGCGAAGTTCCCGACCATCATCGCCTACGCCTACAACTGCTACCGGCATTCCGTGCAGGGGCGGGGACTCCATATCCGCCATCCCAAGGAGAGCCTTTCCCTGGCCGAGAACTTCCTCTACCTGCTGAAGGGCGATTTCACCCCCCTGGAGGCCCGGATGCTGGACCTGTTGCTGATCACGCAGGCGGAGCACGGCGGTGGTAACAACTCCACCTTCACGGTCCGCGTGACGAGCTCTTCCCGGACGGACACGTATTCGTCCATCGCCGCAGGCATCGGCTCCCTCAAGGGACGCCTCCACGGCGGCGCCAACATCATGGTGGCCGACATGTTCCAGCATCTCCGGGAGGTCATCCGGAACTGGGACGATACGGAGGAGATCGACAGCTACCTGAACCGGATGCTGGACAAGGACGCGTATGACCAGACGGGGCTCATCTACGGCCTCGGGCACGCGGTCTATACCATCAGCGACCCCCGCGCCGTGAACCTGAAGGAACAGGCGCGGCAGCTGGCCGAGGAGAAGGGGCGGATGAAGGAGTACGAGTTCCTGTGCAAGATCGAGGAGCGCGGCCTCGCGTGCATCCGGGCCCGCCGGAGCACGCCGCGCCCCATCTGCGCCAACCTGGACTTCTATTCCGGCTTCATCTATGAGATGATCGGCATTCCCCGGGAGCTCTATACGCCCATCTTCGCGATGTCCCGCATCGTGGGCTGGTGCGCCCACCGGATCGAGGAACTGAATTTCGAAGACAAGCGGATCATCCGTCCGGCCTACATGAACGTGGCCGGCCAGCGGAAATACGAACCCCTCTCCAAGCGGTAACAAGCGTCAGTAATAATAATTTCGTTGAAATAGTACAACGAATGGTTAAAATGTGTAACTTTAACGGCACATTTAACTGCATTATTACTAACACTTGCAACTATGATCATCGGTATTCCCAAGGAAATCATGCACGACGAGGCTCGTGTAGCCGCCACACCCGAAACGGTGGGGAAATTCGTTCAGGACGGTTTTGAGGTGCTCGTGGAGCGCCACGCCGGCGACGGCGCCCTCTATCACGACGAGGATTACATCAAGGCCGGCGCAAGGATCATCGACAATCCGCAGGAGATCTACGACCGCGCGGAGATGATCCTCAAGGTCAAGGAACCCTTGATGAACGAGACCTTGCACAAGCACGAAGTGGACATGATGCACAAGGGCCAGGTCCTCATCACCTTCATCCACCCGGCCTCCCCGGTGAACCACGAAATGGTGAAGGCCCTCTCCGCCAAGGGCGTCACGGCCATCACCCTGGACGGCATTCCGCGCATTTCCCGCGCCCAGAACATGGACGCGCTCACGTCGATGAGCACCTGCGCCGGCTACAAGGGCATCCTGATGGCCGCCAATATGCTCACGACCTTCGTCCCGCCCATGTTCACGGCCGTCGGCCCGATCAAGCCTGCCAAGGTCATGGTCATCGGCGTGGGCGTCGCCGGCCTTCAGGCCCTCGCGACCGCCAAGCGCCTCGGCGCGATCACCTATGCCGCCGATATCCGTCCCATGGCCTCCGAGAATGCGATGTCCCTGGGCGCGAAGGTGGTCGACACCACCGTCCCGCCGGAGCTGGCCATCGCCGAAGGCGGCTACGCCAACCGGCTGCCGGCCGATGTCCTCATCCAGGAGCAGGAAGCCCTGAAGGCGACCATCCAGGAGATGGACATCGTCTTCTGCTCCGCCCTCATCCCCGGCAAGATCGCCCCGGTCATCATCACGGAAGAGATGGTGAAGGGCATGAAGAAGGGGTCCGTCATCGTGGACATCTCCATCGACCAGGGCGGCAACTGCGAGCTCACCCCGAAGGGCGGCATCGAGACCAAGTACGGCGTGACGCTGATGGGGGTGAAGAACATCCCCGGCCTCCTGCCGACGAGCTCCACCTGGATGTTCTCCAACAACCTCTACAACCTCGTGCGCTACCTGGTCAAGGACGGCAAGGTCGTCCTGGACCGCAGCGACGAGATCGTCCAGAAGTCGCTGGTGTGCATCGACGGCCAGCTGGTCCATCAGGGCGCCCGCGAAGCCATGGGCTTATGATCCACCCGCTGATCCTCGTCGCAGTCTTTGTCGTGAGCGCGGTCCTGGGGTATTTCATCATCAGGACCGTGCCCAGCCTGCTCCATACGCCGCTGATGTCCGGGATGAACGCCCTGTCCGGGGTGACGATCGTCGGCGCCATCGTGGCGACGGGCGTCGCTTTCCTCGCCGGGGACGGCTTCTGGGCCCAGCTCGCCGGCGGCCTGGCCATCGTGCTGGCGGCGATCAATGTGTTCGGCGGCTTCGGCGTGACGCACCGGATGCTGAAGATGTTCGACAAGAAAAAGAAGTAGGGGATGCCGGCATTGCAAATCATACTCAGTGCGGTCCTGGCGGCGCTTGTGATCGCCGGAATCTCGATGATGAGCAAGGTCCGGACGGCCGTCGCGGGCAACCTGCTGTCGGCCTTCGCGATGCTTTGCGGCATCGTCGGCACGCTGTTCTTCGCCGGCGTCGTGTCGGTCTGGACCATCTATGTGTCCATCCTTGTCGGCGCGCTCATCGGCAGCTTCCTGGCGGCCCGGGTGCAGATGATCCAGATGCCGCAGACGGTGGCCCTGTTCAACGGCCTCGGCGGCGGCGCATCGGCCCTGGTCGGCCTTCTGTCCGTCCATGGCGACACCGCCTTCGTGCGGTTTACCGCGCTCCTGGCGGTGGCTGTGGGCATGGTGACGCTGGTGGGAAGCCTCGTCGCGGCCGGCAAGCTGCACCGGGTGCTCCCGCAGAAGCCGGTCGTCTGGAAGGCCCACGCTCTGTGCACCCTGCTGTTCCTGGCGCTTACGCTGGCCTTTGTGGTGGCGGGCGCCTTTGTCCAGGGCATCGGCCTGACCGTGTGCCTGGTGGGCGCGTTTGTATGCGCCTCCCTCTTCGGCCTCTGGTTCTCCCTCCGCGTCGGCGGAGCGGACATGCCCATCACCATCTCCCTGCTCAACTCGCTGTCGGGCGTGGCCGGCTCCATCGCCGGCATGGCCATCGGCGACGTGTTCCTGGTGGCCGTCGGCGGCATCGTCGGCGCCTCCGGCCTCCTGCTCACCCAGATCATGTGCCGGGCGATGAACCGGAAGCTGATGAGCATCCTCACGGGCGGAACGATGACCCCGCCCGCCCCGCAAACCCCGGTCATTGACAATCACGAAAACGAAGAACTGATTCGACGCATTATGGATCTAGAGAAGAAAATCAAGGAACTGGAGGCGATGGTCGCCGACCTCGAAGCCCGTGTGAAGGCCCTGGACGGCCAGCTGAACGCCGCGCCGGCTCCCGCGCCGGCCGAAGCCCCCGCCCCTGTGGAAGAAGCGCCCACCGCGGCGTCCGTCCTGTCGAAGGCCAAGGACGTCATCATCGTCCCCGGATACGGCATGGCGCTGGCGCAGGCGCAGCACCAGGTCCGCCAGCTGGCGGACAAGCTGGAAAGCCGTGGCGCCCGCGTCCGCTTCGCCATCCACCCGGTCGCCGGCCGCATGCCGGGCCATATGAACGTCCTCCTGGCCGAGGCCGATGTCGACTACGAGAAGCTGTACGAGATGGACGCCATCAACGACGACTTCAAGAACGCGGATGCCGTCGTGGTCATCGGCGCCAACGACGTCCTCAACCCGGCCGCGCGGAACGCCGTGGGCACCCCCATCTACGGCATGCCCGTCCTCAACGTGGACCAGGCCCCCGAAGTGATCGTCTGCAACTTCGACCTCAAGCCCGGCTACGCCGGCGTGGAGAACCCGATCTACACCCGCGAAAAAGGCGTCTACCTCGAGCTCGGTGACGCCAAGGAAACCCTGATGCGGCTGATGGCGGGGATTGCGTAAAGCGTCTTTTAAGCACGAAATAAAGGAACCGGCTCGGGACGAGTCGGTTCCTTTCGTGTGTAGAAGCTCCGGGCCCCTTTCCCGGTCCCGAAAACAATCACCAGTATTTCAACATTACGGCGTCGTGGTTCTTCTTGAGTTCCGGGGTGTTGTCCAGCACCATCGTGGGATTCTCGTCCGGATTGAACGGCTCCCAGGCGGGCAGTTCCTTGCAGTTCGGGTTTCCGGTCTTGATGAAAGCGATCCAGGCGCTGCTGACTTTGTCGGCCATCCGGTAGGCCTCTTCTGTCCCGCCGGTCATCTCCCGCTGGCTGGCCACATTGTTGAACATGAACGGAAGTTCCATCCCGTGGCAGGCGGCAAGCGCTCCGTCATTGACGGCCGATTTCCAGGCGAAGAGATAGACATAGGCGTCGGCGCCGCCCAGGGCATGTTTGGCCGTGGCCTGGCGGATGACGTTGGCGCGGGTCCGGAAGTCCGTATTGACCAATTCTTTAGGCGCCTGCCCCGGATACACGGACTCGAAATCCCGGAGGAAAGCCTCGAACTTCTCCTCGCCCAGTCGCGGAAGCAGCGCCGCCCGGACCTGGTCCATGGAAAGAGGAATGTCGTTGGTATAGCAGAACTCGTTGAGGTTGGACCCGATCAGCATGGGCACCTCGGCGCTGCACTCCGCCGCAACAGGATCGAACGGATGCTGCACCAGATACTTCCCGTCCACGACGGGGGAGAAGCCGCCCCGGCCGAGCCGGCGTGACGCCCGGTTCCCGGCGGCCACGAGCTCTTCGTAGGAGAACGTGTCCAGGTCCACGTCCGGTCCCGGCTTCAGCCCCAGCTCTTCCACGACCGCCAGCCCTAGGGCCCGGCTCTGCGCGGGCTCCTGCTGGCGCAGCGTGGAGCCGCTCTGCACGATGGCCCGGTGGAAAAGGCCTTTCGCGGAGGGCATCGCCATCAGGGTGGAAGTCTTGCCGCCACCGCCGCTCTGCCCGCCGATCGTGACGCAGCCCGGGTCTCCTCCAAAGGCCTCGATATGGTCCCGTACCCACTCCAGGGCCTTCACCAGGTCTTGCTGGCCCAGGTTGACGGATTCGGCATACTTCCCGCCCAAGGCGGTCAGGTCCAGATAGCCCAGGATGTTGAGGCGATGATTGACCGTGACCACCACGATGTCTCCTTTCCTGGCCAGCGCCGTCCCTTCCTGCGCCGGCAGGAAAATGGCGGATCCGGAAGAATACCCCCCGCCATGGAACCATACGAATACCGGACGCTTCCTGTCGTCCAGGCCCGGCGTCCATATATTGAGCCGCTGGCAGTCCTCGGAACTCTTTTCATTCTTGAACTGGAAGCCGAAGTCATAGTCGCTGGGCTGGCCGCCCCAGTTCATGTTCTGGCCCTGGCGGGCCTGCGGGCCGTACACCTGGGTTTTCCTGACACCCTCCCATGGGGCGGGGTCCGTGGGCGGCATGAACCGGTCGGCCTTGGCATAAGGGACGCCTTTGAAGGTATAGATCCCGGCATCGTTGTACCCCATGATCTTCCCGGCTCCGGTTTCCACGATACAATCGTCCCCGGTCGTTATGGGGCCGGTTCCTGAGACTTGGCCGTTGTTCTTGCAGGCGCCCAGGATCATCAGGACTCCCACCGCGGTAAACAATGTTCTTCTCATGTCGCTTGATGTTTTAGTGTTCAATGACTTACTGACAAAGATAAGAAAGTTTTTGGAAGAAAAGCCGGATCTCGGGGAAGCGCTACATAGAGTCTTCCGTAGTTGCGCTTTTCCAAGAAAAATCAAACATAAAAAGGACGCTTTTCTAAGTCTGGGATGCTGGCATTTGGTTATTTGGCGTGATTTCGTTTGGTCATTTGGCGGTTTTGGGGCTGTGTGGAGAATCCTCTCGAAACTGACCCGGGTTGGTGGATCACTTTCAAAAGAGAACGACCGGGTCACTTTGCGTAGGAATTTCCAATTTATACTTATAGTATCTCTTTAAACTCCATGATATCCAGCATCGAGAATAGAATACCGTCTATCTCGGAATTCCAGCTCTGGTGGAAGTGACCGTAATACCAATGGGACACTGGATGTCCGGCTGATTTGAGATGGGAGTGAATCTGGTCCATAGTCTCTCGCTCTTTAGCGCAGTCCGCCGGAATATCCGGGTCCAGTTCTGCCCATTCGGTTAAACCATCCTTCAAAATTAGCTCGCAAAAGGATGGTGCCGTGTGAGTGATGACCGTGTCGATCTTGAGTTCTTGACAGATGCTGTCCAGCTTTTCCTTGTCATAGACGGGCATTTCGTCGGTCCAGTATGATGCGACACCGGAGAGCAGATGCCGAGAATCGTGCTTCTTCCGGTAATCCCGGTCTATGCTGACGGCACCGCCGACGCATAGGATATTGTGTCCGCAAGCTTGGATGACACTGTAATCTGGAATGCAGCGGAATCGCTCGTGATGAATACGCTCTTCCTGGAAATATGCTGGGTCATCGTGATTCCCCCGGATCATCACAACCCAATTGTTCGCCTTGCTCAACCTTGAGGAATTGCGATTGTACACATTGTCATAGTATCCCGGCTTATCGAACCCAAAACCGCAGTCCCCAGCAATAATAAGCACGGTATCCGTCATTTGATACTGATAGCACAACTTATATAGCACGGCATTGAAATCGCCGTGAATATCGCCGCAAACAACTATGCTTTTG
The DNA here is from genome assembly GCA_900316955.1 of uncultured Bacteroidales bacterium. Classification (GTDB taxonomy): domain Bacteria; phylum Bacteroidota; class Bacteroidia; order Bacteroidales; family UBA932; genus Cryptobacteroides. Next base: position 112,700 of record ONEX01000007.1, read on the forward strand.
GCTTCTGGAAAGGAGTATGTGCTAAAAGATCCCATTGTGTCAGTGGTTAAGGTTCTTCCAGTACGGAAGGAGTTTTTCCTGAAGATATGTAACTACTTCAGAAAACTGAAGGTCTGACTTACTCGTGATCTTTTTGATAAATGCGCGCCACCTTGTCTCCATCTGCGGATTGGTCCCGAAGTTGTCCCTGAAGAACATCGTGTCAGGGTCATAGGGCGTGTGCCTGTTTTCAAAAGTTCTTGCAATGGCTTCCTGCAATACATCGGGATCCAAATTCCGAGTCTTCAGTATCTGATACAGATCATAATAATCCTTCATTCGACTGCTCTGATCTGCGAGGTCAACGACCGCATGCAGTTTCTCAGCAACGACGGTTTCTAGAGAATAAGCAAGGATGCTTGCTCTTGGAAGATGCTCAAGGAGAGCCGGGTAGTCAAGGTCTACGGGAGCCGGTGTCACAATGTCACCGAATCCGATATCCATCGTCAAGACCTGAGAAACCGTATCCATTGATACAGGAATGCTCAATCTCACTCCGTGGTAGTCCTTTAGTTCTGATATGTTCTTAGATGTGATATGCTCTACATCAAATACTACAGCGTCCTCTTCGCAAGGGCAGGAACATATTTCCCGGAAGGCGGCAACGATTCTTTCGCCATCATTGCTGATATTATTACCAAGGAAATCTATGTCCAACGTAGGTCTTGCCGCAAAGCCTTCATGTGCGTACATCAAGGCTCCACCTTTCAGATAGAAATTCTGGCGATATCCAGATAGGGAAATCCTATAAATCAATCTTTCCTGGAAGTATCTAGTCAGGACCGTCTGGTAGTAGACGTCCTCATTCTTTGCAATGTTCAGAAGTTTGCTCCGGATCGATTTCCCGTAATTCTTAATAATGTCTTGGCTCATAGTTTGACTTCCAGATATTTTTCCAGGATGGCGGACACCCTGAGAGTCCGCGCATAGTCCATCAGTCTCGAGATATTCCTTTCCGGGCGCTCCAGGTAATTGTTGATTATCTCAGAACACACATCCATTCCCACTTTGTTTCTGAACTTTACGGCGTCGCATACGCATCTCTCCACGTCATAAACATTGACTGAAAAACCGTCAATAGTCATCTGTGATACGCCGACATTCAGGACCTTGTCGGTGTAATAATGAATCTCCATTTGCGGAAAAGCAGGAACAGTTATCTTTTTGTTTCTTCTGACAGCGACATGAAAGGCTTGGGGCATAGATGTGGTCAGCCTGTGAATACTCCAGGCAGACCATAGACACAGGATGCCGTCCGGAACGATGGAATTAATGTCTATCATATTACCGCTCAGTTGCTCAGAGGTGGCATAGACGCCGCGACGAACCTGAATAAGTTCACCTTGCCTAGCCTTTTCAAGCATCTTGTAGTACTCTGTCCGTCCGTGTTTTTTCACGGAGGAAGATGAAATAAACTGTTCTCTATCGCTCATTTCGCTTTTGGTAATTCTGTACAAATATACCACAAAAATCATAATTTGTATCAAGTTTGTACGAATAAATGGGAATAAACCAGTCTGGCATCCGGGCAAAGACCGCCGCCGAGGAGGTCAACCGCCTGCGGAACTGGAAACGCACGAAGGAAAGGTTCGAGGAGAACAAGGCCCGCATCAAGAAGGATTGCCTCGCGGTCCTGTCAGGAATGTCGGCCTTCTCCTGGGAGAAGTATTCTGCTGCGCTGGAAGCCAAAGGATACAAGGTCAAGCTGAAAATGGATGCTTCGGTGGCGGTCCGTGGATATACGATTCAGAGCGGGAACTCTGTCTATAAGTCATCCGTCATTGGTCGTGACTTGACGCCATCCCGAATCCAGGAGACCTGGAAGAAGATGCGTCCGGAGAACAGATACGGACAGATGACTCCATCGGAGCGCGTCGCATTTGCCACGTCCGATGAAGGGAAAGATTATCTCTTCCCTTGGGAATAACCTTGAATGGGAAGAGATATGAAACGAAAGCTTCCGGGAAAGCCGTAAAGGCCTTTTATGAAGAGAGCAGAGCGATCGAGTGGACCCATTCTCCCGAGGAGACTGGCAACATCTTTCGAACAGCATTTCTTCTGTTCGTCGGGCAAGTCGATGCCGCCACCTCCTTCGCACAAAACTGCGGAGGCGGAGGATCCGCCCCCGACCCCAACTGGGATCGTGACAAGAACGAGGATGACATTCTCTGGGCACACCGTTGCTTCCGCAAGGCACGGGAGATGGTTACTACGCCGGTAGTGAGGTGGGGTAGAAGGCGATGAGCCTAATTAACGTGTTGAACTGCCAGGATATTCTTGGCAGTTCATTGTTTATCAGTGGTTGTTTCCAAAATGGAAAGAACCACGACTGTTTCCATTTTGGAAATAGTCGCCTCTTCTTGTCAAAAACATAAAGAAAGCGTTATTAGAAAGTCTTGTATGGGAATAATTTGTTAAATTTGTAACTGCAATCCCACGGGAAAGCATTTACATACCGAAAGCGTTAGCTTTATTCCGTGTCGGCGAATCTCGACAATTCATAATTGATACAGGAATAATGTACGACGCTTGCGCGGCTATATTATGGGCTTCGGCTCACACTATAGCAGTGCGAGCCGAATTGTACTTATTCGTATCAAAGGGAGTCGAGACCCGGCCGACACAGTAAGATGCTAAGGAGGCTCGCACTTTCGCGTATTTGAGCGAACCAATTGCCTGTCGGGCCCGGGCGCAGAATAAATCAGATGGACAATCTGCACCTATACCACGAGCTGGAGGCCCTTCTTCGGAACGACTCCAAGTACTGCATGGACGATGGCACACTCATCAAAGCAAAAATCGTTGAAGATGCACTCAACCTGCAGCCTGACCTCCTCAAATACATATTGTCGCATGCTGAATTGAAGGATAACTTCTTTAGCGAAGTTTCAGAAACGCTCGTCTTCGACAAGGTAAAGTTCCAACAGTTCGTGATTAACAAGTCTTTCCTTCCAGACAGTTACACCGCATACAAGAATAAGATTGGTCTAACTGACCAGGAAGGGCGTTTTATCAGTGAGAGTCGGGAGGTTGTCTTGGCATGGCCTTATAAGGATTGTATGCTTGAGGGCGGTCAGACGAAAGAGGACACCAAAAGAAATGAAGTCTTCTGGAGCGAGACCTTGGCTCCGGATGAGATTACTCGACTGACAGAACCTAAGGCTCTTACGGGGTTCCAGCTGTACGACAAAAAAGGTTCGCATAAAGTCAAGCACCTTGCTCCTACAGACAACCTTCTGATTAAGGGCAACAACCTCCTTGCATTGTATTCTTTGAAAGAGCGTTTTGCCGGAAAGGTGAAAATGATCTATATCGACCCGCCGTACTACTTTGCCAAAAATAAGGCCGGGGATTCGTTCTGCTATAATTCTAATTTCAAGCTCAGCACTTGGCTGGTCTTTATGAGGGATCGTCTCCGCGTCGCCAATGAGCTGCTTTCTAATGATGGCGTCCTGCTCTGCCACATTAAAGAAGACGCTATCCATTGGCTTAAAGTATTGATGGAAGAGTTATTCGGCAAAGAGAACTTTGTCGAAACATTCATCTGGCGTAATACTGATAACCCTGATTCTTTATCCAATAAATCACGCTCTGCTGTTGAGTATATCATTTGTTTTGAGAAACGGAAAGATGCCTCTCGTGCATATATTGGTAAAGATACCGAGAACGGTGACGCGCCTATCCTTCATACTGGCAACAATATTCATGAGTTAGTTTTCCCTAAAGGGTCTATTCACTTTAATATCCCGGATGGGCATATTGATCCAGGCAAGCCTAATAGAGTTGAAATTATCACTCCATTTGACATCAAAGATGGACTGAACAAACAGAAAGTGACCCTTAAGGGAGAGTTTACATGGTCTCAAGATACATTAAATGATAACTGGAAAGCTGGTTGTTATTTTCTGGTGAAATCAAACCAATTCTCTGTCAGGGTACAGATGCCATCTGGTAAATCTATGGCTCCAGAAAAATATTTCGACGACCAATATCTTTCTAAAGCTATTGGCGTAGGCACAAATGAAGATGCAAGTACTCACTTGAGAAATATGGGAATCAACTTCTCGTATTCTAAGCCTGAGAGCGTTGTTGCATACTTCGTCAGAGCCGTCACTAAGGAAGATGATTGGGTTATGGATTTCTTCGTTGGAAGTGGGACAACAGCAGCCGTGGCAATGAAGATGAAACGCCGTTTCATAGCAGTCGACCAGATGGATTACATCGGGACTGAGACACTGAAACGACTCAGAAAAGTTATTGAAGGTGAGCAGGGAGGTATTTCTTCTTCCGTTGGCTGGCAAGGCGGTGGCTCTTTTGTCTATTGCGAACTCGCGAAATCCAACGCCCTCTTTATGGACGAGATTAATGCCGCTAAGAAGGAAGACGCCCTGAAAGATATTTGGAAGCGAATGCAGGAGACGGGGAACCTTAATTATAAGATTAATCCTGCCGACATAACTGAGTCCGCCGAAGATTTCAATGCATTAAGTCTGGCAGACAAGAAACGGTTCCTCATTGAGTGCCTTGACAAGAATCTGCTATACATACCTGTTAGCGATATTGACAGCGAGGAGTATTCAATTGACGCAGAAGACAAGCGCCTGACTCAAGAGTTTTACAACAAGATTTAAACGCTATGGCAAATCTTCAAGATAAACTTGAGAGCGAGTTTGGTCGACGCTATATTTCACGTATAGAGTTGCCGAATTACTTCGAGACGGGACTGAGCCAGTCTCGTCCCTTGCGCCCTTATCAGGAAGAATGCTTCCGCTACTTCCTTTGCTACATGGACCCAGAGAATGATTTTGACGGGAAGCAAACGAGACCGCATCTTCTATTTCATATGGCCACTGGATCAGGAAAGACCCTGGTTATGGCCGGTGCAATGCTTTACCTCTACGAGCAAGGCTATCGCAACTTTCTTTTCTTTGTTGATAGCACGAACATTGTTGAGAAAACAAAAGACAATTTTCTCAATCCCTCATCATCGAAGTACCTGTTTGCCCAACAGGTATTCGTCAACGGAAATCGTGTCAATATAAAGAAAGTTGACAATTTCCAGGGAGCTGATACTGAGAGCATAAATATATGCCTTTCCACAATACAGGGACTTCATTCTGACCTTAATTCCGAGAAAGAGAACTCCGTCACTTATGAGGATTTTTCCGACCAACCGGTCGTTCTTATTTCTGACGAAGCGCATCACATGAATGCGGCCACCAAGCGCGGAGGAGTCAGTGAAGAGGAAGAGCAGCACACTAAGGACTGGGAATCCACGGTGATGCGCATTTTCAACAAAGAGAATGGCTCATTCCCCAATATCTTGCTTGACTTTACAGCAACGGCAGATCTTACCGACCCGGCAATTGCACAGAAATATGAGGACAAAGTCATATTTGACTATCCACTTAAGAAATTCAGAGAAGACCTGTATTCTAAAGATGTAGAGGTCGTTGTCAGCGACCTTGAACCGCTTGAAATGGCTCTTCAGGCAATGATTCTGAGTCAGTATAAGCGTAAGCTGTTTGCGGACATCAAGCAGAATATCAAGCCAGTCGTACTCCTCAAATCGAAGACAATTAACGCCAACAAGGATATATACACGCAGTTTATACAGGCTGTATCTGCGCTAAAAGCATCTGACATTGACAAGATTCGAGGGCGGGCAAAAGATGACCTTGCGGCAGCCTTTACCTATTTCGACAAGCATCACATCACCGCTGCCAACCTGATTCTTGAGCTTAAGGAAGAATTCGCGGAAGAACGGCTACTGCTTATAGATGGAAACAATATTTCGCCGGAAAAACAGTTATTGCTTAACTCTCTTGAGAATTCGGACAATGGGATTCGTGCCATCTTTGCGGTTGATATGCTAAACGAGGGGTGGGACGTTCTCAATTTGTATGACATAGTCCGACTGTATAACACCCGTGACGCGGTTGGAAATAAGCCCGGTAAAACCACGATGCAAGAGGCACAGCTTATTGGTCGCGGCGCAAGGTATATGCCTTTCAGCGACCCTAATAACCCTGCTTTGCCTTTCGATAAGCGGAAATATGACGGCGATGCCAGCAATCCTTTCCGCGCAATAGAGAAGTTGCACTATCATAGCGCATACAATCCCCGTTACATACAGGAACTTCATATTGCCCTTGTTGAAACCGGTATCATTCCGAATACCAAAAAGCAGCTAAACCTGGCATTAAAGGCCAATTTCAAGACAAGCCGATTGTATCAGAAGGGATACGTGTTCGTAAACAAACGCCTCCCTCTTTCCGAGGCTGAGGACGACGGCACCATCGGTAAGGAAATTCTTAACAAGAGTTTTAGCGTATCTGTTCATACCGGACAAATGCATACCAGTCAGGTATTATCTGACAACGGAACCTCGGCTGCCATAACAGTTAAAACCATACCGATTAAGTTTAAGGAAATTGATCACCACGTAGTTCGTGCTGCGATGAATTGTTTTTCATCGTTCCACTTTGACAAACTTAAGGCTCTTTATCCTCAACTGAAATCAAGTAAGGACTTCATTAAGAGCGATAGTTACCTGGGTAATCTAAGCATTAGGGTAAGTGGGAGCAAGTCCACTCTTGCAGAGTGCTCGCAATCTGAAAAGTTGATGATTGCTAAGGCGGTTTTTAAGGAAATTGAGCCTTTGCTCCTGTCTCGTGGCAAATCTTTTAAAGGCAGTACAGAGTTTAAACCTTTCCCCATCAAAGATCAGTTCCGTAATGCTATTCAGCTCAATGTGACAATTAACGAAGGAGGTGACCAGGAGTTCGGTGTGTCTATGAAGGACACCACGAATGTGAACTATAAGCTGGACATTTCAACCGTTGATTGGTACGCTTACGACGACAACTTCGGTACGTCCGAAGAAAAGGCGCTGGTCAAGTGGATTGAAGGCATTATGCCCAAACTCGAAGAAAAATACGAAGAAATCTATCTTGTCCGAAACGAGAAAGACGTCAAGATCTTCAGCTTCGATACCGGCCAGGTCTTTGAACCGGATTTTGTGCTCTTCTTGCGAGTCAAAGGAACGACAGACGTTTACGATAACCTGCAATTGTTTATCGAGCCTAAAGGTGACGGCCTTTTGAAACAAGATAAGTGGAAGAACGATTTCCTGAAGCAGATCAAATCCATGGCCGACATCAGGTGGTGTACACAAACCGATCAATTCTTTGTCTGGGGGGTGCCCTTCTTCAACGAGAAAGCCAAAAAGGAATTCGAGGATGCATTTGAGGATGAAGTGCTTAACTATACGCCATCCGCTCCCTCAGCAAAGGTCGTCGCTTTCGTAATCGTAGCCTCATCTGAAGTTGCGGAAGAGAAGAGATATAAACAATTCTTGCCAGTGTATTCCGTCCGTGCCGCCTGCGGCTCATTCGAGGACAGCCAGACCATTCCAGAGGAAGAAGCCGAAGGATGGGTTGACATTACAGGAACTGGAGTGACGGCAAACAAAAACATGTTCCTTGTCCACGCTATTGGCAATTCAATGGCCCCCCGGATCAACGATGGCGATTTATGCGTTTTCGAGTTATATGGAGCCGAAACTGGAGGCTCTCGTGAAGGAGAAATTGTCTTGACACAGCGAATTGACAAAGATGATGACTACGGTTGCTCATACACTATCAAGAAATACTATAGTGAAAAAGTCCAGAATAAAGATGGAACCTGGCATCACACCAAGATCCAGTTACAGTCACTGAACCCGGATTACAAAGCGATTGACGTACCTCCCGAGGAGGCTCCGGCACTGCGTACAATCGGTATTTTACGTACAGTATTGTCGTTTTAATTAAGAATCGGGGGGGGCGGCCTCTGGATACAAAATAATGATGTTTTGATATGACCCCGGAAGAACACCGCCAGGTCCGCAGAATCATTCTGCACAATAGAATCGGTTGCATCGTCGCAAAGATGTCCGAGCTTTTCCGTATTTCCCTTACAGAAGCCTTGGATGTGTTCTATAGAAGCGACACCTGCCGCCGGTTCCATGATGAGAAGACTGGGCTGTATCTTTATGGGAATCTGTATATCATCGACGAGTTGGAGATAGAACTGCTGGGAGCGAAAGGAGATAGTGAACTCCGGAGTATTCTATTCCAATCCTTCAGCACTGACGAGCAGATGTCTGAAGTGGAAAAGTTCAGGCGATTCCTAAAGGGTGGAATCTCTTTCCTTGATCCTCAACCTGCGGCATTCGTTCGCGGTTTATAATCCGCCGATTCTCATCGTTTTCTGCTTAAATCGGCAGAATATAACACAAATTTGACGCAATATTGAGAGATTTTCTCAAAACTCTTGCGTTTTTCACCAAAAAACGTTTTCTTTGCTAAAAAGAAAGGATCGCTTATGCTTATTAATTTCACCGTAGGAAACTTTCTGTCGTTCCGCGATAAGAAAACATTAAGCCTGGAGGCTTCTTCCATTAAAGATGCTGGCAGCCAGATCATAGAGGTTGGGAAACTCCAGCTTCTACCTTCTGCCGCCTTGTACGGAGCCAATTCCAGCGGGAAAAGCAACTTTCTCCACGCATTAGGAGCATTCTCAGCGATCGTCAATTCGTCATCTTCAAGAAGCTCTATCGCAAGACTGCCGGTCTTGCCCTTCCTTCTTGACAATGATAGCGAAAAAGAGCCTTGTTTCTTCGAGATTGAAGTGATCACCCACGCTGCCAATCATTACCGTTATGGATTTGAATGCACGCAGACTTCAATCACGAAGGAATGGCTATATAAGATTAATAGCCGTTCGGAAAAGTGTCTTTTCATTCGTGAAGGAGACGAGATAGGTGTCACTTCCGCTTTTGCTGAAGGGAAAGGACTGGAAGAGAGGACAAGGTCCAATGCTTTGTTCCTTTCCATCTGTGATTCTTTCAATGGCCCTATCGCAAAAGAATTGGTTAAGAGTATCGTCATACCTCCTATCCCCAATAATCCCCAGGATCTCATTGATGCCCAAAGGCAATTCCTACAAGTTGCCAAAGAAGCGTATTCCGATGAGATCAATCAGATTTTCAGAAAATTAGATTTTGGTTTTACTTCGTTTGAGATTCCTGATTCAGAAGCTGAAATCAGAGATGTTAAAGCCTGGACAACACACAATGTCTATGACAAGAATGGTGAAATCATTGGTAGCCGCAGATTCCCGATGAGGACTTCAGAATCAGCAGGAACGAATCGACTGTTTGATCTTGTTTACTTGATTGTAAATGCCCTGAAAGACGGAAGTCCTTTGATCATTGACGAACTGGACCGCGCGCTCCATCCGCTGATTACCAAATACATCATCGAACTCTTCAATAGTGCGAAGACCAATCCGAATGGAGCACAGTTGATCTTTACGACACACGATACCAATCTATTGAGTTCCAAGATATTCCGTCGGGACCAGATTTGGTTCGTCGAGAAAGACAAGACCGAGTCTTCGGATCTCTATTGCCTTGCGGAGTTCAAGGATGCAGAGGGCGTTAAGGTGCGCAATGACCGCAGTTTCGAAAAGGATTATATCCAGGGCCGATACGGTGCCATCCCGTATTTGAACTATGATTGGGTAGATTGATATGGGAAAGGCAATATCCGGGAAGGCAATCCGTGAAATGCGGGAGAGGGAGCGTAAAGCTCACCGTCTTGAGAAACGAATCAAGGTGGGAACGAGGCTTACGCACCTCAATTATCTGATCGTATGCGAAGGCGAACAGACGGAGCCAAATTACTTCAAGGCATTAGTTAAAGGAAGAAACTCGCAAGTCTTGACTGCCGTCGTAGCGGGTGAAGGGGCTAGCACAAAGTCTCTGATAGACATTGCCTTGAAGCAGCGTTCATCTTGTGATATCCACTTCGATGTGGTGTGGGCGGTTTTTGATAAAGATGAGTTCCGGGATTTTAATGAGGCTATCGCCTATGCTGTGAGCAACGGCGTCAATCCGGCCTGGTCCAACGAATCCTTCGAGTTGTGGTACTATCTGCATTTTCAGTTCCTGGACACCCAGAACTCCCGGCAACAGTATATTGAAATGCTTACCCGTGAAATTCGAAAAGTGTATCCCGAATTCGAGTACCAAAAGAATGACAAAGGGATGTATGAATTGCTGCAGAGGATTGGAAATCAGGAGCAGGCAATCAAGAATGCAAAGGCCCTTGAGGCGCGATATGAAGACGAAGATTATGCCTCCCACAAACCTTGTACAACAGTCTATAAACTGGTCGAAGAGTTAAACAAGCCGGAAGAGGTAATTGCCCGGCTTAACCGGCAAAGCTGCCCTTAAGTCGCCAAAATGTCGCCAAAAATTGAGACACAAAAGAGCTAACCGCTGAAAATCAGTCAGTTAGCTCTTTCTAGGGTGCCCCGGGCGGGATTTGAAAATTACCCCAAGATACTCAATCTTACTGCGGTTTACCAAGTGTCACAAATATAATATAGATTGATTATCAATTATATAAGTTGTAATCAAGCAGTAATCCGTGCCCCTATCCGGTATTGAATGTTACCTAGATGTTTGCCAAATGTTTGCCAAGTCGGAAGATGTTGTTATCTTTGCGGTGAACATAAGGGAAACGCTATGACAATTGCCTTTCAGATAAGGACTACGAAGTCCGCCAAGTCCGAAGAAGAAGTACCCGTTTACATCCGTCTTGTTGATGGTCGTGAATGGCTGTTCAGGAATCGAACCCAGATTCTAGTTCGCCCGGATTTCTGGGATCCCAAAAACGAAGGGATAAAGAAGCGGGTAGTATGCTCCGATGAGGACAGGCAGAAGGTAGATGATGAGATCGAGAAACTGAGGACCTATGTCCGTAAAGCCTATACGGAAGACCACGACAGAGGGAAGATAAAGAAGGGCTGGCTGGAGAAGACCCTTCAGGATTACTATGCCGGCAAGGAACGTGGGCCCAAGCGCCGCAAGAAGAATGAGGCTTCCTTGGAAAAACTGTTTGACAAGTTCCTTGAAGGCCGTGATCCACAGATATCCAGGACCAAGCATTACCATGTCTTGAAGCGGACCCTTCTCCGTTATGAGGAATATGTCCGGCTTTCCCAGCCCCGCCAGTCTAAATACGTGTTTGATGTCAAGGCAATCACCACAGAGGATCTGAACGATATCTATGATTATATCGTCAATGAGCACCAGCTCGTCAAGGACTACCCCGGAATTCTAGAAGCATATCCGGAGACCCGCAAGATACAGGAGCGGGGTGGAAATACGGTAACCGGAATCATCAAGAAACTACGTGCCTTCTTCAACTGGTGCGAAAAGGAAGGTTTCCTGAAAAAGAATCCCTTCATCGGTTTCGAGAAAGGGGAAGGTGAACAATACGGAACGCCCATCTATTTTACTAAAGACGAACTGAAACAGATCTATGCCGCCGACTTTTCCGACAATCCGTCATTGGAAGCACAACGGGATATCTTCGTATTCCAGTGCAATATCGGATGTCGCGTTGGAGATATGATGCGTTTGACCAAGCGTGATGTCATCAACGGGTCCATTGAGTATATCCCCAACAAGACCATCAAGGAGAACGCAAAGACTGTCGTCGTTCCGCTGAACTCCATGGCAAAGGCTATCCTAGAAAAGTACAAAGACCTGCCCGGAGAACGGCTCCTTCCATTCATAGCCAGCCAGAATTACAACTACGCCATAAAGGACATCGTCAAGAAAGCCGGCATAACCCGGCTCGTAACCACCCTTGATCCTTTAACCCGAAAGGAAGTGAAGCGCCCGATCTATGAAGTCGCCAGCAGCCACATGGCCCGCCGCACTTTTATCGGCAACATCTACAAACAAGTCAAGGACCAGCACCTGGTTTCCTCCCTCACCGGCCATTCCGACAACTCCCGCGCCTTTGTCCGCTACCGCAATATCGACATCGACATGAAACAGGAACTGGTGAATATTTTGGACTGAGACAAGGAAATATGTAAATTCGCAACTATGATAACGAGAGAAGAGTTGCTCGGTCTTCTTGCGAGCACGGAAACATACAGGATAGAAAGAACTATATCCACGACCAACATGGATAAGTTCTGCGAGGCTATTTGCGCCTTTTCAAATGATCTTCCCAATTCCCGGAAGAACGGCTACCTTATCCTCGGAGCCTATGATGATGGCACGATTTCCGGTCTGAAGGTAGATGACGCATTGATGAAAAAGATTGCCGCTATCCGATCTGACGGGAACATCCTTCCCATCCCGGTGATGTCCGTGGAGCGTTTTGACTTTCCGGAAGGGGATCTGCTTGTGGCCGAGGTAACACCTTCATTCCAGCCTCCTGTCCGCTATCGCGGACGCACCTTTGTCCGTATCGGCCCTCGCCGTGACATCGCTACGGAAGACGAAGAACGCATTTTGATTGAACGCCGCACATCAGCAGCTGCGACGTTCGATGTACTCCCTTGCATGCGGGCAAGTCTCTCTGATATTCACGTTGACAAAATCATGGAAGGGTATCTTCCCAAAGCGATCGACGCAGATATCCTTGCCGACGATGACCGCCCCATCAAAGAACAGTTGGCTTCAATCGGCCTCTTCGATCTTGAGAGCGACAGGCCGACAAATGCCGCTATGATTCTCTTCGGAAAGAATCCTTTCCCTTTTATTCCTGGCCATTATCTGCAATTTGTCCAATTCGATGGCGATGACAACGGCTCCGAGATTCTGAACGAGCGTGCTTTTCGAGGCTGCTTGTTTGATGTCCTGCCACAGATAAACACATTTGTCGATTATACCATCGTTAAATCGAGACCCGTTCCGATTTCGACCCTTCAGGAAAAGCAGCTGATCAACTACCCGGCAGATGCTGTACGTGAGTTGATACTGAACGCGTATATGCATAGGGATTATCAGTCAAATACGCCGATTCGCCTCTATCAGTATAGGGACCGCCTGGAGATAATGAATGCTGGAGGGCTATACGGAAAAGCTCGCCCCGAGAATTTCCCGAACGCGAACGACTACCGGAACCCAGTGATTGCAGGAGCACTGAAGATTCTTGGTTATGTGAATATGTTCAATCGCGGAATCCCAAGGGTTAAGAATCTCATGAGGGCAAACGGGAATCCAGATCCCGTATTTGTCGTGGACCAAATCACCCATTTCAATGTGATTGTTCCTCAGTCGCACGACGCATCAGGGACCAAGTCGGGACCAAGTCGGGACCAAGTTGGGATCAAGTCAGTATCGTCGTTACAAGATCTTGCTGACAAGATTAAAGTCAGTGTAAATGAAATAGATAAGATCCTGGGGTACTGTCAAAAAGAACATTCTATGAATGAGATAATGGCCTATCTGGGCTATGCCTCAAGGACTAAGTTCAGTAGGAAATATGTCAAACCGTTAATAGATGCAGGTCTGCTCGTTTTGACCATCCCTGACAAGCCCAACAGCCGTTTGCAGAAATACCGCACGCGAAATACTGACGTATGAGTGAATTGAACCAGCCCCCTAGGCAGGATAGACGGGAGTATAGCAAGCGGAGTCTCTTATACCGTTTGCTGGCCTATGTCGCTTTCGGCGTGTCTCTCCTATTATCCTACATCGGAAACAAATATCCGGTAGGGTCGACAACAAGGGGCGTCTTTTTAGGATTTGGTGCGCTTTTCTTAATTTCAACGTTCTTCTGTTTTTATGCCGATCGTTGGAACAGATTCCAAAGCGAGCGAACGGACAAAGGCGCAAAGGCATTTCTTTTCTTCAATCGAATCGGGGAAGGGTTCTATTCCGTGATGATTGCCCTGGCTGGGTTTATCTCAGCCGGAACCGGTTATTTCTTGAAGAAGAAGTCCCGGCTTGAGCAGAACCAGTTGCTGATTCTGGAACGGATGGAGGAGATAAAAGCAGAGAATCACGCCGCCAACGAAAGAATCGAGACTAAACTCTCTTCCCTTAGTTCAGACCTTTCGGCTAATGCGGCCATTCTGGCGGCTATCCGGGAAGAAAATGATGCGGCGCTTGCCCGGCATATTGAACGGGAAGAGCAGTTGAAGGCAGAGATTGCCGAAATCAAGGTCCAGATTGAATCCCTCCAGGCTTCCGATGACCACTCCCTAGCAGAGGAAATCGCACAACTGAGAAACAAATTGGAAGAGACCTGGACAGACCTTTCTAATGAACAGGCTCATATTGAACAGCTTGAAGAAAAGAAGGAATCCTTGGAGAAGGTAGATGTCGCAGAGATAACGTTCGAAAGCCTTCTCACCGTCCCTGCTGCCAAGAAGAAGTCGGAGGAACTTGAGAAAATGGCGCGGGGAATCGCTGAGGCAAGCAAGGGGAAGTCGAAGAAATATCAGTATGAGCTTGCGAAGTTCTATTGTGCCATGGATGAACTTGGTTACCTTTGGGGGAATGAAACCGCCTTTACCCTGTTCTTTTATGAGGATTATGGCAAATGCAGAGGGATCAGTTTTGACTCATATCGCCGCTCCTTAAACTATGCTATATCAGGGCTAAATTGTCTTGAGTATACAAAATACAAGGACGAAATCCGGGAAATCGTGCTAGGATAAGAACTTTTTTTCGATTTCGGAAAGTCCCGGAAAGTCCCGGAAACTATCGGATAATAGACGGCCGTATCTTGCGCCACCTTTCAGTACGAAGGGTGGCGTTTTTGTTTCACTAAAAAGAAAAAGATATGGAATCGAACGACATTATCCAGCCTATGACCGGCAAAAAGGTCTGCTACAACATCGGCCATGATGACCTTGTTGATTTTGCCAATCTCATCATCAAGAAGACAAAGGAAGAAGATTCCCGGCAGCGGAAGGAAGATGCCGCGTCCGAGTTCTTCACCAGAACCGAGGTGAAGGATCTTCTTCATGTGTGTGACTCAACCCTCACGAAGTGGGCAGCAAGGAAATACCTCGTGCCCGTACGCGTGGGCGGTAAGACAATGTTTCGTAAGTCTGATGTCCGTAAGATCCTCGACAAGCGATGATCTGGAGACCGTTTTAATGACGCGAGCGTGTGAAAAGAAGGGAGAGTTTTTTTGAAGGAGCGAGTTTGTGTTTTGCTGGATGCAAAACCTCGGAATAGCTCGCAAGCTCGCATTCTCGGGTCAAAAGAAAAAGGAGGGAAATCATGAAAAAGGTATCAGCCAAGGGAGGGCGTCCGAGCCTTCCGGAACACAGGAAAAGAACACACGACGTTCGCGTCCTCTTCAACGATATGGAATACGCGATCGTAAAAGCGAAAGCAGTCGTAGCGGGACGGGAGGTCTCCGACTATGCACGGCAGGCTCTTCTGTCTGCCGAGGTCGCAGGGCACGAGAATCCCGGGAAGGATCTTCCATCTTATCGGCTCTCGGTCGGCGAATTTGCCAGAATCCTCATCCTCAAGTCGACGGTTACGGCCGCGGTTACTCCGGAACAGATGAAGCTTTTCAAGGACTTCGGGGTCGAGGTGCGGAATATCGGAATCAACTTGAATCGTCTGGCGAAAGCCGTAAATGCAGGGGATCCGAAAGACTATGCAGCAGAAATCCGGAAAGCACTGGAAGATCTTTCCCGGATCAAGGATGACTTCATGAAAAAACTTTTGAAAGATGATGGGGACGATTAAGACCGGGGACAATTTCGCCGGCGCCCTCATTTACGCTTTGGATCTCAATAAACGCAACAATAAGGAAGTCCGGTTTCTTGCCGCCGAAGGTGTGGACCTGCGGTTTACCCATGGAAAAAATGGGAAGTCTAATTATGACATCAGGTCCATGAGCCGGGACTTTTGTCTACAAGCGAAATTGAATCCGAAGGTTTCAAAGCCGGTAAAGCATATCTCTTTGTCATGGCCGCCGGAAGATCTTACCCGCCTGACTGACCAGGAGATGATGTCCGCCGCACGGGAATACATGAAGCGGATGGGGTACGTGAATACCCAGTTCATCGCCGTTCGCCACCTGGAGAAGGACAACCCGCACCTCCATCTGGTGATCAACGCCGTCAACAATGACGGGCGGAAGATCTCCGACAGCAACGAACGCATCCGCAATGGGAAGATCTGCAAGGACATCACCTTCGAAAGGAGCTACACCTTCGGGTGCCACAAGTCGGTCAGCCTGGCGAAAGACATCACTTCCGAAAAGGAGAGGGCCCGATACAAAATCTCACAGGAAACCGTGAAAGCCCTCTGCTACGTGGATGACATCCGGGCTCTTCCTGCCCAGCTTCGGAAAACCGGAGTCCAATGCATTCTCAAGGAAGACGGGGAGGGCAAGGTTTGCGGGATCACCTTCTCCACTAAGGTGGATGGGACGAAGTATATCCTGGCCGGTTCCAAGGTGGACCGGTCCCTGTCGGCCGGCAACATCCAATGGACTATCCGGCGCAGGAACGAGCTGGACGAGACGGTCCGCCAGGCAGACCAGATGATGGAGTTTTATGACCGGATCCGGCCCTATTATACGATTCCATCCCATGTCCACAAGAAATGTCGGCAGCTTCGTGACAATCTGAAGGAGATGAGAAAGGAAGAGTACCGGCTGAAACAAAGGGAAAAGGAAGGCCTTTCCATTGCGATAAAGGGCATTGTCATTTCCCTTATGTATGGCAACACGATTATGGCGTTGACTCTCGGCCTGGTCACTTTCCTTTACACGGGTTACCGGGAAGGAACAATCGAGGCCACCCAAGATGCGCAGCGGAACGCCCGCGAGGAACTGGCGGCCATCAAGGAACAATATTATTACAACAACCCCTTCTCCCAGCAGAAGGAGGAGGAACAGCAAGTCCGTAGAGGAGGCGGATTCAGAAGATAAATATGGCTAAGAAAAGCACTGAAATCACACCCGATATGCCTGTGGATATTTACCTGATGGAAGTTGTTGGTCCGACTATGACCAAAATTCAGGATAATCTCCACGAGTTGAAGAAAAAAGTCGAGTCCCTAGAGGGCCACTCTCTTTCTGGTTTGTCCTCCTCCGAGACCGATGACTTGGCGGACAAGATCGTCAGCAAGATGCCGAGGCCACAGGTGAACGAGATAAAGAAGAAGGAGGACGACCAGGATAGCGCCAGTGCCCTGCTGAATGCTGCGAAAGAGGGTGTCCGGAAGGAGGTCTCGCCAATGGTCCAGAGTTTCGGGAGCGTTAAGACAAGACTGGATACTGCCATCTCCAGCATTGAGAATCTGACGAAAAAGTTTGACGAATATGTCAAAACCAATCAGATCGTGGCAGTGTCAAGGATAAAACGGTATTTACATCTTGTGTTACCCGCTGTTACCGCTCTTGCTGCTTTTCTTCTTAGCTGGGGTGCGTATCACAATAGCTACCATTACTGGGGCGAGAGATTCCATAAGCTCACCAATGACCCGATGCAGACCGAACAACCACTCTTGGATTTGAAATATAACTCCATCGAGATGATCAAAATCGAATTTGAAGGAGGGAGAAAACAGAAGGCTAAAGAGACTATCAAGAAGGCGGAGTCCAGGTTGCGAAAGCACAAAAGAGCCGTGAAGAAGGCGGAACGCAAGAGAAAAAGACAAGCACGAAAAGCCGGAGGAACTGACCATGCAAAATAAACTCGACCCGATTACCGGTATACGATGCAACATCGCTAATTTGACCCATGGCGACGATATCGGCATGTTCACAGTGAAAACTGCGAACGAAACCGTGCATGATGCTGCGCTGCGCCCCATTCCCAGGAACTTGTTCATGACCCTTTGGTACGAAGGGGAAGTTGCTTGCTTGTTTGCGGATTCCAACGTCGGAAAGTCCATCTTTGCCGTCCAGATAGCTGACCAGATCGCTACTACCGAACCGGTCCTGTATGTCGATTGTGAACTCTCCGAAAAGCAATTCCAGCTGCGCTATACCGATGCGGAATCCGGGAGAATGCACCAGTTCCCGGAGCTACTCTTTCACGCAGGAATCAATCCGATGAAGTTTGATGCCGGGTACCATGAAGAGAAAATCCTCTCAGATATTGCGAATGCTGCCGAACAACAACATTGCAAGATCATCATCATCGACAATCTCAGTTACCTGTGCAACGCTGCTGAGAAGGGCTCCGATGCAGGAAGTTTCATGGTAAAACTGATGAATCTGAAAAAGGAGAAGGACTGGTCCATCCTCGTGATAGCCCATACTCCCAAGCGGGATCCCTCCAGACCAATCACCCAGAATGACCTGGCCGGGAGCAAGCGCCTGTACAACTTCTTTGACAGTGCCTTCGCCATCGGTATGTCGGGCCGGGACATCCGGCTAAGGTATGTCAAGCAACTCAAGGCCCGGTCCTGTGAGATCCAGTACGGCGGAGATAACATCCTCCTCTATGAAATCGTCAAGACCGAGGGTTTCCTTCAGTTCTCCTTCGTCGGCAATGCCCGTGAAAGCGAACACTTGAGAGTTTTCACTCCTGATGATAGGGAGGAGCGCAAGCAGCAGGTGGCTGAACTGAAAGCAGCCGGAAAAACGATCCGCGAGGTCGCCGTCGAACTGGGCCTCAGCAAATCTACCGTCGGCCGCCTGTTCAAGGAGCTCGAAACTGTCCCAACTTGTCCCACTGTCCCACGTGTCCCGGCTGGGACAACGGGACAATAACCCCCAAAACACAATGAAAACACCAGACATCATTCCCTACGAATACGTTACCCGTTCCCTCTCTTTTGACCCGAAAAAGAGTACTTTCACCATTTTCCTGGAAACCGTCCTGGACCCAATGGTGGTGGAAGGTCTCGTGGATCAATACCAGCTTGGCCTAACCAAGGCTGGCGACGTGATCTTCTTCCAAATTGACAAAGACGGCCGGTGCCGCACCGGAAAGGTCATGAAATATGATCCGGTCACAGGTCATCGGATCAAGGATGATTCAAGCAAGTGTCCCATCACCTGGATCCATGCGCTCATGAAAAGAAAAGAGCTGCTGCCGGAAGAATGGGAACTGAC
>ONEX01000014.1 GCA_900316955.1 uncultured Bacteroidales bacterium
AAACATCGCGGGGAAGGTCTTCATTGAGTATGGCGTAGGCTCATCTCTCGCCGGGAACGTCTGGGCTGTACGATAATTGGATTTATAGAGGAAATATAAATCTATTCTGTGACAATGCAAAATAGCCGGCCATCAGTAAACAATAAAGAGACAAGTAAAGGTATGCTCTTTTGCCGACAAAGACAATCGCACCCTGTGAATGGTTCTTCAAGGTGGCTCTGTCCCGCCGCGTCGATGCTGCGATGTACAAGTCCCGCTTGTACACGTGGAGGCGCTTCTGGCCGCGGTTTTCTGCTCAAATCTTTCGGAATCGGGAGCATATTGGCCGGTTTCTTCGAGACTTGTACATCAAAACGTCGTTCGGTGGATGATTACATGCACATGTCAGACTTGTGCGATTACTACGTCGGAATGCCAGTGCCCGTAAGACAAAAAAGGAGACAGTCTCTTTCGAAACTGTCTCCTTCTGTGCGGTAGGTGAGAGTCGAACTCACACACCCCAACGGGAGCCGTTTCCCGGCGGCGCGCTAGTAGTACTGATAGAACAGGGCGATGGACTCCATGCCGGCGAAGAGCTGGCGGAGGAGGTAGCTCTCGTTGGGGGAGTGGATGGTGTCGCGCTCCAGGCCGAAGCCCATCAGGAGCGGGTCGATGCCCAGAATCCGCTGGAGGTCCGCCAGGACGGCGATGGAGCCGCCGCCGCGGGACGGGACCGGCTCGATGCCGTACACCTCGGCCATCGCCTTCGCGGCGGCCTTGTAGCCGTCCGAGGTGATGGGAATGAGGAAGCCGTTGCCGCCCTCGCAGGGCTGGACGTCGACCTTCGCGTACGGCGGGCAGATGGCGCGGAAATGCTTCTCGAAGAGCTCCGTGATCTTCGCGGAGGTCTGGTTCGGGACGAGGCGCATGGAGATCTTCGCATGGGCCGTGGAAGGCAGGACGGTCTTCGCGCCCTTGCCGGTGTAGCCGCCCCAGATGCCGCACACGTCCAGGCACGGTCGGATGCCGACGCGCTCGAGGGTGGTGTACCCCTTCTCGCCCTTGACCTCGTTGATGTCCAGGAAAGCCTTGTACTCGTCCATGTCGAAGGGGGCGCGGGCCAGCATGGCGCGGTCCTCGGCGGAAAGCTCCACGACGTCGTCGTAGAAGCCGGGAACGGTGACGCGACCGTCGGCGTCGTGCAGGCTGGCGATCATCGCGCAGAGCGTGTTGATCGGGTTCGCCACCGCACCGCCGTAGTGGCCGGAGTGCAGGTCCTTGTTCGGGCCGGTTACGGTCACTTCCAGGTAGGAGAGGCCGCGCATGCCGCAGTTGATGGACGGGACCTTCTCGGAGATCATCGTGGTGTCGGACACCAGGATGATGTCGGCCTTCAGGAGGTCCTTGTGCTCCTCCGCCCAGGCGGCGAGGGAAGGACTGCCCACTTCCTCTTCGCCCTCGAAGATAAACTTCACGTTATGCCGCAGGAGGCCCTTCTTGAGCAGGAACTCGAACGCTTTCAGGTGCATGAACAGCTGGCCCTTGTCGTCGTTCGCGCCGCGGGCGTAGATGGCTTCCTCCCCGGTGGCCGGGTCCTTGGCGAGGACCGGCTGAAACGGGTCGGTGCGCCACTTCTCCAGCGGCTCCGGCGGCTGCACGTCGTAGTGGCCGTACACGAGCACCGTCTTCGCAGCGCCGGGGACGGTCTTGACGCCATAGACGACGGGGTTGCCCTTGGTCTCGTACACGGCGGCCTTGTCGGCGCCGGCCGCGACGAGCAGTTCCGTCAGGCGGCGGGCGCAGCGGTACATGTCGGGCTTGTATTCCGGCTTCGCGCTGATGGAGGGGATGCGCAGCAGGGAGAAGAGCTCCTCGAAGAAGCGTTCGCGGTTCTGTTCGATATAGGCTTTCATCTTGTCAGTGTTTTCTACAAAAATAACAAAAAACGTAAAACTAGACGCACTTTCGGGAATATTTCATAACTTTAAAGGCTGAAACTAACCACACGCCATGAAAGAGATCCTGCAATACCTTTGCACCTGGAAGTTCTGGAAGGAGCTGTTCATCATGACCCTGGGCATGGCCATCGCGGCCGCCGCCGTCTATTATTTCATGATGCCCGGCAAGCTGGTGCTGGGGTCCATCTCCGGTCTTTCCATCGTCATCTCTAACCTGTTCATGATGATGGGCATCCCGCTCAAGGTCTCTGCGGTCGTCACGGCCATCAACGCCATCCTCCTGGTGATGGCCTGGCTGCTGATCGGCAAGGAATTCGGCGCCAAGACCGTGTACACGGCCATGATCCTGGGTCCGCTCCTGGAATTCTGGGAGAAGGTGTGCCCCTACGAGCGCCTCATCGAGGCCGGGCAGAGCTCCGTGATGGGCGACCCGCTGCTGGACCTGATCTGTTTCGTGCTCGTGGTGAGCATCTCGCAGACGATCCTCTTCTCGATCAACGCCTCCACCGGCGGCCTGGACATCCTCGCCAAGATCGTCAACAAGTACCTGCACTTCGACATCGGCGTGTCCGTGACCGTCGCCGGCGCCATCATCTGCTGCACCGCCTTCGCCATCAACCCGTTCCGGATGGTCGTCCTCGGCCTGATCGGCACCTGGATGAACGGTCTCGCCCTGGACTACTTCATGGCCAGCGTGAACAAGCGCAAGCGCATCTGCATCGTCTCCGACCGCAGCGAGGAGATCCGCGCCTACATCGTGGAAACCCTCGAACGCGGCTGCACCCTGTATGACGTCCGCGGCGGCCATTCCGGCGACCCCCACGTGGAAATCCAGGCCCTCCTCACCCAGGACGAGTTCTCCCACGTGATGGACTTCGTGAAAAAGAACGACATCCACGCCTTCATCACCGCCGGCAACGTGAGCGAAGTTTACGGCATGTGGAACAAGTCCAAACACAAGAAAGTCGAAAAATAATTTGCAGTTTCGGTTTTTTACCGTATATTTGCAGTCCCAATTCGCGGTAGTGGTGAAATGGTAGACACGCTACTTTGAGGGGGTAGTGCCCGTTGGGGTGTGTGAGTTCGACTCTCACCTACCGCACAGAAGGAGACAGTTTCGAAAGAGGCTGTCTCCTTTTTTGTCTTACGGGCACTGGCATTCCGACGTAGTAATCGCACAAGTCTGACATGTGCAGATAATCATTCGCTAAACGTCGTTTTGATGTACAAGTCTCGAAGAAACCGGCCAATATGCTCCCGATTCCGAAAGATTCGAGCAGAAAACCGCGGCCAGAAGCGCCTCCACGTGTACAAGCGAGACATGTACATCGCAACATCAAGGCCAGAACCCGCTGGACGGAAGCGGCCTTCTTGGCTTTTGCCAAACAATTGCTATCTTTACCTCAACTAAATCAATCACTTATGGCAAAGTCTGACGTCAAGAAGATCAAGACTTCCCTCCAGCGGAGAGGTATCCCCTTCGAGCGCAAATAATTCTTTATTTCAGATAACCGCCCGGACTAGTCCTCCTTGTTGCGGAGGTACTTCCACCCGACGACAGGGAGGATAAATGCGATCAGGCAGGCGATGATCCAGAAGATGGACACCGGCCCGAAATCATAGACGCCGTCGGCGGCGTGGCCCTCGATCAGGAAGCCGGAGACGATGGACTGCGCGCCGGCGGCGGCATAGCTGGAGATGCCCACGATGCCGAGGGCGGCGCCGGTGGCCTTGCGCGGGACGAAGTCCAGCGCCATCAGGCCGGCGACGATGCAGAACACCACGCTGAAGGCCATGCTGAAGAGGGCGATGTACAGGATGTTCATCCAGTAGGTCCCGCCCGTGAACAGGAAGAGGGCCAGCGTCACGACCGTCAGGGCGCCGGCGATGACCACCGGCCGCGCGCGGTTCCCGTGGAACAGGCGGTCGGAAATCCAGCCGGCGAGGAGGTTGCCCACCACGCCGAAGGCCTCGGAGATGCCGATAATCTGCGTGGCGCTTTCCAGCGAGAAGGTCTTCTGTTTCTGGAGGAACAGCACCCCCCAGTCGCTCACCGCGTGCTGCGTAATATAGATGAAGGCGCTGGAGATGGCGATGACCCAGATGCCGGGATGGCGGAACACCCACTTCTGGAGCTCCTTCGTAGGCTTCTGGTCCAGCGTCTTGAGCGGTT
Source organism: uncultured Bacteroidales bacterium (assembly GCA_900316955.1). Lineage (GTDB taxonomy): Bacteria > Bacteroidota > Bacteroidia > Bacteroidales > UBA932 > Cryptobacteroides. The sequence goes on from ONEX01000014.1 coordinate 4,111, forward strand.
CGCCTGCCAGTTCCTGCACGGTGGGAAGCCCCATGCTTTCCGGCGTGTCGGAAATGAACACCAGGGCGATGATGGTGCCGATGACACCCGCCGCGGCCGCGGCGATGAAGCCCCACTGCCAGCCGGCCCAGGCCACGATGAAACCGGTGACGATCATCGTGACAGCCTTGCCGAAGGAAGGCGTGGAACTGAAGATGCTGTACATGGTTCCGCGCTTGTTCAGCGGGAACCAGCGGGAAAGGCTGATCGTGCCGGGCGGCGAGCCCATGGACTGGACCCAGCCGTTCACGCCCCAGAGGACGGCGAAGCACAGCAGCATCACCAGGGAGCCGATGCCCAGCGGCCCGTGCAGCAGCCCCAGGACGCCGAGCGTCACGTTGATGACAGCCGAAATCCCCAGGCCCCAGGCCATGAAGCGCCGGATGTTGCAGTAGTCCGCGATGAAGCCGTTGCTGAACTTGCCGGCCGCATAGACAAAGTAGAAGATGGAGCCGATGACGCCGAGTTCCCCGGCCGAAAGGACGCCTCCGTCGATGATGGGCTGCTTCACCACACCGAGGGTCATCCGGCACACATAGTAGAAGATATAGGCCGTGGTGACGCCCCAGAACGTACGGGTCCTGAGCCGCTTGTATTCTTCATCCACCTTGTCGGCGGGCACCTTCTCCGCGGAAGGCTTGCTGATCCGGAAGTAACTGTACAGCGACATGGCCCAAAGTTACAAATAATTTGCGATACACGCGCCGAGGTCCGTTCCCTGCACGTACAGGGTGGCCTGCCAGCCGGCGGCCCGGGCGCCGTCCACGTTCTTCTGCGAGTCGTCCACGAAGAGGATCTCCGCCGGCGGGAAGCCGATTTCGGCGGCCACCGCGTCGAAGATCTCCCGCGCGGGCTTCATCATCTTCATCCGGCAGGAAAGGAACTCCTTCCGGAACACCCGCTGCCAGTCGAGCCCGCTCTCCTCGTAGATCTCGTGCATCCGCGCCGTGGAGATCTCGTTGTTGTTCGAGAGCCCATAGACGGGATACTTTTCCGCGAGGCGCTCCAGCAGCGGCACTTTCGCCGGGTCCATGCCCGTGAGAAGGCCCGCCATCGCGCGGTCCACATCGGCCGGGACACAGCCCGGGCGGGAGTCCGCCAGCACCGCGGCGCGGAATTCGTCCGCGGTAATGAGGCCGGCCTCCATGTCGCCGTAGATGCCCTTCTGGTGGCTCAGATCCAGGATTTCCGTGATCCGCTCATACCCGAGGATCTCCCGGAACGAGCGGACGCAGTTGTCGAAGTCCAGGTCGATGAGGACCCCGCCGAGGTCGAAGACAATCGCGCGGATCATTTGAACAGTCCTTCCCGGGAAAGGAGGTGGTCCAGGTTCGCGAGGCCGTAGGCCGCCACGGCCTGGACGACGGCGGAATGCTCCATATAGGCGGGGATGAGCTTGTCGTACAGGTCATCCTCCGTATGCCAGATGTCGCGGTAGATGAAGTCGTAGCCGAACACGTCGCGCTCCCGGAAGGAGATGGCGGGGATGCCGTTCATCGAGAAGTACGCGTGGTCCGAGCCGCCCGCCCGGGTGGGCCGGGGCTGCGGCTCCCCTTCCCGCTTGATCACCTCGAAGGGAATGTCCGGATTGTAGTCCTTGAGCGGCTCGCAGGCCTTCACGAAGTCGTCGTACATGGCCGGCGGGACCGTGATGGACGAGGCCGCCAGCGGGCCGCCGTCGCGGTTGAAGTAGTTGGAGATCTTGTCCCAGGGGATGGTCTTGTTCTGCACGAAGTACTTGGAGCCCAGCAGGCCGTATTCCTCGCCGGTCCAGATGCAGAACATGATGGAGCGCTTGGGCTTCGCGCCGGCGGCGGCGAGCAGGCGGGCCGCCTCCAGCGTCACGCACACGCCCTGGCCGTCGTCCGTGGAGCCGGTGGCGATGTCGTAGGCGTCCAGGTGGCTGCCCATCATCACGTACTCGTCGGGATACTTGCTTCCCTTGATGACGCCGAGGATGTTATGGTACTTCATCGGCCCCGGGAAGAAATGGTTGCGGATGTCGAACTCCAGCTGGAAGTCCTGCCGGTCCACGACCTTCTGCTTGATGATCTCGAACTGGTGCTCGTCCAGGAGGATGTCGCAGGCCTTGGGGAGGTTGTCCATCGTCAGGTCGAAGCACATGGCGCGGTTGTAGAGCACCTGCATGGGCAGCTTCGCCGGGCGGATGAAGCCGGCGACCCCGGCATCGACCATCTGGCGGTAGAACAGGACGGAGCCTTCCTCGCCCTTGGCGAGATGGGCGGCGCGGGTGGAATCGGCCTTGGCGCTCGCGTCGATGGCGAGGCCGCTCGTCGAGCCGGTCTCCAGCAGCACCCAGGAGCCCTTCAGGGCGCCTTTGATGCGGTCGAAGTCCCGCTGGGTCTTGGGTTCCAGGTACACGCGGCCTTTCTGAGGCCCGCGCGTGCCGGCCGTGTAGGCGGGCGTCCCGAAATGCAGGGTCATGCCGTCCTCGGACAGCATCCGGCCGTACCAGGGACCGCGGTCGAAGCCCACGTTGATGGTGACGGCTTCCTGGATCCGCACCTCCAGGCCCCAGGCGCGGAACTGCTCCGCCACCCAGTCCTCGGCGTGGTTGAGCATGTGGGAGCCGACGATGCGGCCGCCGATGTTGCGGGCGATGTAGTCCGCGTGTTCCATCGTCCGGTTGTCGGTCTTGCCCAGTTCCAGGACGGTTTTCGTGACTTTGTCCTGCGCCTGCAGGGAGAGCGTGGCGAAGAGGACCGCCAGCAGCAGAAGTGCCTTGTGTTTCATCCGTTTTACATTTTACTGTTTACAAAGATAGAAAAAAGAAGTACCTTTGTAAAGAACGAAACCAAAAAACCTGAAAACAATGGCAATACTCTCGACCAAGGAAGTCCGGATGTATCTCCGGATCCGGAATCTCTGCGGACTGCTCGGCATCATTCTCCCCTGGATCGCCCTCTTCTCCGCCGGAATCGTCATGAACAAGCCTGAAGGATGGTGGTGGAGCATCTCGGCCACCTATTACCAGAGCCCCGCCCTGGTCGGTGTCCTCGTTCCCGCCTGCATCGTGATGATGTCCTACATCGGCTATGACTGGAAAGACAACCTCATCACCACGCTCACCGGCCTGTTCGGACTCGGCATCGTCCTGTTCCCCTGCAAGGTGGACTGGATCGCCGACGGTTCCGCCGTGGGATTCTTCCAGCTTCCCATCGAGGTTTCCCAGATCGTCCATACGGCCTGCGCCCTGCTGTTCTTCCTGTGCGCCGCCATCAACACCCTCTGCCAGTTCACCAAGCACGGCAGCAAGATGACGGACCGGAAGAAAGTCCGCAATCTCATCTACCGCATCTGCGGCTGGGGCATGATCGGCTTCGAAGCCCTCCTCGTCGTGCTCGTCCTCCTCGGTGCCCCGGGCTGGGTGGTGATGGTCATCGAAATCTTCCTCCTGCACCTGTTCGGCTTCGCCTGGCTCGTCAAGGGCGAGTTCTTCCCCTTCCTCAACGACAAGGAAGAAGAGGCCGAAGAATCGCTCCCGGAAGACGACGAACCCATGGTCGGCGCCGGCCCCGGCGGGTCGCACAAGGCCCCCAAGATCCGGATGGAGGTGGATTGACGCCCTTCCCGGAACAGAAAACCCCGGCCTCTCCAGAAGCCGGGGTTCTTTGTGCGCGGAGCTGCGGTTAGCTCAGGTCGGCGCGGGCCATGGAGTCCTTGTAGTACTTCTGGTCCACGAAGACGTCTTCCTTGTACGGGTTGATGTGGCGCTTCTTGGCCTGGTAGAAGATGTAGCCGAGGGCGACCGCGTTGACGAGGAGGGCGAGGGCGCTGATGACGACCATCATCGTGGGATTGGCGGCGACCACGGAAGGATCCACGGTCGTGCCCACGACGCCGTCGACGGCAGCCTGTCCGCCGGCCTCATAGAGCGCCTTGATGGTGTCGACACCGTTCGGATAGAGGACGGGAAGGGTGGCCCAAGGGAACCACTGCTGGCCGTTCTTGAAGGTCTCCTGGAAGAGCGGGAACACCTGGGCGAACATGCACCAGATCGCGAGGGTGTTGGCGCGGTTCTGAATCCAGCCGCCACGGTTCCACAGCAGGGCCGCGATGGTCGGGGCGAGGAGCAGGGCGATACCGCAGTACCAGCTGTGCGTCGGCAGGCAGTTGTACGTGTAGGCGAAGTTCCAGATGTCATAGACGAGGATGTAGACCCAGGTCATGTCGGCCCAGATCATGTCCTTCTTGTCCTTGGACGGGTACACGTTCCACCAGGCGGTCATACAAAAGATGTTGAGCAGACCGGCGACGCCGTTCATCACATTGTGCCAGCCGCCGTACTGCCAGACGCCTTCGGAGGTGAGCCACCACTTGTTCCAGCCCATCACGGCCGACTCGAAGTCGGACACGCAGGCGATGAGGATGTTGATGCCCACGATGATGAACGGGAAAGGCTTGAACCAGTGCTTGGCGCCGATGCCCCACTTGTACTTGATCATCATGAAGCCGATGCACCCCGCGGTGGCGGCGTAGAGCTTGGCATAGTGGAACCAGCCCTGCATGTAGACGTGGGTCTGGTTCTCGAGCGCCCACTGCGCGCCGTTCCGCACGCCGATCCAGATGGCGAGGAAGTACGCCGTCAGGGCCAGCGGAATGGCCAGGAACGTGATGACACCGCCGAGCTTCGTCCGGCGGGCGAATTCATTGAAGAGGATGAGGCCGACGAGCACGACCAGCAGCATCCCCCACTGGGCGAACGCATGTTCGCCATACACTTGGAAGAACATAGTGAAAGGTTTTAGTTATTAAGTTGTTATAAAGCTGCGCGTTTACGGTCCCGCGCCAGCGCCCACACCAGCCAGGCGGCGGTGAGGACGAGGGACATCGGGACGCCCACGGTGAGCATCTCGCGGAGCATCACCAGCCCGCCGCCCGCCTGGTCCAGGGCGGTGAAGAACGGGAAGCGCCAGGTGAGCTCGCCATTGATGACGTGGTCCACGATGAGCATCAGGGTGCCGCCCCAGAGCATCTTCTCCAGGTCGGGAAGACGGTGCCGGAGGACGGGCGCGTCCGGCGCGGCGATCGCCGCCGCGTGACGCTTGCGGTACACGGTCGTGGCGACCGCCTGTACCAGGGGAACGATAAAACAAGCCATATTCTTAAGTTACTTCTATTTCCTTGATTTCCACCTCGTTCCCTTGCAGGAGCCAGGTGTTTTCGCTGTGGCAGTGCGGGCAGGTCTTCCCGTACCGGACCGTCTCGTACTCCGCGCCGCAGCCGTCGCAATGGGTCAACGCCGGGATGGTGTTGACCTTCAGTTCGCAGCCTTTCAGCAGCGGCTCCTTGTCCGCCGCCCAGCGCCAGCAGTCGGTCAGGTACTCGGGGATGACCGTGGACACTTCGCCGATGTTCATCACCACGGCGGACACATGCTCCACGGCATTCTCCAGAGCCGCCTTCTTGACGTCCCGGATGATATAGAAAACGATGCCCAGTTCGTGCACTACTTCTTCTTGAAAAGGATCTTGCCCGTCCGCTTGAGCATGTACGGCAGGATGCCGGAGAACTTGTCCTCGGAGGTGCGCATGATCGAGGCCTCGGGATGGACCCGGTGCAGGTGGATGGCGTCGAAGGCGCACTTGGTGGTGCAGACGCCGCAGCCGATGCAGCGGTTCTCGTCCACGACGGAGGCGCCGCAGGACAGGCAGCGGGCCGTCTCCTTGCGGACCTGATCCTCGGTCAAGGTGCCGTGGTACTCGCGGAACGCGTCCGTGACGGGCTTCACGCCGGGATCCTGGCGGGAGCCGTTGTCATAGGACTCGACCAGGATGTCGCCCTTGTCCAGCTCGATGAAATCGCGCCGGTTCCGGCCGATGGTCATGTGCCCATGCTGCACGAAGCGGTGCAGGGACTCGGCGGCCTCCTTGCCGGCGGCGATGGCGTCGATGGCGAACTTCGGGCCGGTGTACACGTCGCCGCCCACGAAGATGTCGGGCTCGGCCGTCTGGTAGGTGAGCTTGTCGGCCACGGGGTACACGCCGCGGAAGAACTCCACCTTCGTATCCTTGAGCAGGTCCTTCAGCACCACGGTCTGGCCGATGGCGAAAACGATCTGGTCAGCCTCCAGCGTAATGAGCTCATTCTCATCATATTTCGGGGCGAACCGCTTGTTCTCGTCGAATACGGAGGTGCACTTCTTGAACACGATGCCGGTGACCTTGCCGTCGCCGAGGACCTCCTTCGGACCCCAGCCCGGGTTGATCACGACGCCGTCCTCGCGGGCCTCGGTGCGCTCCTCCAGGGAGGCGGGCATGATGTCCTCGGTCTCGAGCGACAGCATCGTCACCTCTGACGCACCGCTGCGCTTCGCTACGCGGGCCGCGTCGATCGCGACATTGCCGCCGCCCACGACGACCACCTTGCCGGACACCTTCACCTTGCCGGTGTTCGCCGCATGGAGGAAGTCGATGGCCGTGGACGTGCCGGGGAGCGTCTCGCCCGGGATGCCGGGCAGCTTGCCGCCCTGGCAGCCGATGGCCACGTAGAAGCCCTTGTAGCCCTGCTCGCGCAGGCCGGCGATCGTGACGTCCTTGCCGACCTCCACGCCGCACTGGATATCGACACCGATCTCCTTCATGATGTCGATCTCGGCCTGGATGACGTCCTTCTCCAGCTTATAGGAAGGGATGCCGTAGCGGAGCATGCCGCCGGGCTCCTCGTTCTTCTCGAACACCGTCGGCTTGTAGCCCATGGTGGCGAGGTAGTAGGCGCAGCTCAGGCCGGCCGGGCCGCCGCCGATGACGGCGATCTTCTCCTCCCAGCGGTCCTGGACGTTGGAGCAGATGTTCACCTCGGGGATGAAGCGCGTCTCCGCGTTCAGGTCCTGTTCCGCGATGAACTTCTTCACCGCGTCGATGGCGATGGGCTGGTCGATGGTACCGCGGGTGCAAGCGTCCTCGCAGCGGCGGTTGCACACGCGCCCGCAGACGGCCGGGAACGGATTCTCCCGCTTGATGAGCTCCAGCGCCTCGGTGTACTTGCCCTCGGCGGCCTTCTTCAGGTAGCCCTGGACGGCGATGTGCGCCGGGCAGGCGGTCTTGCAGGGCGCCGTGCCGGTCTCGTAGCAGTTGATCCGGTTCTTGTCACGGTAGTCCTCGGTCCACTTCTCCGGGCCCCACTTGGCCGCATCCGGGAGCTCCTGCTTGGGATAGGTCTGCGGGCCGTGCTTGGTGCACAGCTTCTGGCCCAGCTTCACCGCGCCGGCGGGGCAGTATTCCACGCAGCGGCCGCAGGCGACGCAGTTCTTCGGGTCCACCTCCGCCACGTAGGCGCTCCGGGACATGTTGGGCGTATTGAACAGCTGCGACGTGCGGAGCGCGTTGCAGATCTTGACGTTGCAGTTGCAGATGGCGAAGATCTTCCCTTCGCCGTCGATGTTCGTCACCTGGTGCACGAAGCCGTGGTCCTCCGCCTTCTTGAGGATGGCCATCGCCTCGTCGTAGGTGATGAAGTGGCCGCGGCCGGTCTCGGCCAGGTATTCGGCCATGTCACCCACGCCGATGCACCAGTCGCGGTAGTCGTCGGCGCACCCCTCGTCCAGCTTCTTCCGGCCGTATCGGCAGGAGCAGATGCCCACGGCGAGATGCCCTTCATACCGCTTGAGCCAGTAGGAGATGTGCTCGATGTCCACGGACTGGTTCTCCATCGAGATGGCCTTCTCCACCGGGATGACGTGCATACCGATGCCGGAGCCGCCCATCGGCACCATCGGAGTGATCTTCTCCAGCGGGAGGAAGGTCATCCGCTCGAAGAACATCGCCAGCTCCGGATGCTTGTCCATGAGCTCGACGTTCATGTTGGTGTACTCGGCCGACCCGGGCACGAACATCGGCACCCAGTAGATGCGGTCCTCGCGGGCAAAACCGGTGCCAGGCACGGGGCCTTCCTTCGTGTACTTGTCGCCGTAGTCATACTCCAGCATACCGAAGTAGGCGAGCTTGTCCAGGAGTTCGTCGAAGGACTTGTCATCCGGGGTGTAATGCTTCTCCGCATTCATCTCGTGAAGCTTCTGATAGGTGTGGTGCTCGCGCACCCGGAAGAAGTTCCCCGGCAGCATGTCCAGCAGGAGGTCCAGCGAGGCCTCCCGGGTCACGGCGTCCATCTCGTCCTCGAAGATGCACGCGAGGCCCCAGTACTCGGGGGCGTCGGTGTCCATCTTGATCTTTCCGGGGATGCGGTCCGTGACGTGGCGGACGAATTTCAGGAGCTTGGGATTGGGATTCTTATCCCCTTTGTGCTTGGGGATAAATTTCTGGGACATCTCAGGCATAAGGATCGGCGATTAGTTTTGTTTCCAGGATTTTACCTCGGCGAGCAGCCAGTCGGCGAAGTCGTCGAGCCCCTCGCCCGTCTTGGCGCAGATGGGGATGATGCGGGCTTTGGGATTGCGCATGCGGACATATTCGCGGCACTTGTCCAGGTCGAAGTCGAAGTAAGGCATCACATCGACCTTGTTCACCAGGACGAGGTCGCAGACCGAGAACATGAGCGGGTATTTCAAGGGCTTGTCGTCCCCTTCCGGGACGGAGAGGATCATGGCGTTGCGCACGGCGCCGGTGTCGAACTCGGCCGGGCACACGAGGTTTCCCACATTCTCCAGGATGACGAGATCCACCTCCGAGAGGGCCACGTTGTCCAGCCCCTGGCGCGTCATTTCGGCGTCCAGGTGGCACATCCCGCCCGTGTGGAGCTGGATGGTGGGGATGCCCGTGGCCTGCTGGATCTTGACGGCATCGACATTGCTGTCGATGTCCGCCTCCATCACGGCCACGCGCACCTTGTCCTGGATGCGCTTGAGCGTACCGATGAGCGTGGTGGTCTTCCCCGCGCCGGGCGAGGACATCAGATTCAGGAGGTAAACCCCCTTGCCTTTCAGTTCTTTTCTGAGTTTGTCGGCGTCCTCGTCGTTGTCCGCGAAGACACTCTTCTTGATCTCGATGATTTTTACATCATCCATGGCGGTTCGGGTTTCGTTTCGTGTCTGTGGTTCAGTATGCGAATATACGCATAAATCCACGACTATCCAAAACTACAGCCTTACGTGCACCCGCTTCCCCTTGTAATGGACGGTCTTCGGCGCATGGCCAGGGACCTTGACGACGAAGTCGCGCTCACGGAGCATCCCCGGGAAGGTGCCCTGGCGGGGACCGATGGTCAGGCTGCCCTGCTTTTCGTTCCATTTCAGGTCGATGGTGGTGTACTCCCCTTTCTCGTACTCGTAGCCGTCGCCGGCGTCCTCATACAGCGTGAAATGGCCGTCGGCGCCGGGGAAAACGGCAATTTCCAGGCTGTCCCAGGGCTTCTCGGAGGTATACTGCACGTCCGGGCCGTAAGGCAGGATGGCGCCGGCCTTCACGAAGACCGGGATCTCGGAGATCGTGTACTCGCGGGTATACTCCTGACCGCCCTCGAGGCATTCGCCGGTGTGGAAGTCATACCAGGCGGCGCCGGCGGGGAGGTAGGTCGTGAACGGCGCGGCGGTCGCGCCGGTGAGCGCGGCCTTCCCGTCGGTCAGGACCGGCTCCGTGACCGGATGGACCAGGATGGACGGACCGAACAGATACTCGTCGCTGAGCGCGAGGGCCTTGCGGTCCCGGGCGAAGTCCATCACCAGCGGGCGCATGATCAGGGCGTCCTCCAGGACGGTGGCGCCGGCCAGGGAATAGATGTACGGCATCAGCTTGTAGCGGAGCTTGATGGCGTTCATCTGCTCGTCGAAGGCCCATTCGCCCGGCGCGCCGAAGCGGTAGATCTCCGTCGTGAGCGGTCCGGAGGTATGGTTCCGCATGACCGGCACGAAGACGCTCCACTGCATCCAGCGCACCTGCAGTTCCTTCAGGGCGACATTGTCGGTACCGCCCTCATAGAACCAGTTGAAGAAACCGCCGATGTCGGTGTTCCAGTACGGGATGCCGCAGATCGTGTAGTCCAGGCCGGACGGGATCTGCGCACGGAGCACGTTCCAGCGGGACTGGACGTCGCCGCTCCAGCTGAAGGTCGCGTAGCGCTGGATGCCGAAGGCGGCGCTGCGCGTCATCTGCACGGCGCGCTTCGCATAGCCCTTCGCCCGGTAGTTGTTGTAAATACCCATGTTCGTGACCAGCGGGAACGCGTTCCGGACGCTCCGCCAGGTGCCGTCGGCGGTGCGGTAGTCATTGTCCTCCTTGGTGGGATAGAAGTGGTCGGGCTCGGTGGAATCGCTCCATAGGGCGTCCACGCCCTGGTCCACCAGGCCTTCCAGGTATTTCCAGTAGATTTCCCGGGCCTGGGGATTGAACGGGTCGTAGATCTTCACGCCGCCCGTCATCGGCCAGGTCTTGAAGGGCAGGAGGGCGCCGATGGCCTCGAGTTCCTTGAACTGCGGGGTCAGCGGGCCGAAGTCCGGCCAGATGGAGATTGCGAGGTGCGCGTGGTTGTTATGGACATTGGCGATCATCGTGTCTCCGCGCTCGTACAGCGGATTGTCGAACCGCATCGAGTTCCAGTTCTCGTTCTCGCCCCAGTACTGCCAGTCCTGGACGATGCAGTCCAGCGGAATGCCCATCTCCCGGTGCGTCCGGAGCGCCTCGCACAGTTCCTCGGTGCTGTGGTACCGCTCCCGGCACTGCCAGTAGCCATGGACCCAGAGGGGAAACATCGTGGCCTTGCCGCCGAGCTTGTGTTCCAGGGCGACCAGCTTGTCCACGCTGCCCCCGTCATACAGGAAATACAGGTCCGAGCAGTCCCCCACCTCGCTGGTCATCACGGTCTTGCCGCCGGGTTCGTCCTCGAAGTCGCTCATGCCGGGGTTGTCCCAATAGACGCCGTAACCCTTTTCCGAGCAGAAGAAGGGGATGTAGATGTGCATATTCTCGTTCCACAGATGGACCTTCTTGCCGCGGAGGCTCAGGTCCTGGTCCTGCCGCTGGCCCAGGCCGTACAGGAACTCGTCGGCATCCGGCAACCAGCACTGGCTCACCTTGAAGCGCCCGGCATCGGGATCGTCGGCCGGACGCGCCTCGAAGGCCGTTCCGGCCTCCTGCAGCAGCTGTTCTCCGCCTGCCGCGTCGTAGAAAGTGACATCGCCCGTGGCCTTGTCGATGGACGCGACGATCTTCCCGGTATTCAGGAAGACGGCCGCTTCCGTCTCCGTCCGCTTGACCTGGGTCTTCTGCGGCTCCAGCACCACGGAATAGCTCTTCTTGTTCGCGGCCCCCACCCCGCCGAGCGGATACTTCACCACCCGCACGATATCGGGCGCATAGACCGTCACTTCACAGGTCAGGGATTCGGTTTCCACGGTCTCGCGGACCACCTTCGGCCCCGCGCACGCCGCAATCAGCAGGAGCGCAGAGAGCAGGAACAGGCACTTTTTCATATCGGAAAGCGTTAAGTTTCTCAAAGATAGTGATTAATCCCTACCTTCCCAAATGCCCGGTTGCAAAAACGGCCTCCAATCGCCCCAAACGCAACATACCCCCCTTCGCAAAGCGGGGCACATTGCAAATTCGGCCATACAAGGCCGATTCTGCAACCTCCAACTAGGCACCTTCCGCCTCCTCCCCGCCAGATTCCGGGTCAAGCCCGGAATGACTGAACGGAATGCCCGGAAAGAGCGATAGGTCGCGGCGGAACAAAGGGGAGGGTAGGACCGGATTGACCAGGAGGTAGGCCGAATCGTATCGTTTTACGCAAGAATAGTGGGTTTTTGCGTAAAAAGGAGAGGATGATATCAGCATTGCAGGGCCTTCTGCGGCACATTTTCAACTTTATCCGTTTCCCTTTTTGTGAAAACGGTCAGGTTGCGGTACCTTGCGCAAAAAAGAGATGTTTGAACCGATCGATGACATTTGGCATGTCTTTTCAGACGGCACGCGGGCGGATATTCCGTTCGATACGGTGGAGGACAAGGTATTTGGATGGAACAGTGTGGCCATCTGCGCAGAGATTGCCGGGGTGCGGGTCTGGGTGGTTACGGTGAACGATACCCATTTCCATTCTCTGGTAAAAGGGACGAAAGAACGGGCGGAACGATACCGAAGCCTGCTCCAGCAGCGGTTGCAGAGACACTTTCCAGATGATAATGTGCATGTGGCATGCAATCCGGTCGTCATCCGGGAAAAAGTATTGTCCCGATTTATGTATGCTTACCGGAACTGCATGGACTTTTACCGGAAACTGCCAGGAGAGTATCCCTGGGGGTGCGGCCACTTGTATTTCTCCGAGCAGCGCTATTTCTTCAAGGGCCGCCGGATCGACAGTTTGACCTGGCGGGAACGCATCGCACTGTTTCGTACGCAGCATCCACTTCCGTCACACTGGCTGATGGATGAAAACGGACGCATCTTGCCGGAATGCTTTGTGGATTATGAAGCCGTGGAGCGTTTCTTCAGGAGCCCCCGGGCATTCATCGCTTTCCTGTATGTCCGCAAGGAGGACGAGGCGGCCATCAAGCAGGAAATCTATCAAGACTATCTGGAGTCCAGAAGCATCCAGGACCTGCGCAGGATGGGTAACAGGTATTGTGTCAATTATTGTGGCAAGTCCCTGATAAAAGCACCGTTTGAGATTCGCCTCAAAGTTGCAAGACGAATGCTCGCCGAGCGGCTCTCCGGTCGTAGCCCCAGCCTGGCCAAGGCGCTGTTTCTCCAGCCAGCGGATCTTCAGTTTTTGGTCTGATGCCCGGCTTTCCCAAACGCAATGTTGCAAAAACTGGGTTCTACGCATCCAAACGCAACATACCCCCCTTTGCGAAGTGAGGTATATTGCACCTATACGCACAAAAGGCTGTTTTTGCAACCGGGGCCTCGGTTCGCCGCAGCCGATGAGGCGGAAAGGCCGCCTCTGGTGGAGTCGCTAGCGCCGGATGCCTTCGAAGTGTTTCAGGAAGTCGACAATGCGGACGAGGCGGCGCTGTTTCTTGCCTTCGGTGATCTTTTGGCCGCCCTGGAAGGGGGTGGCCACGGTGTCTTCCGTGCGGACGGGCACCTGCCGGCCTTCCATTCCGAAGGTCAGGGAGGCGCCGGCGGCCGTGACGTCCAGGGTCGCGGGGGCGCCCATCACCAGGGGCAGGTTCACGTCGTCATGACCGGTGGGGAAGCCGCAGAGGACCGGAATGCCCGCCGGCACATAAGAGCAGACCATCTCTTCCACGCTGTCGAAGTCCAGGTTCGCCTTGCAGTCCGTGAACTCGCCGAGGACGACGCCCCGGCACCGCTCGAACACTCCGTTGAGGACCAGCGTGTTGATGAGACGGTCGATGTGGCTCATGTCTTCCCCCACCTCTTCGATGAACAGGATGATGTCCCGGCCCAGGGTGGCGTCGGCCTGCGTGCCCAGGACGGGCGTGAACGTGCAGAGGTTGCCGCCCACCAGGATGCCGGTCGCGTGCCCGGGCCGGTTTTCGGGATGGGCGGGGACCGCGTAGGCCGGGACCTGCCCCAGCAGGAGGTCGCGGAGAAGGGTGCTGGACGGGTCGTTCCCCCGGGTCTGGGCCAGGTGCGTGCCCATCGTCCCGTGGATGCTCATCACCCCGGCGCGGGTTTCCATCTCCAGCAGGGTGGTGATGTCGCTGTAGCCGACGAGCCACTTGGAATGGGCGGTCAGCTCCTCCAGCGGCAGCATATCCACCAGCCGGATGGTTCCGTAGCCACCTCGGTTGCACAGGATGGCCTTGATGGACGGGTCCTTCAGGGCCCATTCGAGGTCCGAGACGCGCTCCTTGGGCTTGCCGGCGTATTTGCCCCGATACACCTCCCCGACATGGGCGCCGATGACCGGCTCGAAGCCCCAGCCGCGAAGCACCGCGGCCGCGGCCTCCACATTCTCCATCGGGGTATGGTAGGACGGCGACAGCAGGGCGATCTTGTCACTGGGCTGCAGGAAGGCCGGCTGGGCGCAGGACAGGGCCACTGTCTTTTCACGGAGGTCCTGCGTATGTCTCGGCGAGCAGGCGGCGGCGAGGAGAAGCACCGCCAGGCATCGGAAAACAGTTCTGGTCATCATTTGTGATTTGCTGCAAAGATAACGTTTTTGGCTGGTTTTTTGCAGTTTGAAGGGCATGCGCAGATTCTTGACCCTCATCCTTTTCCTGGCCCTCGCGGCCCTGTCGGCTTCCGCCCAGATGGTGCAGGACGCATCCTACCGGGTTGTCGGCCATATCAAGTCCGACGGGACCATCCAGGACCAGACGTACAAAGTCATCGGGCACATCAAGTCGAACGGCACCATCCAGGATGCCAGCTACCGGACGGTCGGATTCCTGGATCGGAACGGGACGGTCCAGGACGCTTCTTACCGGGTCGTGGGCCATATCAAACCGGACGGCGTCATCCAGGATTCGTCCTATCGGATCCTCGGCTACGTGAAGACGGACGGAACCGTGCAGGACGACTCTTACCGCGTCATCGGCCATGTGAAGGGAGTTCCGATGGAATGGGCGGCGCTCTATTTCTTCTTCCGCTGAAAACCCGTATCTTTGCGCCACTTTTATGTGGTGGCTCCTTGCATTCGTGTCCGCAGCGCTTCTGGGCTGCTATGATTCGGCGAAGAAAATCTCGCTGAAGGACAACGCCGTCATCCCGGTGCTTTTCCTGAACACCGTCCTGTCGGCCCTCATCTTCTCTCCTTTCCTGTTCGCCACCGGCTTCGGCGGCTGGGCGGTGCAGAAATACATCCTCCTGAAGAGCGCCCTGGTGCTGTCCTCCTGGCTGGCGGGGTATTTCGCGATGAAGCATCTGCCGCTCACGATCGTGGGCCCGGTCAACGCCACCCGCCCGGTGCTGGTCCTGCTCGGCGCGATCTTCCTGTTCGGGGAGCGGCTGAACCTGCTGCAATGGATCGGCGTGGGCCTGGCCGTCACGGCCTATGTGATGCTGCGGCTCTCGGGGAAGAAGGAAGGCATCCGCACGGGCGACAAATGGCTTGTATGCCTGATCCTCGCCGTCATCCTGGGCGCGGCCAGCGGGCTGTATGACAAATACTTGATGTCGCCGGAGTACCTGGGCCTGGACCGCCGGCAGGTCCTCGGCTGGTACACGTTCTACCAGGCGCTGATGATGGCCGTCATGACGGGTTTCATGTGGTATCCGGTCCGGAAGAAGACGACGCCTTTCCGCTGGTCCTGGTCCATCCCGCTCATCAGCCTCTTCCTCTGCGGGGCCGATTATGTCTACATGGAAGCCCTCTCCCAGCCCGAAGCCCTCATCGCGGTCGTGTCCATGATCCGCCGCGGCAGCGTCCTCGTGAGCTTCGCCATCGGCGCCCTCCTCCTCCGCGAGAAGAACCTCAAATCCAAGGCCCTCGACCTCTGCCTCCTGCTCCTGAGCATGGTCTTCCTGTACCTGGGGTCGCGGTAATCCGAGGCATTCTGTTCGGGACGAGCAGAGATGGGACGTGAGACAAGGGTGGCGTCGAAAGCACTTTGGGTTTTATTTCCCCAAGGCCTGACGGATGCGGGAGAGGGCTTCGTCCAGGACGGAGGCGGGGCAGCCGATGTTCAGGCGGACGAAACCTTCGCCGCCGGGACCGTAGGAGGCGCCGTTGGAGGGGATGACTTTCGCCCGAGTCCGGAACAGGTCCATCAGCTCGTCCTGCGGTAGGCCGAGGGCGCGGCAGTCCAGCCAGACCAAGAAGGAGGCTTCCGGCCGTAAAGGCTTGATGCCGAGGTTATTGTCAGCAAAGAACCGTTCCACGCGGGCGATGTTTCCTTCGATATAGCGTTTCAGGGATTCCAACCACGCCGTGTCTTTGCGATAGGCGGCAAGGACGGCCTCGATGGTGGGGATGGAGGCTTCGTCCAGCTTGGCGTTCCGGAGCGCGCCCAGATACTTTTCCCGTTTTTCCCTGTCGGGGATAATGCAGAAAGCCGTGCCGGAAAGGCCGGCGAGGTTGAAGGCCTTCGTGGGGCCGGCGAAGATGAGGCCCACGCGGGCAGCCGCCTCGCTCACGCTGCAGAAGGGCGTATGAGTGCGGCCGTAGAGGGCCAGGTCGCCGTGGATCTCGTCGGAGATGACGATGACGCCGTGCCGCTCGCAGATTTCAGCCAGCTTCACCAGGGTTTCCCGGTCCCAGAGGAGGCCGATGGGGTTGTGCGGATTGCACAGGACCAGGGCCTTCGTCTTCGCGTCAAACAGCTTTTCCAACCCCTCGAAATCCATCCGGTAGCGGCCGTTCTCGAAGAGGAGAGGGTTGTCCACGGCCATCCTGCCGAGCCGCTCGATGTACAGGCGGAAATGGTCATACACCGGCGGTTGGATGATGATCTTGTCCCCCGGCTCGGTAAAGGTGAGATAGGCCTGGTTGATGGACGTGATGACGCCGGGGGCATAGCCGACCCACTCCTTGTCCGGCGCGTAGCCATGGGCCTGCCGCTCCCAGGCGGCGACCGCCTCCACGAACGCTTCCGGCGTGGACGTATAGCCCAGGACATCCCGGTCCAGCCGCTTCTGCAGCGCCGCGCGGACATACGGGTCTGTCCGGAAATCCATGTCGGCGATCCACATCGGAATCTCCCCGTCCGTGGCCCGTCCATACTTGATGCTCCAGGTGCCCGACCGGTCGATGACTTCATCGAAGTCCCAGCCTTCTGCGGCCTCGCGGCGCGGGGCGCAGGCCGTCAGCGCGGTCCCGACCGCGCCGGCCGGCACCAGCGCCGTCGCGCCGGCGGCCGCCACGCCCTTCAGAAATGCCCTTCTTTTCATAGAAACAAAGATACGAGTTTTCAGCGGAAGAAGAAATAATCGTACCTTTGTAGGGCCGAACAGAAAAGACGAGAACTATGGATACCTATCGCTTCAGGAAACAGATACACAAGCTGCCCGGAAAGGTCATTCACGCGATTCCGCTGCCGGAGCCGGACGTGACGGAAGGGCACGGCGCCCGCGGGCGGATCGGCGAAATCTGCCGCGAAAACGGCTATAAGCAGGCGCTGCTGGTCACGGACCGGACGCTCCATTCGCTGGGGTTCGAGCAGCCCGTCGTCGCCTCGCTGGAGGCGGCCGGCGTGGGCTGCACCGTGTTCGACGACATCCACTCGGAACCGTGCATCGCCACGATCGAGGCCGTACGGAAACAGGCGCTGGAGAGCGGCGCCGACTGCATCGTCGCCCTCGGCGGCGGTTCGGTGATGGACACCAGCAAGATGGTGGCGGCCGGCGTGAAGATGCCTCACCTGCCCGTCAAGGCCCTGCTCCTGAAGTTCCTGCCCGTCCCGGGCAGTACGCTCCCCCTCATCATGGTTCCTTCGACGGCCGGCACCGGCGCCGAAGTGACCGTGGGCGCCGTGGTCATGGACGAACGCGGTGTGAAGGGCAGCACCGTCCTGATCGGCCTGAAAGTGCCCCATGTCATCCTGGACAGCGAACTCACCGTGAACGCCCCGAAGGAGGTGACGGCCGCCTGCGGTATCGACGCCCTCAGCCACTGCATCGAGGGGGCGGTCAGTGACACGGAGGTGGACGAGGAGGACATGAAGCTCTCCCTGGAAGGAATCCGGCTGATCCTGCAGCATCTGCCCAAGGTGATGGAAACCCCGCAGGACATCGAGGCGCGCCTCGGCATGTGCCGGGCGGCGATGTACGGCGGCAACGCCATCAACACCCAGCTGGCGGGCTATGTCCACGCCTTCGCCCACAGCATCGGCGCGAAATACCACCTGCCCCACGGGAAGGCGATTTCCCTGATGCTCCTGCCCGTGCTGGAGTTCCAGAAGGCGGCCTGCCTGGAGAAATACGCGAAGATCGCGCGCTACTGCGCCCTGGCGGGCGAGGATGCCGCCGATGCGGACGCGGCCGAGCGCTTCCTCGCCGCCGTCCGGCACCTGCTGGCGCAGTGCGGCCTGGACGCCATCCCGTCGCCCGTGCGCCGGTGCGACCACGAGGAGCTCATCCCCCTGATCGCCGCCGATTCCATCAACTACTCCTCCCCCGTCACCCTGAACAACGACCAGATCAAGCAGGTGCTCGACACCGTCACGACCGTGCAGACGGCGGCGGACGGGTACACTGAAGGCAGCATCCGCGAGATCGTGGCGGCCCAGCGGCGGTTCTTCCGCACCGGGGAGACGCTCCCCATCCGCTGGCGCATCAAACAGCTCAAGCGGCTGAAGGAGGCCGTCCTCGCCCACGAGAAGGAGTTCGAGGACGCCCTGGCCGAAGACCTCGGCCGCAGCGCCGTGGAGGCCTACCTCTGCGACATCGGCCCCATCATCGTCGAAATCAACGAAATGCTTGCCGGTCTACGCCGCTGGGCGCGTCCGGAGTGCCATTTCAGCGGCCTCATGTGCTTCCCCAGCACGGTCACCAAGGTCTACAAGATGCCGTACGGCGTCTCGCTCGTCATCAGCCCCTTCAATTTCCCCATCCTCCTCACCATCGGCGTGGTCGCGGCCGCGATGGCCGGCGGGAACACCGTCGTCATCAAGTCCAGCAGCAAGTCCGCGGCCTCGACGGCGGCGCTCAAGAAGTTCTTCGCCGAGGTGTTCCCGCCGGAATACGTCACCCTCATCGACGGCGGGCACGACGTAGCCGACCTGTGCCTGGCGCAGCGTTTCGACAAGATCTTCTACACCGGCTCCCCGGCCGTGGGCAAGCACGTCCTCGCCGAGGCCGCCAAGAACCTCACCCCGGTCGCGCTGGAGCTCGGCGGCGAAACCGGCAACTGGTGCGTGGTCCGCAAGGACGCTGACCTGAAGGACGCCGCGCGCAAGATCGCCTTCTTCAAGCTCACCAACGCCGGCCAGATCTGCATCAATATCAACCAGATCGCCGTGGCCGAGGAGGTGGCCGAGCCGTTCCTCGCGGAGCTTAAGAACGCGTTCATCTCCCAGATCGGGGAGCACGCCGAGGAGAATCCCGAGTATCCCAAGCTCATCACGGCCGGCGCCTACGACAAGTGCGCCCGCCTCGCCGACGAGTACCGCGACCGCATCGTCTTCGGCGGTGTCGGCAACAAGGAAACCCGCCGCTACGCCCCCACGATGATCTATCCCGTGGGCATCGACGAGCACATCGTCCAGCACGAACTGTTCTGTCCCCTGCTGCCCATCGTCCCGTTCAAGGACGCGGAAGTGGACGCGCTGATGGAATCCATCGCCGACCGCGAGCATCCCCTCGCCATGTACCTGTTCACCCAGGACATGCGGTGGGCGAACCGCGTCATGCAGACGCAGCAGTTCGGCGGCGGCTGCATCAACGAGGTGTGCATCCACATGATGGTGAAGGGCGTTCCGTTCAACGGCACCGGCCATTCCGGCATGGGCGCCTACCACGGCGAATGGGGATTCCGGGAGTTCACCCACCCCCAGACCGTCCTGAAAGGCCGCACCCGCTTCAACCTGCCGTTAAGGGAACACCCCTACAGCGGGAAAGCGGGTGAAACGAAGATGAAGCTGTTGAAGCTGTTCGAGCGGTAAGCCGGCCTATTTCAGTTCCAGCACAGACACGCCGCGAGGCGCCATCCGGACGGTGGCGGTCAGATCGACCGTCTCGCCCGTCACGACATCGACCCCGAAAGAATGCTTCCCGATGACGTCGGCGAAGCGGGCCATGTTCAGTTCGCGCTCCGTGTCGGAACCGTTCAGGATCACGAGGACGGTGTCGTCGCCGGCGATGCGGGCGTAGACGTAGCACTTGGTCTGGTTATCCGGCGTATAGTGGACCAGACGGCCTTCGGTGGCCGCTTTCGAGGTCCGGCGCCAGGTCAGGAGCTTGCTTGCAAAGTCCCAGCACTCGTTCTGGACGGGGGTGCGGCCGGCCGCCGTGAAGGCGCTTGCCGGGTCCTCCTTCCAGCCGCCGGGGAAATCCCCGCGGAGCTGGTCGGGACCCGCCATCGCGATTTCCGTCCCGTAATAGATCTGCGGAATACCGCGGGAAGTCGCCAGGAAGGCGAGGCCCTGCTTGAACTTCCAGACGGGGTCGCCCGGCTGCATGAAACGGCTGATGTCGTGGTTGTCCAGGAAAGTGAGCACATGGTCCGGATCGGGGATCAGAAAGTCCTGCGCGACGGTCTCGTAGACCTTGAACAGGCCGGCCTCGGAGCCCTCGGAAGTGTTGCTTTCCTTCAGGATCTCGCGCTGGATGGTAAAGGTCAGGTCAAAGTCCATGACCGTTTTCAAGTGCGTGTCGGACGGGTTCAGGGCCGATCCGCGCTGCCACCAGCCGGCGGCGGAGTTGCGGGGGTACCACCCCTCGCCCACGATGTTGAAGTCCGGATACTCGTCCTCGATCTCCTTGCACCAGCGGGTCATGAAATCGTAGTCGGCATAGGGATACGTGTCCATCCGGATGCCGTCGATGCGGGCGTATTCGATCCACCAGACGCTGTTCTGGATCAGGTACTTAGCAAGGTGCCGGTTGCGCTGGTTCAGGTCCGGCATGCCGCCCGAGAACCAGCCGTCCACGAGGACGTCCTTCTCGGACTGCGGCGCGTGCGGGTCCATCAGCACCCACTTGTAATGGGTCGTGGTCGTGAGCCCGTCGTTCCCGCGCGGCCCGCGGCGGAACCCGCCTTCCGGCGGCGCCTGCCGTTGCCGTTCCGACAGCTTCTTCGCATAGGCGTCCTGGTTGAACCAGTCATCGTCCGGAATGTCCTCGATCCACCAGTGCGAACTGCCGGAATGGTTGAAGATCATGTCCATCACGACCTTGATGTTCCGCCCATGGGCGGCATCGACCAGGCCGCAGTATTCCTCGTTGGTCCCGAGCCGCGGGTCGATCAGGTAGAAGTCCGAGATCGCATAGCCGTGCGAGGCGTTGCTCCGGTTGTACTGGACCGGATTGAGCCAGACGGCCGTGACCCCGAGCGAGTCGATGTAGCCCAGGTGGTCCCGGATGCCCTGCAGGTCGCCACCGTGGTGGCCGCCCCCGTTCCGGCGGTCGGCCTTGAACTGCTCCCAATCGTCGTTCGCGGGGTTTCCATTGGCAAAACGATCCGGCATGATCAGGTACAGCACGTCCTTGGTGGAGAAGCCCTGCGCGCCCGTTTTCGTGTTGCGCGGACGGAGCTCGAAGGCCTTCTCGGTGACCGTACGGCCTTCCTTGAAACGGAAGGTCATCGTGCCGGGACGGGCCTTCTCCGTGACGTCCAGATACACGATCAGGTAGTTCGGGTTCTTGACCTTGGCGACCTCCTTGACTCTGACGCCCGGATAGGATTTGAGGGAGAACTCCGCCTGGGCGATGTCCTTTCCGTAGAACATCACCTGGAGTTCATGGTTCTTCATGCCGGCATACCAGAAGGGCGGATCCATGCGCTGGATGTCCGCGGCATGCGCGCCCACCGCGAGGAACAGGGCGGCGAGCAAAGAAAAGAGTCCGTGTTGTTTCATAAGTCGATGGGCCTATTCGGGCAGGAAAGTGACAGCCGCGCCGCCGCCGGGAGCGAGGCGGAGGTTGAGGGTGTCCTCGCAGGTGACGGTGCGGGTGGTGATTTCGTAGGCGGTGGGATTCGTGTCCCAGTGCGCGTCGGCGGCGTCGCCATAGATGGTGGCGGTGTAGCGGACGCCAGGGCGCAGGAAGGTCAGGGGCTGGTCGAAGGAGCGGCCGGTCTCGTCGGTGGAAGCGCCCAGGAAGAAGCGGTCGCCGGCGCGGCGTACGACGCTGATCCACTCGCCTACCTCGCCCTGGAGGGCCTCGGAGGCGTCACAGTCGGCGTCGAAGTCGCGGAAGAACTGGAAGGCGGGATGACCCTCGTAGTTCTCCAGCAGGTCGCAGGCCATCTGCATCGGCGAGTACAGGATCACCCAGTTCGCCATCTGTTTCGCCAGCGTGGTGTGCTCTGAGAAATCGGAGCTCGGCCGGCCCCAGGTGCGGAGCTGCGGCTTGCCCTGGACGCACGTGTACTTGATGTCGAACACGCCCGGCGTATAGTCCACCGGACCGCTCAGCAGGCGCGTGTACGGGAGGATGACCGTATGGGACGGCGGATTGCCCGGGCCCCAGCCGTTGTACTCCATGCCGCGGACGCATTCCCGGGTCATGAAGTTGGGCCAGGTGCGGCGCAGGCCGGTCTCCTTGATGACTTCGTGCCCATCGACCATGATCTGGCGCTCGGCGGCTTCCTCGACCACCTTCTGGAAGTGGCGGACGCCGGTCTGGCTGTGGCGCGGGGCGCCGCCGGACAGGCCGCCGCCGGCATAGCCGGTCTTCATCGCGTGGATGCCCAGCGAGGCATCCCAGTCCAGGGTGCGCTCCAGCTGGTCCTCGAAGCGGAGGTAATTGCCGCCGGTCTCGTTGTGGGTAATCAGATAAATCCCCTTCTCACGGGCGTACGCAGCCACTTTCGCCACGTCATAGTCCGGAGCCGGGCTCGTGAAGTCGAAGTCGGGCATCGCGTCGGAATTGTGCCACGCATCGTTCCAGCCCTCGAACAGGACGCCCTGAATGTTGTTGGCGGCGGCAAAGTCGATGTAGCGCATCGCATTCTCCGTCGTCGCGCCGTGGCCTTCCCCGCCCCAGGACTCGGTACCCAGGTGCAGGCTCCACCACACGCCGATGTACTTCATCGGCTTGATCCAGGAAACATCCGCCAGGGCGCAAGGCTCGTTGAGGTTCAGGATGAGGGAAGAGTTGATGAGGCCCACGGCGCTATGGGCGATCTGGACCGTTCGCCAGGGGGTCTGGAAAGTGCCGGGGACCACGGCGACGAGATCCCCGGTCGGAGCCGGGGATGACGCAGCGGCCGGACCGCGGCGACCGCGGCGGACCTGCTTCAACGGAGCCAGCGCAGACCGGAACGAAAGGCCGTCCTCCTGCCGCAGCACCATCTCGGGGAAATCGACCAGCGCGGCCTCGTGGACCGCAGCGTACAGGCCGTCGGAGAACTTGAGGGTGAGCGGCGTATTCGCATCGCGGAGCTCCGACAGCCGCATCTTGCGGTACAGGTGCTCGTAGGAGTTGAAATCGCCCGGGATGGACCAGGTGTCGGCATCGGCGGCGAAGGCGAACTGCGTCCGCTCGCCGTTGATGCGGAGCGTGTCCGCGCCCGGAACCGCATAGGCGTACCGGAAGCCGAAGCCGTCGTCGAACACGCGGAAAACGACCTCCAGACCCACGCCGGCGTCATTCTTCAGCTTGAGCGCGAGCTCCCGGTGGTTGTCCTCCACCTCCTTGTTCTCGCCCCAGGGCTGATGCCAGGTCTCCCGGTGGCTGTCCACCCGGGAGGACTTGAGCGCAAACCCGCTTTCCAGGTTCACGCCCTCGGCCTGGAGGCCCAGCGTGGAAGGCTCCAGGAAGGGTTTTCCATCGACGTCCACGGCATAGGAGGGAACGCCGTCGGCATCCACAGCAAAGCGGACGGCGATCCGGCCGTCCGGCGAGGTGACGGAAGTCTTCGGGGAACAGGCCGCGAGCAGCAGGACGGCGGCCGCGAGAACGGTCTTCTTCATACGGAATCTGTTTTATTTGCGGCCCGGGGCCCGGCCAAAGGCCCCGGGCCAGTCCTTACCCATTAACTAACTACACTCTCAGGAAAGGACAAGTTTCAACCAAATGAACCAAAATGCTCAGAATCGATAGTCCACCACAAGGGCGGTATACGGGGCGACCTCCGTCGCGTCGGAAACGGTCACCCGTTTCCCCGTGAGGACGTCGATCCCTTCGCCCAAGCCGGCGGACATCTCGCGGAAGCGGGTCCACGGGACTTTCACGGTCTGGTCGGAGTTATTCAGGAACACGAACACCACTTCCCGGTCGTCATAGCGGAAATAGCCGTAGGTGTTGTTCTCGGGGATGAAATGCAGGGTCTTGCCGTGTTGGACGGCCGACGATCCCTTGCGCCACTGGAAGAGGGTGCGGGCGTAGTCGTGCAGGTCGGCCGCATGGGCCCACGGACCGTCGGCCTTCGCCCGGCCTTCCGCGGTGAACAGGTTCACCGGGTCGCCGGCCCAGCCGCCCGGGAAGTCCATCCGGAGGCGGCCGTCGTCGCGCTGCGGATTGCCCGTGACGAACATCATCTCGTCGCCGTAGAACAGCTGCGGGATGCCGCGGAGCGTCGCCAGCATCGCGAAAGCCATCTTCATCCGGCGCGGGTCATGGCCGAAGGTGTCGCCGATACGGGCGATGTCGTGGTTCGACAGGAAGATGAGCATGTGGCTCAGGTCGTGATAGATGAAATCGTGCGACAGGGCGTTGTACACGGCGGAGATGTCCGGTCCTCCGCGGCGGCCGCGGCCCTGGGGCGGGCCCTGCCGCTGCTCCTCGCGGCCCGGGATCGGCGCCGTCAGCGCGCCGGTCATGGCCGCCTGCAGCGGGAAGTCCATGATAGACGGCAGGTAGGAATTGAAGCCGTCGGAGTTGGGGTTGTCTTTCTGCCAGTAGGCGACGAAGTCGGGATTGGCCTGCCACACTTCGCCCACGATGTTGAAGTTCGGGTACTCGTCGGTGACGGCCTTCGCCCACTGCGACATCGGCACTTTCTCATTGTAGAACCAGGTGTCCACGCGGAAGCCGTCCAGGCCGGAATACTCGATCCACCACACGGCCCACTGCTGGAAGTATTTCAGCATGTAGGGGTTATCGAGGTTCATGTCCGGCATGTTCCGCACGAACCAGCCTTCCTCCATGATGGCGAGGTCCGCCTTGGATGCGTTCGGGTCCAGGGCCAGGCCCATCTGGTGGTTGGAGTTCACGTACGGGTCGTTCATATGGACCCAGTCCTTGAACGGCATGTCCTGCATCCACCAGTGCTCGGTGCTGGAATGGTTCGTCACCACGTCCAGGATGACCTTGATGCCCTTCTCGTGGGCCTTCGCGACCATCTCCCGGTACAGCTCGTTGGAGCCGTAGCGCGGGTCGATGTGGTAGTAGTCCGAGCAGGCGTAGCCGTGGTAGGAGCCGCGAGGAGCGTTGTCGCCCAGCAGCGGCGTGCTCCACAGGGCCGTCGCGCCCAGGTCCGCGATGTAATCCAGATGGTCGATAACACCCTGGAGGTCGCCGCCGTGGCGGCCGAACGGCTCGGCGCGGTTCGCCTTCTCCGTAGCGTTGTCCACGGAATCGTTGGACGGGTCGCCGTTCGCGAACCGGTCGGGAACGATCAGGTAGATGAGGTCGGAGGTCGTGAAACTCTCCCGGTCGGCGGAACCCGGCTTGCGGGCCGCGATCTCATAGGGATAGCGGACGACATCGTTCCCGTTCTTGAACACGAGCGTGTAGGTCCCGGGCTTCGCCTTCGGGCTCACTTCCACGTCCACGAACAGGAAGTTCGGGTTGTCAGCCTTGTGGACCTCCTTGATCTTCAAGCCCTTACCCTCGACGGAAACCGCATAGGCGCCGATGCCGGGCCCCTGGACGAGGAGCTGGAGGTCGGTCTTCATCCCGGTCCACCAGGACAGGGGTTCCACGCGGGTCACTTCGCCCGCCAGCAGGGAGGCCGCCACCAAAAGACCGGCGGCCAAGGTCAGGAAACGTTTCATAAGCTAGAATGTCCAGATCTTGTATTCATATGCGCCGAAATCCTGCGAGGTAGGCACGCCGTTCTTGCCGGCGTTGGCCTTCGGGAGGGAGGCCTTGCAGGCCTTGCCGCTCACGTTCACGCCCACGAGGGCCTTCGGATAGGCCACATACACCACCCCTTCGGATTCGCTGGCGACCATCGCGCCGCTGCGGTCCACCTTCGCGAGGGCCTGCAGGGCCTCCTGGTACTTGGCCTTCAGGGCCGCGTTGGCCGTCCAGTCCATCGTCTGGGTGTTGAAGAAGTTGATCTTCTGGTTGTAACCCACTTCCTGGCTGCCGTACAGCATCGAGGAACCGTTCAGGGCGGCCATCAGCACATAGGCGGCGAGGGCGCCGTCGTTGGACTTGAACTGACCGGCGGGCGTGTCTTCGGTCGCATCGTCGTGGTTCGTCACGAAGAAGAGCTTGGTCTTGGGGGCCGGAGCCGCGTCCTGGTCGCTCTTGTACCAGGTGAAGAAACTCTTGGTGGAACCCGTGCTGCCGATGACTTTCCGCATCTCGCTCTTCATCTTCCGGTCGAAGATGATGTCGAACCCGTCGTCGAACATCCGGGTGAAATCGGACTCCGCCAGCATGATGAAACCGGGCTTGAGGGCCTTCAGCTTGCCGATGGCCTCCTTCCAGAAGTCGTCACGCACGCCGTGGGCATAGTCGCAGCGGTAGCCGTCGATGCCCACTTCCGTCACCCAGTACTCCAAGGCGTCCTCCATCGCGGCCCAGAGTTCCTTCTTGCCGAAGTCCAACTGGGCTACGTCCTTCCACTCTCCGTCCTTGGTGGGCCAGGCGATGCTGCCGTCGGCCTTGTGCTCGTACCACTCCGGATGCTCGGTCAGCCACACATTGTCCCAGGAAGTGTGGTTGGCCACCCAGTCGAACATCACTTTCATTCCCTTGGCCTTGGCGGCGTTCACCAGGGCTTTCAGTTCATCCAGCGTGCCGTATAGGCTGTTCACCTCCTTGTAATTCTTGATGCAGTAGGGAGATCCGAAGGGAGGGTTCCCGGGCATTCCCGGCAGGACGGTCTTTCCCTCGGCATAGACCGGCATCAGGTACAGGATGTCCGTGCCCAGGGCCTTGATTTCGTCCAGGCGGGCCTGCACCTTGCCGAAGGCGCCGGAATTCCCGTACAGCTTCAGGTTCACCTGATAGATCTGGTAATGGTCGCGGGCCGTCGCCGGCAGCGTGAGAACCTCCGTCGCATAGGTGATACCGGGCTCCGGGATGGTTTCCTTTCCACCGGTGCCGGGCTCCTGTCCGGACGGGATGATGGGCAGCGTCTGCGGCTTCCCGCAGCCGCAGGCGGCGAGGACGAGGACCGTAACGACCAGAAATAAAGTCTTTCTCATGGTTTATGGGTTTTTGGCAAGCCGGGGTCCGGTCAGGGGCCCCGGCCCGTTATCAGGTTATTCCACGACGGTCACGTTGTCAGCCGTGAAGTGGAAATAGAAGTCGCGGGTGATAATCTGGCCCTTCAGGCAGTCGAAGTTCTCCAGCTGAGAGCCGTTTCCACCGTTGTTCAGGATGAAGTTCGCCGTGTTGCCGAAGGCCGAGGCCGGAACCTCGAAGTACTTGTAGGTCACGCCGCCGATCTCCTCGGTGCCCGCAGGGGACGCGCCCGGCCAGCCGCCGAAGATCTCGGAAGTGCCCCAGACATACAGGGAAACCTGATCCCAGCCGGTCTCATCCTGCACATAGACGCGGGTGGCAGGCTCGGTGGTCTTGCACGCGGAGTTCTCGATCTCCAGGAAGAGATCCTCGCCCAGGGTCACGGACATCGCGTCGAACTGGGCGCCTTCGCCGTTGTTGAAGATGAGGTTCTCCTTCTTACCGGAGGCGTCGGCGCCGACGGCATAGGTGTAGACAGGCTGTCCGCACCAGGTACCGATCTTGGTACCGGCCGCGCCGGCCCAGCCACCGAACACCTCGGCATCGCCCCAGGCGTAGAGATTCAGCGTCTCCCAGCCCTGCTTGTTCACCACGTAGATGGTGGAAGCCTCGCCGCGCGGGTTGCCCTCCACGTTGTCCACGTAGTAGTTGGCGTTGATGTTCAGGAAGAGTTCCTCCTCGGGAACGGTGATGGCGAAGTCAGCGAGCTGCTTGCCGCCGCCGTTGTTGTTGAAGATCAGGTTGAGGGTCTTGCCCGCCATCTCGGCCGGGAGGCCGAACACGGTGTACTTCACCCCCTTGACCTCCTCGAAGCCCACCGGCGTGGCGCCCGGCCAGCCGCCGAAGGCTTCGGCATCGCCGTAGGCGTACAGGGCGATGGCTTCCCAGTCAGTCTTGTTGTTCACCAGGATCTTGATGTCCGGGTTCCGCGGGTCGATGGCCGTGATGACGGCGTCCGCGCCCAGGGAGACGAACAGCTCACCGGACAGGGTGACGGCGAAACTTTCGGTCTGCGTACCGTCGTTGTTGTTGAAGATGAGGTTCTCGGCGCGGCCTTCCGCGTCATCGACGACGATCTTCTTGTAAGTGACGGTGCCGATTTTTTCCGTTTCGGTCACAGCCGCACCGGGCCAGCCGCCGCAGAGTTCCTTGTCACCCCACATATATAGGTACAGGTTCTCCCAGCCGGAGGCGTCCTGGACATAGACCGTCACGGGGTCCTTGGTCTCTTCCACCGGAGGATCCGGCGTATCACCGCCGTCCGAAGGCAGCGTGACGGGGTCGCCGGCTTTCACGATGATGACGAGGGCGGTCTCCGGGTTCAGGAAGAGGTCGTAGGTGCCGTCTTCGAGGCCCTTGATGTTGGCGCCGTCCTGCTTCACCGCGAAGGGTTCGCCGAGCGCGACGAATTCGCCGCCGAAGTTGACATCCCAACCACCGTCCTTGCGGAACTTGAACTCATCGCCGGCGCCGATCGTGAGGTTCAGGCACGCGTGCCAGGTTCCGTCGGTCACCATCGGCTCGTCGGCGCTCCAGGAGTTGCCCGTGGAGGCGATGGAACCGATCACACCCCAAGGGCTGGTCTCGGTCATCTTGGCGCGCGGGTCGGAGGAACCGCCCTCGATGGGATTCGGAGCCTCGGACACGCCGTCGGCGGTGACGAGGAAGAAGTAATCGGTCACACCTTCGTCGAAGTGGACGTTGTAGTCCGCGAGCTGGGTGCCGTTGTCATTGTTGTTGAAAATCAGGTTCTGGCCCAGGCCGAAGATCTCGTCGCCATACTCGAAGTACTTGTACTCCTGGCCATTGCAGGTCCAGGTACCGGTCACCTGCATGCCCGGCCAGGAACCGCCGAGGTTGTTCACGTCACCCCACTGGTACAGGGCGATGGCATCCCAGCCGGTCTGGTCGATGATATACACGCGCACTCCGTCATGCTCGGGCAGCGTAGGCGTATCCGGTTCCTCCGGCGGGGCGAAGTACTTGGCCCATTTGTCGGCATAGACATTGGCCCATTCGCCCACGCCGATGGTCAGCGTGTGCGAGACGTCCTCATTCTTGGAGGAGCGCTCCAGGCCCTGCTGGACATTGTAGAAGGTGAAGCCGTCGGCGAGGGTCTTGCCGCCCTGGAAGGCCGAGGGATCCACATAGACACCCCACTTGGCGGGGATGGCCACGGAACGGGTGAGCCGGTAGGCGCTGTTGCCCACGGCGTCGATGCCCCCGTTGAAGGCGCCGATGATGTACACCTCATCGTCGGCCGCGGTCGCCTGCGGGAGGATGGCCTCCACCAGGATGCGGTCGCTCCGGGTGTCGAAGGCCTGCTCCTCATGGGCGAATTTGATCTCTTCCTTCGGCGCGCAGGCGGCTGCGGCGAGGAAAAGGGCCGGTATCGTCAGATAAGATAAGATTCTTTTCATGGTCATTACTGAGCTACATAGTTAGGATTCTGCACGAGACCGGGGTTCACCGTGAGGGCGGCCTCCGGCAGCGGGAACCACTCGTACTTGCGGTCGCGCTTGGCGGGATAGGAATCGTCACCCTCGCCGCGGCCGAAGAACCACCACTGGCCCTGGGTGAACTTGTCGAAACGACGGAGATCCGTGCGGCGGCGGCGTCCCTCGCAGAGGAACTCCTTGCCCCACTCGTTGAGCATCCAGTCGAGGTCGAAGGCGGTGAAGCCCGGACCCGGCTCGTTCTGGACGGTCGCCCAGTCGGAGGACTTGAAGTAGCGCCTGCGCACCTGGTTCACGAGATCCTTGGCGGCGTTGGCGTCGCCCCCGCGGAGCTTGCACTCGGCCAGCATGTAATAGACCTCGGAGAGGCGGAATTCGACCTCGTCGATGTCGCGGAAATCCACGCCGCACACATCCGGGAGAATCGGGTAACGGAGCATCCGGTAGCCGGAGTTGGTCTCGCCCCAGTGCGGGGACATGACGTCCGCAAGCTCGCGGCCCTTGTTCTGGAAGGTACCCACCTGGTCCACATAGACGAGGTCCTGACCGTCACGGTCGGCATCGGCGGGCAGCGCGACGCCGGTGTAGTAGTCCTTCTGGGGACCCATCAGGAAGAGGCCTTCCCAGTTGCCGTTCTCGTCGGCGTGGTAGGGCTTCTTGCGGATGTCGCGGTCGTCGAAACGGTCGTACACGGCGCCCAGCTTGTCACCATAGTCGAACAGGAAGGACTTGCCGCCCGTGTCGGTACCGCCGGTCGGGAGGACCGTACCGGAGTTGTCGTGGGACGGGGCGATGATCACGCAGTTCCAGCGGCCCTGGTCGTTGTTGGAGCCCAGGATGGAGAGCGGATCGCCGAAGGCGTTGTACGGGAGGAACGTGACGTCGCGGCAGTTGTAGGCGTTGCCGTGGGACTTGCCGTACTCGGAAGCCAGGGCGAAGACGACCTCGGGGCAATTGACATTGTCGATGTTGTAGATGTCCCGGTAATCGTCGGCCAGCATATAGTTGCCGTATTTGCCGTTCAGGATATCCTCGCAGATGGAAGCCGCCTCGGTGTAGTGGTTCTCCTTCACGAAGACCTCGGCGTTGAAC
Organism: uncultured Bacteroidales bacterium; assembly: GCA_900316955.1. GTDB lineage: Bacteria > Bacteroidota > Bacteroidia > Bacteroidales > UBA932 > Cryptobacteroides. The sequence continues at coordinate 34,538 of ONEX01000014.1, forward strand.
AGCAGGCGGGCCTTGATCATCCGGTTCGTCGCCTGGTTCATGCGGTTCACGTTGTTCAGCGGCAGGTTCGAGAGGCTCTCGTCCAGTTCGTCGATCATGAACTGCCAGATCTTCTTGCAGGAGGTGTCGAAGTCGGGATCCGCGCTCGGCGGGACGTCGGAGGTCACCTCGGTGTTCAGCGGCAGGGCGCCGCCCCAGACCTCGAAGAGGTTGTAGTAGCACCAGGCGCGGAGGGTCCGCATCTCGTCGATGTACTGGGCGGCCTTCTCATCGGACACGCCGATCGCCTCCAGGTCCATCGTCCGCAGGTCGTTGATGATGCTGTTGCACTCGCCGATGGCGCCCCAGGTGTTGTTCCAGGCGCTCTGGATGATGGAGGACTGGGAAGTCCAGGTATGGGAGGAGAGGACGAACTTCTCAGCGTTGTCCCATCCCCACTGGCCGCCGTTCCAGACACGCCAGGCGATCTGGTCGGCGGAGAACTCGTTCAGGTAGAAGAAATACTCGCCGAAGGAGCCTTCCGCCGTGTAGTACACGGAAGCGATGGCGCCCTTCACGCTGCCTTCGTTCTGGTAGAAGTTGTCGGCTTCGATCCGGTTGAAGGCCTGCTCGGTGAGGTCGAAGCAAGCGGTCAGGCTGAGCGCGGCCGCTGCAAGTGCGATGGTGTTGAATATCTTTTTCATGTCGCTCGCGGTTTAGAAGGTGACGGTCGCACCCAGGGTGACAACGCGGGTTTCGGGATAGCCGACGCCGTTGTCCACGCCCGGCGTCAGTCCGTTGGTGGACAGCAGGGCCGGGTCGGTTCCGGTGTAACCGGTGATGGTGTACAGGTCGGTCGCGGTCAGGAAGATGCGGAGGCTCCGGATGATGTCGTTGTTGGGATTCAGCGTGTAGCCCAGGGAGACATTCTGGATCTTCATGAAGTCGCCGTGCTCCAGGAAGTAGGAGGTGACGACGCCGCCGTATTCGCGGATATCCTTGTCGCGGGTGTAAGCGGTGCGGAAGACATTGGCGTTACCGGAGCTCTGGAGGTTGCCGGCGCGGCGGTTGTTGTAGATCATGTGGCCGAAAGCGCCGTTCATGAACACGTTCAGGTCCCAGTGCTTGTAGCGGAACGTGTTGTTCCAGGACAGGAAGAGCTTCGGGATGGTGTTGCCGATGTAGCGCTTGAAGGCGGCGTTGGCGGAGGCGGCGGTGATGACGTTGCCGTCGTTGTCGTACACCATCATGTCGCCGAACTCGTTCACGCCGGCGGCCTCGTAGCCGTACAGGGTGCCGAGGCGGCTGCCTTCGGTATAGCGGTAGTAGTAGGAGGTCTGTCCCAGGCCGCCGGTGCCCAGCATGTCGATGTAGGAGGCGCCGTAGATCTGGTTGGACAGGGTCTTGATCCGGGAGTAGCCGACGGAGGCGTTGATGCCGGAAGTCCAGGTGAAGTCCTTCTTCTTGACGATGTCGCCGTCCAGGGCGAGCTCGGCGCCGAGGTTCTGGGTCTCACCCACGTTCACGAGGATGGAGCTGTGGATGAACGGCGGCTGCGGAGCGGTGTAGTTGTACAGCAGGTCCGGGCTGCGGCGGTCGTACAGGTCGAGGCTACCGCGGAGGCGGTTGTCGAAGAAGACGAAGTCGAGACCGACGTTCACGGACACGAGCTTCTCCCAGCGCAGGTCCGGATTCGCGTTGGAGGCCGGGCGATAGCCCTTCACCCACTCACCGTCCATGAAATACTGGCCATGGCTGCCGTAGGTCGGGCGGGACACGTTGGAACCGCCGCGACGGCCGGTGACACCGTAGGAGACACGGGGCTTGAGGCTGTTGATCCAGCGGGCGCCCTGCATGAACTCCATGTTCGCCATTTCCCAGGCGAGGGAGGCGGCGGGGAAGTTACCCCACTTGTGGTTCGCGCCGAAGTTGGTGGCGCCTTCGTGACGGAGGGACAGGGAAGCGAAGATGGTGTTGTTCCAGTTGTAGTTCACACGGCCCAGGAGGGCGATGACCTTGGACAGGGACTTGCCGGAGCCCATGCCCGCCTGGGCGGGGTTCTCGGTCCGGGCGGTACCGGCACCGATGTCGTTCCACAGGAGGGAGTCATAGGTGAAGCCGCGGTTGGTCATGTTCATGCTCTCCGAGTTGTGGTCCTGGTAGGAGTAGCCGGCCACCGCGTTGAGGTGGTGGGCGCCCTGGTGGAAGGAGTAGTTGAACAGCCACTCGAGCTGGTTGCGCCAGTTCTTGCTGTAGCTCAGGGAAGCGGTGCCCTCATAGCCGTTCCAGTACTTGTCGTGGGACTCGATGGGGGTGTAGTTGTTGGACTTGTAGTCGTTGTAGTCCAGGGAGTAGGTGACCGTGGAGCTGAGGTTGTGGACTTCATTCTTGATGAAGTTCGCCTTCAGGGACACGGCGCCGGTGGTGTACAGGCGCTGGCCGTTCGCGGTCTTGTTGAGCATCGCCTCCACCGGGTTCGTGGCGCCGGTCGGAGCCGTCGGCTGGTAGTAGGAACCGTCCTCGTTGTAGATCGGGAACGTCGGGTTGATGGTCAGGGCGGTGCCGAAGGAGCCGTCGTTGCCGTATTCCTCGTTCACGCGACGCGCGTTCAGGCTGATGTTCAGCTGGAGGATGTCCTTGATGAGGCGCTGCTCCACGGCGGCGCGGGCGCCGAATTCCTCACGGGCGTCCACAAGGTCCACACCGAGGGAGTTCTTATAGGACACGGAAGCGTTGTAGGAACCCTTGGCGGTGCTGCCGTCCACGCCCACGTAGTGGCTGTGACCATAGGAGAAGTCGCGCAGGAGCGCGTTGTACCAGTCCGTGCGGTAGCCATAGTCGGTGCCGCGGCGGGAGCGGACCCACTCGTCCGGAGAGAGGACCTCGATCGGGGCCTTCACGAAGTTCACGTTGAACGCGCCGTCATAGGTGACATGGGCCGTGCCGGCCTCGTCCTTGGAGCCCTTCTTGGTGGTCACGAGGATGACGCCGTTCGCGCCGGCCGTACCATAGATGGAAGCGGAAGCCGCATCCTTCAGGACGGTCATGGACTCGATGTCCTGCGGAGCCAGGGAACGGATGTCGCCGCCCGGGACGCCGTCGATCACCACGAGCGGGCCGTTGCCGGCCTGCAGGGAGGTGGCGCCACGGATCTGGTAGTCGGAACCGGAGTTCGGGTTGGAGCCCTGGCTCGTCACGACGTTCAGGCCGGCAACCTTACCGGTGAGCATCGTCATCGGGTTGTTGGTGGTGCCGCGGAAGAAGTCCTTGCTGTCCACCTGGACGATGGACGCGGAAACCTCCTTCTTGGACAGGGTACCGTAACCGATGACCACGACTTCGTCCAGGAACTCGGTGTCCTCGAGGAGGAGCACCTTGGCCGGGACTTCGGAGGCCTTGAAAACTTGGGTGGCGTAACCGATGCAGCTGATTTCAACCAGCGCATCAGCATCCGGGACGCGAAGGACGAAATCTCCGTCCAGGCCGGTCGTCGTGCCGTTCGTCGTGCCTTGCTGCAAGACGGTGGCGCCGATCACCGGGCCCATCGCATCCTCCACCACGCCTTTGACCAGGTATCCGCCCTGGGCGGACACCAGACCCGCTGCCAGAAGCAGGAGGGTCAATGCGGAAAGAATCCTTTTCATTGGGTTGGTAGTTGGTTATATTGGGTTACTGTTGTCAGTGTACCGCAAAATTACCGGGATTCTCACGCGCGTCCGAATAACATAGGGAAAATATAATTCTAAAACATTTTAATACGCTGTGAACCAGCGTATTGACACCCTCCTCCGGGGTAAAAAATATAACGGTTGTATTGGCCTTACCGGGCCCCAATCTTCATAATCTCGGCCTCGAACTGCTCGTTTTCCACCCAGGACTTGTTCTTCACCCGCGTCTTGTAGGTGTTGATGGTGTGGACGGAGTAGTCCAGGAACCTGGCAATGCGGTCCGTCTCGGAGATGCCGAGGCGGATGAGGGCGAAGATGCGCATCTCCGGGGTGAGGCCTTCCGCGGGGAACCGCTGCTCCGTTTCCGGGAACAGGGCGTTGTAGTCGTTGACGAAAGTCGGGAAGATCTTGAGGAAGGTGTGGTCGAAGGACTCGTACATCTCGTCCCGCTCCTTGGCGATGGTGGATTCCTTCAGGGACCGGCGCAGCTCGTCATACTGCCGGGTGACGATCATCCGGTCCACCATCTTGTACAGCTGCGCCATCTTGTCCAGGAACTCGGAATTGATGTAGAACGAGTTGCCGATGTACTCGGACTTGATCTCGTTCGCCTCCGCGAGCTGGGCGTTCGCGGCCTCGAGCTGCGCGTTCCGCTCCTCGATGGTCGCGCGCGCCTCGTGCAGGCGGCGGTATTGACGGCGGATGAACCAGATGGCGACGCCGGCGGCCAGCAGGAGCGCCGCGGCCAGTCCGACCGCGAGCGCCAGCAGGTTCCGCTCCCGCCGCAGGCTGTCGTAATGGTTCTTCTCCACGAGGGGCAGCACCGCGCCGACCTCCAGCTTACGGAGGCGGGCATTGTAGAAATTGGCGTCGTCGAAGGACTCCCGGACATAGCGGGACGGCCGCTCCACCTCTCCCCTTCTCGTCAGGTACTCGGCCAGCATCCGCAGCGCCGTCGTCTCCTTCGTGGAGGACTTAAGGTCGAAGATGGCCGACTCGCACAGCGACTGGATGGCCTCGTCGTCCCGGCCCAGGCAATGCTGGAGCCAGCCGGTGGACGACGCGAAAATGGCACGCTGATGGTAATCGAGGTTCTCGTCGGAGAGCAGGCGGCTGAACGCCGCGATGCCCTCCTCGTACTGGGCGCTCTCCATCAGGTAGTTCGCCCGGTATTCCCACCAGACGGGCGATTCCACCGGGACCATCTCCATGATCTTCCGGCTGTACTCCTCCCCCACCCGGGAATACTCGTCCCAATACGGGGCCGTCTGGGAATAGCCGCGGGCGGAATAGTTCAGCCGCACCTGCATCTTGTAGTATTCCAAGAGCGTCGCCGGCGAAACCCCCTCCACGTCCAGGGCATTCATTACGTCGAAAGCCTCCTTGTACAGGCCGGCCGAAATCAGGCAGAACGTCGTGGCGCAACTGGCCTCCACCCGCGCGTCAGGGAGCTCCGCCGCGGCCGCCAGCCGGGCCATCTCCTGCGCATATGCATAGGCCGAATCATACTTGTAGCTCTGATACTCCTCGTACAAGGCCCGCGAGAAATTGTACCGGTCACGGTCGTCCAGCGACGCCCGGAGCCGCCCCCGCAGCTGCACGATGCGGGCTTCCTTCTGCGCGTCGTACTCCCCCTTCTTCGCCAGCTCCGCATCCAGCTCGTCCAGCCACGGCTCGCCCCGCTCCCGCCCTTGCATGGGCAGCAGCACAAAAAGAAGCAGCGCGATGAAATGGACAACTTTCCGCATCACGCTGCAAGATAATGATTTTCAGTGAGAAAAAGAAACAGAGGGCGACAAGAAGCTCTCCCAGGAAGGAATCCGGCTAATCCGGCCTATTACTTCTTCTCAAACATAATCCAGCCGGCCGCGTCGTTGAAGAAGACGTCGTAGGTGCCGGCGGGAAGGCTGAGGGTGCCATCGGGAGCATAGCTGTTGTTAAAGCTCACCGGCGAAGACATGTGGTCGGCATCGATGTGACCATCGTTCCATTGGACCTTCCAACTGCCATTGTATATCTTCCACCCGACATTCACGTCGGAAGCAAAGGTCACTGTCGTCGTCCAATTGTGGCCTACGGGCTGATCCATGGCGATACGTCCTTGCTCCCAGTTGGTGAAGTCACCGACCAGATACAATTGGTCGTGGTGATATTCATTGTCCACCCTGTCCGTCGTATATGTCCAATTGCCGTTATCCAAGGTCAGCGATACTTTCCAAACGCCGACATCACCATAGATATTGCCGACATTCTCCCCGTACGAAGCGTGATTGTTGTCATTTCTGCCCCCGATGACATTGAACCAATCTGTTCCGAGATTGAATCCCTGGAGAATCCGGAATCCAAGGTCCCTGTCCCCCCGAGGGCCCCGGTGACTGTATAACGCTCCCATGAAAGAAATAGGATTCGCACCGGTCTGAATCATCCGGGCAGATTTGATATCGTCCGACCAGTCCGTCTCGGTGCTCGTCAGATAAAACTCTTTGCACTGGGGATCGAAAGCGGGCATCTTGAGCAGATGCGCCTGCGCAGCTGTAAAGGAAGAGGACCGCTTTTTCTTGTAAAAGGCAAACTGGACATCGCGGCCGGCATGGGTGCGGAAAACACCGGAAGTGATGGACAAGGAAAAGCCGCCGTCATAAGTCGCAGCCGGCAGACAGAAATAATAAGGCTCGTTTAAAGCCCACGGAGCGGAAACAGTCATCCCGTTGTCACCTGCAGAGGAGAGAGACGTGCCGTTGACCGCAAATTTGCCGGTAATAGGCCGAGTTCCCGGGACAGAGAACTCCACGTTTTGGGGGTCCAGCCCGGAACTCGGATAGCTGGGTGCCGTGGTAAACGGAGAGACGTACACCATCGAGGCCAGATGCTGAAAGGCCATGGATCCTGCGCTGACAGTCGCTTTCATCGGAATGGTCCTGTTCATGGCGGCAACGCTGGCATAGCTCGCGGGCAGGACGATTTGGTTCGGATTGTCCTCGACGGCAATGGAAGCAGGATAATAAGCCGTGGCGCCATCATCAATCCGGTCTCCTGTCGCAATTTCGAAAGTGAATGTCGGGGAATCGACAGAGAAATCGCCACTCTGGATAACGCCGACAACCAGATTACCCTGGCTGGTAAACAGGGCGACCTGATCATCCGAGGCCCACGTTCCTGCCCCGCTGACGGGATCGAAAGACAATCTCGTCTCCGGATCGAACGTGGCTTTCAACGAGACCGTATAGGTCTTGGTTTCGGAAACCTCTATGTTTTCGTCCGTCACGGGCAGGGTTTCCCGGGAACAGGCGGCCAGCAGCAAGGCTGCGGCGAAGTAAATCATTCTTTTCATCGCCCATCCCATTTTAATCCCACTGTCCCTCTTCGACAGTGACAGACTGTGCACTCACACCGCCCCTTTGGGTTTCATAGAGGAGCCCTTCCTCCAGATTCAAAATCAGCAACTCGCATTCCGGAGCCACATAAATGTTCTTCCGATTCATAAAAAAGAATACTATAACTAACTTTCAGCGGGTAAAGTTACGCTTTTTTCGGGAAAAAGCGTAACCTGCTTACAGCTTGAACACTACGGACGAGTTCGGGCCGAGGGTGAGGGTGGTGTGGTCGTAGGTGGCCGTACCCAGGAGGCCGACGGCGCGGGACATGTCGTCCTTGACGGTGACGTCCTTCGCCGTGCCCGCCGTGTTGTGGATGACGAGGAGCTTCTGGCTGCCGGCGGTCATGTACCAGGCGGCGATGGAGCCTCCGTTGCCGGGGGCCACGGTCATCGTGCCTTCGGCCAGGGCCGGGTAAATGTTGCGGAGACGGCTCCAGGTCTTGTACACGTTCAGGAGGGAGTTCGCATCGGCTTTCTGGGCCTCCACGGAGATGGAGGAGGTGAGCATCGCGTTGTCTACCTTGCTGACGCCCTTCTTCGCGCAGTCGCTGCCGCTCTTGTTCCACATCATCGGGGTGCGGACATATTCGTCGCCGCCGCCCTTCGTTCCATAGTAGCCGAGCTCTTCACCCTGGTACACGAAAGGCTTGCCGGCCGTGGTGAGCAGCATCGCGGCCGCCTGCTTCTCCTTCGCCAGGTTCTTGCCGAGGGCTTCCGCCGCGCGGTCCTGGTCGTGGTTGGTCATGAAGATGGACGTGATGGCGTCCGGACGGACCGCCGTATGGTCGGAGATGAAGCCGCTCACCGCGGACACGTAGCCGGCGGCATTGCCGCTCAACGCCTTCTTCAGTTCATCGAAGTAAGCGAACTCGAAGCAGGAATTGATGCCCTTGTAGTAGTTCTTCTCGACTCCGTGCGACTCCCAGGCCTCAGCGACCATGAAGATGTCGTCCGTGTGGCCCGCCGCCTTGTAGGTGGCGTTGCAGTGGTCGTACCACTTCTTCAGCAAGGTCTGGTTGGCCGTATTGTTGTAGGAGTTGATGCCGCCGCAGATGTGCTTGACCGCATCCAGGCGGAGTCCGTCCACCCCCAGGTTGATCCATTTGTCGGCCGAACCGGCGAGGGCCTGGAACGTGGGATTGTCCTCAGCCGTCGCGGGATCGCCGTAGTTCAGGTCCGGCATCCAGTCGCTGAAGCAACCCATGTAGTACAGGGTTTCCGTGGTCACGTTCGAGAGTTCGATCTTGTAGCGGCCCGAGCCGGTGAAACTCATGTCTTCGCCATCCGGGACCAGGTCGACCGCCTTCCCCTCCGTGATCGTGACCTTGCCGGAAGCGCCGAACTTGGATCCGGGATCCCAGTTCATGTATTTGCGGATCAGCATGCCGCAGGAACCGTTGACCTCGAACACCAGATACAAGGTTCCGTCCCCGCGGTCCTTGAACCGGAGCTCCTGCGCGGCCGAACCATCCTTCCAGGTGTACAGGTTCCAGTTCGATGAGCCCGTGGTCACGGCCTCGGTGGTCTTGGTCACGGTCAGCTTCGGCGATCCGGAAGTGGCCTGTTTCCACTCGCCCGCCTGGTAGGTCGTTCCCTTCAGCATCGGGAACTTGGTATAGTCCGCCGAGGGATTGGAGCTGAAGAAATAGTAGTCCCGGTACTGGGAGGACGGGTCGGCCAGGGCCTGCTTGAACCAGGCGTTGCCCTTGCCGGAATGGTTCAGGACATAGTCCATGTAGATCTTGATGCCCTTGCCATGGGCCGCGTCGATCAGGTTCTTGAAGTCCTCCTGGGTGCCGTACAACGGGTTCACATCGTAGTAATCCGTGACGTCATAGGCGTGGTAGCTGTCCGACGGATGCGCCGGCGACAGCCACAGCCCCGTCACGCCCATCTCGTCCAGGTAATCCAGCTTGTTCTGGATGCCCTTGAAGTCACCGATGCCGTCGCCGTTGCTGTCGGCGAAGGAGTAGATCAGGAGCTGGTAGGTCGTGGAAGAGCGCTTGGTGCCGTCGAAGCTGTCGGGGTTCGCCACGACCGTGACGATGTTCTTTCCCTTCTGGGACACGGCGACCGAGACGGTGCTCGAACCCTTGACGGAAATCGAACCGGAACGGTCCTCGCCCGTGTTGGTATCGACCGTCACCGCCAGGGTGGCCTTGCCGGTGCCGGAGGTTTTCTCCATATGGATCCAGGAGGCGGAAGGCGTGGCCGTCCAATCCTTTTCCGTGGTGACGTACACGAGCTTGGTCGATGCGTCCTCGGCCTCGAAATCGAGCGAGGCGGGGCTCACCGTCAGGGTGTCCTGCACTTCCGGCTTGTTCTTCGTCGGGTCGCAGGAGAAGAGGACCAGCAGCGCGGCCAGGGAGGCCAGGATGGAGATGAGAGTCCGTTTCATAAGGCAGTCGATGTTTGAGATTCCCGGTCAAGCCGGGAATGACGGTTACTTGGCAGGCCGGGGTCCGGTCAGGGGCCCCGGCCCGAAAAAAGTTATTCAATGACGCCGGTGCCGGCGTTGAAGTCGAGGGTCACTTTCTGACCGGCCGTCACGGGAACGCGCTCCTGGTCGCCACCGGCGCCGCGGTAGGCGATCTTGCCGTTCAGGATGACGAACTCGCGAGTCCACCAGTCGGAAGTGGAGATGGAGGAAGCGACATACATCCGGAGTTCGCCGGCGCCCGTGGTCGTGGCGGAGAGCTTGCCGTCGGCCGCCTTGAACAGGGCGGCGTCCATGCCCTCGGTCCAGCCGCCGAACGCGTCACCCATGCCGAACACGCGGGCGGGCTCCACATGGACCTTCGCGTTCTTGAAGTCGACGTGGACCAGGTAGAAGCCGTCCTCGGCCACGGTGCAGTTGTTGTCGACCACGGTGTAGCCGTCGTTCTCCTGCAAGGCGTAGAAGTCACCGTCCCAAGCGCGCTTCGCGCAGAACTTGAAGCCATTGCCGGCGTGGAAGTAACGGACCGTCCAGAACTGGCCGGGCGCGTTGACGCCCCAGTCGGGATTGTGGAGGACGGGGGTCATCTCCACGACGCCGTCGGACTCCCATTTCCATTCGCCGAATTCCTGGCCGATCATGTACAGATGGGCCGGGAACTCCGCATGCTGCTCGATGAGAATCGTGTTCGCGGCATAGTCGAAGGTGATGTCATAATTGCCTTCCACACCAATGCGGATGTTGTAGCTGCCAGCGGTGAAAACCGTTCCGACAGTGGGCTTGTACACATCGTACACGTTGCTGGGATCGCTGGTGTTCTGGTCATTCCCTTCGGGGCCGCCCACGCTCTTGGCCCAGTCGTGGTCCGCGCGAATCTTGAACTCGTCGGCCGCGCCGATCGCCACGTTCTGGATCACCCAGGTGTCGCCGGAGGTGTTCGTGAGGTCGTAGTCGGTATCCCAGCTCGTCCCGTTGACGGTGCCGACCAGGGACCACGCCTTCGGCTTGTCGGAAGCCTGGCCCTCACCCGTCACCATCGCCGTGCCGGCGTTGAAGTCGAGGGTGATGGTCTGGCCCTTGAGCACGTTCACACGCGCCTGGTCGCCCTGGCCCGGGTCGTCGCCACGGTAGTCGATCATGTTGTCGAAGAAGACAAACTCGCGGGTCCACCAGTCGGAGGTGGCGATGGCGGATTCGACGTACATGCGGATTTCGCCGCCGTCCTGGGTCGTGGCTTTCAGGACCCTGCCGTCAGCCTGGAAGAGCGCGCCTTCCATGGCGGCGGTCCAGCCGCCGAAGCAGGTGCCGATACCATACACACGGGCCGGCTCCACATGGACCTTCTCGTTCTTGAAGTCGACATGGATCATGTAGATGCCGTCCTTGTCCACGGTGCAGTTGCCGCCGGCCTCGGTGAAGCCGTCGTTCTCCTGCAGACCCCAGAAGTCACCGCCCCACTTGCGCTCGGAATTGAACTTGAAGCCCTTGCCGGCGCTGATGTAGCGGACCGCCCAGAACTGGCCTTCCGCGTTGGCGCCCCAGTCGGGGTTGTGAACCACCGGGGTCATCTCCACGACGTCGTCGGACTCCCACTTCCAATTGCCGAACTCCTCGCCGATCATGTACAGATGCTCGGGGAAGTTGACCGCGGTGATGAGGACCTCCTTGGTCGCCGGGGTGAACTGGACCTTGTACTTGCCGGCCTCGACCTTGATGTCGGAACCGGGCTGGACCGCCGTGAACGGCGTGCCAACCGTCGGAACGAAGCCGCTCTCGACGCCATAGGTGTTCTCGTCGGCCCAGGAGTAGTCGTAACGGATCTTGAAGCCGCCGCTGATCTCGACGACCGGGCTGGTCCAGACGCCGTCCTTCTCCTCCATCTCGACATCCACCTTCCAGGAGTCGCCGTTGATCTCGCCGATCAGCGAGTACACGGCATTGTGCTCCTCGATGAGGATGGTCATCGCGGCATAGTCGAAGGTGACGTCATAGTTGCCGGCCTTGCCGATCTGGATGTTCTTGTCCTTCGCCTCGAAGGCCTTGCCCAGTTCCGGCTTGTAGACGCCGTACGGGTTGGTCGGGTCGATGACGCTGGTGGAGTTCTCCTCGGGACCGCCCACGTTCTTGCCCCAGTCGTGGTCCGCACGGAGCTTGAACTCGTCGGAAGCGGTGATGGCGACATTGCGAATCACCCAGACGTCGCCGCTGGTGTTCGTGAGGTCGTAGTCGGTGTCCCAGTTGGTGCCGTTGACGGTGCCGATCAGGGACCACACACCCGGCTTCTCCTGCGGTGCCGGAGGCTCCGGCTGCTCGGTGGCGATGGATTTGATGACCTTCGCCGTCGCATTCTCCGGATCCAGGATGAAGTCATAGACGCCGTCCTCGGCCACGATGATGTTCGGACCGTCCTGGCCCACGGCGAATTCCTCGTCCAGGGTGTAGGAGCTCACGCCATCGGCATAACCGAAGTTCACATCCCAGGAGGCGTCCTTGCGGAACTTCCACTCGTCGCCGGCGTTCAGCGCGATGGCCTTGCACACGTGCAGGGTGCCGTTGGAAACCATCGGCACGTCGTCGCCCCAGCTGTTGAAGGAGCCGATGACGCTCCAAGGGCTCGTCTCGGTGTAGGAGGCGTACGGGTCGATCACGACCGCCTGGGTCTTGATGATCTTCGCCGTCGCGTTCGCCGGATCCAGGAACAGGTCGTACTCACCGTCTTCGGCGATGATGATGTTGGCGCCACCCTGGCCCACGGCGAATTCCTCACCGAGGGTGTAGGAGCTGACGCCGTCGGCATAACCGAAGTTCACATCCCAGGAGGCGTCCTTGCGGAACTTGAATTCATCACCCGCAGCGAGGGCGATTTTCTTGCACACGTGGAGGGTGCCGTTGGTGACCATTTCCACGTCGCCACCCCAGCTGTTGAAGGAACCGATGACGCTCCAGGGGCTCACCTCCGTGTAAGCGGCGTACGGGTCTTCCTGTCCGGCCACGGAGTCGATGATCTTCGCCGTTCCGGCGACCGGATCGAGCAGGAGGTCGTAGCGGCCATCCTCGGCAATCACGATGTTGGGACCGCCCTGGCCCACGGCGAATTCCTCGCCCAGGGTGTAGGAGCTGACGCCGTCGGCATAGCCGAAGTTCTCGTCCCAGGAGCTGTTCTTGCGGAACTTCACCTCGTCGCCCGCGGCAAGGGTGACGCCCTTCGCCACGTGGAGAGTACCGTTGGTCCACATCTCCACGTCGGGCTGCTCGCCCCAACCGTTGAAGGAACCCACCAGGCCCCATTCGCTCTTCTCGGTGTAACGGCCGTACGGGTCGCCGGTCGGGAGGTAGATCTCATAGTCGGCAATGAAGATGACGCCGTCCGCTTCCGTGTAACCGTTCCGGCGGTTGTCCCGGGCCACTTCCTGCATGGTCGCGCGAAGGACCATCTCCAGGGAGACCGTCTGGCCCTCCTCGTATCCCAGGCCGATCAGGGCCTTGGACAGGTTGGCCACGGTGACGACGAGCTTGCCGTCCCTGGCGCTGGAAGGCAGCACCTCTTCGACATCCTTCCCGTTCACTTTCGTGAGGAGGAGATAGTGATTCACCGGCATGTTCTGGTTGAAACTCTGGCCAAAGGTTCCCGGCGTATATTCAACGGTAACATCGTCGTCGGTCACCGTATAGGAAAGCACCACCGGCGCCGTCGCCTTGGAGGCATCAAAGACGGCGAACGGCTCCTTGACGCAGGAAACGAAGGCGGCAAGGGCCGCCAGGCCTGCGGTAACGATTGATATAATTTTCTTCATAAGGCAGATCAACTATTAATAACCGGGGTTCTGCTCAAGGTTGGAGTTGGCCTGGCGGTCGCTGTCCGGAATCGGGAACAGGGTCCGGTAGGCATCCACATCCTTGCCATCCTTGGTCTCGCCCTTCCACTGCTAGGTATACCCGGAAGTGAACTTGCCGAAACGGATGAGGTCGTTGCGGCGCCAGCACTCCTGATAAAGCTCGCGGGCGCGCTCGTCCAGAATTTCATCCAGCGAGAGCTGGGACACCGGGTCCAAACCGGCGCGGGAGCGCACCTGGTTGAAAGCCGAAAGGCCGTCGATGGAAGCCCCGCGGGCCTGGCACTCGGCCGCCATCAGCAGGACGTCGGCATAGCGCATCATCGGGAAATCGGTGTCCACGAAACCCAGGGCCTTGCCGGGCGTACCGTCACTGTTCATGTTCAGGAACTTCTGGAAGCCGAAGCCGTCCGGGAAGTTGCCGATGTCGTCAATCTCCTTCTTCTGGATGTTTTTGAGGGCGGCCTCCTTGGCGGTCTTTTCCTTGTCGGTGCCTTCCGGCATCGCGGCCACGTCGGCCGACGATTTCTCGGTGTCGTAGAGAAGGTAGCGGACATCCTTGGAAGTGTCGAACTTGTCCACGAACTGCGGCGTGGTGCGCAGGCCGCCCCAGCCGGAGGAAATGCCAATCTGGGAGACATTCATCGTGCCACCCGTGGAGGCGAAGACGATGTAGTTGGTACAGCCGTAGCTCTGGGTGTACAGGCCGTCCTGCTGCACGGAGAAGATGATTTCGTCGGTGCAACGGTCATTGTCGGCCAGGAACAGCTCCTGGTAGGCGGAATAGACGCCGGCGGAGGTGGTATGCAGGCTGTAACCATCGGCCATCAGGTCCTTCAGCACGGCGGCGCATTCGTTCCATTTGGCCTGGCCGGTGAACACCTCGGCGTTCAGGTAGAGCTTGGCCAGCAGGAACCGGGCGGCGCCCATGCTGACATGACCGGGCTGGACGGCGCTTTTGCCGGGCAGGTGATTGCCGCTGATGATGTCCTTCAGTTCTTCCTCCAGCCAGGCGAAGAGGTCGGCCCGCTTGATCTGGACGGGCGTCTCGCCCACCACGTCGTTTTCCGTGGCGAAAGGCACGTTTCCGAAGCAGTCGATCGCATGGTAATAGGCGATGGCGCGGAGAAGCCGGGCTTCATCCCTGTAACGGAGTTTCAGGCTCTCGTCGGCGGAGATGAGGTTCATTTCGCGGATGAACTCGTTGGCGGAACTCACCTGCATGAAGATGCGGGAATAGAACGCATAGATGAAGGTGTCGTCCGTCGTCCAGTTCATATAGTGGAAGTTCTTGATGGTCTGGTCGTTCCAGCCGCAGACACTCTCGTCGGTCGTCAGTTCCTCGTGATGGTACAGACCGCGGATGTACTGGGAGGCGCCACCGTCCAGACCGGAGATGGAAGCACTGCCGTTCGGGCCGTAATAGCCGGAGGTGGCGAAGCCCAGATAGACGCCGGAGATATAGGAATCCAGGGCGGACTGGGAGGTGAGCACCTTGTCCGCAGTGTTGGCGTTGGGGTCGATCGGCGTTACATTCAGGTCACCCACGCACGCAGTCATCGCCGCAGCGGCGGCAAGGATAGCAACAAAAATGTTGATGGTTTTCATTTTCGTAACGCGTTTTAGAAGTTGAACTTGACACCCAGCACGAAGGTCCTCGGACGGGGATAGAGATTGTTGTCGATACCTCCGTATACCTCAGGATCCACGCCCGTGTACCGGGTGAAGGTCCAGATGTTCTGGATCGTACCGAAGACGTTGAGCGAGGCGGGCCGGTCCGGCTCGGACACCCAGAGTTTCGGGAAGGTGTAACCCACGGTGAAGTTGTCCAGCTTGAGGAAGGAACCGTCCTGCACGTAATAGTCACTGAGGTACTGAGCCTGGGTGAACATGGACTTGGGGGCGGTGGCGACGCGGTTGCTCACGAAGCTGTTGGTCCACAGGTCGGCCAGCATTTCAGTGTCGGAGGCGACATTGTTATAGACCCAGTTGCCGATGGAAGCGTGGCCGGAAAGGGCCGCCGTCCAGTTCTTCCAGTTGACGGAGGTGTTGAAACCGAAGGTGAAGTCGGCGTCCGCGTGGTGGCCGAGATACCGGTCGTCGGCGTTGATCTGGCCGTCGTCGTTGCGGTCGACATAGACACCGTTGATCGGGTTGCCCTGCTGGTCGTACACCTGCTGATAGAGGTTGAAGGTGCGCATCGGATAGCCCACCTGGATCATCTGCACGTTGTTGCCGGTACCGCCGGAGATGCCGCCGGTCTCGATGCCGGTCGCGTTCTCGTCGGAAGCCGTCAGCTTGGTGACGGTGTTCTTGTTGTAGGCCATGTTCACGCCGGCCGTCCAGCTGAGGTCGCGGGTTTCCGCGAGGACGGCGTTGAGGTCGATCTCGAAGCCCTTGTTGGTGAGGGTGCCGATATTGGTGTTCAGGTAGTTGGTCAGGTTGGAAAGGCCCGGAACCGGAATGTAGTTCAGGATGTCGCGGGTGTCGCGCTTGTACACATCCACGGAAGCGGTGAGGCGGTCGTGCCAGAAGCCGAAGTCCATGCCGACGTTGTAGGTGGTGGTGGTCTCCCACTTCAGGTTCGCGCTGTAGCCCAGGGCCACGATCGGAGCGGCATAGGAATCCCCGCTGACGAAGTAGTAGGAACCCGGCGTATTGATGGAGAGGAACTGGGCGAACGTGTCGTAGTAACCGCCCACTTCTTGCTGGCCGGTCTCACCCCAGGAGAGACGCATCTTCAAGGTGGAGACAGGCTCCACGTTTTTCAGGAAAGACTCGTTCTTGATGTTCCAGCCCAGGGCGACGGACGGGAAGATACCCCATTTGTTGTTCTGGAAGCGGGAGGTGCCGTCCGCACGGAGGGTGGCGGTGATCAGGTACCTTTCATCGAAGCTGTAATTGGCGCGACCGAAGAAGGAGACGAGATACAGCTCTCCCTTGCCCTCGGTGTTGCTCATTTCCAGCTTGTCGGACAAGCGGTACTTGTAATTGTGGCTGTTGCTCCAGAAATGCTGCCAGGAGTAACCCGCCATCAAATCCACGAAGTGCTTTTCGGCGAAGGTGTGGCTGTAGTCGCCATAGAACTCCAGGGTGGTGTTCCGGCGGACGTAGTCGTAGTCCTCATGGGAACCGCCGCCGGACTCCGTCGTGTCGTGGAAGGACCGCTCGGATCCCAGGGCCCTTTCCTTGACACCGTTGGAGTTGGCCCAGTCCAAACCCAGGTTCAGGTTCAGGCGCAGGTCCTCGAAACCATGGATCTTGTAATCGAACTGGGTGTTGCCGATGAAGCGGAAGGCATCCGCGGTGTCATTCCAGCATTCGAGCAGGGCGACCGGGTTCATGGTCGCCATGGTGTTCAGGTTGCCGGCCGTGTCGTACCAGGTCGTATAGCCATTCAGGCCGTTCGGATCCTTGACGGGTTTGGTCGGGTCGTAGTGGTTCGCCGCCCCGATGGCGTCCTGGTTGGCGTACCAGTTCAGGGCGTAGGTCCCCTTCCCGTTCACGTTCACCGTGAGATGGTTGTCAAAGAAGGTCGGAGAGAGGTTCAGGCCCAGGGTCGCGCGGTCCATCTGGGAGCCCTTCAGGGTGCCTTCCTGGCTGATGACGCCGCCGGAGATGCGGTAAGGGAGGGCCGACCCCCACTTGCCGGTGAGGCTCAAGTTCGCGTCGATGGTCTTGGCGTTGTGGTAGATCTGCCGCTGCCAGTCGGTGTTGGTGCTGCCAAGGGCGGCCTCGGCGGCCGAATTCTCCCCGTAGAAGTCACGGATGAGGGAGCGGATGCCATCGGCGTCCAGCAGCTCGTTGTACTTGGCGACCGTGTTGAGGGAGACCGTGAAATCAGCGGCGACCTTGGGACCGGAAGAAGCGGTCTTCGACCCCTTCTTGGTGGTGATCACGATGACGCCGTTGGAAGCGCGGGAACCGTAGATGGCGGTCGCGGACGCATCCTTGAGGACGGTGAAGCTCTCGATGTCCTCCGGGTTGATGGAGGAAAGCGGGTCGCTCATGCCGGCGATGCCGTCGTTGGAAACCGGCAGGCCGTCAATGACGTACAGCGGATCGTTGGAGGCGTTGATGGAGGAGCCGCCGCGGATGCGGACAGTGGCGCCGGAGCCCGGCATACCGGAGCCCGAGGTGACCACGACGCCCGCGCTCTTGCCGCGGATGAGGTCGGCCGGGGACGTGATGACGCCCTTGTTCACCTCGTCGGGCTTGACCGTCGAGACGGAACCGGTGAGGTCGCTCTTCTTGACGGTGCCGTAGCCGATGACCACGACCTCGTCCAGGAAATGGGTGTCCTCCTCGAGGGTGATCGTGGCGGGCGTCTCCGAGGCCTTGAAGGTCTGGGTCGCGTAGCCGATGCAGCTGATCTCGATCACCGCATCGCCGTTCGGGACGTTGAGCACGAAGTCGCCGTCGATGCCCGTGGACGTGCCGTTCGTCGTGCCTTGCTGCACGACGGCGGCTCCGATCACGGGTCCCACCGCGTCGACTACGACTCCTTTTACCTGATACCCGCCTTGGGCGAGCACAGTGGTGCTTGTCAAGCTGGCCAGCAAGACAAACACGGCAGTTAGAATCCTTTTCATTGAGAGTGTAGTTAGTTTTTTGATTGGATTGATTCTATTTCTTGATGAGGCGCACGCACACGGCGCCGAGCACCAGGTAGATGCCCGCCATCAGGAGCATCGCCGGCTGGCTGTCGCCCACAAGGCGCAGCACGAGGCCGCCGGTGGCCGCCGCGACGATCTGCGGCAGGCAGATGGTGCAGTTGAACAGGCCCAGGTAACTGCCCATGTACGGGCTGCCTTCCAGGGCGTTCGTCAGCAGCGTGAACGGCAGGGCGAGCATCGCGGCCCACGCAAAGCCGATGAGGAAGTAGCTCACGAACAGCGCGTACTGGTTATGCAGGAACATGACCGAGGCGAAGCCCACGGCACCGATGAGGAGGCTCACGATGTAGCCGGTCTTCACGTTCTTGAAGCGCGGCAGCACCGTGGCCCACAGGATGGAGCCCACGGCCTGGATGGCGAACAGGACGCCCACCCAGTTGCCGGCGGCCTGGAAGCCGGCCGAGGCGGCGGCGCCTTCCACGGCCATGTCCACGCCCCAGCAGTTCACGGCGATGGCGCCGTTCGTGTAGTTCCACATGTACAGGAACGCGGCCCAGCAGAAGAACTGCACGAGGCCCACGGTCCAGAAGGTCTTCGGAGCCTCCACGAGGAGCTTCATCAGCCCCTTGTCGGACTTCTTCTCCTGGTTCTGGAGGTCGATGCCGTGGAATTCGGCATACTCTGCCGGCGGCATCTCCTTCACGCGCAGGAAAGTATAAAGGACGCACAGGATGAGGATGGCGGCGCCCACGTAGAAGGAGTACACGACGCTGTCGGGGACGACGCCTTCGGGGGCCTCATTCGCGATGCCGATCCAGGTGAAGAAAATCGGGAAGAGGTAACCGAGGAGGGAGCCCGCGTTGCACAGGAAGCTCTGGATGGAGTAGGCGGTGGTCTTCTGCTTCTCGTTGACCATGTCACCCACCATCATCTTGAAGGGCTGCATCGCCACGTTGATGGAGGTGTCCAGGAAGATCAGGGAGAACAGGCCGAACCACATCGCCATGTTCAGGCCCAGGAGCACCCGGGTGGAGAAATGCAGGGAGCCCGCGTTCGGCAGGAACAGCATCACCAGGACGGCGATGACGGCGCCGACAATGAGGTACGGCTTGCGCCGGCCCATCTTGCACCAGGTGCGGTCGGAATACTTGCCGATGAGGGGTTGGACGATCATGCCCATCAGCGGGGGCAGGATCCAGAAGAACGAAAGCTGGTGAGGATCAGCGCCAAGGGTGGCGAAGATGCGGCTGATATTCGCGCTCTGCAGGGCATAAGCGATCTGGACCCCGAGGAAACCGAAGCTCAGGTCCACCATCTGCCGGAAAGACAAGTCACGTTGTTGAGTCATAATAACTGGCTACTTATCTGCGTTTTAGTGCAAGACAAAAATAAAATCTTTTTCCCGCAATTCCCTACGGGAATAAACAAACTCCCGTTTTTGTAGGACGGGCGGCTCGTTTTTGGGGACGAATGGATGGGGCGGTTTGCGTAGTCCGGGGATTTTCGCTATTTTCGCATCTGCTATGAAACGAATCGGAACAGGCTGGATCGTCCATGGTTTCGCGGCGCTGCACGTCGCGGTGGTCGTCGTGTGCGCCCTCCTCGGCTGGCCGGATTCTCTCCTGCTGACAGCCCTGACGATGTTTATGACCGTCGTCATCTGCCTGCGACGGAACCTCACGGTGGAGTTCACCGCCGTGTGCGTCGTCCTCGTGAACATCATTGGCTACCTGCTGGGGCACGTGGGCGCCGAACTCTTCAACTTTTCCCCGGAAATCGTCAACAACATCCTGGCCACCTTCCTCACCACCGAGCTCATCGGCTGGGCGCTGGACCTGTTCGCCCGCACCTGGAACGTCCCGACCAGCGTACCGGGTTTCTGGAAGGAGAACCTCGGCTGGCTGGTCTTCGCCGTCATCGCGGTGTTCGCCCTCCGCCTGTTCATCGAACTGTTCATCTTCCGGGGCGCGCCGTTCAAGGGCGTGGACATCTTCGGCGCCTTCCGGTCCTTCCTCGGGAATTCCCTGGTGGTCCTGGCGATGTTCATCGGCACGCTCTTCTTCATCCGGACCGGACACGACAAGCACTACAGCCTGGACGTCGCCACCATCGGCACGACCCTGTTCATCGGCCTGATCGCCATCCTGGGCGCCCTGCTACACTCCTTCGGCCTCCCCTTCCATTGGACTTTCCCCCTGGACCCGGCCGCCCTCTCGCGGAACATTGTCGTCTCCCTGCTCGTGGAAATGACCTTCTTCGGGCTCACGTATATGGTCGAATACGCGGTGAACATCCGGCGCGAGCTGGGGACCCAGCGCGAGCGCCGGCACTTGGCCGAGTACCGCTACATGGCCCTCAAGAACCAGGTGAACCCGCATTTCCTGTTCAACTCGCTGAACATCCTGGACGCCATCGTGCAGGACGGGGAAAAGGAAGAGGCCAGCCTGTACATCCACAAGCTCGCCGGTATCTATCGCTATATGCTGCAGCACGACAACCAGAAGCTCGTCACCCTGGGCGAGGAAGTCACCTTCGTGACGATGTATTCGGACCTGCTCCGCGTCCGTTTCCCCGAAGGCTTCAACGTGTACCCGATGATTCTCGATAAAGACCTTTCCCGAAAGGTCGTCCCGTGCACCCTGCAGCTCCTGCTGGAGAACGTGACCAAGCACAACGCCATCTCCGCCGACAAGCCCCTGCGCATCGGCGTCAGTACGGACGGAGAGTACCTGACGATGGAGAACGACCGCATCCCGCGGGCCTCGGCGCCCGTTTCCACGGGCCTCGGCCTGCCCTATCTCCGGAAACAATACATGGACCTTTCCGGCAAGGAAATCCTCGTCGAGCAGACGGAGGACACCTTCCGGGTCCGCATCCCCCTCCTGTAAGCCTATGAAAGCCCTGATCGTCGAAGACGAACCCCGCGCCCAACGCGCCCTCGAGAACCTCCTAAAGGCGAATTTCCCGGAAGTGGAAGTCATCGGCCACGCCGCCTCGGTGAAGGAAACCGTCGACTGGCTCGCCGGGAACCGGCCTGACGTCATCTTCATGGACGTGGAACTCGCCGACGGCACCTGCTTCGACATCTTCGCGCAGACGTCCGTCGACGCCCAGGTCGTGATGACCACCGCCTACGACAACTACGCCGTCAAGGCCTTCGAGGTCAATTCGGTGGATTACCTGCTCAAACCGGTGGACATCGAGGAACTGAAACGGGCCGTCTCCCGCGTCGCGCAGCGGATGGCCGCCGGCGGCCCCCGCATCGACTTCGACGCCGTCCGGGACGCCATCCGGCCCCGGGAAAAGTTCCTCATCCGGCTGAACGACCGCATCGTCCCGGTCAGCGTGCGGGACGTCGCGTATTTCTATTCGGAAGCGAAGAACTCCTTCATCGTCACCCGCGACGGCAAGACCTACGTGCTGGACGACTCGCTGGACGCCATCGAGTCCGGGCTGGACCCGAAAGCCTTCTTCCGCATCTCCCGCGGCGCCATCATCGCCGAGAACGTCATCGACAGCGCCTCCAAGCTCCTCGGCGGCCGCTTGCGGCTCACCCTGGCCCCCGGCATCCCCGCCGCCACCGACCTCACCGTCTCCCGCGCCCGCGCCGACGCCTTCCTCGAGTGGCTGGAAGGATAGCCCTCCGGGCTTGGCCTCCCGTCCTTCCGTTATTGACCCGGAATCTTGAAAGTTTACAAGCCTTGCAGAAAAACCGACATTGCAAGGCTTGCAATCGTAATAGTCCAATGAAAACCTTTCATCATCTTTGTAAAAAAAGAAAGGTATGGAAGACACTGATTTGATCAAAAATAAAATCTACTGGATTCGGGGAGAGCAAGTTATGCTGGACAGTGATCTTGCACAGTTATACGGGGTTGAGACGAAACAATTGAAAAGGCAGGTTAGATTGTTTCTTTGAGGTGCCAAAAAGGCACCACAAAAGGGAGAGGAGGCAGCCGATATTCCCCCTTTGCCTTCACGGCTTCGGGCATAGCCATGCTCAGCAGTGTCCTGACTTCCGATACGGCAGCTTTGGCTAATATCCGGATTATGAGGGCCTTCGTCGCTATGCGAAAGCAATTGTCGGAACTCGCAGCCCAAAAGCAGCAAATTGACCGATTGGAATTGAGAGTGGACAGATTAAATGACTATGTTGAATCCATTCTCCATGACCAGAACGAAATCAATGAAGAAATAGCTATGCAAATCGAGTTGATCAACCAATCGATCGCAGCGCTAAAGACGGAGAAGACTCAGATGGATAACCGTCCGAAAATTGGGTTTGTAACCGGCGAATAAGCCCTGAGAACAACTAGAACAGATGCGCACAGAAGCCGATACCGGCGAGGAGGCAGAGGAGGAAGGTGGAGATCACCAGGAGGGGCAGCATCGGGTCGAGTGCTTTGCCTGTGCGTTGCCAGACACCGCGGAGGTGCAGGACGTACAGCGGCAGGGTGACCACGAAGAGGTAGTGCCACCAGGAGAACATCCGCAGTTGACAATAAGCCAGCATCAGGATCCAGCCCAGGACGATGAGGATGGTCTGGTAGATTTTCGCCCGTTTTTCGCCCAGACGGATGGCGGTGGTGACGCGGTTGGGCGCGTCGGTTTCCATGTCGCGTATGTTATTGACATTCAGCACGCCCACGGAGAAGCAGCCCACGGCGGCGCCGGGCAGGAGGAGGCGCCAGAAGAGGGTGTGGCTCGCCACGAAATAACCGCCCATCACGGCGACCAGCCCGAAGAATAAAAAGACATACACGTCACCCAGTCCGCGATACCCGTAAGGGTTGCGGCCGAGGGTGTATTTCATCGCGCCCATGATGGCGCCGGCGCCCATCAGCAGGACCAGGATCGGAGTCAGTTCCAGCAGGGTGCCGAAAGACTGGAGCGTCATCATCGTGCCGAAGAGGATGCACAGGCCCACGAACACGCCGATCAGAACCTTCATCTCGCCGATCGTGAGCACGCCGCCGTTCAGCCCGTACTGCGGGCCCTTGCGGTCCGCCGTGTCGGTGCCGTGGAGGACGTCGCCGAGCTCGTTCGAGAGGTTGGACAGGATCTGGAGGCAGACGGTCGTAAGGACGATGAGGACGGCCACCCACACGTCGACCTTGAAGTCGGCCGTGGCGAGGAGGATGCCCAGGAGGACGCCGCCCGTGGAGAGCGGCAGGGTGCGGAGCCGCATGGACGCGACGGCCGCGCGGAACTTATTCATAGACAGACAAGTTATGGATCACGAACCGCCGGAAGGCGGAGCGCAGGAAGTACCAGATGGCCGTGAACAGCCCCTTGGTCCGGAAGTCCAGGACGAAGTCCGTGGCCAGGGTGCGGTCCGGGTCCGGGCGGACCGGGCAGGTGCAGGCGATCCCCGGCGCGATGACGCTGGGATAGCCGGCCTTGCGGGCCCGCATGCAGTAGTCGAAGCCGGCGAGCTGGCCGCGGTAGCGGCCGCCGAGCACGCCGATGCGCCGATACACCGCCTGCGGCACGAGGGCGAACAGGCCGTCGAACATCCGGCAGGCGACGGGAATCACCGGGTCCGGCTGCATCAGGCGCCGGCTCCGGCTGAAGCCGCCGCTGACGATGCGGCCTTCCCCGTCCTGGACCGTCCCCACGAGGAGAGCCCGGTCGCCGAGGAAGGACGAGTTGTCCAGCAGGCTGTAGAGGGCGCCCTCGACCGGAGTCACCAGGCCGTGGAGCCAGATGTAGAAGTCCCGCTCCCCGGCAGCGCGCCACGCCTCGTCCAGGTCGGGATTGACAAAGAGTTCGAAGGTGTACTCATCGGACGGGATCAGGTCGATCTGCCGCCGGCATTCGGCGACGGTAGACTCGAGGGCCTCGGCATATATGAGGACGGCGACGGTTTTCATCTAGTCGAGTTTCAGGACCGCCATGAACGCGCTCTGGGGCACCTGGACGGTGCCGATCTGGCGCATCCGCTTCTTGCCCTCCTTCTGCTTCTCGAGGAGCTTGCGCTTACGCGTGACGTCGCCGCCGTAGCACTTCGCCGTCACGTCCTTGCGGACCTGGCGCACCGTCTCGCGGGCGATGATCTTCGCGCCGATGGCCGCCTGGACGGCGATGTCGAACTGCTGGCGCGGGATGAGTTCCTTGAGCTTCAGGCAGATCTTCCGCCCGAAATCGTACGCGTGGTCCTCGTGGATGAGGGTCGACAGGGCATCGGCCGGGTCGCCGTTCAGCAGGATGTCCAGCTTCACCAGGCGGGCGGGCCGGAAGTCCGTCACGTGATAGTCGAAGGAAGCGTAGCCCTTGGAGATGGACTTGAGCTTGTCGTAGAAGTCGAAGACCACCTCGGACAGCGGCAGGTCGTAGTTCAGCTCCACCCGGTCGGTGGTGATGTAGTGCTGGCCGATGAGGGTGCCGCGCTTGTCCATGCACAGCTTCATGATGGGCCCGTAGAAATCGGACTTGGAGATGATCTGGGCGCGGATGTAGGGCTCCTCGATGTGGTCGATGAGCGTCTGCGGCGGGAGGCCGGAGGGGTTGTGGACGTCGATGACCTCGCCCTTGGTCGTGTAGGCCTTGTAGGACACGTTCGGGACGGTGGTGATCACGTCCATGTTGAACTCGCGGAACAGCCGCTCCTGGACGATCTCCAGGTGCAGCAGGCCCAGGAAGCCGCAGCGGAAGCCGAAGCCCAGGGCCAGCGAGCTCTCGGGCTCGTACACGAAGGACGCGTCGTTCAGCTGGAACTTCTCCAGCGTGGCGCGGAGTTCCTCGAACTTGGAAGCATCGACGGGATACAGGCCCGCGAAGACCATCGGCTTCACCTCCTCGAATCCCGCAATCGCCTGGGAACAAGGGGTATCCACGTGCGTGATGGTGTCGCCCACCTTCACTTCCACCGCGGCCTTGATGCCGGAGATGATATAGCCCACGTCGCCGGTGCGCACCTCGCCCGTGGGGTTCAGCTTGAGCTTGAGATTGCCGATCTCCTCGGCCTCGTATTCCTTGCCGGTATTGAAGAACTTCACCTTGTCGCCCTTCCGGATGCTGCCGTTCACCACCTTGAAATAGGCGATGATGCCGCGGAAGGAATTGAACACCGAGTCGAAGATGAGCGCCTGCAGCGGCGCGTCGGGATCGCCCTTCGGCGCGGGAACCTTGTCCACGATGGCATCCAGCACCGCCGGCACGCCTTCGCCCGTGCGGGCCGACACCCGGTACACATCCTCCGGGTCGCAGCCCAGCAGGTCGCACACCTGGTCCGTCACCAGCTCCGGCTGGGCGGAATCCATGTCGATCTTGTTCAGCACGGGGATGATCTCCAGCCCGTGGTCGATGGCCTGGTACAGGTTGGAGATCGTCTGCGCCTGGATGCCCTGCGAGGCGTCCACCACCAGGAGCGCGCCCTCGCACGAAGCGATGGACCGCGACACCTCATAGCTGAAGTCCACGTGGCCGGGGGTGTCGATCAGGTTCAGCCTGTACGTTTCCCCGCCTCGCGTGTACTCCATCTGGATCGCGTGGCTCTTGATCGTGATGCCCTTCTCCCGCTCCAGGTCCATGTCGTCCAGCACCTGGTTCTCCATCTCCCGGTCGCTCAGCGTACGCGTGAGCTCCAGCAGCCGGTCCGCCAGGGTGCTCTTCCCATGGTCGATATGCGCGATGATGCAAAAGTTGCGGATGTTCTTCATAACTTGCAAAGATACGCATTTTCTTGCAGATATCGCACTTCACACCCCGGAGCCCTTTTGCGGTGCCTTTTTGGCCGTTTTTGCTACCTTGGGTTCGGGAGATTCGATTATAGCGTGTGGCAGATAATCGCGCGGTCGGCAGGTGAGAAATAGTAATTCCTGCCGGCATAAATGACTCCGAGCGGGAAGGTGTCGTACTCCACGACCTTGTACTTCCGGTCATCGAGGTTGTAGACGAGCATATAGTCTTTCCCGTCCAACGTAAAGGCGAGGTATATCCGGTCGGTGGTTTTCTGGACATTCGTAAAGACAGGAGCCCGCTTGCCGAAGTCCCATTCATACCAAGGGAAAATGAAATCATCGCCTGTGTAAAACAAGATATCGCCGGAGTGGGCGCAGAAGCAGAAAGTGGAATCGTTGCTGTGAAAATAACGGCCGCTTTGGTAATCCACCGCTGGATAAAAGTCGTTCACAACGGTGTAGAATCTATTCTGTCCGATGAGATAACCGCAATCGTACGCCCTCCCGTTCAAAGATCCCTTCAGGTCGATGGTATCCTCATCCACCCTGGCTAAACTCGTCAGGATCACCTCGTTGTTCCGGATGGGATAGGCAGTCAGGAAAGAGCCGTCTTGACTATCATATTCTGAGATGGCGCCCGCTGTCAAGACATCGAGAACTTGGTCCTTGTACGCAGAAATGTCGATGATCTTCTCGGGCTGGTCGATGGTGGCCAGATAGTCCCCTTCCCAGTTGAAGACACGGATGGCATTGTTCTCTTTGTCCAGCAGAAAAAAGCGATCCGCGGCAACTTCCATCACCGGCTGGCTTTCCTGTCCCAAGGTCATTCCTTCCGAAAAGTGGAGTGGGATGACCGCGGCCTGCGCATAGAGTTCCCGGACATCGACCTGCTTTTTCAGGGCCTTGTCGATATCGACCTTGAGCCGATCTGAATGGCTCCAGCAGGAGACGGCCATCAGTCCGACTGAAAGGATGAAGAAAAACCGTTTCATTACAGCCGGGGCTTCTTGACAATCCGGAGGACGAGTGAAACCAGATAGATCATCATCCCGTAAATGACCGGAATCATGATCACTTTCCCGGCGAAGAGCACGCCTGGTGAGATCAGGTCGAACAGGCCGGTTATATCATTTCTGTCCGCCGCCACCTCCTGCAGGGCGGTGAAGAACTGATAAAGCGGGAACATGGGGGTCATCAGCCCGAACACCAGGGCGAATTCCCCGATTTCCTTGATCCAGCGGGGGGCTTTCCAGGCGGCGAAGAAGATGGCGACCAGAAGGACAGTGAGGATGGTCATGTAGCCGGCACCTCCCTGCATGAAAATCTTGAACATGGAACTCTCGATTTAATGGGTTTGACTTTCTGTTGCAAAGGTAAGCGGCGGAGGTCCTTTTCCCAAACCGAAACCCCACGATGAAATGTCGAATCCCCCTTTTCGCACCCGGACTGCGCTGGAAATGCGTTTTTTATGCTATTTTTGCATCCGTCCGATGAAACGTTTTCTAGTCATATCCTACTGGGTGGTTTCCATTCTGCTGGTGGCGATTGTGCTCACTAGCGTCGGTTACAGTTTCCTGGAAGCGTTGTTCATCGGGTCGATGTTCCTCCCTGGGGCCTTGGCGGCCAAATACTTTTTTCCAAAAGTGAAGGGCATCAAGGACACGGTTTTCATCACGTTGGGAATCCTGGCCGGGGAAATGCTTCTGTTCCTGATCGCTCATTTCACGATCCTCACTTTCCGGGGGAACCTTCCGGGCCCGGTCCTGGAATGGCCGGACATTCCCCACATCCTGACGAATCCCGTTTTCATCGCCATCATCCTGACAGCCCTGGCGGCTGGCAGCTACTTCTTCGAATCTTGGATGGACCGGAAGCGCCCCTCCCGGCCGGCTCCCATTACGTTCACATCGGACCGGAAACCGGTGACGCTTCCCCTGGAAGAAATCCTGTACGTGGAATCCAACGACGATATCACCACCGTCATCGCAACCGGCGACCGCCGCTTCCGGAACAAGACCCCCATCTCCCAGTGGGAAGCCATCCTCAGTCCCCATTTCCTCCGGATCCATCGGTCCTTCCTCGTCAACAAGGAGGCAATCACTCGTGTCGACGGAGACCTTCTTTATGTCGATGACATCGAGCTCCCCATCTCCCGGAAGTACAAGGATGCGGTCCTGTCGGCCGCAATTGCGGAAAAACCGCATTCCAGTGCATTCTGACTGCCGACGCGTCCACGATTTCCCGCATTTTGGCCTTTCCCCCTTGCCGCGTCTGCACGCAGAACGCCGCCCAAGGCCGATTTGCCGCAAATGCGTCCAGGGCGGACGCCTTGGCCGACATCATAAGCAAAACGGGCCGTTATTGCTCACGAGATGTGCAGCCGGACGCCGCCGTAGCCAACAACAAGTGCAAATACCCAGGTTTTCGCACTTTTATTGACCTTTTTTGGGGAAATAAGTGTGAAACAGGGGGCTTTCGCACTTATCCAGGGAGAGATTCCGGGTCAAGCCCGGAATGAGGCGGTCTTGCCCTGGACGGCAGGACGATCCGCTCAATACCCGTACCGTTTGCGGTAGGCGAGGATGAGGGTGACGGCGACGAGGAGGCAGCAGAAGTCGGCGGCATCGACGGCGAGCCAGATGCCGTTGGGGCCCAGGACGGCCGGGAGCAGGAACACGAAGCCGAGCTCGAAGACCAGATTCCGGATGAAGGAAAGCACGGCCGATACCTTGCCGTTGCCGAGGCCGGTGAACCAGGCCGAGGCGAACAGGTTGATGCCCGCGATGAAGAAGCTGATCATGTACAGCCGGATGGCGTGCTTCGTGAGGGCCGACAGCTCCGGGTCATAGCCCACGAAGAGCCGGGCCGCGGGGCCGGCCGTCAGTTCCGAAACCAGCGTCATCATGGCGCCCAGCACGAGCAGAAGGATCACCGAATGCCGCAGGAGGCTCTTCAGTTCCACCTTGTTCCCCGCCCCGTAGTTATAGCCGATGACCGGCGTCACCGCGATGTTGAAGCCGAAGAAGACCGCGGCGAAGATGTACCCGTAATAGAGCAGGACCGAGTAGGCCGCCACGCCATTCTCCCCCATCATCCGCAGGAGCTGGAGGTTGTAGCACATCGCCAGCACGTTCCAGGAGATGTTGCCCACGTACTCGGACAGGCCGTTGCTCGATGCCTGCAGGAGCGGCTCCCGCTCGAGTTTCGCCCGTAACAGCCTGAGTGAACTCCTGTTATGTCGACTCGAAAAATACCACAGCGGGAAGAAACCGCCCACGCAGCAGGCGAGCATCGACGCGGCCGCCGCCCCGGCGAGCCCCCATTTGAACACCGCGATGAACAGCGCGTCCAGCACCATGTTCGTGACCGCGCAGATGATGGACATCACCGTCCCGAGCTGCGGCCGCTCCGCCGTCATGTAGAACGACTGGAAGCACATCTGCAGCATGAACGCGGGCAGGCCGATGGTGCAGATGCTTCCGTACACCACGCATAGCCGCGCCGTCTCCCCTTCCGCCCCCAGCAGCCGGGCCAGCGGCTCCATGAACACCAGCAGCGGCACCATGAACACGACGGCCAGGAGGATGGTGAACCGGATAATCATCGTGAAGATCTGGCTCGCCCGGTAATAGTCCCCCTCGCCCATCGTCTTGGACACCAGGGCCGATCCGCCCGTCCCGAGCATCAGCCCCAGCGACCCCACCAGCATCACCGCCGGCCAGATGATATTCAGCGCCGCAAAGGCCGATGTCCCCACGAAATTGGACACGAACAGCCCGTCCACGACACTGTATATGCTCCCCACGAGCATCATCAGGATGCTCGGAATGGAGGATACGGCCAGTCTCCGGTACCCGTAATGTCCCTGCAGCGCGATTTCCATAAAGAGGTGCAAAGATAGGGCTTGTTTTTGTAAAAAACACAAAGAAATCTTATCTTTGCATAATCGCGAAATTATTAGGTTACCTCAGATATGTACGACAACAAGCAACTCCAAGAGATCTCGACGCAGGTGCGGCGGGACATCCTGAGGATGGTGTGCAGCGCGAAGTCCGGGCATCCGGGCGGATCGATGTCATCGACCGACATCCTCACAACCCTGTATTTCAATGTGATGAAGCAGGATCCGGCCACGTGGACCCGGGATGGCAAGGGACAGGACATGTTCATCCTTTCCGCCGGCCACATGACGCCCGTGTACTACTCCGTGCTGGCCCGCGCCGGTTACTTCCCGGTGTCCGAGCTCGCGACCTTCCGTACATTCGGCGCCCGCCTGCAGGGCCACCCGTCCATCCGCAAGGGTCTCCCCGGCATCTTCCAGGCCTCCGGTTCCCTGGGCCAGGGCCTGTCCGCCGCCTGCGGCCTCGCCCTCGGCAAGAAGCTGGACAAGGACGACAACTTCGTGTTCTGCCTGTGCGGTGACGGCGAGTCCGAGGAAGGGCAGATCTGGGAAGCCGGCATGTTCGCCGTGTTCCACAAGCTGGACAACCTCATCGCGATGACCGACTGGAACGGCAAGCAGATCGACGGTCCCGTCTCCGAGGTCTCCGGCGAAGGCGACCTCTCCGAGAAGTGGGAAGCCTGGGGCTGGAACACCATCGTCGCCGAAGGCCACGATTTCGATTCCATCGCCAAGGCCTTCGAGCTCGCCAAGGCAGGCAAGGGCAGCGGCAAGCCCACGATGATCCTCTTCAAGACCGAGATGGGCCACGGCGTGGACTTCATGGCCGGCACCCACAAGTGGCACGGTTCCGTCCCGAAGCCCGAGCAGCTCGAGGACGCGCTCAAGCAGTTAGGTGAAACTTCCTTAGGAGATTTTTAATATGAAGAAGTATATCGATACAGGCAAGAAGGACACCCGCAGCGGATTCGGCGTGGGTCTTCTCGAAGCGGGCCGCGCGGACAGCCGCGTCGTCGCCCTCACCGCGGACCTCAAGGGCTCCCTCAAGATGGACGCCTTCGCAGCGGAGTTCCCGGAGCGTTTCATCCAGTGCGGCATCGCCGAGGCCAACATGGTCGGCGCCGCCGCCGGTCTCGCCATCACCGGCAAGATTCCGTTCATCGGCTCCTTCGCGGAGTTCGTGACCGGCCGTGTCTATGACCAGGTCCGCCAGGAAGTCTCCTACGGCAAGGCCAATGTGAAGATCGCCTCCTCCCACGCGGGCATCACCCTCGGCGAGGACGGCGCCACGCACCAGACCATGGAGGACATGGCCCTCATGCGCGCCCTTCCGGAGATGGTCGTAATCAACCCCTGCGACTTCAACCAGACCAAGAACGCCACCATCGCCGCCGCGAAGTACGTGGGTCCCGTGTACCTGCGCTTCGGCCGTCCGAGCGTCCCGAACTTCACCCCGGAGAACGAGGAGTTCGTGATCGGCAAGGCCCAGGTCCTCAACGAGGGCAAGGACGTCACCATCATCGCCTGCGGCCACCTCGTGTGGGAGGCCCTCCAGGCCGCCGAGGCCCTCGAGGCCGAAGGCATCAGCGCCGAGGTCATCAACATGGCCACCGTCAAGCCGCTGGACGAGGAAGCCATCCTCACCTCCGCCGCGAAGACGAAGGCCCTCGTCGTGGCCGAGGAGCACAACATGGCCGGCGGTCTCGGCGAGGCCGTGGCCGGCCTGCTCGCCCGCACCGTCCCCACCCCTGTCGAATTCGTCAACGGCAAGGACCTGTTCGGCCAGAGTGGCACGCCTTCTGCATTGATGGCGCAATATGGCCTCGACGCCCAGCATGTCGCTGAAGCCGCCAAGAAGGTCATCGCACGGAAATAATGGACAATGCCGAGCGGCTCTTCAATGAGATTGTAAAGGAATACAGCGAGCGTGTCTACTGGCACGTCCGCCGGTTCGTGAACAACCACGAAGACGCCGACGACCTTGTCCAGGAAATCTTCCTGAAGATATGGACTGCGCTTCCCTCGTTCCGGGGGGAAGCGCAGCTCTTTACCTGGGTGTACCGCATCGCCACGAACGAGACCCTGAACTGGCTCCGCCGCGAGAAGGTCCGGTCCGCCCTCCGCTTCACCTCCATCGACGCGGAAATGGAGCGGCGCATCGACAGCGACCCCTTCTTCGACGGGGACGCCGCGGACCGCGCCCTTTCCAAGGCGGTGGCGAAGCTCCCGGAAAAACAGCGCCAGGTGTTCATTCTCCGGTACTACGACGAGATGCCCTACGAGCAGATGTCGGAAGTGCTGGACACGTCCGTCGGCGCGCTCAAAGCCTCCTATCACATCGCGCAGGAAAAAGTCCGTTCCGCCCTGGGAAAGGATATTTTCGTCGGAACGGATTAAACCTTCCGAAAAAGCCCGTGTCTAAACCACTGTCTATGAGCAAAAGGAATGACATAACCACGCCGGAAGGCTACTTTGAGAACCTGCAGCAGCGGCTCTCGGAGATTCCCGCCCGCCCCGTCCGCGTCAGCCCGGTCCACCGCCTGGCGCCGTACGCGGCCATCGCCGCCAGTTTCCTGGTGGCCGTGCTGCTGGGCAACTCCATCCTCCGCCATACGGCTCCCGCCCCCGCCGAGGACGACACCTGGACCTACGTGTCCTACCTCGCCGACGCCCTGGATCCGGACGGCGCCGCCATGATGGACATCTACGGCTACGAGGAGGAAGAGGAACCGCAAGGCCTCTCCGCCGACGATATCGTCAACTACCTGCTCGCAGACGGCATCACTGTCGAACATCTGAATTATCTCAGTTATGAAGAAGGTTATTAGTGTATTGTGCGCGCTGATGGTCCTGTCCATCAGCGCCTTCGCCCAGGGCCCCCAGGGTCCCCAGGGGCCGCGCCGGGGCGGTGACAACGGCTGGCGCGAGCGCGTCCGGGCCGAGAAGGTCGCCTTCCTGACCGAGGAGATCGACCTCACCGAAAGCGAGGCCCAGGTCTTCTGGCCCATCTACAACGAAATCCAGAAAGCCCAGCGCGACGGCTTCGAGGCCGTGAAGAACGCGTATGACGCCATGGCCAAGGGCGTCGAAGAGAAGAAGGGCAGCAAGGAGATGGAGAAGCTGGTCAAGGCTTATATCGACGCCAAGGAGAAGAACGAAGGCATCGAGACCAAGTACCTGAACAAGCTCCTCAAGGTCCTCCCCGCCGAGAAGGTCGCCCGCTACTACGTGGCCGAGGAGAAATTCCGCCACCAGCAGATCGGCCGCCTCGGGAACGGCAACTTCCCCAACCTCCGCATGAGCGAAGAGCAGAAGCAGCAGTGGAAGGAACGCGGCGAACAGATGCGGGAACAGTTCCGCAACTGGACGGGCCAGGGGCAGAAGAAAGAGAACAATTAGCCCATCAAGGCGTTGATTGATAGTTGGTTAGAAAAAATGACCCGGTGAGAGTCTCACCGGGTCGTTTTTTTGTATGCTACAGGGTGTCGACGAACTGGCCGTCCCGCATCACGAGGGTGCGGTCGCAGAGGGCCGCGAGGGAGGGATCGTGGGTGACGATCACGACGGTCTGGCCCAGCCGGTCGCGGAGGTCGAAGAACAGGCGGTGGATTTCCTCCTTGGTCTTGCTGTCCAGGTTGCCGGAGGGTTCGTCAGCGAAGAGGATGGCCGGGTCGTTGACGATGGCGCGGGCGATCGCGACGCGCTGCTGCTCGCCGCCGGAGAGCTCCGACGGCTTGTGCGTAAGCCGCGCGGAGAGGCCCACCTCGCCCAGCAGGCGCGTGGCCTTCTCCCGCGCCGCGCGCATCGGGAGGCCGCCGATGAGGGCCGGGATGGTCACGTTTTCCAGCGCGTCGAACTCCGGAAGGAGGTGATGCGCCTGGAAGACGAAGCCGATCCGGCGGTTCCGGAAGGCCGACAGTTCCCGCTGCCCGAGGTGCAGGACATCCGTCCCGTCCACGGTGAGGGTGCCCGCATCCGGCGTGGACAGGGTGCCCAGGATCTGCAGGAGGGTGGACTTCCCCGCTCCGGAGGCGCCCATGATGGCCACGACTTCGCCGCGCTCGGCCTGGAAATCGACGCCCTTCAGCACTTTGAGCGTGCCGAAACTCTTCTCGATACCTTTTGCTTCGATAATCATGCGACAAAAATACGGAAAAATCACCGAATCGGTGTGGGATTCGGAAAAAAAGTCGTATCTTTGCCGTCCGCAATCTCGAGAAGGTTGCATAACGCATTTATTAACAAACAAAAACAGATTCACAATGGCTGTTAAAATCAGACTCCAGCGCCACGGTAAGAAGAATTTCGCATTCTTCCACATTGTTGTGGCCGACTCCCGTTCCCCGCGTGACGGACGTTTCATCGAGCAGCTCGGCTCCTACAACCCGAACACCAACCCCGCCACCATCGTCCTTGACAGCGACAAGGCCCTGAAGTGGCTCAACGTCGGTGCCCAGCCCACGCTGACGGCCCGCCGCATCCTCTCCTACGAAGGTGTCCTGCTTCGCAAGCACCTCCAGGAAGGCGTCGCCAAGGGTGCCCTCACCCAGGCCCAGGCCGACGAGAAGTTCGCCGCCTGGAAGGCTGGCCAGGATCAGAAGATCGCCGACAAGAAGGCCGGTCTGAAGAACGAGGCCATCGCCAAGGCGAAGGAAGCCAAGGCCGCCGAGGCCAAGGTCAACGAGGCCCGCGCCGAAGCCATCGCCAAGAAGAAGGCCGAGGCTGAGGAAGCCGCCCGCAAGGCCGCCGAAGAGGCTGCCGCCGAGGCCGCCGAGGCCGTCGAGACCCCTGCTGAATAATGCAGCGGATCGGGCAGGTACTGAAATCCAACGGCCGGGACGGCGAACTCCTCGTGAGCTTCTCCGGGATCGCGCCCGAGGATATCGACCTTGAGGAACCGGTATTCATCGAATTCGATGGACTGCCGGTTCCCTTTTATTTTGAAGCATTCAACCAGCGGGGCAACTCCCGCGCCCTTGTCCGCCTGACCGGCGTACACAACCTCACGGACGCCGACGAACTCGCCGGCGCCGTCCTCTACGCCGAGGACGACCTCTACGAAGACGAGGAAGAAGACCTGACCGGCTGGACCGTCCTGGATGCGGACGGGACGAAAGTCGGCACCGTATCGGCCCACGAAGACATTCCCGGCAACCCCTGCATCTGGGTGGAGACCGGCCGCGGCGAATGCCTCCTCCCCCTGCGGGAAGAGCTCGTCCTGGACGTGGACGAAACGGAAAAGACCCTCCGGATGGAGATTCCGGAAGGTCTTCTTAACCTTTGATAATCAACTGATTATTTCTTGTAGCCAGCCAGCTTCGCGATGAGCGGAGCGATTTCGGCGTTGTCCTTCACGGTGTTGAACTGCTCCGCGCAGGCGCCCGTGACGTACAGGCCCACCGGGGAACCGGAGTGGGAACCGAAGCTCCACTGGTAGCCGGCGGCGCGGTCCAGCGCGCGGACCACGTCGGCGACGATCCGGAAGTTCGAGGAATACAGGTTCTCTTCGGTCAGGTTGCGGTCGCCGCCCTTTCCGAAGGTGCGGTCGTAGATTTCCTTCAGCTCACCCTCGGTCCGCTGGTTCACCTCCACTTCGCCCCACAGGCCCAGCTGCTCGTTGAAAAAGCCTTTCACGGCATCCCAGCTCGGGGTCTTGAACGGCTTGTCCGTCGGGAAGAACTGCGCGCGGAACAGGTTCGTCAGCTCGTCGACGCAGGCATGCTGCTTGGCGAGCCGCTCCGGATGCATCTCGTAGCGGCCGCTGCCCAGCATCAGGCCGCCGGTCTCGTGGTCGGCCGTGATCACGATGAGGGTCTCCTTCGGATAGCGGGCGAGGAACGTGAGGGCGAGGTCCACGGACTGGGCCATGTCGTTCACCTCCTGGAAGCAGGTCGCGGCGTCGTTGCCGTGGCCGGCGTAGTCAATCTTGCCGCCTTCGATCATGAAGAAGAAGCCCTTCTTGCCGTAGCGGGACTCCAGGTAGCGGATGCCGGCGTCGGTGAAGTCGGCCAGCTGGGTGTCATCCGCCTTGCGATCGATGGCGTACGGGAGGGAATCCTCCGCCTTGGCGCTCAGGCACAGGACGCGCGGCTTGGAGAAGTCGATGCCCTGGATGGCGCCGGGGCCCTTGTAGATGGTGATGCCGGCGGAATCGGCCTTGTGCTCGAAATAGGCCGCATCGTGGCCGGAACCCCGGTTCGTGAGGAAGGTCGATCCGGCCATGAAGTCCACGGGGGAATCGATCATCTGGAGGGAGATCTCCTCATAGCCGTTGCGGCTCGCGGTGTGCGCCACGAAGCTCGCCGGCGTGGCGTGGTTCACGCCCACGCTGGTGGCGACGCCCGTGCCGAAACCGGCCGCATGGGCCCATTCCGTCAGGTTCGGGGTGGGATTTCCGTTCGGGTCCACGCCCACGACGCCGTTGTCGATCTTCGTACCCGTAGCCAGCGCGGTGCCGGCGGCGGAGGAGTCGGTGACCAGGGAGTTGGCAGAGACCGTCGTGATGAAGTTCACCACCGGGAAACTCGTGAAGTTCACGTTTTCCTGGCCATTTGCCTGGTTGTAGAGATTCGTGCCGATGACTTCGTTGACGCCCATGCCGTCCCCGATGAAATAGAACACATACTTGACCTTGGGCTCGGAGGAGCAGCCCACCACGAGCAGAGCGAGGAGAAGAAGATAAGTTATCCGTTTCATATACACTGGGTTAATAGTTTTCTCAATAGATCAGGATTTCATCCGTGAACAGCCATTCCTTCGTCCGGAAGGCGTGGTAACGGATGTAGCGGGCGTCCTTGCCCACGGAGACGCCGAAAGGAACGTACTTCCCGTCCGGATTCTCGTTCAGGAGCTCGCCGGCCAGGGTGAAATGCTCCCCGTCCAGGGAATACTCCACCGTCACGCGGTTGGGCAGGAAGATCCAGGCGCCCGTATCCGCCAGGAAAGTCGCGGTGACATAGTGCACCGGCCGCACGCTTCCCAGGTCGACGGTCACGTCCACGTCGCTCTGGAAGCCCTGCCAGCGGCCGTCGCCGTAGGACCAGCCGCCCAGGTTGCCGTCCGTGAGGGTGGCGGCGCCGGCGGCGGGATAGTTCTTGTGCCAGGGATGGGCATAGGCGACCTTCGCCTTGCGGCCGAGATGGTTCTCCGCCTCCCGCGAGGCCAGCCGGTTGCCCACTTCCTCTTCGAGCTTGAATGTGTTGTAGCCGCGCTCGCGGAGCGCCGCGGCGTGCGCGATGGCCCGCTCGCGGAAATCGACCGCATCCTTCACGTCCACCGGGCTCCAGCCGATCTCCGCAATCGCGAACGCGCGCGGATACAGCATGTATTCCGTATGGGACGGCTGCGGGATAAGCTCGTGCCAGAGATTGCCCTGCACGCCCAGCAGATGCCCCAGGGAAGCCTCGGGAATGCCCGCGGCCGGGTCATAGACATAGATGCTGTCGATGGGCAGGTAGCCGCCCCAGCCTTCCGGTTCGCGGACCGGCGCGTCCTGGACCTTGTCCAGGTAGCAGCGGTTGCCCGGCGTCATCACGGCGTCGTGCCCCTGCCGGATGGCCTCGAGGCCGCCTTCGGTCCCCCGCCACGACATGACCGTGGCGTTCGGGGACAGGCCGCCTTCCAGGATCTCGTCCCAGCCGATGAGGCGGCGCCCATGGGCGTTCAGGAACGCCTCGATGCGGCGGACGAGGTAGCTCTGGAGCTCCTCCACGCTGGTCAGGCCTTCTTCCTGCATCCGGCGCCGGCAGTCAGGGCAGTCGTGCCAGTCCCGCTTGCCCGCCTCGTCGCCGCCGATATGGATGTACTCCGAGGGGAACAGGTCCATGACCTCGGTGAGCACGTCCTCCAGCAGTTTGAAGGTCGCTTCCTTGCCCGGGCACAGGTCGGCCGAGGTGTCCTTGCAGCCCACACCGGGGACGGCGTACACCGTCTCGCGGGAATGGCCGGGCATCTCGATCTCGGGAACGACGGTCATGTGGCGCTCCGCGGCGTAGGCGACGATCTCCCGGACGTCGTCCTGGGAGAGGAAGCCGCCGTAGGAGCCTTCATATCTCTGGCCGGTCGTGTCCCACTGCCGCCAGGTGTCGCCCACCCGCCAGGCGGCCTTCGCCGTCAGCTCAGGGTGCGACTTGACCTCCAGCCGCCAGCCGGCGGCGTCGGTCAGGTGCAGATGGAGGACATTGAGCTTGACCTCCGAAAACGCGTCGATCTGCTTGAGGATGAAATCCTTGTTCCGGAAATGGCGGGAGATGTCCAGCATGATGCCGCGCCAGGCGAAGCGGGGATAGTCGAGGATCACCCCGCAAGGGAGCGGTCGCTCCAGCTGCGCGAGGGTGGAGTTCGCGCGGAACACGCCTTCGGGCGTATTGGCCTCGATCCGGACCTGCTTGGGCGTGATGGTCAGCCGGTACGCCTCCTTGCGGGCGTACTCCGGCAGGAACGCGCTCCAACGGGTGAAGGAACGCTTGCCCACGACGACTTCCACGTCCTTCGCGGTGGACGTGCCGTCAGCCCGCTCGAACGAAACTGGCGCCGGGAGAATCCCAAGCGCCACGATCAATGAGAGGAGAACCTTCATTAAACCAGGCCTCCGTTCACTTCATAGTCGGCCTTCACGTCCTCGTAGAAGGAAGCCTGCGCCGTCTGCATGTACGGAATGAGCCAGAAGGTGCCGATTCCGAGCGTGGGGATGCAAAGGATGCCCCAGCCGATGAAGCTCAGGTAGAGCCAGAACAGGTCGAACTTGTGGCCCTTCATCATCGCGCGGCTGTGGTCGATGGCCTCGTTCGCGGTAAGCTCCGGATGCTCTTCCAGGATGTACGGCGTCATCGCATAGGAGAAAGCCTTGATGATGCCCGGGATGACGAAAAGCAGGGACCACAGGAAAACGAACACGCTCATCAGGAACATGCCCCAGACCTTGTGCCAGTAGCCCTTCGTCGCAATCTTGTACATGTTCGTCGGAATCTCCCGGTCTCCCTGGAGCAACAACGCGCGGAATGCGTTGATGAAGCCCACCATGAGCGGGGCGATCAGGAAAATCGTGAGCAGGCCATACAGGCCCGCGTACCCGGTTACGGTGGACATCTGGGAGACGAGGGCCTCGGCATCGATGGCGCCCCCGGCGGCGGTCATCGCAGCCTGGAACTTGAAGTTCTGGTACAGGTAGGGGCCCATGGCGATGTACACGATGGCCATGTAGATGACCGTGGCAAGCACGGCCTTGCCCCAGTTGCCCTTCAGGGCGGCCAGGGCGTCGTTCTTGTAGTCGGTATTCCGTTTCATAGTGCGGGGAGATTATTGATAGAGTTCGTGATAGTGGTAGCCCATGTCATCCAGGCAGCAGTACAGCGGGAAGTCCGCGCGGCTGGAGGTGAGGTACAGGTCCAGGGCGTCGATACTGCCCAGGTCGGACAGGTCCACCTTCGTCCATTCCTTGAGGTAGCTGGTGCCGTCGATGAGCTTGATTTCCTTCGTTTCGCCCACTTTGTTCTTCAGTGAGGCGGTGACGGTCAGGGTGAGGTGGTCACCGGCCTGGAAAGGCCCGTCCGCGAGGCCCACGCCGTGGACGGCGGCCTGCACGGCGGCCTGCACATTGTGGACATAGATGTTCTCCGGCGCGCAGGAGGAGAACTCGTTCGGAATCTGGATCCGGATGATATGCTCCGGCATCAGCACGTCGGTGGTGTCGTGGAAGACCGCATAGGCCCGCGACTTCTGGTTGCCCCCTTCCGCATCGAAGACGGCGAACCGGGAAGGCTTCCGGGACGCCGACGCATCGGCATCCTTGCCGATGGCGAGGGCGATGCCGCCCAGGAATTCATCCCCATCGGCCACCTTGGCAAAATGATAGATCGGACCGATGGAAAGACTCGGGGCGTAGGCGACGGTATCCTTTCCGCCATCGAAGAAGGCGTCCAGGAAATCGTTCCACTCATACTCATAGTCAGGTTCGAAGCGGACGAGCAGATGGGAATCATACTCGTTCTTGTAATCCCCTTTCACAAAACACGAGGCCGCGAGGAAGGCCACGGCGCCCAAAAGGGCGCAACGCATCATTTTTCTTTTCATACTACAAAACTACATAATTTTTTGTAATTTTGTTCGATAGACAAATCATTAAACCCATTAATACTATGTCTGCTACACTCATTATCGTCCTGGTCATTGCGGCCCTCCTCGTCCTCTGGGGAATCAAGG
Source organism: uncultured Bacteroidales bacterium (assembly GCA_900316955.1). GTDB lineage: Bacteria > Bacteroidota > Bacteroidia > Bacteroidales > UBA932 > Cryptobacteroides. The sequence goes on from ONEX01000014.1 coordinate 74,230, forward strand.
TACAGAACCAGCTCGTCCGGAGCGACGAACTGTGCAACAACGCCCTCAAGCAGATCAACGTCCAGCAGGTCAGCCGCTACGACGCCCTCAAGGCCATCGTGAAGCTCACCCGCGAATACGCCTCCTACGAGAGCGAGACGCTCGAGAAGGTAATCGCCCAGCGCAAGATCACCGCCGCGGCGAACCCGACCGTGGAGGACATCAACGCCAACGAAGCCGCCCTCCAGGCCATGAGCGCGAAACTCATCGCCATCGCCGAGCAGTATCCCGACCTCAAGGCGAACCAGAACTACCAGCAGGCCATGGCGGATGTCAAGCAGTACGAAGAGAACGTGCGCCTGGCCCGCATGACCTTCAACGACACGGTCACCAAGTACAACAACCTGGTCCGCATGTTCCCGGGCTCCGTGGTCGCCAGCATCCTGGGCTTCCCCAAGCGCGACTACCTCGCCGACGAACCCGCCAAGAAGGACTATCCGGACATCTTCTAAGCGATGAAGCGACTGCTCCTCACCGTGCTGGCGGCCCTCGCCGGCACTTGTGCCGTTTATGCGCAGTCTCTCCGCAGCATTGACATCCGGGCTGTCCTGAATCCGGACGGTTCCGCGAGGATTACCCAAGTCTATGACGCCACGGTCGTGGATGGGACGGAAATGTACATCCCCATCACCAACCTCGGCGAGATGACGGTGGGAGACCTGACTGTCCGTGAAAACGGGCTGGCCTACCACAACGAAGGACGCCGCTGGGACACGGACCGCTCCCTTTCCGAAAAGGCGGGACGCTGCGGCATCATCGAGAAACGCAACGGGGTGGAACTGTGCTGGGGAAAGACCTCCTACGGGGATCACGTCTGGACGATCGAATACACGGTCACCGGCCTCGTACAGTCCTTCACCGACGCCGACGGCTTCAACTTCATGTTCGTGAATCCGGGCTTCGACGCCCCCGCGCAGCATGTGAAGGCGACCCTGGTCAACGGAACCGGCGGCCCCCAATGGACCTATGACAACACCCGCGTCTGGGGCTTCGGCTCCTATGGCGACATCAACGTGATGGACGATGGAACCATCGTTTACGAGTCTTCCGAACCGTTCTCCTACGAATCGAAAGTCATCGAACTTGTCCGCTTCGAGAAAGGGCTCTTCCAGCCCGAAATCGAGCGCGACATGAGCTTCGACGAGCTCAAGGAAAACGCCCTGGACGGCAGTTCCTACGGAGAGGATGACAAGGCGGAAACCTTCTTCAAGTGGCTCATGGCCATCCTGGTCGGCGGCAGTCTCTTGGCCTCCCTCCGCGCGGCGGTCCTCCAGGCCCTGGGCTACAAGTACAAGAAGTCCATGTACGGCAAGACCAGGATCACGGAGTGGTTCCGCGAGGCGCCCATGGGCGGTAACCTGTTCGCTTCCAGCTATGTGCTGGACAACGGCTGGCGGTTCGCCGGCCCGGCCTCATCCAAGAACCTGATCGGCGCGCTCTTCCTGCGCTGGATCCTGGACGGAAAGGTGAAAGCCATGCCCGATCCGGACAAACCCAAGCGCGTGAACCTGGCGTTCACTCCGGGACTCACGTTCGACGACGACGTGGAAGGCGCCCTGTACAACATGGCCGTCGAGGCCAGCGGCGGGAACCTCCTGCTGGAGTCCGGCGAGTTCGAGAAATGGTCCGAGAAGCACTACAAGCAGTTCCTCGCCTGGCCCGACCGGGCGAAGGCCCGCGGCCGTAGCATCCTCCACGAGAAGAATCTCCTGCAGCACGGCTCCACCACCAACAAGGACGGCCAGGAACAGGCCTGCCGCGTGGTGGAATTCAAGAACTTCCTCAACGACTTCACCCTGTCCAAGGAGCGCGGCGCCGGGGAAGTGGGCCTGTGGAAGGACTACCTCGTGTTCGCCCAGCTCTACGGCATCGCCGACAAGGTGGCCGAGCAGTTCCAGAAGCTCTATCCGAAGGAGTTCGAGGAACTTTCCCGGTCCGTGGGCATGGACCCGACCGCGATGCAGCGCACGATCCGGATGAACAACATGACCACCACCTCCGCGATGAACCGCGCCACGAGCAAGTACCAGGCCGGCAGCATCCGGGGCACCGGCGGCCACACCTCCTTCGGCGGAGGCGGCGGCTTCTCCGGCGGCGGCTTCGGCGGCGGCGGCCGATAGACGGCGCTAATCTTATTAGGACCGGCGGGAAAGCGAGGCTTCGTTTTTCCGCCGGTCGTGGTATTCGGCGACGGCGGTGAAGAAAACGTCGGAGGAGGAGTTGAGGGCGGTTTCGACGGAGTCCTGGACGACGCCGATGATGAAGCCGACGGCGACGGCCTGCATGGCGATGTCGTTGCCGATACCGAAGAAGGAGCAGGCCATCGGGACGAGGAGGAGGGAGCCGCCGGCCACCCCGGAGGCGCCGCAGGCGCCGAGGGTGGCGATCAGCGACAGGAAGAGCGCCGAGGCGAAGCTCACCTCCACGCCGACCGTGTTCGCCACGGCCAGCGAGAGGACCGTGATGGTCACGGCGGCGCCGTTCATGTTCACGGTCGATCCCAGCGGGATGCTCACGCTGTAGAACTCCTCATCCAGGCCTAGACGCTTGCAAAGGTCCATGTTGATGGGGATGTTCGCGGCGGAGGAACGCGTGAAGAACGCGTTCAGGCCGCTCGTGCGCAGACACTGCCAGTACAGCGGATACGGGTTCTTCCGGATATGCAGCCAGGCGATGAAGGGATTCACGAGGAAGGCGGTGCAGCACATGCAGCCCACCAGCAGGAGGAGCAGTTTCCCGTAGTCCCGGAAGATCTCCAGGCCGCTCTCGGAGACCGAGGAGAAGACGAGGCCCAGGATGCCGAAGGGCGCGAACTGGATGACCCAGCGGACGATCTGCGAGACGACGTCGGCCAGGTCGCTGAAGACCTCGATGGTCCGCTCCGAAGCCAGCAGCTTCAGGGCAAAGCCCAGGATGATGGCCCAGAACAGGATGCCGATGTAATTGGCCTGCGCGAGCGCCTGGACGGGGTTCATCACCATGTTGGTGAGGAGGGTCAGGAATACGTCGGACAGGCCGCCGGGCGCGCTGCCGCCGCCCTCGGCCCCCTGGAGCTTGATCGTCACCGGGAACAGGAAGCTCGCCACCACCGCGAACACGGCGGCGCAGAGCGTGGACACCAGGTACAGCGTGATGACGGTCCGGAACCGGGCCCCCAGGCCGCCCTTCGCCTTGGCGATGGACGAGGCCACCAGCAGGGCGACCAGCACCGGCGCGATGGCCTTCAACGCGCTCACGAACACCTGCCCCAGGATCCCGACCGCCGTCCACTTCGGACAAACCAGGCCCAGCACAGCGCCGATGACGAGGCCGATCACGATCCGCAGCACCAGCGAGGTGTCGGACCACTTCTTCAGGAGGGAAGAAAACTTGCTCATACGTTGCAAGGTACGAAAAAAGGCACGGAATGGCAAGAATTTGCTATATTTGTGAAAAGTACTAAAACGGTATGAAACGTTTTCTATCCTTCGTTACGGCGCTCCTCGTGAGCGGGATGGCCTGGGGACAGGTGTCCATCCAAGTGAAGTCCGGGAAGCCGGCCGGGAACATCGACCCGATGCTGTACGGACAGCTCTTCGAGCACATCTATTTCTCCGCGAACAACGGTGTGTGGCAGGAACTCATCTACGAACGGTCGTTCGAGCCGGAGCACTATCCGGGAATCCCGCCGCGGGACGGATATTTCGACGGATGGTTCGCCGCCGACGACGCGGTGCTGCATTCCCCGACGCGCTACGAGCAGCCGATCCGCCTGGCCGCCCTGGACACGGACAGCTACGACGTGGAGATGGACGTGAAGTGGCGGGCGTACCTCCTGCCCGGCCGGCGCTGGAGCGGCGGCCTGCTGGACCTTCGCTTCGCCTTCAAGGACCTGGCGGACGGGTCGGATTCCTACTACCTGCGGCTCTATGACCCGGCCTACGAAGGACAGCGGTTCACCCTGGCGCAGACCCAGGCGCAGATCGAGGCGGACAATCAGGCGAAGGCGATGGCCAAGGCGCAGAAGGCCGTGGACGGCGCCCAGTTCGCCCTGGCGGTCAAGCAGGAGAAGGAGGTCGCCTTCGGCCCCCGGACCCGGAAGGTCGTCACGCTGGAGCCGCTGGCCGCGAAGGCGGCGCAGCCCGCCCAGCTGGACCAGGACGCCTGGCACCATCTGAAGATCAGCTGCCGCGGGCAGCGCGTGCAGGTCTGGTGGGACGGCAAGCAGGTGCTTTCCTGCACGGTTCCCGACAGCCGTCCGCAGAACACCCTCACCCTGTGGGAAAACTATACGGAAGCCCTGTACCGCAACATCCGCGTGACTTCCGCCAAGGGGAAGAAGGTCCTGTTCGAAGGGATGCCGGAGGATGTCAAGATTCCGGACGTGGCTCCGCAGTGGAAGGCCTTCGGCCAGGGCAAGTACCGCCTCCTCAAGGGCGATGCCGTCAATATGGACTACGCGCAGGAAATCACCGCCGGGGCGACCGCGGCGGGCGTCGCCCAGGGACCGCAGAACGTGGTTCCCGGGGAGACGTTCGTGGGCTCGGTCTATGCCAAGGGCGACGCCCGGCTCTCCGTCGCGCTGGTCCGGGACGGGCGCATCCTGCGCGAGCAGGCGCTCGGCGTCCCGGGCCCGGCGTGGAAGAAGTTCGAGATCTCCCTGCCGGCGGGCGAGCTGTCCGGCGACGCCGACTTCGCCATCCTGGCGACGGGCGGCACGGTGCTCGTGGACCAGGTGACTCTATCCACGGCCACCGGGCAGGCGAACGGCGGTTTCCGGCCGGACATCCTGCAGGCCGTGAAGGACCTGCACCCGACCTGCCTGCGGTGGCCGGGCGGCGGCTACGTGGCCCAGTACTACTGGCAGTGGGGCATCGGCCCGCAGGAGCAGCGCTACCGCTGGCCGCACTGGATGTGGATGGACTATGACCAGAACTGCTTCGGCACGGACGAGTTCATCAAGTTCTGCCGGGAAGTGAACACGGAGCCGGTCATCGTGGTTTCCGTCCATTTCGAGCGCCCGGCCGAGGAGTACGACTCCATCCTGGCCGACGCCGTGAACTGGGTGCGCTACTGCAACGCCCCCGCCACGGACGAATGGGGCGCCAAGCGCGCCGCCAACGGCCACCCGGAGCCCTACAACGTGAAATACTGGGAGATCGACAACGAGATGTGGGAGATGGGCATCGACCGCTACGAGAAATGCGTCCGGGACTTCTCGACGGCGATGCGGAAGGTGGATCCGTCCATCAAGATCATCGCCTGCGGCGGCTTCCGCGAGGACGAGGAATTCCTCCAGCGGTCCGCCAACTACTTCGACTACCTGAGCCTCCACCACTACGAGCAGGCCGGCGGCTACGCCACCGGGCCCAAGCGTCTCGGCGAGCAGTACGACCGCTACGCGAAGATGATCGCCGCCTGCCCGAACCCGAACGTGAAGCTGTTCATCTCCGAATGGAACCTGAACAGCACCGACTGGCGGACCGGCCTGTTCGCCGGCGGCTTCCTGAACACGTGCGAGGCCCGCGACGTCGTCGCGATGGGCGCCGCCGCCCTGTTCATCCGCCGCACCGATGCTCCGGACTGGAACAACGCCTTCATCAACTTCGACTACAAGGGCCTGTTCGTCGCGCCCAACTACCTCGTGACTCAGCTCTGGTACCGGCACTTCTCCCGGTATCTGCTTGAGTACGAGGGCGATACCGGCGACTTGAGCATCGTCACCACCTTGTCGGAGAATGGACGCGAGCTCATCGTGAAGGTGGTGAACCCCACCGACAAAGCCTGCGAACTGACCGTCAAGAGCGACTGGGTGCGCCTGGCCGACGCCGCCTACGAATACTACGCCCCCGGCTCGCTGGACGCCGCCAACCGCATGAACAACAAGGAGGCCATCCAGCTCCGGCACGGCACGCCGGAGGCCGTCGGCAACGCCGCCTTCCTGACCATTCCGGCGCTCTCCGCCGGCGTCATCACCCTGACTAGAGCCTTATGACCATGAAAAGAATCCTGATCCTCGTCGCGGGCATCCTGCTGCTGGCCGGCTGCGCGCGGAAAGAAGTCCGCATCAAGACGGACGAAGGCACCCTGGTGCTCCAGCCCCTCGTGGACAATGCCATCCGGGTCCGCCTGGAACCGGCCGACTACAAACCGCTGGACGAACTCGTCTATGTGGAGAAAGTGGCCGCGCCCAAGTTCAAGGTCACCAAGAAAAACGGCGTCGTCGAAGTGCGCACCGCCGCGATGGCCGCCCGCTATGAGAACGGTGTCCTGACCTTCTTTGATGCCGATGGCAACGTCCTCCTCCGCGAAAACGGTCACAACCTCGTGAAAGCCACGGTCCAGGGAGAGCCCACCTACGACGCCACCCTGCGGCTCGCCTCCCCCGAGGACGAGTTCCTCTATGGCACGGGCCAGTTCCAGGACGGCTTCCTGAACATCCGGGGCGTCTCGCGGCGGCTCACGCAGGTGAACACGCAGATCGCCCTGCCCTTCATCCTGTCCAACAAGGGCTACGGCCTGCTGTGGAACAATTACGGCCTGACGGACTTCAACCCGGCGGACCAGTCCGTCGCGCTGGCCGTGGCCGGCGAGGACGGCGAGGGCCAGACGGTGAACGCCACCGGCACCGCCGGCAACCGGCGGGAGCGGCGCTTCTCCCGGTCCTTCGCCGGCAGCGTGGACATTCCCGAGGACGGCACCTACGCCCTCCTGCTGGACGTGGGCCAGAAGATGTCGCGCCGGCACTACCTCGCCATCGATGGCGAGCCCGTGGTGGACGTGTCCAACACCTGGCTGCCGCCGACCACATCGGCCCTGGTTCCCCTGACCGCCGGGACGCACACCCTCGCGGTCGAAGGCGTCCGCACCGACAACCCGGTCCTCTACTGGAAGAAGGTCGATGACGCGACCACGTTCCACTCCCCCGTCGCCGCGGCGCTGGACTACACGGTGTTCGCCGGCAAGGCCGACGAGGTCATCGGCGCCTACCGCACCCTGACGGGGCCGGTGCCCGAGATGCCGGACTGGATGTTCGGCTACATCCACTGTCGCGAGCGCTATCACTCGTCGGAGGAGATCCTGGCCAATGCGCGCGAGTTCAAGGAGCGCGGCCTGCCGTTGGACGTCATCGTCCAGGACTGGCAGTGGTGGGGCCCGACCGGCTGGAACTCCATGGAGTTCGACAAGGAGCACTATCCGGACCCGAAGGCCCTGACCGACACGCTGCACGACATGGGCACGCGGTTCATGATTTCCGTCTGGTCCAAGGTGGACAAGAATTCCAACCTCGGCAAGCGGCTGGCGGAGCGGGGCAGCTACATCGATGGGACCGACTGGATCGACTTCTTCAATCCGGAGGTCGCCGCGTTCTACGCGCAGAACTTCGTGGACAGCCTGGCGCGGCCGTACAACATCGACGCCTGGTGGTTCGACGCGACGGAACCGGAGAACGACGACCTCGCGGGCCGGCGCATCGGCAAGGACCAGATCCCGGGCGAATGGTACCGGAACGTGTATCCGCTGATGGTGAACCGGACGATGTATCAGGCGCTGACCGCCGAGGGCCTCTCGCCCGTCATCCTCACCCGGAGCGCCTTCCCGGGCGCCCAGCGCTACGGCGTCGTGACCTGGTCCGGCGACGTGGGCAACGACTTCGGAACGCTGCGGCGGCAGATCGCGGGCGGCCTCGGCCAGATGGCCTCCGGCCTGCCCTGGTGGACCTTCGACGCCGGCGGCTTCTTCCGCCCGGGCGACCAGTACACCTCCGCCGAATACCAGGAGCGCCTCGTCCGCTGGGTCCAGACCGCGACCTTCCTGCCCTTCATGCGGGTCCACGGCTACATGAGCCAGACCGAGCCCTGGCACTACTTCCCCGAGACCTACGAGATCATCGCCTCCTACATGGACCTTCGCAAGAAGCTGGAGCCTTATATCCTGGACTGCGCCAAGCGCGTGTCCAAGGAGGGCTACACGATGATGCGCCCGCTCGTCTTCGACTTCCCGGACGATCCGGAAGCCCTGCGGCAGGACGACGCCTTCATGTTCGGCCCCGCCTACCTCGTCCACCCCGTCACCGCCCCGGGCGTCACCACCTGGCGTACCTACCTCCCCGCCACCGACGGCGGCTGGCGTGACTACTGGACCGGCACGACCTACGAAGGCGGCCAGTGGGTCGAAACCCCCGTCGACCTCGCCACCATCCCCGTCTTCGTCCGCGGAGGCGAAGTTCCCGGCACGCTCTAGCGGCGCCTTCGCCCCCCTCGGGCTGCCTGAGGGGCCTTTTTCCCTCCCCTTTGTACAAGGTGTGTTTTTATGTGGGACACCTTGTACATAGGAATGCCATTCCAGCACCGTCAGAGGGCTTTTCGGCGTACAAGGTGTGACACGAAAAATCACACCTTGTACATCGGCTTGACCTGCGAAGGGCCGTGGGCTTGTCAACGAGGATGGAGGATTGCCTGAACGGTCTCGCGGTCCAAACCGAAGACGCGCGCCAATTGCCGCACGGTCGTTTTCCGCGTCCGGTTGAAGTAAGGGATGAGCCTCGTCTTCTGGAGGAGGCTCAGGGCGGACAAGTCCGTTCCGAACCAACGCTGGGCCTCGGCCGCCGCATCCTTCAAGACTTCGCCGTCGGTATGCATCGTCCGAGGCCCATCCACGAGCCGCTGACGCATTTCCGCCACGTTCACGGTCCCGATCGTCCGGATATAATACGCCTGGTCGTGGTTGAAGGCCTGCTCCAGATAGTCCGTGTCGCAGAAACTTTCGGGAACCAGACAGCCATCGGCATCGACCAGCCAGGGGACACCGGAAAGGTCGTCTCCAGTATGGAAGAGCGCCCGGTGTTCCCGGCGGGTCATCTCCGCGACTTTCCGAACGGGGCCTGGAGCCCCGGGAGGAATCCGGCCCCGGAACATCGCCCGGTATCCGGACCAACGGTACTCGTTGACATTACAGCCATTGTCCAAGGCGTTGCGCGGAACATAGGCGAGCGTATTGCGCAGATACCAGTCACTGTCCAGACAAGAAGCGTTCATGTCCACCCCGCGAAGCAGCTTCCGTTCCCCATAACGGCCGGACACCCACATCGACGCCATCTTCTTCACCTCCTCACCGTAACTGTCGGCGTCATCCTGGCATCGGGCCAGGACGGTGGCGTGACTATGATTGGAAACGACCACGTAGATGACTACGATGACGTTTTTCCGTCTGGCCGCCAGGCAAATGATCTTGACAAAGGCGTCATAATCCTTGTCGTCGCGGCACAGCACGGCCTTCTCTAGGCCCTCCAGGTAAATATGGAAAGGCTGGACATTGCCGATGGTCCCGTCAGGGAGCACCCGCTGAACGATGCGTCGCATCGCCTAGCTCCGGGACTTGGGCGGGGCGACGCCGGGGCCGAAGACCATGATCTTGCCGCCGGACTGCTCGAAGGCCCGGCGGGCGTCGCGGATGGAGGCTTCCAGCATGCCGGAGGCATCGTCCAGGAAGCCGACCATCTGGCGGCGGTTCACGCTCACGCCGAGATCCGCGATCGCGAGGGCCCGGATCATGGCCAGCACGGCCTGCTCGTTCCCGCCCCACAGGGTGGTCATCATGGCCATGGCCAGCTCGGTGACCGTCTGATGGATCGTGTCCGGATCCTTCAGCGGATCGATGTCCGTGTGGAACCGGATGTCATTCTCTCCGTAACGGACTACTTCAATGATTTTCTTCATACGCACAAATCTTTAACTATTACCAATAAGGGACAGTACTTGCCCATTATCAAAAGAATACGTACTTTTGCAGTGCGAGCCTGATGTTTCAGTTGCCGGGCAAGGCAAACTGCAGGTAAACAAAAGGACATAAACGCATCCGAGAGGGTGCGTTTTTTTGTGATTCCATAGGGCTCTTCATACGCACAAATCTTACAGTTTCTCCGGCAAACATCGGGAAAAGAGCCGTTTTAAAAAAAGATTAAACGTTTAAGTTCCAAATGGGAGTTGCAGGGAGCTGGGAGGCCGATTTTGGGGGCCGGAGAGCGCGGCCGGAAGGGGCATTTCACGCAAAAATGCCGGATTTTTGCGTGAAAAGGGCCTTCCCAGGGCGCTCGGGGGCCGATTTCGGCCGAAAAGTGTAAAACGGTTTTTTCGGGGATTTTCCGTACCTTTGGACAAACGATTGATCCATGAAACGATTCTTCACCCTCGTGGCCGCGCTGGCCATCGGCAGCCTGCTCTTCGCCCAGGAATTCGACGGCCAGAGCTGCACGTCCATCATGGTGGGCCGGAAGGCCTCCACCGACGGTTCCGTGATGACATCCCATACCTGTGACGGCCGATACCGCACATGGGCCCAGGTGGAACCCGCGGCGGACCATGCGCCCGGGACGATGCATCCGGTCCTCCGGGGCACCATGCACACGATGTTCCGCGGAGACACCACGGGCGTCAGGCTCATGGGCGAAATCCCGGAGGCGGCCCATACCTACGCCTACCTGAACACGGCCTATCCCTGCCTCAACGAGAAGCAGCTGGCCATCGGCGAAACCACCTTCGGCGGTCCGGACACCCTCGTGAACGCCGCGGGCTGGTTCCGGATCGAGGAACTCGAGCGCGTCGCCCTGCAGCGCTGCGACAACGCCCGCGACGCCATCCGGCTGATGGGCGCCCTCGCGGAGCAATACGGCTACGGCGACGGCGGCGAGTGCCTCACGGTCGCCGACAAGAACGAGGTCTGGCAGTTCGAGATCGTCGGCATCGGCAAGGAACGGATCGGCGCTGCCTGGGTGGCGAAGCGGGTGCCTGACGACCACGTCGCCGTATCGGCCAACATCCCCCGCATCGGCCGCATCGACCGCAAGAGCAAGGACATGATGGCGTCCGCCAATGTGGAGCAGGTCGCCATCGACAACGGCCTCTGGGACGGGAAGGGCGAGTTCATCTTCTGGAAGTATTTCAATACCGACTATGCCAAGGGCAAGAACTTCAACGACCGCGAGTACTTCATCCTCAATCACTTCGCGCCCTCGCTCGGCCTCACCTACGACATGGAAGAACTCCCCTTCTCCGTCAAGCCCGAGAAGCCGGTCGATATCCGCGAGGTGATGGCCCTCTACCGCGAGACCTACGAGGGAACGGACTTCGACATGACCAAGGACGTCAAGATTGCCCGGGCCGCCAACAAGCAGCATCCGGCCGACACGGTCGTGAGCCCCATCGCGAACCCGTGGCTGACGACCACGATGCGGAACACCCTGAACACCATCGCCCCCGGCACCGTCGAATTCCGGCGGACCGTGGCCGTCGCCTGGTGCGCCTACTCGCACGTGACGCAGCTCCGCTCGTGGCTTCCCGACGCAGTGGGCGGCGTGTGCTGGCTGTCGCTGGACAACCCCGGCCAGAGCCCCCGCATCCCCGTCTTCTGCGGCACCACCGCCCTCCCGAAGGCCTACGAGACCTGCGGGCAGAAGCAGTATGTCGAGGACTGCGCCCTCTGGCAGTTCCGCCGGGCCAACAAGCTCGCCACCCTCTCCTGGCAGACCACCAAGGCCGGTTTCAACGAAGAAATCCTCCGGCTCGAGAACCTCGCCCTCGACGGCGCCCCCACCTGCGCCGCCTCCCCCGCCGCCCTGAACGCCTACACCGAGTACATCTACCAGGAAAGCGTCCGCGCCTGGAAAGCCCTCGAGGACAAGTACTGGGTGCAGTTCGGGTCGGGGTTCTGAGGAATACGACTAAACGGACGGCTGGTCCTGGTCGTCGGGGCCGGCGGCGCGGTCGGCGGCTTTGCGGGCTTCGGCAGCCTCGGCGAACTTCCGGGTCATCGTTTCGTTGCCCTTAGTGAGTTTCTTGATGGTGAGGGCGTCGGCCTTGTCGTTCGCCAGGCGGAGGTTGTTTTCGGAGCCGATCAGGGCGTCCTTGATCTTCTGCAGGTGCGTGATGGACTTGTCGATTTCGTCGATGGCGGCCTTGAACTTTTCGCTGGCCAGACGATAGTTGCGGCCGAAGGCCTCCTTGAAGGCATCCAGCTGGCTTTCGAAATGGGTCACGTCCACACTCTGGCTGCGGGCGATCTCCAGTTCTTTCTTGATGCCGACCGTCTTCTTGGCGGCATTGACCAGGAGGGTGATGATCGGACGGAAGAACTGCGGACGGATCACGTACATCTTAGGGTAGCGATAGGAGACATCGACGATACCCCCATTGTATAGCTCGCTGTCCGGTTCCAGGAGAGAGACCAGCACGGCATATTCGCAGCCTTTCATGTTGCGGTCCGCATCGAGTTTGCGGAAGAAGTCCTCGTTCTTGTGCTTGGTGGCCGTCTCGTCCATCTCGTTCTTCATCTCGAACATGATGGAGATGTACTCCACCCCGTCCTCGAAATCACGGAAGATGAAGTCACCCTTGCTGCCGAGCGAGGCATCGTTGTCCTTCTCGAAATAGGCGTTCGGGAACATGGGCCGCATCTCTCCGTTGAACACGTTGCTGCAGTGTGCCTCAAGGGTTTCGCCGACCATCTTGGTGGACATCCGCGTTTTCAGGTCCTTGTAGTAGTCGACCTGCTCCTGTGCCATCTTCAGCTTGGCCTCGTACTCCTTACGGACATTATCCTCGTGGAGCGCCGCCTCCTTGGCCGCCAGCTGGGCCGAAGACCGGAGTTGGAGGATAGAAGCGTTCAGGTTCGCGATTTCCTCGTTCTTCGCGGCGACAGCGGTCCCAACGGCCAGTTTCTGCCGATCGCCCTGCGCCGCAACCTGCTCCTTGAGGCGTGAAATCTCCCCTTCTTTCGCCAGAATCGCCTGGTCCTTCTTGAACAGCTCCGTCTGGTACGCCTGCTGCGTCGTCACGGCCTTCGCCCGCTGCTCGGCCTCATACTGCGCATGCAGCTCGGCCAGCCGGCGCTGGACCTCGGCGTTGAATTCGGTCCCGCGGACCTGGGAGACGATGGAAGCGTAATCGGCCTCATCGACCGTGAAGACACTTCCGCACTTGGGGCATTTAAGTTCGTGCATATTATCTTGTCTATTTCGTTATCATAGATAATCCTTCGTCACCGACTCCTCACATTCCCGCACGCCGGCGGGCGGGCCGGCGTAGAGCACGCGGCCGCCGGATTCGCCGGCGCCGGGGCCGAGCTCGACGAGCCAGTCGGCGCTGCGGATGACGTCCAGGTTGTGCTCGATGAGCCAGACGGTGTTGCCGCGGTCCACGAGGGCGTCGAAGAGGCAGATGATGTGGCGGATGTCCTTCGTATGGAGACCGTCCGTGGGCTCGTCGATGATGAAGATTTTCCCTTCTTCGCCCAGGTAGGAGGCCAGTTTCAGGCGCTGGAGCTCGCCGCCCGAGAGGGTGGAAAGCGCCTGGTTCAGATGCAGGTACTGCAGTCCCACGTCCATGAGGGGTCGCAGTTTCTGTTCGATGACGGATCCTTTGAAGAAGGCCGAGGCGAGGCGGACGGAAAGGTCCATGACCTGGGCGATGTTGAGTGTCTCGCCGGTGGCGCCGGTCACGGTATAGGCCAAGGCCTCGGGCGCGTAGCGCAGGCCGCCGCAGGCTTCGCAGGTGGTCTCGATGGCGTCCATGAAGGCCATCTCGGACACGATGACACCCTTACCACCGCACACGGGGCAGGCGCCCTTGCCGTTGAAGGTAAAGTATTCCTCCTTCATCTTATGGGCCTTCGCGAAGGCCTTGCGGATGTCGCCGGCCACCTCCATATAGGTCGCGGGCGTGGACCGCAGGCTCACGCCGATGTTCTCCTGGCTGATGTACACGACATCGTCTGGATTCGGATAGGCGCGGCGGAAGCATTCCATCAGGGAGCTCTTCCCGGAGCCCGCGACGCCGGCGACGACACCGAAAACGCCCAGGGGCAGGTCGATGGAAACGCCCTTGAGGTTGTGCAGGGTGGCGTTTTCCAGGTGGAAGAGATTCCCGGTCGAGCCGGGAATGACGTCGTCCGTCATGGCCGACCTGATCGGCCATCTCGGGTGCTCCTTGAACGGCACCGGGGCGCCGAGGAGGGAGCCGGTGGCCGTGCCGGAGCGGAGGAGGGCGTCGTAGGAGCCCTCGAAGACGATGCGACCGCCGTCGATGCCCGGGCCGGGGCCCAGGTCCACGACGTGGTCGGCGATCCGGATCATCTCCGGATGGTGTTCCACGAGGAGGACGGTGTTGCCGGCGTCGCGCAGGCGCTGGACCGAGCGCTTCATCCGCTCGATGTCACGGTTGTGCAGGCCCACGCTGGGCTCGTCCAGGATGTAGAGCACATCGGCCAGCGAGGAGTTGATGTATTTGGCGATCTTGCAGCGCTGGGCTTCGCCGCCGGAGAGCGTCCCGACGGGCCGGTCCAGGCTCAGGTACCCGAGGCCGATCTCCTCCAGCGCCGTGAGCCGCGCGCCGATGGCCGCCTTGAGGTCCACCGCGAGCGGATCGGCCAGGTCCCGGATCCAGGCGTTGAGCCGGGAGATGGACATCGCGCAGGCCTCGGCGATATTGACCCCCTCGATCTTGCAGGTCAACACCTTCGGGTTCAGCCGCGTGCCGCCGCAGTCGGGGCAGGTGCCCATCACGAGCATCGGATTGAGCACGGCGGCGTGCAGGAGGCCCTCCTCGGAATTGATGATGGACCGGTACATCCGGGGGATGAGGCCCTCGTATTTCGCCGATTTAGGCCAATTGGAGGGCGGGTTCTTGAGCCGGATCTGCGGGCTGTTCAGGAACAGGTCCAGTTCCTCCGGCGAGTAGTCCTTGATCTTCTTGTCCAGGTCGAACAGGCCGCTGTGGGCATACCGGATCCAGCGCCAGCCACCCTTGCCGAAGGCGATGTAATGGATCGTATCCTCGTCATTGAGGCTCTTGTCGAAGTCCACAAGCTTGTGGATATCCAGCTCCCGGATCTCGCCGAGGCCGGAGCAGCGCGGGCAGCTCCCTTGCGGGTGGTTGAAGCTGAACGAGTCGGAATAGCCCACGAACGGCTTCCCCACGCGGGAGAAAAGCAGCCGCATCAGGGCATAGATGTCGGTGTAGGTGCCCACCGTGGACCGGGAATTCTTGGCGGGTTTCTTCTGGTCGATGACCACCGCGATGGGCAGTCCCTCGATCTCGTCCACATGCGGACGCCCGTACTTGGGCAGATACTGCTGCACGAAGGTCGGGAAGGTGTCGTTCAGCTCCCGCCGCGACTTCGCCGCGATCGTGTCCAGCACCAGCGAGCTCTTCCCCGAGCCCGAAACGCCCGTGAACACGGTAATCTTGTATTTGGGAATGTCCAGGGAAACGTCCTTCAGGTTGTTCTCCCTCGCGCCCCGGATGCGTATGATGTCCCTCTCTTGCATATTCTGCGTGAATATACGCATTTTTGCGGGAAAACCCTCGTCCACGGGCGGTCCCTGAGCTTGCCGAAGGGCCGCCCGCCTCATTCCGGGCTTGACTTTCCCTCATTCCGGGCTTGACTTTCCCTCATTCCGGGCTTGACTTTCCCTCATTCCGGGCTTGACCCGGAATCTCCCGTCACAAAAGTGTAAAACGGCCCATTTCACACTCTTTTTCACTTTTTTGACCGAAAGAAGTGCAGAACGGGCCGCTTTGCACTGATTTCTAGAAATATCGTAGCTTTGCGCCATGAAACGACTTGTCATTCTTACAGTTATCCTGCTTATGGGCCTTCTTCCCGCCGGGGCCCGGGAATATACGGTTTCCGGCCCGGAAGGCGGGCTGGCGATGAAGGTCGCCCTGCCGGAGGGCTTCAATCCTGAGACGGACCGCTGCCCTATGGTCCTCCTGATGCACGGCATCTTCTCCAGCAAGGACTACAACCCCATGCCCTTCCTCGCGAAGGCGCTCGCTAAGGCCGGCATCGCCTCCATCCGGTTCGATTTCGACGGACACGGGAAGAGCCAGGGCCGGATGCAGGATATGACTATCGAAAAGGAGATTGCCGATGCGCTGGCCATCTGGGAATACGCGGAATCGCTGCCCTACGTCACACAGATCGGCCTTTTCGGACACTCGCAGGGCGGGGTCATCGCGTCGATGACCGCCGGCCGGCTCGCCGCCGCAGGCAGGCACGTCCCCGCCGGCGTCGTCCTCCTCGCCCCCGGCTCCGTCATCAAGCAGGCCTGCCAGGGCGGCAAGTTCTTCAACGCCCGCTTCGACCCCGCCGACCCGCCGGCCTTCATCCGCTGCTGGGGCACCATGAAGCTCGGCCGCGAATACCTCCTCACCACCCAGCAGCTGGACATCTACGGCACCGCCGCAGCCTACCAGGGCCCCGTCCTCCTTCTCCATGGCACCAAGGACTCCATCGTCCCCATGTGGTGCAGCGAGCAGTACCTCGAAACCTACGGCGACCGCGCCATATTGGTCAAGGTCGACGGCGAAAACCACCTCATCACCCGCCGCAAGAAAGAAATCCTCTCCCGCACCGTCGCCTTCTTCCAGCAGGTCTTCGATTGACGAGTTCTGCCACTGGCCGCAATTGCGGGAAAACGACCTCTGGCATCGGTTTGCATGCTGATGCGGCCGGAGAAACGCCTGTTTTGCACGAAAAGCTTGCCGCGTCGGCAGTAGCATCGGCACATATCGCCTTTTTTCCGCAATTGCGGCCGTCCAGAGAAGATTGCAGTGAAGGTGTAATGGCTTCAGGTCCATTTCATGGAGGGCAAGACACGATTCCACGGGCTTTTCATGTCCATCGTCCCCGCTCGTGGACCTCAAGCCACGCTTCCTTTCCCGTAGGTCCATGCGCAGTACCTACAGGAAAGAAAACCCCACGAAAACCTTCCCGTCGGTCCCGCAACTGGACCTACGGGCAAATCAGAGGGCTAAGCACAGGTATCTGCACGAAAAAAGGTCACCGACGACAGTCCTTCGGAGGCCCGGAGGGCCGACTTATCCCCCTTCCAGGGGGACCAAGGGGGTGTCGCCCCTGGGGGCAGCGCGAAGCGCGGGGGGATAGACACAGGGATCTGCACGAAAAAAGGTCACCGACGCGAGTCGATGACCTTTTTTCGTGGAGATAGTCGGATTCGAACCGGCGACCCCCTGCTTGCAAAGCAGGTGCTCTACCAGCTGAGCTATACCCCCGAGGTTGTGCCGGGCCGCCGGTAAGGGTGACCGTAAGGCACAAAAAAAGCCGGGCTGGCGTCCGGCTTTTCGGTAGGCCCTGGCAGAGTTGAACTGCCGACCTCTACATTATCAGTGTAGCGCTCTAACCAACTGAGCTAAGAGCCTGTATAAATAATGAAAGACTAAAAGTGCAACCTTGCACACTTCCAACGGGCGTCGTGCCTTCGGACACGCTCCAAAAAGGAGGTGTTCCAGCCACACCTTCCGGTACGGCTACCTTGTTACGACTTAGCCCCAATTACCTGTTTCGCC
>ONEX01000030.1 GCA_900316955.1 uncultured Bacteroidales bacterium
AAAACATCGCGGGGAAGGTCTTCATTGAGTATGGCGTAGGCTCATCTCTCGCCGGGAACGTCTGGGCTGTACGATAATTGGATTTATAGAGGAAATATAGGAAAAACAGGGCCGGAATCCAAATGATTCCGGACCCTGTCAGGCCCTTGGCCAGGGAAGGATCAATATCCTTCGATCTGGTCCAGGTTCGGATTGTTCTTGACCTCCGACTGCGGGATGGGGATCCAAACCTTGTGCGGGGCGAACTGGTTCTTGTACTTGCTCGAGCGGGCGGCGACTCGCTTGTAGAAAGCGCTGCCGGTATCCCCGACACCCCAGCGGCGCAGGTTCACGTTGCGCTCGGTGTCGTAGCAAGTCTCTTTCATGTCCTCGAGGTCCAGGACGCTCATGACGTCGGCCAGGGTGTAGTTGCCGCTCTTGATGGCGGCATAGCCGTAATCCTTGTTGAAGTCGATCGTCTCGTCGGTGAGCGGGTTGGTCCAGACGGCCGGAATCGGTTCGCGGTCGGCGAGTTTCGCGAGGCCGGCGCGTTCGCGGACGCGGTCGATCTGGGCGACGGCCCCCTTCAGGTCGCCGGTCTGGGCGAGGCATTCGGCATAGTCCATCAGGATTTCACCCAGGCGGAAGATGCGGACGTTCGTGGGTTCGTTGTCGGCGATCTTCACATTGTAGTCGCCACCGTACCAGTTGGTGTATTTGTTGGTGAAAACACGGTCTCCTGTCCAGTAGCTGCCATTGCTATACCAGCCCGGCGCTTCCAGCTCGCCCGCGTCCACCTTTTTTTCGTAACCATCGCCCCACTGCCACTGGGCGTGGCCAGGATAGTCCTTCCAGATATCCAGGTAGAAGAGGGAGCACTCCAGTCGCTGGTCAAACTGGCCGGCGGTAGTGCGGGGCGTATTCTTGACGGTCTTCTCGTTCTTGAAGGCATAGAGCAGCCAGGTTTCCGCGCAGAAGTCTCCCCAGCCCACGGGTGAGGGGCACATGAGCTTCCATCTCCAGTTGCGGTGGTCAGGCGTCGCGCCGTCATTCCAGCCCCAGCCATAGGCGGCGAAGTAGCCGGCGTTGGCATTGCCCTTGGCAAACTGGAGTTCGAAGACGGCCTCCTTGTTGTTTTCGTGCGAGTCGTCGCTGTTCCAGAGATAGTCGTCCACAAGGGCGAGCTTCTCGCCGCCGACGGACTTGCCGTTGTCGATCACATCCTTGAACCATCTGGCGGCCTCGGCGTAGTTGCCGCTGTTCATGTTCACCCGGCCCAACAGGGTGGCGGCGAACCATTTGGTCACGCGGTACTGGCCTTTCCAGGGGCCGGACTGATAGTCGGACGGAAGGTTGTCGTAGGCGTACTTGGCATCCTCGATCACCTTTTCGCAGAGGGTTTCATAGGGCGTCTGGGCCGGCTGGTCACCGGCCGGGGCGATATAGTCCACATACGGCGGATGCTGGTACAGCATGGCGAGCATGTAGTAGTCCCAAGCGCGGATGGCCTTGGCCTGGCCCAGGATCTGCTCCTTGCTGAATTCTTTCCATTCCTCCACGTTCTCGATGTACGTGATGACCTGGTTGCAGCGGGCGATCTGGTTGTACAGGCACTTCCACTGGGTAACATTCCAGTTCTGGTCGTAATTGGGATATTTGAAACTCACGAAGTCCACCAGGTCCATGGCCGGGGAGTAGCTGTAGCCTTCGTCCGACTGGGAACCGAAGATGATGGACATGCCGGCATTGAAGAATCCGCCGTTGAAAGCGTGGTACACGCCCACGAGGGCGGCATCCAAGTCGGATTCGTAGGTGTAGGCCGTCGAGGAGCTCAGCGAGTTGGGATTTTCCAGCTGCAGCAGGTCCTTCGAGCAGGAGGGCGCCAGCAGCGCGGCGGCAGCGGCGACAGACAGTATGGTGATAATTCTCTTCATATCTTTAGAAAGTGATGTTAAGACCGAAGATGACGGAATAAGGGTTGGCAATGGTATTGCCGGCATTGCCCGGGGTGAAGATCCCGCCCGTGAAGTCCGGATCCCAGCCCGTGTAGCTGGTGAGGGTAAGGAGGTTCTGGGCGGTGACGGAGGCGCGGAGGTTCTTGATCACCATGCCCACGGCGCCCTTCGGCTCCCAGTTGTAACCCAGGGAGATGGAGTTGAACTTGAAGAAGTCGCCCCGTTCGAGCCAGCGGTCGCTGGCGCCGAGCTGGTTCTCGGTGTATCCATAGGACTCACGCGGGTACCACACGTTGTTGTGCTTGTTCGCAGGGGTCCACCAGTTCAGGCCGCTGCGGCGCTGGGCCCAGGTGTTCAGGGCGTCCGTCTGGGCGCGGGTGCCGTTGCGGACCCACCGGAAGAACTCGCCGAAGCCGGATACCTGCAGGTCCCAGCCCTTGTACCCCATCATGAGGTTCAGGGACGCTTCGAGACCGGGCCAGGGGCTCTTCTTGTCCAGGATCTGGCGGTCGTCGTTGTTGATCTGTCCGTCACCATTGAAGTCCACCCACTTGATGTCGCCCGCCTTGGCGTTGGGCTGGATGCGCTTGCCGTCCTTGACATAGGCGGCGGCTTCCTCGTCGCTCTGGAACAGGCCGTCGCTCACGATGGCGTAGAACAGACCCAGCGGATAACCCACATGGGAATAGGTGGTATTGTCATCCCTGAAGTCGATCCCATAGCCGAGTCCGTTCAGGGTATTTTGGTTGTGCGAGAAGTTCGCGCCGACGCTGTAATGGAAATCGCGGCCGACGTTCTGACGCCACTTCACGGACAGTTCGACACCTCGGTTCGTGAGCGTGGCGGAATTCACCACGGGATCGGAGGAAGAGCCGACCGTTTTCAGGATGGGCTGGTTGTACAGGCAGTCCTGGGACTTGCTGATGTAGTATTCGGCCGTCACCAGGAGTTGGTTGTTCAGGAAGGCCATGTCCACGCCGATGTTGTGCTGGACCAGCGTTTCCCAGGAGATGTCGATGTTGGAGAGGGCCATGATGGTCTGGCCGGGAACCTCACCGCCGGTGTCACCGTTCAGCAGGTAGGAGGTGTAGTTGTTCACCAGGGACATCCAGTCGTAGTCGCCGATATTCTGGCTTCCCAGGCGGCCGTAGCTGTAGCGGAGCTTGAGGTCGTTCATCCAGGAGACGTTCCAGAACGGCTCCTGGGAGATGCGCCAGCCGGCCGACATGGACGGGAACACGCCCCACTGCTTGCCGGGGGCGAAACGGGAGGAACCGTCGGCGCGGACGGTCGCCTGCAGGAGGTAACGGCTGTCATAGGAGTAATTGATACGGCCGAAGTAGGAGATCAGGCGGCTCTGGCTGGTCGTGCCGGTGGCGTCCTTGAGGTTGATGCCGGAAGAGACGTTCTTGAGGAACACGCCGGAAGCCGTGGAGATCAGGTCCTCACGGACCGAACTGGAACTTTGGGAGAAGTTGTTCTGGTAAGACTGTCCGAGCACGGCGTTGATGGTATGTTTGCCCAGCTCGCGGTCGTAGTTGAGGGTGTTCTCGATGATGTACGTGGTGTTCCGGCTGGAAGAGGCCGTGGCGGAGGACGGAAGGTCCGTGAAGTTGAGCGCGTAATGGATGCCGGTCTCCCAGGAGCGGGTGTGGTTGTCCATGATGTTGGCGCCGAGGTTCAGCTTGTAGGAGAGGCCCTTGATCGGAAGACGCACCTGCGCCCAGGCGTTGCCGCGCAGATAGAGGGCTTCGCGCTTGGACCAGCTCTTCTCCGGATCGGCTTCGGCTACGATGTTGTGCGAAGTGGTGAACGCCGTTTCGGCGTTGCCGATGCCATAGCCGCGCTTGCCGTTCTCGTCATAGACGGGAACGATGGGCAGCATGCCCACGATCTCGCCCAGTCCGCCCGTGGAAGGGGCGCAGTTGTACATGTTGGTCAGACCCATCTGAAGGCTCTCGCCGAAGGTGACGATGCCCTTGGTGAGAGAGGAGTTGATCGAGACGGTCTCCCGGCGCATGTCGCGGCCGATCTGGGCGCCGCTGTTCTGCATGTGGCCGTACGCGACACGGAAACGGGCGTCGCGGGAGCCGCCGGAGATGGAGAGGTCATATTTCTGCTGGATACCCGTCTTGAAGTACAGGTCCTGCCAGTCGGTGTCGCCGCCCATGAAATTCGGGATGGTGGTGCGGTCGGAGGTGCCGCGGTCGATACCGTCCTGGATCAGGCGGGTCTGGATCTCCTTCCACTCCTTGGCGTCCGCGAATTTCATCCGCGGGTTCCACTGGATGGCGGTCTGGTTCGCGAAATTGACCGTGACCTTGCCGGCCTCGCCCTGCTTGGTGGTGATGATGATGACGCCGTTCGCGGCACGCGAACCGTAGATGGCGGCCGCAGAAGCATCCTTCAGCACCTGGATGGACTCGATGTCATCCACGTTGAATCCGATGTTGTTGGAGGTCGGGATTCCGTCGATCACATACAGCGGCGTGTTGTCCGTGAGGGAGCTGGTACCACGGATGAGTACGGTCGGGAGACCGCCCAAGTCACCGGTGGAACGCACGCTCACACCGGCGGCAAGACCCTGGAGGGCGTCCGCGATGGAGGTGTTCGACTTGTTCTTGTAGTCATCCGTGTCGATGACGGAGACGGCGCCGGTGAGGTCGGCTTTCTTGATGGAGCCGTAACCGATGACGACCATCTCCTGGAGCATCTCGGCGGATTCCATCAATACCACATCCACCCGTGCGCGGTTGCCCACCGCGATTTCCTGGGTGTCCATGCCAATGAAGGAATAGACGAGGGTAGCCCCGCCCGGGACGCCCGGCAGGGTGTAGTTGCCTTCCGCATCGGTGCTGGTTCCGATGGACGTGTTCCCCTTGACCATGACGGCTGCACCGGGGACGGGCTCACCGCTCGAGTCCTTCACGGAACCGGAGACAGTCCGTGTCTGGGCAAGGGCGGGCAAGCCGGCAAGCACGATGGCCAGCGCCATCAAGCTTTTCCTGAAAAGTCCTTTCATAATGCCTTTTGTTGATTAGTTATTATTGAATTGGTTGTGAGTTTGCGTTCCGACGGGTTCCCGTCTGCTTACAAAGATATCCACTCGGCCTTTCCCGTAGGAGGAAAGGCTTCCTTTTGACGGGGAATAATTTTTCACCGGAGGTCTTTCCTCCTCGGGAACAAATAAAAGGCAGTGACCTCACGGCCACTGCCTTTCCCAAAACAACTAACCACTTATATTAATAACCATCATTTTGGGTGAGGTTCGGATTATTGTCCACCTCGGGCATCGGAATAGGCAGCCATTCCTTGCCCTTTGCGAAGTTGTCCTTGAACTTCTGGGCACGGGCCTTCACTTCGTTCGTGTATTCGTCGTCGGTGCCCAGGCCGTAGCGGCGCATGTCGAAGAAGCGCTCGTACTCGAAGCAGGTTTCTTTCTCCCGCTCGATCCGCAGGCGTTTCTTGAAAGCCTTCAGGTCGTTCAGGCAGTCCTTGTGGACACTTTGGGCGAGCGGATATAGGTTGGCGCGTTCGCGGACCATGTCCACGTATTTCGCCGCCTCGGGAATGGCGCTGGCACCGCCCACTTCCACCAGGACCTCGGCATAGCTCATCAAGAGCTCCCCATAGCGGAGAATCCGGATGTCGATGGGATTGTTGCCCAGCGAAACGGCGCCCTCGGCGTAGTAGTCGACACAGTATTTGCGGCAACGGGCCTGGGTGCCCCATTCGGCCGTATTCCACTCCGTATATTTGGTATAGAGGACCTGTCCGGGGAAGTCCTTGAACATGTCGGGATACATGATGTTGTCCCGCAGGCGGACATCATAGCCGCCGTCCTTGTCCTTCTCGTCCTTGTACATGTCCACGAGCCACTCGTACACGCTGTAGTCGCCGAATCCGCCGCCGAAGCTCGGGGCCAGGAATTCGTCGCGCCGGGCGGTGAAGGAGCACACGGCATCGTCGTTCGCGATGCTCCAGAATCCGCCCCAGCTGTCATTGCGGTCGGAGTTCTGGATTTCCCAGATGGATTCCGCGTTGTTGTTGGCGGTATGCTTGAAGTTGTCCCGGTATTCGGGGACGAGGGAATAGCGTCCGCTCTTGATGACGACTTCGAAGGCCTCCTTCGCCTTGGCCCACTGGCCGGAGTTCATGTACAGCTTGCCCAGGAAGGTGTAGGCGAAATACTTGTTGAACCGGCCCACCTCGTTGAACTTCTCGGGCAGGTTGTCGGCCGCATAGCGGAAGTCCTTCTCGATGAACGCCACCAGTTCTTCGAAGGTGGATTCGGCGGGCTGGTCGGCCGGGGCGGAAACCCAGTCCACGAGCGGGGCCTTCTTGTACAGCATGGCGAGATTGTAGTAGGACATGCCGCGCATGGCGCGGGCCTGGGCGACGACCTCGGCCTTCTTGGCTTCGCTTTCCCATTCCACTTCTTCCGCATAGGCGATGACCTGGTTGCTGCGGAAGACGGACTGGTAGAGGTACATCCAGGAATAGTGGTTCCAGCGCTGGTCGGTATTCGTGTACTTGAGGTTGATGTAGCCGGCGAGGTCGGCGTCCGGGGACAGGGAGTAGAACTCGTCGGACTGGCCGGAGATCTGGAACGCGTTGAAGCTGTTCCAGTAGCAGTTGTACAGGGTGTGGTACACACCTACGAGGCCGGCTTCCACATCGGCCTGGGTGTTCCAGGAGTTTTCCGCCACGAGGGCGTTCGGGTTGGTCTGGTCCAGGAGGTCCTTGCTGCAGGAGGCGGCAAGCAGACCGGCCGAAAGGATGAGGGATGCTAAAACGATCTTTTTCATGATGCCTGCAGGTTAGAACTTGACATTGACGGTGAAGATGACCGAGCGCGGGGAAGGATAGGTGCAGAAGTCCATGCCGGGCTCGAAGAGGGTTCCCTGGAAGTCCGGGTCGTAGCCGCTATACTTGGTGAGGGAGAACAGGTTCTGTCCGGAAACCGTGAAATGGATGCTATCGAAGTACTTCTTGAGGGCCTTCGGGGCAAGGGTGTATCCTACGGAAAGGGAGCTGAACTTGAAGAAGGAGGCATCCTCCAGCCAGCGGGTGATCCAGGTATAGACATTGCGCTCGTCGGCGTACAGCAGGCGCGGGTTCTTGGCGCCCGTGTTGGCCGGGGTCCAGTAGTCGTAGTTCTCCGGGGCGCTGTTGCAGTCCTGGAAGCCTTCCTGGTACCAGCGGTTGAAGTTGAAGGCCTTCTGGCCGAACTTGCCGAAGCCGATGAGGCCGAAGTCGAAGTTCCTGTACTTGGCGCTCAGGTTCAGGCCCACCTCGAACTTGGGCCAGGGGCTGCCGGCCACTTCGCGGTCCGCCGGGGTGATCGTACCGTCACCGTTGGCGTCCTTGTACTTGAGGTCGCCGGGCTTGGCGGTAGGCTGGATGGGACCGTTCTTCCCGACATACGCATTCACTTCATCCTGGCTCTGGAAGATGCCCAGGGTCTCGATCATGTAGAACATGCCGATCGGCTCGCCCTTCATGGTGATGGTGTAGTCGGTGTTCTGCTTCTCCTTGCCGTATCCGAAGTCGAGGAGCTTGTTGTCGGCATGGCTGACGTTGGCACCGATCGAATAGGAGAAATCCTTGTTCACCTGGTCGCGCCAGGAGGCGGTGAGCTCGAAGCCCTGGTTCTGGATGGACGCGGCGTTCACGTACGGGTTGCCGCCGCCGTTGCCGGTGGTCATCAGGAGCTCGAGGGCCGTCAGGACGTCGTGGGAAGTGGAGCGGTACCACTCCGCGGACATCTGGAGCCGGTTCCCGAGGACGCCGAGGTCAAGGCCGATGTTGGTCTGCTCCAGCCGCTCCCAGGTCAGGTTCTGGTTGGAGAGCTTCACCATGGTCTGGCCATGGGTGATCTCGCCGCTTCCGCCGCTGAACAGGTACTGGGCGTAGTTGTTGATGTACATCTGGTAGTCGTAGTACCCCACGTTCTGGGAACCGAGGTTACCCCAGTTCGCGCGCAGCTTCAGGTCGTCGATCCAATTCACATGGAAGAAGGGTTCCTTGCTGATGCGCCATGCTGCGGAGACGGAGGGGAAGGTGCCCCAGCGGTAGTCGCTGGCGAAGCGGGAGGATCCGTCGATACGGCCCGTGAGGCTCAGGAGATAGCGTCCGTCGAAGTCGTAATTGATGCGGCCGAGGTAGGAGATGAGGGCGGCGCTGTAGCGGGTACCGGAAACCGAGGCGCTCTCGGTGCCGGCGGAGACCGTGGTCAGGAATTCGCCGCTGGCCGTCTGGATCAGGCCCTGCTGGCTGGCGGAGCTGGTCTGGTAGTCCGTGAGCTGGTAGGTGGTACCCACGATGGCATCGACATGGTGCTTGCCGAAGGTCTTGTCCAGGGAGAGGGTGTTCTCCACCAGATAGGTGGAAGTCCGGGAGTTGCTTTCGGTGGCGGAACTGGAGCCGGAGGCGGAGTTCAGGGCCACGGAATAGCCGGAAGTCCAGGAGTTGGTGACGTTGGCATTCACGTCCACGCCCAGGTTCAACTTGTACTTGAGCCAGGGGAAAATATTGGCTTCGGCATAGGCGGTACCGCGGGCGAACAGGACGTTGGTCCAGCGGTCGCGGTCGTTGGACTGGGCGACCGGGTTGGCGCCCAGGGCGCGGGCATGGGCCTCGTTACCGATACCCCAACCGCCTTCGTTGCCGTTCACTTCGTCGCGGACGGCGATGGTCGGGACCATGCGGACCACGTCGGCGATGGAGCCGCCCACCTTGCGGAGGGCGCCGCCGCCGGCGTTCCGGATGTAGGTGCGGCCGATGGACATGTTCTCGCCGATGGTGAAGATGCCCAGCTTGCCGCTGGAGTTCACGCGGAGGGTGTAGCGTTCCAGACGGCGTTTGATGGTGGTACCGCTGTTGTTCATATAGTTGAAGGAAGTGCGGTACTTGCCGGTCTTGGTGCCGCCGGACATGCTCAGGTCGTAGTTCTGGGAGATACCGGTCTTGAAATAGGCCTTCTGCCAGTCGGTGTCGTTGTTCCAGTGATCCATGCGCTTGGTGACGCCCTCGATCCCTTCGGCGATGGCGTTGTCGATCGCCTCGTCATAGTATTTCTTCCACTCCTCGGCGCCGGCCATGCTGATCCGCTTGAGGTTCTGGACGGCGATCTGGGTGTTGAACTCGAACTTGGTCTGGCTCTCCTGGCCGCTCTTGGTGGTGATGATTACCACGCCGTTGGCCGCGCGGGAACCGTAGATGGCGGCCGCGGAAGCGTCCTTCAGGATTTGGATGGATTCGATGTCATTGACATTGAAGTTGATGTCGTTGTTGGTCGGCATCCCGTCGATGACATACAGCGGGTCGTTGTTCGTGAGGTTGCCGGTACCGCGGATCTGGATGGACGGCACGCCGCCGATTTCGCCCGTGGAGCGGACACTTACGCCGGAAGCCGCGCCCTGCAGGAGGTCGCCGATGGAGGTGTTGGTCTTGTTCTGGAATTCTTCAGGCTTGACCACGGAGACGGCGCCTGTCAGGTCTTTCTTCTTCACGGTACCATAACCGATGACGACCATTTCGTCGAGCATCTCGTTCTCCTCCTCGAGGATGACGTCGATGCGCTGGCGGCCGGCGACCGTTTCGTCGACGGTCTTGTAACCGATGCAGGAGAACTGGAGCGTCGCGCCGGAAGGGACGCGGGAAAGGGAGTATTGGCCCATCTCGTTCGTAACCGTACCGTTCTGGGTGCCTGTGACGAAGACGGATGCACCGATGACGGGCTGTCCGGACGGATCGGTGACCGATCCGGATACCGTCAGGTTCTGGCCATGCACGGCCAGGGTCATGCCTAGGAAAAGAACCGCGGCCGCGATTGTTTTCCTGACGGATTGAAATACATCGATAGTCGATTTCATATTTGATTGGTTTTGTTTTGTGCCGGACAAGCGGTGTGGGCTGTCATCCTTGTCCACGGCAAAATTAACCCGTTTGCGGCAGGCGGGGGCGGAGCGGATTTTTTTTTAGGGGGATTATTTTGGGGAAGGGAAGAATGGCGCATCCGGCAGGATTTTCACCTTATTCAAGAAAAAAGGCTTACCGGAGTGACTCCGGAAATTGTTTCCTTTGCATGGGCTCATGGGCTGGGGCCTCTTTTCAAAAACCGATTTGACATGAAAGCAAAAACGCTTATCCTTATTGCCGCCGTCGTGCTGACAGCCGTCTCCTGTGGCGGAAACCCGTCCGGGGGAGCGGATCCGGCCATCCTCCGCACCATCGTGTCCGATGAAACGACGGTCGTCTCCACGGTCTATGGCCGCGTCCAGGGTTTCCTGGACGGGGACGTCTATACCTTCCGCGGCATCCCTTATGCCAAGGCGGAGCGCTTCATGCCTCCGCAGGACCCGGACAAGTTCGAGGGCGTGAAGATGTGCCGCACTTACGGCCCCAAGGCCCCTCAAGGGGAGACCTTGGCTTACCGCGACCTTTCCAGCGACTACGACTTCGCCTTCCAGTTCGTCTATGAACCGATGGACGAGAAGGAGTGCCTCGTACTGAATGTCTGGACCAAGGGAATCAATGACGGGAAAAAGCGTCCCGTCTTCGTCTGGTTCCACGGCGGAGGCTTCTCTTCCGGTTCCGGCCATGACCTTCCCTGCTATGAGGGCCGCGCCCTCGCGGCGAAAGGCGATGTCGTGGTCGTCAACCTGAATCACCGCCTGAATGTGCTCGGATATACCGACCTCCGCGGCCTGGGCGGCCAATATGCCGAGTCCGTGAACCTGGGCCAGCAGGATCTCGTGAAGGCCCTGGAGTGGGTGCACAAGAACATCGCGGCCTTCGGCGGCGATCCGGGCAACGTGACCATCGGCGGCCAATCCGGTGGTGGCGGCAAGGTCTCGAACGTCCTCGCCATGCCTTCCGCCCGCGGTCTGTTCCAGAAAGCCATCGTCCAGAGCGGCTCCAACATGCCGTATGCCGAGAATGAGGCTTCCAAGGCCTTTGGGCTCGCTTTCGCCAAGGAGCTGGGCGTGACGCCCGGCCATACCGAGAAGCTGGATTCCTTCACTTATGAGGAACTGGTGGCGGCCAGCCGCCGCGCCGCGGCGGGTAACTCGGGCGTGGGCTTCGGCGGCGCCCTTCCGGTGCTGGACGGCAAGTACATCACCGAAATGCCCGTCGCGCCTGAACAGAGCCGGGACATCCCGATGCTGGTAGGAACGAACCTTTATGAGTTCTCTTATGGTCAGGCGAAACCCGGCGCGACCCTGGAGGAGATCCGAGGGAAACTCATCGACCGTTTCGACGGCAGCGAAGACAAGGCCAATCAGTTCATCGTCGACTATAAGCATGCGTATCCCGGCTTCGAGCCCCGGGATCTGTTGAACACCGACTTCTTCTTCCGTCCCGGCGCGGCCGCGCAAGTGAAGGCGAAGAGCGCCCAGGGCGCCGCCCCGGTCTATTCCTTCCTCTTCACCTGGAAGCCGGAAGGCAGTGACATCGGCGCCTGCCACGGCATGGAACTGCCCTTCATGTTCAACAACATCGCCCTGCAGCCCGAAATGACCCGGGCTTCCGAGAAGGCTTTCAAGCTGGCCGACACAGTCAGCTCCGCCTGGATCGCCTTCTTTCGGACGGGAAATCCGAATGTCGAGGGATTGCCCCTGTGGGATCCGTGGACAGAGGAGAACGGCGCGGTGATGATCCTGGACAATGAGCCGCGTGTGGCTTCTCACCACGATGACGCGCTGCTGCAATACCAGACCAATCGAATGTTTTAGACCCGGCTGGCCATGAGAAACAGTTTACTCCAGATTACGCTGACCGGGCTGCTGCTCGCGGCTTGCGGGACGACTCCGCAGGGTTCGTCTCCCGAACCGGAATCCCGCGCCATCCTCAGTGACGAAACCACCATCGCCCGGACCCGTTACGGGAGGGTGCAGGGCTATAAGGATGGGGAAGTCTTCACCTTCAAGGGTATCCCCTATGCCAAGGCGGAGCGTTTCATGCCTCCGCAGGCGCCGGACACCTTCGAGGGCGTGAAGATGTGCCGGACCTATGGTCCCAAGACGCCCCAGACTTCCACGACGCTGGGCTGGCGGGAGGACCGGACGGATTACGGTTTCGGCTTCCAGTTCAACCTTGAACCGGTGGACGAGGACAACTGTCTGGTCCTGAACGTTTGGACGAAGGGTCTCTCCGACGGGAAGAAGCGTCCGGTCTTCGTGTGGATCCACGGCGGCGGCTTCGCCTCCGGTTCCGGCAACGACCTTCCCTGTTATGAAGGCCGCGCCCTGGCGAAAAAGGGCGATATCGTCGTCGTGAACCTCAATCACCGCCTCAATATCCTCGGCTATATCGACCTTCGCGGGCTCGGCGGAAAGTACGCCGAATCCGTCAACCTTGGCATGCAGGACCTTGTCAAGGCCCTGGAGTGGGTGCGTGACAATATCGAAGCCTTTGGCGGCGACCCGGCCAACGTAACCATCGCCGGCCAGAGCGGCGGCGGCGGAAAGGTCAATACCCTGATGGCCATGCCGTCTGCGATGGGCCTGTTCCACCGGGCCATCGCCCAGAGCGGTTCCTGGATCCTGCACAACTCGGACGAGGAAGGAAAGGCGCTGGGCCTGCAGGTAATCGAGGAATTGGGCCTCAAGC
Source organism: uncultured Bacteroidales bacterium (assembly GCA_900316955.1). Classification (GTDB taxonomy): domain Bacteria; phylum Bacteroidota; class Bacteroidia; order Bacteroidales; family UBA932; genus Cryptobacteroides. Next base: position 12,552 of record ONEX01000030.1, read on the forward strand.
CTTCCCAGGCTGACCGCCTCCAGGATTTCACCTATGAGGAACTGGCCGCGGCAGGCCACCGCGCGACGGTCAAGCTCCATTCCTCCAACGGCTTCTGCCCGACGGTGGACGGCAAGTATGTCACCGACCCGTCCTTCGATCCGGATGCCCCGGAGATCAGCCGGAACATCCCGATGCTCCTGGGGTCCAACAAGAACGAGTTCACCTATGACAACAGCGTGGCCCTGACTCAGGATGAGGTCCTTGCCCGCCTGGAGAAGCAGATGGGAAAGGACAAGGCCGCCGGCTTCCTGAAAGCCTACGATGCGGCTTATCCCGTCCATACGCCGCAGGAAGTCCTGTATACGGATTCTTTCCTGCGCAAGGCGGCCGTGAAGATGGCGGATGCCAAGAGCGCCCAGGGTGCGGCTCCCGTGTACATGTATTTCTTCACCTGGAAGCCTTCCGGCAACGCCCTCGGCGCCTGTCACGGGATGGAACTTCCGTTCGTGTTCGACAACATCGCCCTGCAACGGGAGATGACGGGCGGTACGCCGGACGCTTACCGGCTCTCCGACTTGATGAGTTCCGCGTGGATCGCCTTCATCAAGACGGGCAATCCGAACGTGGCCGGACTTCCCACCTGGGAGCCTTATACGGTGGCTAATGGAAATACGATGGTCTTCGACAAGGAATGCAAGATCATCCATAACCACGACCGCGGCCTGCTGGAGTACGACCTTCCGCGCCGGTTTTGACAAAGGATGACATCCGTTGACGGCAAGCTGTCCATGCAGGAGAAATACCGGAAAACCTACGGACCGGCGATGGCGCTTCTATGCGCCGTCGCCCTGGTCCTTTCCGTCATCCTGACCCTGCATTCCCTGTCGGGGATGGGACTGGTCGGGTGCGGGACGGGATCGTCCTGCGATCAGGTGACGGCGAGCCGGTGGTCTCTGGTCATGGGATTCCTGCCGGTCAGTTCGCTGGCTGTCGGGGCTTATCTGGCCCTGCTGGTGTGCATCGTATTCCTTTTTTTTGATTATGACACAACGGTCCGGAAGGTCCTTCTGACCGTGTCCGTGACGGTCTCCCTGTGCTGCCTGTGGTTCATAGGGCTGCAGGCGGTGAAAGTGAAGGCGTTCTGCCCCTACTGCATGTCGGCCCATGCCTGCGGCCTCCTGACGGCGCTCTTGGCGATCCTGTCTTCCAGAGACCTGGACGGCCGCTCCGGTCGATGGGCCTATGGAACGGGGCTTTTGCTGGCGGTCGTTTTCGCGCTTTTCCATGGGCTGACGATGCCTGCCTACCGGGCGCAGGCCGGCCGTTCCGACGGACGGCTCCCGATTCCCGATGCCGCCGTCTCGCCCGTTGTGGGCCCGCCACATGCCCGGAACGCCATCGCCTTGCTCTATGATTACCGCTGTTCCCACTGCCGGACCATCCACGGTTTCCTGGACGAGGCCGTCGCCCATTTCGGGGGCGAGGTCTGTTTCGTCCTGTGCCCGACCCCTTTGAGCCCGGCCTGCAATCCGTACATTCCGGCCGGGGGAGAGGATCGTTTCGCCGGCTCCTGCGAACTGGCGGAGCTGGCCATGGGACTATGGGCCCTGGATCCGGAAGCTTTCCGTTCCTTCGACACCTGGCTTTTCGCTGCGGAGGGAACGGACGGCTGGTATCCCCGTTCGCCGGAGGATGCGGCGGAAAAAGCGCGGACTCTTGCTGGAAACCGGACGCCGGATGATGCCTGGGCATCGGCCTATCTCTCCGGGACGCTCGAGCTCTTCGGCCGCACGACCGCCGAAGGCCGCAGCGGCATTCCGCGTCTGGTCCACGGCTCCTCCTGGATCATTCCGGAGGCCGATACCCCCGAGGGCTTCATCCGGGCCATCGAGGACTTGCTGAATGAACGTTGATCCTTTTCAAACACACTGATATGAAACACTTTTCCACATTCGCCCTGCTGCTCTTGGCCGTATCGGCTTCGGGTTTTGCCCAGACCGAGAAATCCCAGACCGTCCAGGACGGCGGCACCGGCCCTTACAAGGCGGTTGTCGTGGGAGACGCTTCTCTCCCGAACTTCACCATCTACCGGCCGCAGGACCTGTCGGCCATAGACAAGCTTCCCATCCTGCTGTACGCCAACGGCGGCTGCGCCAACAGCACCGTCCAGATGCGGTTCCTGCTCAATGAAGTCGCTTCGTACGGTTATCTGGTCGTTGGAATCGGACCGTATGAGGAAGAGGACCCGATCGAGAACTGGAAGAATGTCATGAAGGACATGTATCCGGAAGGAAAGAATGTCGTCCTGGCCAACGGGGAGAAGGTCAAGGCGCCCACGCCGGCGGAAATCAAGGCCCGCCAGGAAGCGCAACAGAAACGCCGTCAGGCCATGCAGGAAGCGCAGAAGAAGAACCCGCAGCCGCAGGACATGCGCCCCCGTACCTATGCCCGCCAGCTGCTGGAGGCCCTGGACTGGCTGACGGACCGGAACATCGATCCGGCGTCCGAATACTGCGGCAAGCTGGACCTTGGCCACGTGGCGGCCATGGGCCAGTCGTGCGGCGGCGCCCAGGTCCTGGCCGTCTCCCATGACCCCCGCCTCACGACCTGCATCCTGCTGAACTCCGGCATCGGCGACATCACGATGTCCGGCGCCGGCAAGTCGGCCCTGGAGACGCTGCACACCCCGATGCTCTACATCATCGGCGGCCCTACCGACATCGCCTATGCCAATGCCGCCAAGGATTTCGCCCATATCAAGAAGGTCCCGGTCGTGATGGTGAATACCCCGCCTGACGGGCATCACGGCACCTTCTATGAACTGTACGGCGGCGGTTATGCCGTGGCCGTCCGCAAGTGGCTGGACTGGCAGCTGAAGGGCAAGGTAGGCGAATCCGCCCTCTTCCTGGATACGGAGTACATGCACTGGAAGTATCCCGAGTGGACGGTGGACCGCAAGAACTGGTAACCCGTTCCCCACTGCCTACGAAAGAAGGTGACTAAAAAGTCTGTTGACTGATTGGTCACCTTCTTTTTGTATAAAGAGAGAAACCGTGCCCTTTTGGGGCATCAAAATAATAGCT
>ONEX01000023.1 GCA_900316955.1 uncultured Bacteroidales bacterium
AGGCGGGCCTAACTAGCGCTCAGACAGACGCCGTCATCCCTGCGGGCACGTCCGTTTCCTCCCGCTCGCGCTCGCTGAAAGCCGAATTCCGCCTGCGCACCACCTTCCACTCTGATACACCGCCGTCCACGGACTTATCGACATAAAAAAGACCGGTCCCTGAGGGGGCCGGCCTTGAGAGTGTGCGGAGCACGCCTGGATTAGCGGAGCTTCTTGTAGCCGTAGCGGGCCTCGTCGCCGAGCTCGATCTCGATGCGCATGAGGCGGTTGTACTTGGCGATACGGTCGGTGCGGGACAGGGAACCGGTCTTGATCTGGCCGCTGTTGGTAGCGACGGCGATGTCGGCGATGTGGGCCATCTCGATGGCATCCAGGGTCTCGGTCAGGGAACCGATCTGGTTCACCTTGATGAGGATGGAGTTGCCGGCGCCCATTTCGATACCCTTCTGGAGGTACTTCACGTTGGTCACGAAGAGGTCGTCACCCACGAGCTGGCAGCGGTCGCCGATGGCCTTGGTGAGCTTCACCCAGCCTTCCCAGTCTTCCTCGGAGAGACCGTCCTCGATGGAGTCGATCGGGTACTTGGTGATGAGCTGCTCGAGATAGGCGATCTGCTCGTCGGTGGTGAGCTTCTTGCCGTTCGGATCCTTCTGCTTGCCGTCCTTCAGCTGCTTGTAGTCATAGTAGAAGGAACCGTCCTCGTTCTTGAAGCAGAATTCGGAAGCGGCGCAGTCCATGGCGATCTTCACGTCCTTGCCGGGCTCGTAGCCGGCCTTCTTGATGGCCTCGATGATGCAGTCGAGCGCATCGTCGATACCGTTGAGCTTCGGGGCGAAACCACCTTCGTCACCCACGGCGGTGCTGAGGCCACGGGCCTTCAGGACCTTCTGGAGCGCGTGGAACACCTCGGCGCCGATGCGGACGGCCTCAGCCTCGCTGGGAGCGCCGACCGGACGGATCATGAACTCCTGGAAAGCGATCGGAGCGTCGGAGTGGGCGCCACCGTTGATGATGTTCATCATCGGGACCGGGAGGACATACGCGTTGGTGCCGCCGATGTAGCGGTACAGCGGAAGACCGAGTTCGAGGGCGGCCGCCTTCGCGACAGCGAGGGAAACGCCGAGGATGGCGTTCGCGCCGAGCTTGGACTTGGTCGGGGTGCCGTCGAGTTCGATCATGGCCTTGTCGATAGCACGCTGGTCGGTGGCCATCATGCCGACGACTGCCGGGGCGATGACCTCGTTGACGTTCTTCACCGCCTTGAGAACACCCTTGCCGCAGTAGCGGGAACCGCCGTCGCGGAGCTCGAGGGCCTCGTTCTCACCGGTGGAAGCGCCGGACGGAACGGCGGCAACGCCGACAACGCCGGAATCCAGGGTAACTTCAACTTCGATGGTAGGATTGCCACGGGAATCGAGAATCTCGCGACCGAAAACTTCAATGATCTGCATAATTTTTATGGAATTAAGTTGTTTTGCTTTCTATGAGCGCCGCAAATTTACGAAATTAATTGCACATTATCAACGGACGCGGTACACCTCGATGCCCGTTGTCGCTTTCTTTCCCATCACATACTCTTCCAGCGACTTTCCTTCCACGACCACCTTCATCGGCACCGTCGATGCGTGGATGAACGTCACCGGCTTGCCAGGCTCCGCCAGGGCGATGCCGCAGTGCGAGATGTCCAGCCCGTCCACCCGGGTGTTGAAGAAGATGATATCGCCGCTGCGGATGCCCCCGAGGGCCTTTTTCAGGGCCGATTTGGGGATGTAGGTCGATGTCCCCGCATTGATCCGGTCCTCGATGGACGCGATGGCGGCGACATCCGTCATCCGCGCATAGGCGTCCGGATGGGTGGACATATAATGCACCGGATGGTCCAGGGTGACACCCCCGAGGGAGCCGGAGATGTTCTCCACCGTCCCGCGCGTCTCGCCTTGCCGGGCCCATTCGGTCGTGTAGTGCAGGCGGTCCTCATAGCGGGAGCAGACGCCGTCGCGGTAGCGGCTCTGCAGGAGCTCCGAGGCGAACGCCTCGAAATCCCCCTCCTGCCGCGCCGCGCGGACGAGTCCCAGGCACGTCTCCACAAACAGGATGCAGTCCGTCCGCGTGAGGTAGATGCACAGCTTTTCCTCCGGCAGTTCCTCCAGCGTACCAGCTACGTACGGCTGTCCGAGCAGGTCCTTCGCGGCCCGGACCATCTGCGCGCCCGGCTCCTCGCCGGGGTGCGCCTGCAGGTCCGCGAGCACCTGCTCCGCCAGCGCCCGGTCCTCGGGCGTCGTCACATAATCGACCGCCGCCCGCTTCGGCTGCCCATGGCAGGCGGCCATGGAAAGGAGCAGGGCGAGGATCAGGGTAAACTTTTTCATGGGCTTAGAAATATTTCTTCTCCTGCCGGTACAGGGCGACGAAGATGAAGATCAGGATCGTGAAGGCCCAGAGGGACGAGCCGCCGTAGCTCAGCAGGGGCAGGGGAATGCCGATGACGGGCATCAGGCCCACGGTCATGCCGATGTTGATGAACAGGTGCATGAAGATGCACGAGGCCACGCAGTAGCCGTAGATCCGGTTGAAACTCTCCCGGCAGCGTTCGGCGTCCAGGATGAGCCGGACGATCAGGAATACGTACAGGAGGATGACCACGAGGCAGCCGAAGAAGCCCCATTCCTCGCCCACGGTGCAGAAAATGAAGTCCGTGGACTGTTCGGGCACGAAGCCGAAGGCGGTCTGGGTGCCCTGCAGGAAGCCCTTGCCGGTGAGGCCGCCGGAGCCGATGGCGATCTTGGACTGGTTCACGTTGTAGCCCACGCCCGCGAGGTCCTCCTTCATCCCGAGGAGCACCTCGATGCGGGAGCGCTGGTGGTCCTGGAGGATGTTCTCGAAGATGTAGTCGGTGGAGAAGACCAGGGCGACGCCGACAATGAAGGCGGCCAGGGACAGGCCCAGGAAGCCATCCTTGCTGTTGAAGGCGCGGATCCCCAGGAAAGGAAGGGTCAGGAAGCTCAGGGCCAGGAGGATGTACATCGGCTTGACCTTCAGGAGGAAGGCCCACCGGTAGGCGTCGCTTTCGCCCGCCTTCGGCACCCAGGTCACCCGGTCCATCCAGTCCATATGGGCCTGGATCCCATCCTGCAAGAGCCCCCAGAGCTGGGGCAGGAACGCCATCAGGGTGACGAAGCCTAGGCCGATGCCAAGGCGCGGCCACAGCTCCTTGCGCGGGCCCCGGAAGGCGTTGGACACGGTCAGGATGCCGATGAGGATGAGGATGGAGGTGTAGGGGCTCAGGGTGAGCGTGGTGATGAACAGCAGGATGACGAGGCCGATCAGGGCGAGCCACCAGCCGGAAAATCCCTCGCGGTACAGCACGAAGATGAAGCCGGCGTACACGAGGGCGGAGCCGGTTTCGCTCTCCGCCACGATGATGAGCATCGGGACGCCGATGATGGCGGCCACCAGGAAGAAATCCTTCCACTCGCTCAGCTTGAAGTTCTGCCGGCTCATGACGGTGGCCAGGAGGAGCGACGTGGTAATCTTCGATATTTCAGCCGGTTGGAACTTGACCGGCCCCAGCTCGAACCACGAATGGGACCCCTTGACGTCCTTGGATACGAATATGACCAGGACGAGCAGGGCGCAGACGGCCAGGTACATCGGCACGGACGCGCCCTCCCAGATCCGGGGCGGGATGACGAAGAGGATGAAGCCGGCGAGTCCGAAGGACGTGAGCATCCACACGAACTGCTTGCCGCTGCGGAAGTTCCAGTCGATGATGGAGGTCGGGTTCTCGGAGTGGATGGACGCGTAGATGTTCACCCAGCCGATGAGCACCAGCAGGATGTACACCGTGATGAGTTTCCAGTCGATGGACTGTTTCAGGCCGCGCTTATGGGTGTTCTCGCCGATCATCTTCCTAATCCTTCTTGACCCTGGACATCAGGTTCGCTTCCTTCATCCGTTTCTCGAGGTCCGTGCGCTTGACTTCGCCGTTCAGGTACTTCTCCACCATCAGCGAGGCCATCGGGGCCGCGTAGGTGGCGCCGAAGCCGCCGTTCTCCACATAGGCGGCGATGGCGATCTTGGGGTTGTCCATGGGCGCGAAGCAGATGAACACGGAGTTGTCGGCGCCGCGCGGGTTCTGCGCCGTGCCGGTCTTGCCGCACACGTCCAGCCCGTCGATGTGGGCGACCCAAGCGGTACCGCCCATGCCCGCGCCGGAGTTGACCGCCCGCCACATGCCCTTGATGACCTTCGGGAAATGCTCCAGGGACACCTTCGTGTACTGCTTCTCATAGTACTTCGGGTCGATCTCCACGCCTTCCGAGGCCTTGATGATGTGGGGGATGTAGTAGTAGCCGCGGTTCGCGACCGTCGCGCACAGGTTCGCCAGGTGCATCGGCGTGGCGAGGATCTCGCCCTGGCCGATGGACAGGGAAATGACCGTGGTGGAGTTCCAGCGGCCCTTGCCGTAGGCGCGGTTGTACGTCTTGGAGGTGGGGATGCTGCCGCTCAGTTCGTTCGGGAAGTCGGACCCCAGCTTGGTGCCGAAGCCGAAGCTCGTCACCATCTCGTGCCAGTGGTCCATAGCCGCGCCGTAGTCCCCCTCGAACTTGCGGTTGTCCAGGATGTTCTTGAGCACGTAGCAGTAGTACGCGTTGCAGGACATCATGATGGACTCCTCCATGTTCAGGGGCGACTTGTGCCCGTGGCAGCCCAGCTTGTGCCCGGCCCCGAAGTGGTAGCCGTGGCTGCAGGGATACATCATCTCCGGCCGCAGCACGCCCTCTTCCAGGCCCACGAGTCCGTTCACCAGCTTGAACACCGAGCCCGGCGGGTAGGAGGCCTGGACGGCGCGGTTGTACATGGGCCGGTACGGGTCCGCCAGGATCTCCTGGTAGTATTTGCCGATGTCGGCGAGCTGGCTCACGTCGATGCCCGGGGACGACACCAGGGACAGGATCTCGCCCGTGCCCGGCTCGATGGCGACGATGGCGCCCACCTTGTTCTTCATGAGTTCCTGCCCGTACTGCTGGAGCTTCGCGTCGATGGTGGTGACGATGTCATGGCCCGGGACGGCCTCCTTGTCGAACTCGCCGTCCTTGTAGGGCTGCTCGATCTGGTTCTTGGAGTTGCGCAGGAAGATGTGGTATCCTTTCTCGCCGCGGAGGTCCTTCTCGCGGGCCGCCTCGATGCCGGTCTTGCCGGCGTAGTCGCCGGACCGGTACTCGCCCGGATGGCTGTCCATGTAGTTCTGGTCCACCTCGGACACGTAGCCGAGCAGGTTGCCGCCGGCGTTGATGGGATAGTCGCGGATGCCGCGCACCTGGCCCTTGAAGCCGGGGAAGCGGTACTGGACCTCGGCGAACTTGTTGTAGGTCTCGGCCGGGATCTGCTTGATCATCGTGACGCTCTGGAAGCCGATTTTCCGGCGGTTGCGCCGGTACTCCTGCATCTTGCCGCGGATGAATTCCACGGTGGTGTCCAGGGCGGCCGCCAGGCCGACCGTGTCGAACTCCACCTTCTCCAGGTCGCGGGGGTTCACCAGGATGTCGTAGGCCACCTTGTTGCCCACGAGGATGTCGCCGTTGCGGTCGTAGATGACCCCGCGGGTGGGGTAGATGATCTCCCGGACCGTCGTGTTGTTGTCCGCGTCGATCTTGTAGTGGTCGTCCAGGACCTGGATGGAGAAGATTTTCGCCAGGAGGATGACCGCCACCACTCCCAGGCCGATGAACAGGCGTGTGCTTCTGGGATCGATGCTCATTTGCGGTTGTCGGGGGCGAGGGTGTCGATGACCAGGAGCGAGAGGGCCCATCCCGCCGCGAGCGAGACGCCGAAGCGGATGGCGTTGAAGGCGAGGGTCCGGGTGCCCGCGCCGTCAGCCCAGATGTAGATCAGGAGGAAGAGCGCCTGGACGAGGAAGAGGGCGAGGGCCACCTTCCCGAAGCCGTTCTTCCGGACGGAGAAGTCCTCCTTGCGGGCGAACAGCTCGTCCCCGAAGATCAGGCGGATGATTTCCTTCCGGACGAAGGCGACCGGGACGAGGGCGAGCGCGTTGAGCCCGAGGAGCCCCTCGGACAGCAGGTCCACCGCCCCGCCGGTGACGAAGGCGAGCAGCAGGGTCCAGAACGTGGGCAGCCGCAGCGGCACGCACAGGATCAGCACGGGGAGGATCGAGAGCGTCAGGTACGGCGACAGGTTCAGGTAGTTGCAGATGAGCAGCTGCACCGCGACCAGCAGCAGGAAGACGAAGTAGTAACTGCCCTTTCTCATAGCTCGAACTCCTCCACTTCGTCAAAGGCCGTGTTATGGACGACAGTCACATAGCGGATGGCCGTGAAATCCTGGAACAGGTCCACCTTGATCTCGTTGGTGGCGCCGTTGATGACGCGGGCGTCCCCGGCCACGCCGAGCGGGATGTCCGGCGGGAACATCAGGGAGTGGCCGCTGGTATAGACGGTGTCACCCACGGCGTACTTGTACTGGAGCGGGACCTCCTGGAGGATGGCCCCATGGGAGCTCTTGCCGTCCCAGACCAGCAGGCCCGTCGCGCCGTCTTCGCCGAAGCGGCCGCTGATGGAGATGTCACTGTTCTGGAAGGAGAGGGCGTAGCAGTGGTGGGCGCTGACCGCGTCCACGATGCCTACGACGCCGCTGCGGGTGATAATGCCCGACTTTTCCTGGATGCCGTCCTCGTATCCCTTGTTCAGGATCATGTAGTTGTGCTGCTTGTTGCGGCTGATCTTGATGACTTCGGCCGGGACGTAGTCGAAGCCCCGGATCCGGCCGCGGGCCACCCCGAGCGAATCCACGCGGAGCGCGTGGGCGTCCGCCCGGAGGCCGTCCAGCTCCTCGCGGAGCTGCTGGTTCTCGAGGACGAGGTCCTCGTTGGTGCGTTTCAGGCTGAAGTAGCTGGAGATGGCCTGGGTGCTGCCCCAGACGGTCCCCATCACCCCGTGCGCCGCGCGGGCGATCCAGATGCGCTGGAGCTCGGCGTTGCGGTAGAGCAGTTGCAAAGCAGCAACCTCCAGGAGAATGAAGGTTGCCGCACTGATGATCCGGGGGAGGAACTTCCGCTCTTTGGGCATATTACCGCATCAAGAAAGAGTAGTTGTCCGTGTTCTTGAGGGCGATGCAGGTGCCGCGGGCCACCGCGCGGAGCGGGTCTTCGGCCACGTGGAACGGAATGTTGACCTTTTCGGTGAGACGCTTGTCCAGGCCGCGGAGCAGGGCGCCGCCGCCGCTGAGGAAGATGCCGTTCTCCACGATGTCGGAGTAGAGCTCCGGAGGAGTCTGCTCGAGGACCTGCTGGATGGAGGTCTCCAGGCGGGCGATGGACTTGTCCAGGCAGTGGGCGATTTCCTGGTAGGGGATGAGGGCCTCGACCGGGTGGCCGGTCATGAGGTTCGGACCCCGCACGAGGAAGGGTTCGGGTTCGGCGTCCAGCTCGGGGAGGACGGAGCCCACGGCGATCTTGATCTTCTCCGCCGTGGTCTCGCCCACGCGGATGACGTGCTGCTGGCGCAGGTAGTTCTGGATGTCGGCCGTGAAGACGTCGCCGGCCACGCGGATGGAATCCTGCTGGACGATGCCGCCCAGGGAGATGACGGCGATCTCGGTGGTGCCGCCTCCGATGTCGACGACCATGTTGCCCTTCGGCGCCTCCACGTCCAGGCCGATACCAAGGGCCGCGGCCATCGGTTCGAAGATCAGGTAGACGTCACGGCCGCCGGCGTGCTCGGAGGAGTCGCGGACGGCGCGGATCTCCACTTCCGTGGAGCCGCAGGGGATGCCCACGACCAGCTTCAGGTTCGGGGCGAAGAGGCTGCGGTGCCGGGCGTTGACTTGGCGGATGAAACCGCGGATCATCATCTCGGCCGCGTTGAAGTCCGCGATCACGCCGTCGCGCAGCGGACGGACGGTGCGGATGCCGGGGTTCGTCTTCTCATGCATGAGCTTGGCCTTCTGGCCGAGGGCGATGCACTTGTTGGATGTATTGTCGATGGCGACGATGGAAGGCTCGTCCAGAACGATCTGGTCGTTCTGGAATATGACCGTGTTGGCCGTGCCAAGGTCCATTGCGAGCTCCTGGTTCAGGAAACGGAATGCCATATGGTAATCTTTAAATTGGACAGATTGAAATTGAGTCCAAAATTACGAAAAAAAAACTATATTCGCGTAAAGATTTTTGCGTTATGGAGCGAAAAAAGTATCTGGTCGTGACGGCCGGCGGATCGGGTACCCGGATGGGGTCGGCCCTGCCCAAACAGTTCCTCGAACTGGGGGGCCGGGCGGTGTTGCAGCGTTCCATCGAGCGGTTCCTGGAGGCCTGTCCCGGCATCAAGGTCGTCACCGTCCTCCCGGAGGCGCACATGGCCTGGTGGCGGCAGTATTGCCGCGACCGGAACTTCAACTGCCCCCAGCGGCTGGTGCCCGGCGGTTTCACCCGTTTCCATTCGGTGCAGGGCGCCCTCGCCTTCGTGCCCGACGGGGCGGTGGTCGCCGTCCACGACGGAGTCCGTCCGCTCCTGAGCGCGGCCCTCATCCGGGAGATGTTCCGGCGCATGGACACGGTCCGCGCCCTCATCCCGGTGGTCCCCGCCGTGGACACGCTCGCCGTCCTGGACAAGGACGCCGACGGGACGCTGCGGGACTCCGGCGAGCAGGTGGACCGCACCCGCATCTACGGGGCCCAGACGCCCCAGATGTTCCGTTCGGAGGACTTGAAGGCGGCCTATACCCAGGGCTTCGACCTCGCCTTCACGGACGACGCTTCGGTCGCCCGGAGATACGGCATTCCGCTCTCCTACATTGCAGGAGAGCGGAACAACATCAAACTCACGACACCGGAGGATCTCTCCCTCGCCGAGGCTATTCTTCAGCTTTCTTGTTGAGGCCGGTGTAGGTCGTCGACTTGAAATCCTTCACCCAGACCTGGCGCTCGATGGGCTCGTCCAGGGAGATCATCGTGTCCGTGGACTGGATGTACGGAATCTTCTGGATGGTGTTCAGGAGAACCTCCATCAGGTGGTCGTTGTCCAGGCAGTATACCTTCGCAAGGATGGCGTAGCGGCCGGTCACGAAATGGCATTCCACGATTTCCGGAATCTTCTTCAGGTGGGCGATCACCTCCGGGTAGCGGGTGGATTCCGACAGGGAGATGCTGATGAAGGCGCAGACGTTGAGTCCGAGGGCCTGCGGCTTGACGAGCAGGCGGGACCCGGTGATGACGCCGTTGGCTTCCAGGCGCTTGACCCGCTGGTGGATGGCCGCGCCGGAGACGCCGCATTCACGGGCGATCTCCAGGAAAGGCATCCGCGCGTTCTTGACGAGGAAAGACAGGATTTTCTGGTCGATCTGGTCGATGTGATAAGTAGCCATGGGAATTCGGGATTACTGTTTAAAACTAACCACTACAAAAATAAAAAACTTTTTTAAAACTTGTTCTTTTTTCGGTAGGAAAAATAACGAATCACAAAAAAACGGCACCCGAAGATGCCGTTTTAATATGGAACTTGGCCCGCTTCGGGGCGTCAGTTTTACTTTTTAAAGCGCCTGTGGCCCTTGGAAGTAGGATCCGAAGCGGCTATAATAGCCTGACAATCAGCCTCTGTTAGGGTGGTGGCGTCGGTTCCCTTCGGAATCCGGTAATTGTTTTCACCCGATTTCAGATACGGACCGTAACGGCCGTTGACAATCTGGATGGGCCCCCATTCGGCGATGACGGCGTTCGCCGCCGGCGTCTCGGGCGTCTCCCGGATGAGGCGGATGCAGTCGTCCAGCGTGATCTTGAGCGGGTCCGCGTTCCGGGGCAGCTTGACGTTGCGCTCGCCGTACTTGAGGTACGGGCCGTAGCGGCCCTTGGTGGCGACGACCGGAACGCCTTCGTATTCGCCCACGGTGCGGGGCAGCTCGAACAGCTTCAAGGCCTCTTCCAGGGTGATGGTCTCGATGAGCTGGCCCTTGCCCAGGGAAGCGAACTGCCGGTGCTCGCCTTCGCCCTTCTGCACGTAGGCGCCGAACTTGCCGAACGCGGCGACGACCTTGTCCCCGTCGGGGGCGGTGCCCAGCTCGCGGCTCACGCGGCTGTATTCCCGCGCGGCGAGGACGCTGTCCACCTGCTTGTGGAAAGGCTTGTAGAAGGTGCCGATGGTCTCGTTCCACACCTTCTTCCCGTCGGCGATCTCGTCGAAGTCCTTCTCCACGTTGGCCGTGAAGTCGTAGTCCATGATTTCGCCGAAATTCTTGACGAGGTAGTCCGAGACGATGATGCCGATCTCCTGGGGGAGGAGCTTGCCGCGCTCCGCGCCCACGGTCTCGGTCCGGGCTTTCTCGGTGATGGACCCGTCCTTCAGGTGGAGGTCCGTCACCGGCATCTTCACGCCGTCCTTGTCGCCCTTGGTGACATAGCCGCGGGCGGTGGTGAGGGTGCTGATGATGGTGGCGTAGGTGGACGGACGGCCGATTTCCAGCTCTTCCAGCTTCTTGACGAGGGTGGCCTCGGAATAGCGCTGAGGCGGAACGGTGTACTTGCACTGGGCGGTGACGCCCTTCTCCTGCATCTTGTCGCCGACGTGGAGCTCCGGCAGGACCAGGTCGCCCTCTTCGGGCTCCTCGTCGTCCCGGCCTTCCAGGTACACTTTCATGAAACCGTCGAACAGCATTTCGGCGGCCTGGACGGCGTAGTGCTCGCTCCGACGGTCGGAGGCGATGCGGATGGAGGTGTTCATCACCCGGGACTCGCTCATCTGCGAGGCGACGGTGCGCTTCCAGATCAGCTCGTAGAGCTTCTTCTCCTGCGCGGTGCCTTCGATGGCGGTGTTCTCGATGTAGGTGGGACGGATGGCCTCGTGGGCTTCCTGCGCCCCCTTGGTCTTGGTCCGGTACTGGCGGGTGTGGGAATACTCCTCGCCGAAATTGTCGATGATGAACTTCTTCGCCGTGCCCAGGGCCAGGGAGGAGAGGTTCGTCGAGTCGGTACGCATGTAGGTGATCAGACCCCGTTCATAGAGGGCCTGCGCGACGCGCATCGTGGTGCCCACCGGGAAGTGGAGCTTCCGGGAAGCCTCCTGCTGGAGGGTGGAGGTGGTGAACGGAGCGGCCGGGAACCGGGTTCCCTCCTTCTTTTCCAGGGTGTCGATCCGGTAGGTGGCGCCCACCGAGTCCTTCAGGAACTTCCGGGCCTCCGCCATCGACTCGAAACGGGTGTCCAGCAGGGCCTTGACCTTCACGGCGGCCGGGGCGCCCTCCGGATGGAAGACGGCCTCCACCTTATAATAAGGCGTGCTGCGGAAATCCATGATCTCCTTCTCCCGGTCCACGACCAGGCGCAGGGCGACGCTCTGCACGCGGCCGGCGGAGAGCTTGGGCTGGATCATCCGCCACAGGACGGGGGAGAGCTCGAAGCCCACGAGCCGGTCCAGCACGCGGCGCGCCTGCTGCGCGTCCACGAGGTTCCGGTCGATGTCGCGGGGATGCTGGATGGCATCGAGGATGGCCGGCTTGGTGATCTCATGGAAGACGATCCGGCGGGTCTTGGCCGGGTCCAGGCCCAGGGTTTCGGACAGGTGCCAGGAGATGGCCTCTCCTTCGCGGTCCTCATCGGACGCCAGCCACACGGTCTCGGCCGTGGCGGCGAGTTTCTTGAGGTCGGACACGACTTTCTTCTTGTCGGCCGGAACGACGTATTCGGGCTGGAACCCATGTTCCACATCCACGCTCAATTTCTTCTCCTGCAGGTCCCGGATGTGGCCGATGCTTGCTTTGACGAGATAGTCTCCGCCCAGGAACTTCTGAATGGTCTTCACCTTCCCGGGAGACTCGACGATGACTAAGTTTTTTCCCTCCATAATCTTCTGCTTTTACCTATTATTTTGCAAAGTAAGCGAGATTTCGGGCAATTTTCCAAATTTTCTGATTACTTTTGTAATTCAGTAATCCCAGCAAGACCTATGGTCTTGTGCGCAATGAAAGAAATTTGAGATGACAGACAATACACGCAAGAAGATCGTCCGCTGGTTCTGGATCCTGCTCCTGACGCCGATCGTCCTGATCTTCGTCCTGCTCGGGTTCGTCTGGGCCTTCGCCGAGATCCCGACCATCGAGGAGCTGGAGAACCCGGACAGCAAGCTGGCCACCCAGGTCATCGCCGAGGAAGGCGAGATCCTCACGACTTACCATATCGAGAACCGCACCTTCGTCAGCTATGACGAGCTTCCCGAGCACCTCGTGCAGGCGACGGTCGCCACCGAGGACGCCCGCTTCTACAGCCACTCCGGCATCGACATCCCCAGCCTTTTCCGCGTCCTGTTCAAGACGCTCCTGTCCCGCGACTCCAGCCAGGGCGGCGGTTCCACCATCACCCAGCAGCTCGCGAAGACCCTCTACCCCCGCAAGGAGCACGCCTCCAAGCTGGACATGATCTGGATCAAGCTCCGCGAGTGGATCACCGCGGTCAAGCTGGAGCGCAACTACACGAAGGAGGAAATCGTGGACATGTACCTGAACGCGGTCTTCTTCGGTTCCAACTCCTACGGCATCCAGTCCGCCTCCCTGCAGTTCTTCGGCAAGAACCCCATCGACCTGAAAGTGGAGGAGAGCGCCGTCCTGGTGGGCATGGTGAACAAGCCGACGCGCTACAACCCCGCCATCAACCCGGACAAGGCCCTGGAGCGCCGCAACCTGATCCTCGGGCGCATGCGCGACAAGGACTACCTGACGCGGGCGGAGTGCGACTCCCTCCGGCAGCTCCCCATCGAACTGCATTCCCGCGGTATGGACCGCACCACCGGCGTGGGCCCGTACTTCCGGGACATGCTCCGCCGGACGATGTCAGCCGAACGCCCCCGGCGCAAGTCCTACGCCACCGTGGAGGATTTCCGCGTGGACTCCCTCCAGTGGGCCGACGACCCCCTGTACGGCTGGCTGAACAAGAACCTCAAGAGCGACGGCACGCCGTATGACCTGGACAAGGACGGCCTCCGCATCTATACCACCATCAACTACAAGATGCAGCGCTACGCCGAGGAGGCGATCGTCGAGCACCTGGGCCAGAACCTGCAGAAGGCCTTCTGGAAGGAGGTCCGCACCCGCAAGCACCCGCCGTTCTCGAACGACACGGACCAGAAGGTGATGGACATCGCCATGGACCAGGCCCGCCGCTGGAGCGACCGCAACCGGATGATGAAGGCTTCGGGCTGCTCCGACGCGGAGATCGCGAAGAGCTTCACGGAGAAGGTGCCCATGCGCCTGTTCACCTGGGAGAAGCCGGGCTATGTCGATACGCTCATGACCCCGGACGACTCCATCCGCTACTACAAGTCCTTCTTCCGGGCGGCCTTCATGGCCATCGAGCCGCGTACGGGCCACGTCCGCGCCTACGTGGGCGGTCCCGACTACCGGTATTTCAAATATGACAACGTCCGGCAGGGCAAGCGGCAGGTGGGCTCCACCATCAAGCCCTTCCTCTATACCCTCGCGATGGAATCCGGCATGACCCCCTGCGACAAGGTGCTCAACGTGCCGCAGGTGCTGGTCGTGAACGGCGACCAGACCTGGACGCCGCAGGACCCGCACACCAGCGGCACCATGGTGGACCTCCGCTGGGGCCTCGCCCAGAGTTCCAACTCCGTGGCCGCCTACCTGATGAAGCAGCTGGGCCCGGAGGCGATGGTGTCCATGATGCACAAGATGGGCATCGGCGGCCGGATCGACCCGGTCGTCTCCCTGTGCGTCGGCTCGGCGGATCTCTCCGTGTATGAGATGGTCACCGCCTACAACACCTTCCCGTCCGAGGGAGAATACACCTATCCGCTCTTCGTCACCCGGATCGAGGACAGCGACGGCAACGTGCTCGGCCAGTTCTCCGACCGCCGCCACGAAGCCATCTCCCAGAACGCCGCCTACGCGATGGTGCAGATGATGCGCGGGGTGGTGGACGGCGGCACGGGCTCGCGCCTGCGCTTCCGCTACGGCCTGTCCGGCGCCATCGCCGGCAAGACCGGCACGACCAACGACAATTCCGACGGCTGGTTCATCGGCTACACCCCCACCATCACGGCGGGCGTCTGGGTGGGCGCGGAGGACCGGTACGTGCACTTCTCCTCCACGGCTCTCGGCCAGGGCGCCAACATGGCTCTCCCGATCTGGGGCCTCTGGATGAAGAAGGTCCTCGCGGACGGCACGCTGGGCATTTCCTCCAACGACGCCTTCCCGGCCGGGACGAACGTCTCGTTCTGCAACGGCGACGAAGGAGATAACTCGGCGAAGTCCGAGCTGGAAGACTATTACTTTGATTAAACGGTTTTACGACCATGTCCCGATACCAATCCATCGCCGTCATCTACGGCAGTGATTCTTCCGAGTGGGAGGTGTCTTGCCGCAGCGGCGAGTTCACCGCCTCCCGGATCGACGAGTTCAAGTACGACGTCTACGAGATTTTCGCCCGCTTCGGCGACTGGAAGCTCGTGGCGATGCGGAAGGCGAACTCGATGCGGGTCCCGTTCCCGGAGGGCGCCCAGCCCCAGGTGGACAAGACCGACTTCTCCGTCCGTGTGCTGGGCGAGAAAGTCAAGTTCGATTTCGTGTACATCATGCAGCACGGCGCGCCGGGCGAGACCGGCCTCCTGCAGGGCTATTTCGAGATGCTGGGCATCCCGCATTCCTCCTGCAGCGCTTTCGTCACCACCGTGGCCTTCGACAAATACTCCTGCAAGAACTACCTGCGCGGGCTGGACTATGTGAAGCTCGCGCCGGACGCCTTCATCCGCCTCGGCCAGGACGTGGACGCCTTCTCGGAGAAGACGGTCGCGGCCCTGGGCCTGCCCCTGTTCGTCAAGCCCACGAACGGCGGCTCCAGCTTCGGCATCACGAAGGTGACGCGGGCGGAGGACCTTCCCTCGGCCATCAAGTACGCGTTCAAGGAAGGCGAGACGGTCCTGGTGGAGAAAGGCATCGCCTCCGAGCATGAGCTTACCTGCGCCGTCTATAACGACGGCACGGGCGTCCGGGCCCTCCCCATCATCGAGATCATCTCCGAGACGGGCTGGTTCGACTACGACGCCAAGTACAACGGGCTCAGCCGGGAAGTCTGCCCGGCGGAGGTTCCCGACGCCCTGGCGCAGCTGATCCAGGACATCTCCCGCCGCATCTACCGCCATCTCGGCTGCAAGGGACTGGTCCGCATGGACTACCTGACCGCGGCGGACGGCATCTATTTCCTGGAGGTGAACATCATCCCGGGCATGACCAACGCTTCGCTGGTCCCGAAGATGGTGCGCGCCGCGGGGCTCAGTTTCACCGACTTCCTCACCCAGATCATCGAAAACTCCTAGCCTATGCTCCTGTCCGAATTCCTGAAAGACGGCGTCGCTTCCCTGGAGAGCCTCTATCCGACGGCGGAGGCGAAGGCGGTCGTCCTCCAGCTCTGCAGCGAGATCCTGGGAACGAAGAACTACACCCACATCATCGAGCCGCAGTATCAGATCGACAAGAAGAAGGTGCAGCCCCTGGCCGAGGCGATGGTCCGGCTCCAGGCCGGCGAACCCATCCAGTATGTCGTGGGCAAGACCGAATTCTGCGGCCATATCTTCAAGGTGGACAAGAATGTGCTGGTGCCGCGCCCGGAGACGGAACTCCTGGTGCGCGAGGCGGTGAAGCTCGCCGCCCGCATCAAGCAGCGCCGCATCCCGTACGGCCGCTCCGCGGAGCCGGTCCGCATCCTGGACCTCTGCACCGGATCGGGCAACATCGCCTGGACGGTCGCCCTGGGCGTCCCCGGCGCCCGCGTGGTGGGCGTGGACAACTCCGAAGGGGCCCTGGACGTGGCCCGGAGCCAGAATTTCTCCTCCGAGATGAAGGCCACCGGCGCCCAGGCGCCCACCTTCGTGAACGCCGACGTCCTGGAGACGGAACAGGAATTCAACTTCGGCGAATTCGACCTCATCCTCTCCAACCCGCCCTACGTGATGGAATCCGAACGGAGCCAGATCCGCAAGAACGTGCTGGACTACGAGCCCGCCTCCGCCCTGTTCGTGCCGGACGCGGACCCGCTCAAGTTCTACCGGGCCATCGCCCGCTGGTCGGACCGCTTCCTGGCGGCCGAGGGCAAGGGCCTGACGGAGATCAACGAAGTCCTGGGCAAGGAGACCGAGGCCGTCTTCAAGGAGGCCGGTTTCACCCAGACGGACATCGTCAAGGACTTCTACGACAAGAACCGCTTCATTTTCTATACGAAGTAACGGGGCTATGCGGGCCCTCGAACTCCTCGCTCCCGCCCGGACGGCGGACATCGGCTTCGCGGCCGTCGACTGCGGGGCCGATGCCGTGTATATCGCCGGCCCGGCCTTCGGGGCGCGGCAGGCGGCGGGGAACCCCGTCGGGGACATCCGCCGGCTGTGCGACTATGCGCACCGGTTCGGCGCCCGCATCTACGTGACTTTCAATACGCTGGTGTACGAGGAGGAGATTCCGCAGGCCCGGCGGCTGCTGCAGGAACTGCAGGACGCCGGCGTGGATGCGCTGATCGTGCAGGATGCGGCCGTCACGCGGCTCGCTCCGGAAGGGATGATCCTCCACGCTTCCACCCAGTGCGCCATCCGCACGCCGGAGAAGGCGCGTTTCACCGAGAGTCTCGGCTATGGCCGGCTCGTCCTGGAACGGGAGCTGTCCCTGGCGCAGATCCGCGCCATCCGGGATGCGGTCGAAGCCGAACTGGAATGCTTCGTCCACGGCGCCCTCTGCGTGTGCTACAGCGGACAGTGCTACCTGTCAGAGCACCTGGCGGGCCGGAGCGCGAACCGCGGGGCCTGTGTCCAGGCCTGCCGGTCGCTCTACGACCTGGAAGACGCTTCCGGCCGGGTGCTCGTGAAGAACAAGGCCCTGCTTTCCCTGAAGGATTTCAACCTCATCCACCGGCTGGAGGACCTGGCCGAGGCCGGGGCCGATTCGTTCAAGATCGAGGGCCGGCTCAAGAGCGTCTCCTATGTCCGGAACGTCGTCCGGGCCTATTCCGACGCGCTGGACGCCCTCGTTCGCCGCTATCCCGACAAATACCGCCGCGCCTCGTTCGGGACGCTCCGGGGCGGTTTCCGGCCCGATTTGAAGAAGACGTTCAACCGCGACTATACGGAACTCTTCCTGGACGGGAAACGTGGGGAATGGGCCGCGATGGACGCGCCCAAGTCGATGGGGGAGTACATCGGCACGGTGGACCGCCTGCGGGCGGGCGTCGTGACGGTCCGACCGGCGAACCCCGGCCTGACGCTCCACAACGGCGACGGCTTCGCCTTCGTTGGCCGCGACGGAGGAATCGTCGGTTTCCGGGGTGATGTATGCGAGGGTATCACGATCCGCTGCAAGGAGGTTTCCGGATTGAAAGAGGGCATGCGGCTGTACCGCAACATCGACGCGGAATTCGAGCGGAAACTGGAGGCGGACCGGCCGGTCCGCGAGATCGGCGTGACGCTGCAGGCGCGGCTGGAGGCCGGCGCCCTGGCCGTCACCGCCGTGACGGAAGACGGCCGGGAAGCGTCCGTGGAGGTCCCCGCTCCTTTCGAGGCGGCCCGGGATGCGGACCGGATGCTGGAGACCGTGCGTGCCCAGCTTGCCAAGCGGTCCGGCATCTATGCTTTCTCCGTGGCCGGTGTGGAGGCGGACGGCCCGGTTCCTTTCATGAGCGCCTCCTTCCTGAACGGCATCCGGCGCGACCTGGCGTCGGCCCTGGACGCGCAGCCGGTGCGGAGGCTGCCGCTCCGCCGCGGCGCCGTGCGCCCCGACCCGGCGCCGGAAGCCTTGACCTATAAAGACAACATCGCCAATTCCGTCGCCCGGGAGATCTACCGGGAGCGGGGGAGCGCCGCCATCGAGGACGCATTTGAGCTTACGCACCGCGAGGGAGCCGAGTACATGCGGACGAAATACTGCCTCCGCCACGAACTGGGCCTGTGTCCGAAGCAGAAGCCGGGCACCCGTCCCGAACCTCTGTTCCTGCTCAACCAGGGCCGCCGGCTTCGCCTGGACTTCGACTGCGCAGCCTGCGAGATGACGGTCCGATAAGGTCTGCATTCAAATCAGTTCCAGCACCAGTTCCACGTCGCCGAAATGACCGGTGACGCCGTTGTTTCGTTCGATGTAGGTCCGCGTGAGGGCGCCGCGCCAGATGATGTCGTCGCGCGCCCGCAGGGGGATTTCGATTTCGAAACCATAGCTCCGGGAGTTGTACTTGACCATGGCCGAGCATTTCCAGGTGGTCATGGTGCCGCCGTCGTCCTCCACCATCATGAAGGCGCAGTTGTCCAGCAGCCCGGTCCATTCCGACACGAGGACGGCGTTGAAATCCAGCACCTTGCCTACCTGTTTTCGCCGGACTACGATGAGGAAGTCCGTGATGGACGGGGAGTAGAGGCGCAGCTCCGCGTCCGTCGTGGCCCAGAAGTCCTCGATGGCGCCGCATTTCACCCAGACCTCCGACCCACCGCAGAACCAGGTGTCATACTGGCGGTTGGCCTTGAAGGAGCGGAGGACCAGCGTCTTGAATTCCCGGTCCCCGGAGCGGGTGCCGGGGGCGTTCCCGGCCTGGGGCCGGACGAGGATGTGGCCGCCGCCCTGGCCCCAGTCCGGGTCCTCCCGCCGCAGCATCTCCAGCGACGGGTATTCCGCGTCGCGGTTTCGGTTGATGACCCAGACGGGCCGCTCCCGGGCCATCTCTTCGTTGACGATGATCTCTTCCACGGTGCCGTCGTCCCGCCGGACCCATCCGACGTTCTCCGTGTCCCGGCCGCCGGGGTCGAAGGTCACGACGGGCGTTTCGTCCCCCTCGAATTCCTCGGAGAACGGCCAGTAAATCTGCACGTCCGAGGCGGACAGCGCGTCGAGGAACGCCTCGGCGTCCAGGGCCCGGGTCCCGTACTGTTTCCGGACTTCGGCCGCGAGCAGGTCCCGGAGCGGCGCCGGATAGGACGCCACCCGGGTGTCCGGCGTCCCGCCGATCCCGGTTCCCGGCGTTTCGAAAACCTGCCGCATCGGGTACTCTTCGTCGTACCCGTTGCCGGAGGAGGAGGTGACGGCGTCCCGGACCTCCGCCACCTGGTCTTGTCCGACCGGGACGGAGGCGAGGAGACGCGCCACCTCGTCCAGGGTGAATACAAGGGGTTCTCCCGGCTCGTCGGCGGGGAGGTTCACGTGGTCCAGCCGCTCGCAGGCGGTGAACGCAAGGGCGCCGGCCAGGCACCCGAACAGGATCATTCTCTTCATCGTTATTGTTCCGGATTTGCAGCCCGGCTCCACGGATACAAAGTACCGGAAAACGAGCCGTGTTCGCAAAAAGGGAAACGGATAAAGTTGAAAAAAGGCCTCTCAGCCTACTGGAGGGCCTTTTTTTGAAAATCTTTTCACGCGAAATTCCTGAATTTTTGCGTGAAAAGCAGCCTGCTCGGGCCGGTTAGCGGCCGGATTCGCCCGCCCTTTCCGCGGCCAGGATAGCCTCCAGTTCCCGGACCGTGCCGGGCTGGCTGTCGGCGACATTCTGCTGCTCGCGCGGGTCGGCGGAGAGGTCGAAGAGCTGCGGGAAAGGCTTGTATCCCAGCTCGGAGCCCGGGGCCCACCGGTATTCTTCCGGTCCGTCCGAAGGCTCGACATACTTCCACCGCGGCGTCCGGACCGAGAGCGTGCGGTTGTTGGCCTGTTCCACGACGTAAGGCCGGCCCACCGGATCCTGCCCCAGCCACGCGTCCAGGCCGTCCCGGCTGTCCGGGGCCGCCCCGCGCGGAACGGTTGCGCCCAGCAGGCGGACCAGCGAAGCGAAGAGGTCGACCTGGGAGACCAGCGCCTCCGACTGGGTCCCGGCGGCGATGCGGCCGGGCCAGCGGACGATGGCCGGCACCCGGGCGCCGGCTTCGTACACGCCGTACTTGTTCCCCCGCAGGTTCCCCGAAGGACTGTGCCCGTTCAGCAGTTCCCGGGCCCGGTCCTGGTATCCGTCCTCCAGGACGGGACCGTTGTCGCTGGTGACGATCAGGATCGTGTTTTCCGTGAGTCCGAGCCGATCCAGCTGTTCCATGACGGCGCCTACCGTCCAGTCGAATTCCACGATGGCGTCGCCGCGCAGCCCCATTCCGGACCGTCCCCGGAACCGTTCATGCGGGAAGCGGGGGACGTGGATGTCGTTGGTCGCGAGATAGACGAAAAAGGGCTTGTCCTTGTTCCTTTCCATGAAATCGAGCGCATGGACGGTAATGGAATCGGCGATGTTCTCGTCTTTCCACAGGGCCTTGCCGCCACCTTTCATGTATCCGATCCGTCCAATCCCGTTGACAATGGCCTGGTTGTGCCCGACTCCGGGCGTGGACGGGAGGTTGAAGAGCAGTTCCGGGTGGTCCTTGGCGAGCGGTTCTCCCTCGAAGGGCTGCCGGTAACTGACCTCGATGGGGGCCGACGGATCGTATTGGGCGACCCGGCCGTTTTCAATGAACACACAGGGAACCCGGTCGCCCGTGGCCGCCATGATATAGGATTCCCGGAACCCGATGTCGGCAAGGCCGGTCGGTAGCGGGGCGTTCCAATCCTGCTCGCCTCCCTTCTCTCCCAGGCCCAGATGCCATTTCCCGAACGCGCCGGTGGCATAGCCTTCGTTTGCGAAGACATCGGCCAGGGTATATTGTCCGGGGCGGATGATCATGCCGGCGTCGCCCACGGCGATGTCGGTATCTTTCCGGCGCCAGGCGTACTCCCCGGTAAGCAGGGAGTAGCGGGAGGGGGTGGATACCGAAGAGGTCGCGTACGCCTGGGTCAGGCGGACCCCTTGCATGGCCAGCCGGTCCACATGGGGCGTCTCCACATTCCGGGCGCCATAGCATCCCAGGTCTCCATACCCGAGATCATCGGCCAGGATGATCACGACATTCGGGGGACCTTCCGTCCTCCCTGGCTGGACGCAGGATGATGCGACAGCGGGAAGGCAGGCGGCGTACCATAATTTACCTCTCATACAATTCTCTTTCGTGTCAATGCCAGGCTTCGGCGATGTCCTCTTTCCAATTCCAGCCGCGGTGGTCGTAGAGCTGCGTCATTTTCTCCAATCTGGGGAGGAACGCATCCAGGTCCTTCGGGGCACCCCATTGCAGTTCCGCGAGCGCGGCGATGCGGGGCAGCATTTCCCATTCCATCTTGGTAGAATCGGCGACCCATTCGGTCCAGATGCACCCTTCGGCTCCGATGACATTCTTCCGCTCCGTCTCGGAAAGCTCGGCCGGAACGACCTCCAGGCTATATACGCGGTCGATGCTTTCCCGTCCGGTCAGACGGTTCCACCGGGGATTGCTGAAATACAGATGCTGGATGGGACAGGTGACGGTCGGGTGCCCTTCGCGGGCGGAGCGGAGCGCGGCTTTCGGGGAAGTCCATGCCAGGACCGTGACATCCGGGGCCGGCGTCCCTTCCAGGATCTCATCCCACCCCATCATGTGCCGGCCGCGGGCCCGGAGCACCTCCTGCATCTGTTCCATGAACCAAGTCTGAAGACGGTTCTCCTTGCTTTTTCCCGGCAGGTCCTTCAAGCCGAGCTCACGGATCCGGGCCTGGCAGTCCGGACAGGATTCCCAGCGTTCTTTCGGGCATTCGTCCCCTCCCAGGTGGATGTACTGCGACGGGAAGATGTCCATCACTTCCTCCAGGACGGCTTTTGCGAAGTCCAGAGTCGCGTCCTTTCCGGGGCAGAGCACGTCGGCAAACACGCCGAAACGCTCCGCGACGGCATAAGGACCGCCTGTACAACCCAGTTCGGGATAGGAAGCGAGCGCCGCGAGCATGTGGCCGGGCATGTCGATTTCCGGGATGACCGTGATCTGCCGGTCGGCCGCGTAGCGGACCAGGTGTTCCATCTCCTCCCGGGTGTAATGACCCTGGACGGGAATGGTGTCGAACTGGGTCGAACCCGGCTCCAGGATGCTCCGGGAACGATAGGAGCCGACCTCCGTCAGGCGCGGATAGGCCGGAACCGGGATCCGCCATCCCTGGTCCTCGGTCAGGTGCCAGTGGAAGACGTTGATCCCGTGCAGGGCCATGATATCCAGGAGTTCTTCCAGATAGCCGATGTCGAAATAGTGACGACCGACATCCACCATGAACCCGCGGTAGGAGAAAGCCGGGGTATCCTGGACCGTCGCTGCCGGGAGGGCGGGACGGCCTTGGGGATGGACAGGGAGGGCTTTGTACAGGGTCTGCGTTCCGTAGAAGACCCCTTTCCCGCTGCCTCCGGTGATGTGGATGCCGTTTTTCCGGCACTGGATCCGGTAGCCTTCTTCGGGAAGGGTCGGGTCGATGGAAAGGACGATCCGTCCCTTTTCCGACAGGGCCGGTTTCATCCCCGTGGCTTCTTCCAGTGCTTCGGAGAGCAGCCGGGCAGTCGTTTCCAGTTCCCGGGGTGCCTGGATGGCCGTCCGGGGAGAAAACACGAAGGGGGCGCCTTCCTCGACCGTGATCTCTTTCGGCAGGGGGCTGACGGCGAAATCACCCAGGACGGGATCCGGGGCGCAAGCCGCCGTTGCAAGCAGGATGGCTATGAGAGGATGGAATTTCATAAGGTTTGTTCAATCGGATCCTGATACAGCTTCTGCAGCCGGTGCAGTTCATCGAGCAGTTCCTTCGTGACGGCTTCCGTCCCGGGTTCCCCGTAGATGTTGTGAAGCTGCAACGGATCTTGGTCCAAGTCAAACAGTTCCCATTCGTCGATGTCGTTGTAGAAGTGCATCAGGCTGTAGCGTTCCGTCCGGACGCCATAATGGCGGCGGACCGAATGCTCGGCCGGATACTCGTAGAAATGGTAGTAGAGCGACCGGCGCCATCCCTTTCCTTCGGAGGTCATCACGTTCGCCGGCTTTTCTCCCCGCAGGAGAGGCAGGAAACTCTCGCCCTGGATGTCATCCGGGACAGGCAGGCCGGCCATCTCCAGGATCGTGGGAGCGTAGTCGATGTTCTGGATGAACTCGTCGATGTCGTTGGAGCGGTGTCCGAAGCCGGCTCCCAGGACCCGGGTGCGGCCCTTGGCCGCCTTCACGGGCTTCCCGCCCGGCATCCTGACCAGGAACGGTGTCCGGAAGCTCTCCTCGTACATGAACCGCTTGTCGAAATACCCGTGTTCGCCCATGTAGAACCCCTGGTCGGAGGTATAGATCACGACGGTATTCTCCAGCAGGCCATGCTTTTCGAGGTACTCATAGACCCGGCCCACATTCCGGTCCACGGATCGGATGACGCTGCAGTAGTCCCGCATGTAGCGCTGGTATTTCCACTCATACAGGGCTTTCCCGGAAAGGTTGTCCCGCTTGAACTGCGCGATGATCGGGTCGTAGTACGCATCCCAGACGGCCTGCTGCTCCGCGTCCATCCGGCCTTCCACGGTCTCGCCGGGAGCGAGG
Organism: uncultured Bacteroidales bacterium; assembly: GCA_900316955.1. Taxonomy (GTDB): domain Bacteria; phylum Bacteroidota; class Bacteroidia; order Bacteroidales; family UBA932; genus Cryptobacteroides. Next base: position 23,409 of record ONEX01000023.1, read on the forward strand.
TCCTGCCGGTACAGGCTGCGGCCGTATTCCTCCAGCCACGGCTGTTCCGGAGTATGGATCTCGTTTTCCCGGTCCGCCATCTTCAGGTCGTAGATGATGTTCATGTCGGCGAGGATGCTCATTTCCTGCTTGGCGGCGGCTTCGCGGGTGGCGTAGTCGTCATAGAAGGTTTCCGGAAGCGGGAAGGTGACCTCGTCGAAACTCCCCAGGTCCTGCAGGTCCGGCATCCAGCTGCGGTGCGGGGCCTTGTAGTGGAGGAACAGGCAGAAAGGTTTGTCGGCATCCCGATGCTCCAACCATTCGAAGGCCACGTCCGTCGTGATGTCCGTGGAATAGCCGGGGCGGACGACCTTTTCCCCGTTCCGGATGAATACCGGGTTGTAGTAATCTCCCTGTCCGGTGAGGATGTCCCAGTAATCGAATCCCGTGGGATCGCTCACCAGGTGCCATTTCCCGACCATCGCCGTCTGGTATCCGCCCGCCTGCAGCAACTTCGGCAGTGTCTGCTGGCTGCCGTCGAAGATGCCGTGCTCGTTGTTCGTGAAACCGTTGGCATGACTGTGCTTGCCGGTCAGCAGGCAGGCCCGGGAGGGTCCGCTCAGGGAATTTGCGACAAAACTGTTTGTGAAGCGGGCCCCTTCCTCGGCCAGACGGTCGATGTTGGGGGTCCGCATGAACCGCTGGTCATACGCGCTTATGGTCTGGTAGGCGTGGTCGTCACACATGATGTAAACGACATTCAGCGGCTTTTCGGGCTTTTTCTTTGCTTGGGAACAGGAGACTGCGGCCGCCGTGGCCGCAGCTCCTGTCAACATCAGAAAGAGTCTGGGAGCGTCCATTACCAACCGGGATTCTGCTGCCACTTGTTCCCCGTAAGCGTCAGGAGGCGCTGCTGGAACGGAAGCAGGTAGTCTCTGTTTTCCTTGAACTTGTATCCGCCGCTCATCGTGCCCGGAGGGATGGGGATGATGTAGCGCCGGGCATCGCCGGGCACACCGGTGAGGAACAGGTTGTTCCCGGAATCCTGGTCATAGACCAGTTCGCTGAAATTGTCCCGCAGGGTCGGGAGGTTGCTGCCCGTGAAAAGGGCTCCTTCGGGCGTCCAGTTCACCAACAGGACATCGGCTGCGGCCCAACGGGCGATATCGTAGAAGCGGCGGCCTTCCAGGGCCTGTTCCACGCGGCGCTCACGACGGACTGCCTGGATGTACTTGTTCAGGCTCCGGAACGGATAATCGGCTTCGGTGTTGTACTCGCGGTCGAAATCCATCGCCGGCATGCCCACGCGGTCGCGGAGCGGCTTCAAGGCAGCGATGATCCGGGATTCGTTGCCGGCGCCGTCCAGCTCGGCCAGTGCTTCGGCGTAGTTCAGCAGGACATCGGCATAGCGTACCTGGATGGCCGGCGTAGCACCCTTGTATTCCGCTTCCAGATTTCCGGTATAGTCGATCTGGACGTGCTTGAGGATGGCATAGCCTGTCGTGTTGTGATGGTGGCCTTCGGCAAAGAGCGGAGGTGCCGGCATTCCTTCCGGCATGTCCGGACGCAGGACCTGGCCGGGCATGGCGACGGTCTGGGCGAGGCGAGGGTCACGCACCGTGGGCAGAAGCTCCTGTCCGTAAACGACCTGCGCGGCTTCCCGCTCGGCCTTGGTGTAAGGTCTTCCGTCGATGGACAGGTAGTCGTTCACCAGGGAAGAAGTGACACCGACGCCACCGCCGCCCTTGTTCAGATAGCGGTCCACGTTGTTGCCCACGAGGTCTCCGTCGTAACGCTTGTACCAGAGCACTTCCTTGTTGTTGTCCAGATTCGTGGTCTGGAACACGACCCGGTAGTCGTCGTTGGTCTTTCCCGTGTTGTGGATGGCCCATACGCCACGGTCCATGACGGCTTTGGCGGCTTCGGCCGCGGTCCGCAGATAGGACTGGATCTTGTCATCGGTGACGGTCTTGTCGTAGAAGGCGTCGTTCTTGGCCTTGTGGTATTTTTCCCACGTGCCTTCGAACAGGGCGACCTCGCTTTTCAGCGCGCGGGCGACATCGCGGTGGACGCGCATCGTGGCGGCGCTGTTCTGTTCATTGAGGAGGCTGATGGCCTCATCCAGGTCCTCCAGGATGAAGTCGGTCACGGCCGTGCGTGAGTCTTGGCCCACCTGCATGGCTTCCAGGTCCGGATTCAGCGGTTCCTTCACGATGGCGACCCCGCCATAATCCTTGAGCAGCTGATAATAGTACCAGGCGCGGAAATAGTAGGCCTCGCCGATGAGCTGGTTGTAGTTGCCCGTCTTGTCGCAGTTGTCCTTGTTGTTCAGCAGGAAATTGACATTGCGGATGCGGGTATAGGCGCTCAGGGAAACGGCGTTGCCGATGGAAAGGGCGCCGTTGATGCGGGCGACCGGTGCCGAAGCGGCCATGTTGTCGCTATAGGTGTCCGATCCAGCGATATGGTTGCCGCCGCCCATGCCGAAATCCTGTGTGCGGACGGCTGTCTCGTAAAACTGGTTGATGTAATTCTGGATTTCACCGGTGGACCGGAACGGGTTATTCGTGGAAAGCACGCCTTCCGGGTCCTTGTCCAGCTTGAAGCAGGCCGTTGCGGCCGTCATGATGGCCAGTACAGTCAGTATATTGCGTAGTTTCATGATCATGGAGCGTTTAGAAGTTGACGACGATACCTACGGAAACGGTCTTGTTCATCGGATAGCTCTTACCGGCGTCTGAAGCGCCACGGTTGGCATTACCGCCGTTATAGGAATTATAGGTGAAGATGGCTTCCGGATCGAAGATCGTGGACAGTTTGGTGAAAGTCAGGAGATTTTCTCCCGTCACGTACAACTGGGCCTTGCTCAGGCCGATTTTGCCGATCAACGACTGCGGAAGGTCATAGGACAGGGTGACGGTCTTCAGGCGGAGGTATGCGGCATTCTGCAGGTAACGGTCGCTGCACTGCTTCTGCTTGCTCTGGTAGGTGCCCACGCCGCCGGCGTTGTGGATGTACGGTTTGGGATAATAGGCGTTGGGATTGTCTTCCCGCCAGTAGTCCATGTGCTCCTTGAGCACGGTCACCTGGGCATAAGGTCCGAAGCCCCAGAAATAGAGGGAGCTCGAAGGGTCATAGTCGCGCTTGCCCACGCCCTGGAACAGGAAGTTCAGGCCGATACCCTTCCACCAGACGGATCCGTTGATCGTGTAGTTGTAGCGGGGAGTGGTGTTGCCGATAACGGTGAAGTCTCCCATGTCACCCAGGGTATTGCTGCCCTTGTTGATCTTGCCGTCCCCGTTCAGGTCGATGTATTTCACATCGCCGGGCGTCCACTTCGTCGCGCTGATGAAGGAGTGGTCCAAGGCATTGAAGGCATCCGCCTCGGCCTGGTTCTGGATGAGGCCGTCTGCCCGGTATCCCCAGATCTCGCCGACGCTCTTCCCCTCATACCAGCTGCCGGCAGGATCGGTTCCGGTCGGGTTGGAATACTTGGTGACGACGGCCGTGGCGTCCGACACGGAACCGCCGATGGAGTAGTTGAAGTCACGTCCGGCGTGGCCCCGGTAGTTGATGGCGAATTCCCAACCACGGTTACGCATGTTCGCGTTGTTGGTCTGGGGCGCGCTGGCACCGAAGATGTCCGGATAGTCTTCGCCCGGGCCCAGCATGTCGCGCGTGTCGCGCTGGAACAGGTCGAAGGAGCCGGTGAGGGCGTTCCCGAAGAAGCCGAAATCCAGACCGACATTCTGGTTCAACACCTTTTCCCAGGTGGTGAGAGGATTCACCACGCCGGGAGCCTGGGTGTAGGAATGGCGTCCGTCGGAGTAAATGTAACTGCCCAGACCGGAACTCATGCTCATGGTGGAGGCGAAAGTATAGGTCGCGGCTCCTGCCTGGTTGCCCAGCAGACCGTAGGAGGCCCGGAGTTTCAGGTTGGAAAGCCAGCCGGAAGCGGACTGCAGGAACGGTTCCTTGTGAATGTTCCAACCGGCGGAAACGGACGGGAAGAAGCCCCAGCGGTGGTCGGCGGCGAAACGGGAAGATCCGTCGTAACGGCCGTTCAGTTCCAGCAGATACCGGCCGTCATAGTCGTAATTGATGCGCCCGAAGTAGCCGCGGGTGGCCCACCCGTAACGGGTATCCGTAATGGTCTGGTCGCCATTGCCCATGGTGACGCTGGGCGTGGCCGTGGTGTAAAGGCCGGTGATGGCGTTCTTGATGTAGGCGTAGTGGTAGTCCTCTTCCTGATAGCCGGCCAGCAGCGCGAAGTTGCTCTTTTCGCCCAGCGTGAAGGAATAATTGGTGTAGAGGCTGATGCTCTGGTAGTTGGTGTTCGTATTGGACCGGGTATATTTTCCGTCCTTGGGAATGCCCAGCTCGGAACGTCCGCCCTTGACGGTGGTCACTCCGTCCATCATGTAGATGTCCGGCGCGATGGCCACGGCTTCGTAATTGTTGACACCCAACCGGTAGGTGTAGTCCAGATTGATGAACCAGTTCTTGACAGGCTGGATCTGCAGCCCGGGGGTAATGTCCAGACGGTCGCGCTTGGTGGTCGTGTAAGTACCGCTCTGAAGGTAGGGGATCATCGTAAATTCCACATAGTGGCCATTGTCATCCATGTAGTGTTTCGTGGAGAACTCCCGGGCCAGGGTGTGGTAGAAGCCATAGCCGATGGCACCGTCCCCGAACGGACTGTCGGTCTGTCCATGGACGAATTTGGTGCTGAACATGAGCTTGAGCCAGTCGGTGACCTGGGCTTGCGTGTTGGCATTCACGTTGAAACGCTTGTAGCCCATGTCGGCGAAGCGCAGCGCACCGTCTTCGTCATACATGCCGCCGCTCACATAGTACTGGACTTTCTTGCTTCCTCCGCGGATGGACAGGTTGTGGTTGTGCTTGAGTGCCCAGTCCTTGTAGTGGAGCTTGAAGTAGTCGGTGTTGCCGAGGCCTTTTTCCGAGTTTTCGAAGGACGACGGGTTGGCCGTGGGATTGTTGCGGATCTCCGCCCACGGGTCGGCGGACGGATCTCCGTCGATGAACCGTTGCAGGTCGGCGATCTTTTCGTCGGAATACTTTCGGGGTGCATTGGCATTGGCGGCGCCGTCGTTCCAGAAATGGGCGAAATCCACGGAACTGGCCATGGTCGGAAGCTTGGTCGGTGCGTTCCATCCGACATTGCCGGAATAGCTGATGACGGGCTTCCCGTCGGCTCCGCGCTTGGTCGTGACCAGGATGACACCGTAGGCGGCCCGGGCTCCGTAGATGGCGGCGGAGGCGGCGTCCTTGAGGACGGAAATGCTCTCGATATCATTGGGGTTGACATCCTGGAGGCTCATCTCGACGCCATCCACGAGGATATAGGGATTGCCGGTATCGCTCAGGTTGCCGCGTCCACGGAGGGTGATGGTCGTCGCGGCGCCCGGGGTGCCGGCCGCCGTGTTGGAGATGGTCAGGCCGGGAACCATGCCCTGAAGGGCCTGGGCGGCATCCACGACGGGACGCTGGGCGAAGTCATCTCCCTTGACCTGGGAGACGGCGCCGGTCAGGTTGACTTTCTTCTGGACGCCGTAACCGACGACGACCGTTTCTTCCAGCATCTGCGTATCGTTCTGCAGGACCACGTTCAGGGGTCCGCTGTTCCAGGTGATCTCCTGGGTGACATAGCCGATGCAGGAGAAAACGAGGACGTTGCCGGGCCGGACACCGTTCAAGACGTAGGTGCCGTCGATGTCGGTGACCGTGCCGGTCTGTGTGCCCTTGACGAACACAGAGCCGCCGACGACGGTTTCACCGGATGGATCGGTAACCGTTCCCCGGACGGTCTGTGGGCCCTGTGCCAGCACGACGATGGAAGCCATGAGTGCGGCTGTCGCCGACAGGATGGCTTTGCGGAGTGTTTTAAGCATAGTGGTTTTTTTAGTTATGGTTAGTGGATATGGATGCGGTTATCTGCACAAAGTTGGGAAAAACCCTGCGAAACCGAATCCGATCTTGTCCGTAAATAGTCCGATTTCGTCCAAAAATGCGAATTGGACGAATTCGGACGCGGATGTTTGGCTTTTCTCCGGAAAAACGCTAATTTAGCCATTGCAACCACGGCTTTGATGAAAAACATCCTGCTTCTGCTATTTCTCCTTCCTGCGGTTTGGGTATCGGCCGCGCAGAATTCGCCGTATGCCTATATCCCGATCTCCTTGGAAAACGGCCTGTCCCAGCCGAATGTCACATCGTTGCTGCTGGACAGCCGGGGCAGTTTGTGGATCGGAACCCGGAACGGGTTGAATCGGATGGACCGGCAGGAGATAACGGTCTATACATCCCATGGACACGATGCGGCACACCTGCCGGGGAACGAGATCCGGGACCTGTCCGAAACCGCGGACGGATCGGTCTGGATCCGGACGTCGCGCGGCATCGCCCGCTATCGCCCCTCCCGGGGCGGATTCGAGACCGTCATGGTGAAACCCTTCTTCTCGTCACTGGCCGTTCCCGACGGAATCCTGTTCGGAGGTGATGGATGCCTGGCCCGCGTGGCGGAAGACGGAAGTTCCGAGTACCTGTATCCTTTCGGGGAGGGCTCCTGTGTGGGAAAACGGGCTTACCGCATCGGACGGATGGTGGCCTTGGAGGGGAGTGAGTTGCTGCTTGGAACGGATGAGATGGGCCTGTTCCGCTACGAGCCCGGCCATCCGGCCGTTCCGTTTACGCAGGAAGCGTTCCGGCAGGTCATCGCCTTGTACAGAAGCCAGGCGGGGGATATCTTCGTTGCATACGACGGAGATGGTGTCCGGCGTTATTCCCCGGACGGAACCGAGCTGGCCCATTATACGACCCGTAACAGCGGGCTGACCCATGACTATGTCCAGAGTTTCGCGGAATATGACGGATTCCTCTGGATTGCCACGGATGGTGGCGGCATTTCGCTCCTGGACCTCTCTTCCGGCCGCTTTCAGACACTTCGTCACAGCCCTGACGATCCGGCTTGCCTGCCGTCCAACTCGGTGACGGTGCTTTACCTCGATTCTTCCGGCGTCCTGTGGGCAGGAACCGTCAAACATGGCTTCTTCCAGGTGCGCCAGAACCATATCCGCTCTTTCAGCGGCCCGTTGTGCGGATTGACGGACAACGCGGTCATCAGCCTGTACCGGGAGGACGACGGCTCGCTCTGGGTCGGAACCGACGGCGGCGGCATCCATCGTTTCGATCCGGTTTCAGGTCGTTTTACGCCGCTGCCGGGAACCCGTGGCAAAATCCTTTCGCTGGTCGGATTCGATGCCCGGAATCTGCTGGCTTCCATCTATATGGAGGGCTTTTTCCTGGTGGACAGAGTGACCGGTGCACGGAAACCGTTTACGCTTGTCAATGAGGAAGTGAATCGGCAGGAATGTTTCTGGGGATACCTTCCCCGTGTGGCGCGCGTGGCTGGTGACAAGCTGTATTTCCTTAGTTATTCCCCCTGGCTCTACGACCTGCGCACCCGGAGCTTCTCTTTGCTCCAGGTGGATGACAGCCTGGCCGTCAGCGGTGTCAGGATGGCCTGTTCCGATGGGCGGGAGGCCTTCTTCTATCGGGACAATCAGGTATTGATCGCCGATTTGAAGGAGGACAGGATCCGACTGCTTTTCCGTGTGGGGGAGCAGGAGAAAGTGACATCCGTCGCCTATGACGGTGATCGGACCGTGTGGGTGGGGACGGACCGCGGCCTTGGAAGGTACGACCGCCGCTCGGATACGTATGAACCGGTGGAAACCGGCCTTTTCGACAGCGTGTCGGCTCTGGAATACGCCGGGAACGGACAGCTGTGGATCTGCGCCCGCAGCCGGCTGTTCACCTATCTGTGCGAAGGGAACCGCTTCGTTTCCTGGAGCGCTTCGGACGGGTTCCGCCCGAACGACATTAAAATGCTGTACCAGAACGCCACGAGTCCCGATTACCTGTACATGGGCGGTTCGGACGGGCTGGTGCAGATCAGCCGGGACATCCCGATTCCGGGGCTGGAACCGGTCGCGGTCTTTCTGGACCAGTTGACGGTGAACGGCCGTCCTGCGCTGTCCGATGTGCAGGGAAACCGGATCCGCGTCCCCTGGAACTATCAGTCCCTTGTCGCCTCTTTCCAGGTCAAGGACGGCGATGCCTTCCAGCGCAAGTATTTCCGCTACACCGTGGAAGGGACACAGACGCGGACCTTTGAAAGCGACGACGCCCGCCTGCGGCTTCCCGCCCTGTCGGACGGGACATACCGGATTCTGGTTTCCTGCCTGCAGAAGGGTGGCGATTTTACTGTGCCGGAATGCCTGCTGGAAGTCGTCGTGCTTCCTCCCTGGTACCGGACCGTATGGTTCCGACTGCTGTTGGCCGCCCTTCTGCTGGCGTCGGCCGCCTGGGGCATCCGCACCGTCACCAAGCGGCGGGAGCACGAGACCAAGAGTTCCATGGCCCATTTCCTCGAGGAAATGCTGCAAGATACGGAAGAGCGGGAAGATGATACCGCCATCACGCCCGATCCGGAATTCAAGGCCCGGCTGGATGCCGTCATCCTCCGGCATCTGTCCGATCCCGGCCTGGACGTCCAGTTCCTCACGGAGCAGCTGGCGATGAGCCGGACCCTCCTGTACGGCAAGGTAAAACAGGTGACAGGACAGGGTGTCAAGGACTATATCAACCGGATACGCATCGAACGGTCCGTGGACCTCCTTCTGCACACGGACAAGAATATCAATGAAATCGCCGACGAAGTCGGTTTCGCCTATCCGCGCTACTTCAGTACGTCCTTCAAGAACCTGAAGGGCGTGACTCCGACGCGCTTCAAGCAGGAGAACCGCTCCTCCTCTAACCCGGAAACAAAACCATAGCATATGATGAAAAGAACCCTTTCTCTCCTTTTCCTGTCCATCCTCTGCGCCTCCTCGCTCGCGGCGCAAACCAAGATGGAACCGTGGCAAGACCCGAATGTCTTCGAAGAAAACAGAATGCCCATGCGGGCGACCTTTGTCACCGCCCAACAGCAGACCCTGAGCCTGAACGGGCTGTGGAAGTTCCACTTCAATCCCACCATCGAAGGCCGGCTCCGCGGCTTCGAGGTCGTCGGCTATGACGACTCGTCCTGGGACGAGATTCCCGTACCCGGCCTGTGGGACCTGAACGGCTACTGCGACCCGATGTATCTGAACGTGGGCTATCCTTGGCGTGGCCACTACCAGAACAATCCTCCCTATCCGGCCACGGAGCACAATTACGTAGGCCAGTACCGCCGGACATTCACCATCGACAAGTCCTGGATCGGGAAGCAGATCTGCCTGAACATCGGCTCCGCCACCTCCAACGTCCGCGTGTGGGTGAACGGCAAGATGGTGGGCTACAGCGAGGACAGCAAGCTCGAAGCCCGCTTCGACCTGACGAAATATGTCCGTGCGGGCGAGAACCTCATCGCCCTCGAGATCTTCCGCTGGTGCGACGGCACCTACCTGGAGGACCAGGACTTCTGGCGCTTCGCCGGCATCGCCCGCGGCGTGGAGGTCTATACCCGCGAGAAGGAGCGGATCGAGGACATCCACGTGACCGCCGGCGCCGACGGCCGCCTGAAGGTCCAGGCCGAAGTGACCAAGGGCGTCGCCTTCGTGGAGATGGAAGTCCTGGATCCTGCCGGCAAGAGCGTCCTGACCTCCGGCAAGGTCCGTCCGGTCAAGGGGACGGCCCGCTATGAGGGGACGGTCTGGTATCCCGCCCTCTGGAGCGCCGAGGCCCCGAACCTCTATACCCTCCGCGTGAAGGCGTCCACGTATAAGGCCCTGGCGGAGAACACGGCCCTCGAGTTCGGTTTCCGGACCGTGGAGATCGTGGGCAACCAGCTGCTGGTGAACGGCAAGCCCATCCTCATCAAGGGCGCCGACCGGCACGAGCTGAGCCCCTCCGGCGGCTATGTCGTCACCGAGGCCCAGATGATCCGGGACATCCGGATCATGAAGGAGCTGAACATCAACGCCGTCCGCACCTGCCACTATCCCGACGACCCGCGCTGGATCGCCTTGTGCGACAAGTATGGCCTGTATGTGGTGGACGAAGGCAATATCGAGTCCCACGGCATGGGCTACGGTCCCGCGACCCTCGGGCAGAATCCTCTCTTCGCCAAGGCCCACCTCGCCCGCGACAGCCGGATGGTGCAGCGCGACTTCAACCATCCGTCCGTCATTGTCTGGAGCATGGGCAACGAGGCCGGAGACGGCCCCAACTTCGAAGCCTGCTACGACTGGATCAAGGCCTACGACCCGTCCCGTCCCGTGCAGTACGAGCGCGCCCTCAACCGCAACTTCGAGAGCCATCGCTATACGGACATCTTCTGCCCAATGTATTACTCCCCGGACGATGTCCTCAAGTACCTGCAGAAGGGGACGAAACCCTTCATCCAGTGCGAGTATGCGCACGCGATGGGCAATTCGATGGGCAATTTCAAGGAATACTGGGACATCGCCCGCCGCGAGCCGGGCTGCCAGGGCGGCTTCATCTGGGACTTCGTGGACCAGGCGCTCCGCTGGCCGTCCGACAAGCCCGGAACGGACCACATCTACATCTTCGGCGGCGACCTGAACGACTACGACCCGTCCGACGGCTCCTTCAACTGCAACGGCGTCATCGCCGCGGACCGCACCCTGCATCCGCACGCCTATGAGGTCCGCTACCAGTACCGCAACATCCTCACGACCGCGGGCGACCGCCCGGGCCTCTTGCGCGTCCAGAACGAGAACTTCTTCACCGACCTTTCCCGCTACCGCCTGCTGTGGTCGCTGGAAGCCGACGGCAACCCGGTCCGGACCGGCATCGTGGAGCGGCTGGAGGTGGCCCCGCAGGAAACCCGCCCGCTGGACCTGCTGATCGGCGACCTGCCTGAGGGGGACGTCGTCACGCTGACGGTCCGATATCAGCTCAAGGAGGCGGCTCCGCTGCTGCCCGCCGGTTTCGAGGTGGCCTACGACCAGTTCGTCCTCCGCGACAAGCCCGCGCTTCCGGCCGGTTCGGCCCAGCCGGTGAAGGGGGCCGTGAAGGCGGATGAAAGTGCCTCGGCCTTCACTTTCTGCGGCACCCTCTCCCGTCCCGGCACGCTGAGCACCCGCTATGCGATCTGGGAGGTCACCATCGACAAGAGCCTCGGCGCCCTGACTTCGTACAAGCTGGACGGCAAGGAGATGATTTCCGCGCCGATGATGCCGTGCTTCGACCGAGCCCTCACCGAGAACGACCTCGGTGCCCGCTTCCAGCAGCGTTTCGCCCTGTGGCGGAACATCGATTTCCAGGTGGCGTCCGTCGCCGCGAAGGCGGTCGGGAATTCCTGCCAGGTGGATGTGGCGTTTGCGCCCATCGACGGAAAGGGAATCGTGAAGGTCGCTTATCTCGTGGATCCGAACGGCACGGTGGCCGTGTCCGAGTCCCTGGAGGACGCCGGCGGCCTGTCCGAGGCGCAGTATCTCTTCCGCTTCGGCATGCGCTTCGCGATGCCCGGCCAGTATTCCGACCTGGATTTCTTCGGCCTGGGTCCTTGGGAGAACTATTCCGACCGTCATAGCGCCGCATTGCTCGGACGCTACCGCCAGCGGGTGGAGGAGCAGTACCACTACGGCTATCCCCGCGCGCAGGAGTCCGGCACCCACACCGGCATGCGCTGGCTGAACATCGTGGACGAGACCGGCACCGGCCTGAAGCTCTTCTCGGCGACGCCCTTCTCCGCCTCCGCCCTCCCGTTCAGCCTGGAGGACCTGGACACCCACGTCCACTCCCTGGAACTGAAGGCCAAGGCCCATGAGAACGAGCGCTCCCGCGGGACGACCTACGTCCATATGGACCTCGCCCAGATGGGTGTCGGCGGTATCACGTCCTGGGGTACCTGGCCGCTGAAGGAGTACCTCCTCCCGGCGCAGCCCTACGACTTCACCTTCACCCTGTCCCCGGTCTTCGACGACATCCGCTAGTCACCAAACACTCCTGATATGAAACGAATCGCACTCCTCTCCGCCGCGTGCCTCGTGATGCTGGGCACCGCGTGCAAAAGCGGCCCGGTCGCGCCCGTGGCCAGCCAGTCCAAGGTCGTCGAAGACGGCGGCACCGGTCCCTACAAGGTGCTGATGCTGGAGGATCCTTCCCTCGAGGCGCACACGATTTTCGCGCCGCAGGACCTGGCACCGTTCGGCAAGAAGAACCCGCTGCCCGTCCTCGTCTGGGGCAACGGCGCCTGCACCAATTCCCCGTGGGAGCACTACAAGTTCCTGAACGAGATCGCCTCGCACGGCTTCCTCGTGATCGCCACCGGTTACATCCCGATGGAAGAGAAGCCTTTCCGCGGGCCGATGTCCACCTCCGCGCAGCAGATCGAGTCCATCGACTGGGCCATCGCGCAGAATGCCGACAAGAACAGCCCGTACTACGGCCGGATCGACGTGGACCACATCGCCGCGGCCGGCATGTCCTGCGGTGGCCTGCAGACGCTGGACAACGCCACGGACCCGCGCCTCAAAACCATCATGATCTGCAACAGCGGCCTGTTCATCAACCCGGGCACGGCCGTCCCGAACATGCCGATGCCGGCCAAGGAGCGCCTCCAGGAAATCACCGTCCCGGTGATCTACATCCTGGGCGGCCCCGAGGACATCGCCTATGAGAATGGCATGGACGACTTCCACCGCCTCGTGAAGGTCCCGGCCTTCGCCGCGAACTACCCGGTGGGCCACGGCGGCACCTACCGCCAGGACCACGGCGGCGAGTTCACCGTCCCGGCCCTCGCCTGGCTCCAGTGGCAGTTGAAGGGCGACAAGGAGGCCGCAAAGCTCTTCCAGGGCGCTGACTGCGGCCTCGCGAACCGCGAAGGCTGGACCGTCGAGAAGAACGGTTTGATCGACTAGGCGAAGGAGTTTACTTCAAATCCACCTTGGGCCAGCCGTCCGGCGTCCAGGTGAGGTCGCAGACGAGCAGTTTCGAGCGATACTCGTACTCGCTGTCGTATCCATGCATGAACATGTAGTCCTTGCCGGCGAAAGTCACAACTGCACAGTGACCGACGCCGGCATAGTGGCCATTGCCCTTTGCTACGACCGTTCCGCCGCCATCCATCAGGGACACGCCGTCCTTGTCGATGTACGGGCCCATCACTTTCTCCGAGCGGCCGACCACCACATTGTAGGTGCTGTTCTTGCCACGGCAGCAGAGGTCGTAAGAGACGAACAGATAATAGTACTTCCCGTGGCGGAAGATGAAAGGAGCCTCCACGGCGCCGTTGCCCGGGTCGAAGTCCGGCCCGCGCGGATCCCGTTTGATGCCGTCGTCCTTGCCTGCGATGTCCTTGGTGGTCCCTTCCGGACGGCGGCAGAGCGGATACCACTCCTGCGGCTCGGCCATCTTGGTCATGGTTTCATCCAGCTTGAACATCTTGATGCCGCGCCAGAACGAACCGAAGCATAGCCACCCGGTTCCATTCTCGTCCACGATCATGTTCGCGTCGATGGCATTCCATTCGTCCCGTCCCGGAATGGACTCGACGATCATTCCCTGGTCCTCCCACTTGAAGTCCGGAGACTTGGGGTTGAGGGTCTTGTTCGTCGCGCATCCGATGGCGGAAATGTTGCGGCCGAATACCGAATAGGAATAATAGAGGTACCAGAGACCGTTGTGGTACTGGATGTCCGGCGCCCAGGGCATCCAGCGGAAACCTTTGTCCGCCGCCCACTGGGGGGTCTCGGACAGGACATGCGGTTCAATGCGCCAAGTCTGGAGGTCTTCGGAGGACATGCATCCCAGACCGGTCGTAAAGACATAGTAACGGCCGTCACAGAAGGCGGCGACGGGATCATGGGCGTCCGGGTATTCGACGACGGTGCCCGGTTCCGGACCGCCCCGCTGAGCGGAGAGGGAGACAGAGAGCAGGAGTCCCAGGATGGGGAGGATTCGTTTGACCATATCGGTTTTGTTTATTGTTTAACCGGTGGCAAGATAATCCTTTTTGGGCAGACAAAGGAGGACAATCCTGCGGAGAAGGGTGAAAATACACCTGTTCGGAAGAATTTTCACCCCCCGAGCCGGGGATGAATCACTATCTTGCGGTCGGAATCCGAAATCAACTCTAAATAATTCCATATGAAGCACAAAGCACTCCTTTTCGGGGTCCTCGCCCTGGCCCTGGCCACGCCGGCCACCATCGTGGCGGGCATCGCCCTTTCCCAAGGCCCGGCCCCAATCCCCGCGCGTCCGGAAGGCCCCTGTGACATCTATGCCGCCGGCGGCGCCCCCTGCGTGGCCGCCCACAGTTCCACCCGCGCCCTGTATGCCTCCTATGAAGGCCCCCTGTACCAGGTGATGCGCCAGTCCGACCGGGCTACGCTGGACATCTGCGTCGTCCCCGCCTCCCCCGGCGATCCGGGCGGCTATGCCGACGCCGCCGCGCAGGACGAATTCTGCAAGAACACCACCTGCTGGGTCACCGTCCTTTATGACCAGTCCGGCAAGGGCAACCACCTGTATCAGGCTCCCCGCGGCGCCTTTGTCGGGGCCGCGCTCGGCGGATTCGACACGATGCCCATCGCGGACATGGCCCCCGTCACCCTGATGGGGCATAAAGTCTATGGTCTCTTCTTCGTGCCGGGCATGGGCCTGCGGCAGAACGACCCGCACGGCACGGCTGTCGACGACCAGGCCGAAGGCCAGTACTGGGTCATCAACGGACACCACTACAATTCCGGCTGCTGCTTCGACTATGGCAACGCCGAGACCGACAGCCGCGACGACGGCGACGGCACCATGGAGACCACCTACTACGGCAACCAGCCGCTGTGGTACCACGGTGACGCTCCGGGTCCTTGGATCATGACCGACCAGGAGAACAACCTCGTGGGATGCGTGAATCCCGATCCGAACGACAAGTATTGCCAGGGCCTGCCCAGCATCAGCTGGCGCTTCGTGACGGCAACCGCCGATGGCGAACCGCACCACTGGCGCTCCATGGGCGGCAACGCCCAGGGCGGCGAGCTCATCACCATGTTCGACGGAACGCGCATCCAGAACGAACGCAACAGCTATGATCCCATGCGCAAGCAGGGTGCCATCGTCCTGGGCAACGGCGGAGACAACAACAATTACTCCTCCGGAACCTTCTACGAGGGCGCGATGACCGCGCCGGACACGTTCCCGACCCTCGAGACGAACCAGGCCATCCAGGCCAATGTCGTCGCCGCCGGCTATGACGTCCAGCGCCTCGCCATCGGCGCTTCCGACAAGACCGCCACCCCGAACGGTCTCCAGACTTTCTCCCCGGGTTCGGTGGGCAACACCACCGTCACTTTCGTGAACACCACCAAGGCTCCCATCAACGACCTTGTCCTTTCCATCGACGCGCCCAAGGGCTGGAAAGTCATGGTCCTCGGCAGCAAGGAGACCGCCAAGAAGGTCGGCTACGATGTCCTCCCCGGCCAGACGGTCGTCGCCAACTTCTCCGTCACCGCCGGTTCCCGCGAATACAACGGCGACCTCACGGCGAAAGCCACCTGGACCGCTCCGGACGGCAAGGCCTGGTCCGAAACCGCCGTGGAGAAGGTGCGCAATGTGGCCCCGGTGAAGATCAACGAGTTCCGTGTCGCCGACGGCGTGAACATGACCAACTCCTTCATTGAACTGTACAACGCTTCGGACAAGGAAGTGGATATCGCCGGCTGGGAGATCGTCCAGCATGGGGCCACCCTTCCTTACTTCTCCACCATCAAGATTCCCGGAGGCACCAAGCTCGCTCCGAAGGACTTCTATCTGCTGGGCCTCTCCACCTCCGGCCTGGCCGTGGACGCCGCCAAGGGAGAAAAGACCCTGTACGTCCGCGACGTGACCGGCATCCGGGCCGGTGACGAAATCACCATCGGCACCGGCGCCGCCGCCGAGAAGCACAAGGTGGCCGCCGTCGTCAAGCATGAGCCGGAACCCGTGGAGGAAGGTGGCGACTACATGCGCCAGTACGGCCGTGTGATGAACGCCCTGGGCACCCCGACCACCCTGTGGCAGCCGCTCCCGGACGGCCCGGTGATCACCATCCCGAAGGGTTCCACCAGCGTTCCCGTGGACAATACGACCGGTTTCAAGGTGGGCGCCAAGATGGCCATCGGCTACGGGGCGAAGTATCCCGCTCCCGTCGCGGACTTCGAGAAATACGAGGTCGTGACCGTCACCAAGGTAGGAAAGCCCGGCACCCAGGCCTGGCTCGCCTATGACGCCAAGCCCGGCGACCGCAACATCAAGGTTTCCTCCGTCGAGAACATCAGCGTCGGCGATGTCATCCGCCTGGACATCGACAGCAAGGGACACGGCGTGGAATACGTGAAGGTCAAGAAGGTGGGCACCGCCTCCACCAAGAGCCCGGGCCGCGGCCCCATGACCCTGGAAGAGGCCGGCACCGGCCTGACGCTCACCAAGCCCCTGAAGTACGCCCACTCCGCCAATATGCCGTTCAGCTGCAACGGCACGGGCATCAGCTTCACGCCGGCAACGAAGTTCGACCATTCCAGCAACGAGCCCGTCCTCGCGCTCGTCTATGAAATCGTCCTCGAAGAACCGCTCCAGCGCGACCATCCGGTCGACGAGGTCATCTGCGACCCGGCCGTCAAGACCGCCGGCTACCAGGGAGAAATCGCTCCGGACCAGCTGTTCGGCGGCCCGGCCCTCGCCCGCATGGGCAACATGACGCTGTATGATGCCGAAGGCCGCGTGGTGGATTGCCTCAACTGGGGCACCGTCGTGGATCCGATGCTCGCCGAAGGTTTCCAGGGCCAGTCCGGCCTCGAGGAGTACGGCAACTACATCCACCTCAAGGTGGAGAACGAGAACCGGGGCTGGGGCCGCGACCCGAACGCGCCCACCCTGCTGAACCCGAACCTGAGCGCCGGCCGCTACCCGGACGGCAGCGACACCGACGACAACATGGTGGACTTCAAGTTCCAGCTTTCCACGAACCTCTACGAGCCCGCCAAGGCCGGCTCCAAGAAGATTACCATCACCGAGACGGAAGGTCTCCGCATCGGCCACCACTTCAACATCGGCTATGGGGATGAGATGGAGAGCGTGATGGTCGCGACCATTGACGGGCCGCGCACGCTCACCAGCAAGGTGAAGTTCGGCGAGTTCACCCGCGAGATCAAGACCACGGTCATCGACCTCACCCTGGGCGCTCCGCTCAAGAAGGACCACATCGCCGGCGCCTCCATCACCGACAACTTCCCGACCCCGGGCTACGCAAACCGTTTCTAAACCATACTCGATATGAACACACGAATGACCATCCTGTTCGCAGCGGCCGCGCTCCTGGCGGCCGCCTGCGGACAGCAGGCTGCTCAGCAGCCGGCGCACCCCGGCCCCATTACGGCCGGTGAGCACACCCGCGTCAACACCACTTACGGCACCGTCGAGGGCTACCTGGACGATGACGTGTACACCTTCAAGGGCATCCAGTATGCCAAGGCCGAGCGTTTCATGCCGCCCCAGGCTCCCGACAGGATCGAGGGGGTAAGGATGTGCAAACTATATGGACCCAAGGCCATGCAGGGCCAGGACCTCGTCTGGCGGGACAACACCCAGCGTGACTACAATTTCGGCAACCAGTTCATCATGGAGCCGATGAGCGAGGAAGCCTGTCTGGTGCTCAATGTATGGACGAAGGGAATCAATGACGGCAAGAAGCGTCCCGTATTCCTATGGATCCACGGCGGCGGTTATTCCACCGGCTCCGGTCACGATCTGGACTGCTACGAGGGCCGCTCCCTCGCCGACAAGGGGGATATCGTCACCATCACCATCAACCATCGGCTGAATGTCCTCGGATATATCGACCTCACCGCCCTGGGCGGCAAGTACGCGAACTCGGTGAACCTGGGCATGCAGGACATCGTGAAGGCCCTCGAGTGGGTTCATGACAATATCGAAAAATTCGGGGGCGACCCGAATTGCGTGACCATCGGCGGACAGTCCGGCGGCGGCGGAAAGGTTTCCACGCTGCTGGCCATGCCTTCCGCGAAGGGTCTCTTCCACCGGGCCGTCGTCCAGAGCGGTTCCACGCTTCGCGTGGGCGACCAGGAGTATTCCCGCAAATTGGGGCTCGCCACCCTCGCGGAGCTGGGCGTAAAGCCTGCCCAGGCGGAGGCGAAGCTTCCGACCTTCAGTTACGAGGAACTCGTTGCCGCCGGCAACCGGGCATCCCAGAAAACCGCAGCCGCCGGTATGCGGGGCGGGTTCGGCCCGGTCATGGACGGCAAGATTGTCGCCGACCAGCCGTTCGATCCGGAAGCGTCCGAGATCAACCGGGGCATCCCGATGCTCATCGGCACCGATTTCAATGAGTTCACCTTTGACATCTCCCCGGAGAAGACGCTGGACGAGGTCAAGGCCGCCCTTACCGAAAGGATGGGCGAAGAAAAGGCCGCCCAGTTCATGGAGGAATTCCCGAAAGCCTTCCCGGACGAAGAGCCCAAGGCGATGCTGTACATGGACACCCGTTTCCGCGCCGGCGCGATGCAGCAGGCCGCCGCGAAGAGCCGTCAGGGCGGGGCGAACGCCTATTTCTACGAGTTCACCTGGAAGCCGGAGAACAACGTCCTGGGCGCCAGCCACGGTATGGAGCTCCCGTTCATGTTCAACAATGTGGCAGTCCAGCGCGAGATGACCGGGTCCTCCGAGAGCGCTTACAAACTCCAGGAAGTCATCAGCAACTACTGGCTCGCGTTCATCAAGACCGGCGACCCGAACGTCCCCGGACAGCCTGTCTGGGAACCTTACAACGAGGAAACCGGTCCTTGCATGATTCTGGACAACACTTGCGGAATCCGCTACAACCACGACAAGAAACTGCTGGAAATTGCGCAATAGCAAACCGGAAAGACTATGAGAAACTTCCTTTCCATCTCCGCGTCCCTGTGCGCAGCCGCCCTGCTGCTCGGCGGCTGCACATCCAGGGAACCATCGGCGTCACAGCCGGCCCACCCCGGTCCCATTACCGCTGGCGAGCACACCCGTGTCAACACGACCTACGGCACCGTCGAGGGTTATCTGGACGACGACGTCTACACCTTCAAAGGCATCCGGTACGCCAAGGCCGGGCGATTCATGCCGCCGCAGGCCCCCGACAAGTTCGAAGGCGTGCGGATGTGCAAGCTTTACGGCCCCAAGGCGCCGCAGTCGAACACCCTTGTATGGAGAGACGACACCCAGCGTGACTACAGCTTCGGCAACCAGTTCAACATCGAGGCGATGAGCGAGGAGGACTGCCTGGTCCTCAACGTTTGGACGAAGGGTATCCATGACGGCAAGAAGCGTCCGGTCTTCTTCTGGATGCACGGCGGCGGTTTCAATGACGGTTCCGCCATCGACCTGGACTGCTATGAAGGACGCGCCCTGGCCGACAAAGGGGACATTGTCACCGTGAGCATCAACCATCGGCTCAATGTCCTGGGATATATGGACTTGAGCTTTCTCGGCGGCCCGTACGCGAACTCGGTGAACCTGGGCATGCAGGACATCGTGAAGGCCCTGGAATGGGTCCGGGACAACATCGAGAAGTTCGGCGGCGACCCGGACCGGGTCACGGTTGCCGGGCAGTCCGGCGGAGCCGGCAAGGTGACGACCCTCCAGGCTATGCCTTCCGCCAAGGGCCTTTTCAAGCAGGGAATCATCCAAAGCGGATCTTTCCGCCGGATTACCAGCGGAGAATATGGGCGGAAGCTGGGCCAGACTTTCCTGGCGGAACTGGGCGTGAAACCCGCCGAGGCGGAATCCCGGCTTGGGACATTTACCTACCAGGAGCTGCGGGAGGCCGGCAACCGGGCCATCGCCCGGATGACGGCCGCGCCCGGAGAACGGGGTGGATTCTGCCCGTTCCTGGATGGGAACGTCATCACGGAACAGCCTTATGACCCGGAAACCGCCACCCTTTCCCGGAACGTGCCCGTCATGATCGGCAGCAACTTCAACGAGTTTTTCTTCGACATCAGTCCGGAGAAGACGGAGGAGGAGGTCCTGACGACCCTCCAGGAGCGCATGGGAGAAGAAAAGGCCCGGCAATTCATGGATGAGTTCCGGAAGGTCTATCCCGACAAGGCGCCCAAGGACATGCTGTATGTCGATACCCGCGTGCGCAACAACACGCTCCGGATCGCCGACGCCAAGAGCGGCATGGGCGAGAAAGTGTATGTCTATCACTTCCAGTGGATCCCCGAGAACAATGTGCTGGGTGCCAGTCACGGCATGGAGCTGCCGTTCATGTTCAATAACGTCGCCCGCCAGCGCGAGATGACGGGCTCCTCCGAAAGCGCCTATAAGCTCGCCGACATCGTGAGCGATTACTGGCTCTCCTTCATCAAGACCGGCGACCCGAACACGAAGGGCCGGCCTGTGTGGGAACCCTACACCCCGGACACCGGCGCCAGCATGGTGTTGGACAACACCTGTGGCACCCGGCGCGGCCACGACAGCATCCTGGTCGGGCTGGCACAGTAAGTCCGGAAGCTATTCTTCCTTCCCGGCTTCTCCCTGCAGGATGGCGCTGGGGAGGACGTGATACTGGTTCTGGAAGCACTTCGAGAAGTACTTCGGATCGTTGAAACCGACCATGTAGGCGATTTCGGACACGCTGATGCCCTTGTCGCCTGCATGGTCTTCCAGCATCTTCCTGGCGGTCTGGAGCCGGTACAGGCGGATGAACAGGGCCGGGGTGAGTCCCGTCAGGGCCGAGATTTTCTTGTAGAAGGGAGTCATGCTCATGCACATGAGCGACTGCAGCTGCGGGACGTTGAACTCCGGGTTGGTGTAGTTGTCCTTGAGGATGTTCAGGAGGTTCTCCATGAACACCTTGTCGGAGCGTTCGATGTTCACGTTGGCATAGGCGTTCTTGATGTCGAAGGAGACCTCGTTCTGCTGCTGCTTCCGGTTGCTGAGGATATTCTCGATGCGGGTGAGGAGCATCTCCTTGTCGAAGGGCTTCACCAGGAAGGCGTCCACGCCCTCCTTGTAGCTGCTCAGGCGGGCATTGTCGTTCGAGAGAGCCGTCAGCATCAGGAAAGGAATGTGGCTCAAGGTGTTGTCGGCGCGGATCATCCGGCAGAACTGCAAACCGTCGCACACCGGCATCATGAGGTCGGATATGATGAAGTCCGGGGTGATTTTCTTGGCGAGGTCGAAGCCTTGTTCGCCATTGGAAGCTTCTGCGATGTGGTACTTGTCCGACAGGACCCCCTTGATGTAGGAACGCATGTCGTCGTTGTCTTCCACCAGCAGGAGAACCGGCAGGTTTTCGTCCTCCGGCGGCGTATAAGGAAGGTCCTCCACCGCCTTGGAATTCACTAGCTCGACCGGGAACAGGACCCGGAAGGCCGTCCCCCAGCCCTCCTTGCTCTTGACCCGTATCTCTCCGCCGAGTTCGGAAACCAGCTGGCGCACCAGGTACAGGCCGATGCCGCTGCTGCTCATCCCGGCCGTGGGATAGCCGGGCTTGTCCCCGATCTTGTAGAAGAGGTCGAAGATCTTCTTTTGCTCGGCAGGGTCGATGTAACTGCCCGTATTGGTGACGGACAAGTATTGCAGCATCTGTCCGTCGGAGCTCGGCACCTGCGCCATCCGCAGGGAGATCCGGCCGCCGGCAGGCGTGTGCTTGACGGCGTTGGACATCAGGTTGGACAGGATCTTGTTGATGATGTCCCGGTCGGAGAGGATGTGCTTGTGGACCATCCGGGTACCGGTATCGAAAGAGATGTTCCGGTCCTTCAGGACGGTCCCGTAGTCCAGGGCGTAGATGTCGGACAGGCGGGCGATGTTGAAACTCTCCCGATGGACCTTGACTTTCCCGGAATCCACGCGCCGCAGGTCCAGGACCTGGTTCACCAGGGAAAGCAGGTACTTGGAGTTCCGGTCGATGATCTGGATGGCGGGGGAAAGCGCAGTGTCCTTGTTGGTCGCCGCCATCTCGCTTACCGGTCCGAGAATCAGCGAGAGCGGTGTCTTGAACTCGTGGGTAAGCTGGGTGTACAAGGCCAGCTTCTCCTTGTTCGCCTGTTCCATCCGGGCCGAGTATTCCTCCAGCTTGGCTTTCTGTTCTTCCAGCAGGATATTCTGCTTTTCGATGGATTCCTTGGATTCGAGGATGTCCTGCATCGCCTTGGTCAAGTCCGCGGTCTTTTCCGCCACTTCGGAGGACAGTTCGCGCTGTTTGATGCGGGCGGCCCGGACGTTCAGCCAGACCATGTACAGGATGGCCGAAAGGAGTACGAGGAAGATCAGGCCCCAAAACCAGAGTGTCTGGAAAAAGCGCGGATGGACCTTCACCTGCAGGGTCGTCTCCTCTGTCGACCAGGTGTCGTCGGCATTGGTGCAGCGGACCCGGAAGGTGTAATCTCCCGGTTTCAGGTTGTTGTAGCGGACGGAGCCATAGGGGCGCACGATCCAGTCTTCATCCAGTCCGTCGATCTTGTAGGAATACAGGACGCTCCGCGGATTGGAAAGGTCCAGGGCCGAATAATGGATGTTGAAGGAGGGGTGGTCCGGATAGATGTCCAACCGGGCCGGGTGCCCCAGGGACAGGCCGCCCCCATGTTCAATCCCCGTCAGTTCCACCTTCCTGTCTGAACTGTGGATGGGGCGTATCGGAGCGTCAAACAGGACGAGTCCGTTGGTGGTGCCGAAGGTAATCCGTCCATCGGAAAGCCGATAGCCGGAATCGATATAGCAGTGGTTGGAGGGAAGCCCGTCCGCATCCGTGAACTTGGACATCCGGCGGGACGCAGGCGCGTAGCACAAGATGCCGTCCGTCGTCCCGATCCACAGGTCACCGGCCGTGTCTGGAATCAGTTTGGTGATGCGGCTGCGGAAAGGACCGTAATTGACGGAAAGGGGGGAAAAACGGCCGTCTTCGTCTTGGACATAGATTCCATTGTTCTGGCTTCCCAGATAGATCCTTCTGTCCGGGGTTTCCGTGATGCTGGTGATCCGCTCGAAATGGGGGTCCCCGGAATGGGAGAAAGAGGGCTGGAAATCCACGTCGAAGGTGCCGTCCAGGTTCGTGTTTCGGTTCAGGTCGATGCGGCAGATCCCGTATCCGCCCGCCCACAGGGTGCCGCGGCTGTCCAGGAACAGGCAGTGGAAGCGGGGCGGGTAATTGGTCTCGGAGGACAGCCAGATCCGGTGGAATCCTTTCTTGTCGATGTCCAGGAAACCGAGGCTTTCGTTGGTGCAGTACCAGATGCCTTTTCGGACCGGGTCGAATTCGAGGTCGAAGATATGGTTGGAGGCGATGCCGCTGTTTTCCGTATGGTAGGCCAGGAACCGGGGATGACCCAGGTCGGCATGGGCGAGGAAGATGAGGCCGTCGTTGCGGCTGGCCAGCCAGTAGTCGCCGTGGTGGTCCTGCCGGATGACGAACACGTCGTCCTGCGACAGCCCGCCGTTCTCCTTGAGGGAATAGATGTCCACGGTTTCCTTCCCGGCCCGGCGGATGCCAAGGCCTTTGCCCAGAATCCCCATCAGCAGGTTTCCGTCCCGGTCTTCGTAGCTGCAGGAAATGATATTGGAGCTGCCTTCGACGACGGAGAGGAGGTCGTTCACGGTGACCGTTTTCGGGGTGACCTGGTTGATGCCGCCCACGAGCGTGCTCACCCACAAGGTGCCGTCCCGGTCCACCAGGATGTGGTTCACGTAGTTGGTGTTGAGGGACTGCCGGGGCCTCCCTTGCGTCAGATGGCCGAATTTCCCGTTCCGGGTGAAATGGTCGATTCCCTTGGAGGTGCCGACCAGGATGTCGCCGGACGGATCGGCGGCGAGGCAGGTCACATGGTCGTCGGAGAGGGAAGCCGGGTCGTGCTTGTCATGCAGGAAAGCGGTCAGCGAATGGGAACGGACGTCATCGCAGAATAGGCCGTCTTCGGTGCCGATCCACAGATAGTTGCCTTGGATGAGTACGGTGGAGACATCCCGGATAGGCGCCAGTTCGGGATAGTCGCCGGGAAGGGCCGGTTCCAGGTAGCCGGGCCGGGTCTTCCGGAAGCATTCGACCCCGTCGAATCCGCCGACCCAGACGACATCTTCGCCAATCGTCAGGTAGCGGAGCGAAGCGGATGAAGCGGGAAACTTGTCCACGCGGATGACTTCCCCCGTCCCGTCCAGCTCCACGGCCACCACGCCGTCCCGCTGCAGGGCCCAGAGGAGCCGGTCCCCGTCGGCCTTGATGCCGATCATGGGCTGGGTGAGCAAGTCGGATTCCTGCCAGAGGTCCTTGGAGAAGGAAACCGTCCCTTTCTCGGTGGAGATGCGAGTCAGGCCGGCGTTGCTCGCGGCCCAGATCGAGCCGTTCCCGTCCTGGGCGACGCCATAGATGAAATCGTTTTCCAGCCGGGTGCCGGCATCGGCCGAATGGGAGTTGAAATGGACGAAGCGGTTCCCGTCGAACCGGTCGAGGCCGTTGGACGTGCAGGCCCAGAGGTAACCGGACCGGTCCTTGAAGGTGGTCAGGACATATTCGTCACACAGGCCCTCCTTGGTCCCGTAGACGGCATATCGGTTCTGGTTCGTCCAGTCGGCGCGGCCCGGGAGTGCCAGGGCGGCCAGGCTCAGAATCAACAGGAATCGCTTCATAAGCATTGGAATTCAGTCTTGTAAACTTACATAAAAATCACGGTTTTTACACCAGTGCAGATATAAATCAAGACCGTAACACGTTATTTTTGTGGGCGAGTGGCCGTTTTATTCCTCA
>ONEX01000004.1 GCA_900316955.1 uncultured Bacteroidales bacterium
GAGGAATAAAACGGCCACTCGCCCACAAAAATAACGTGTTACGGTCTTGATTTATATCTGCACTGGTGTAAAAACCGTGATTTTTATGTAAGTTTACATCATTATAACGAAAAACGAACTGTGACATGCGTATTCTTTTCAAGACCATAAAGCGGACACCGCTGGTTGTCCTCCTGTTCCTTTTGACCGCCTTTTCGGCGGCCGCGCAGTTTCCGGTGCGCACGGCGTTCCCGTATCCCACCGTGCAGCCGCCGGCGGAAATCCGTTTTATGGATGGCCGAGTGGACCATTATGCCATCAAGCGGATTGCAAAAGACGTGATGCGGGTGGATCTCGGCGGCGACCAGTCCACCCGGATTCCCCTGACCGTTGTGGAGAGCATCCGGTTCCAGGATGGGTGCACCTTGTATTTCGATGGGGGAGAACTCCAGTTCGACCGGCTCGTCCAGCCGGCCTGGCTCAAGAACGAGGCGGGGGACGCCGTCCTGGAGGGCGTCCTCAAATTGACCGGTCCCCAGGCGGAATCGTTGATGGGTCCGGACTTGTACCGCCAGTTCCGGAAACAATCCGGGCTCACGCTGGCCGGGTCCATCACCATGGCCACCGGCGTGCTGATGCTGGTCCCGTACATGGGGCAGACGGTCAGTTTCATCGCCGGCGGCGAGAAAGCCGCCCCTATCGGCGCGTTCAAAGCCATGCGTCCGCTCGGGAAGGGCGTGACCATTGCCGGCGGCAGCGCCCTCCTGGCCGGCCTGGTCATCTACATCATCGGCAACCGGGGCGGCAACCGGGTCGTCGCCACCTATAACGACGGCCTCGGCCTGGCCTGCACGTTCTGATTCGGGAACAGCCGCTTTCAGCGGATTACCAGCAGGAAACCGCCGCGAGGGCGGCAGGGAATACGGACAGGACCGTCACCCAGCGGGAGCGAAGAGACCCGGATGTCGCGGTCCGTTTCGCCGTCGCTGAATAACTGGGCCGTCTGGGCGGCGGAATCCAACCTTTTCAAGGAGAAGGCAATCGCTGCATCTTCCTCCGTTCCGTTGATGCCGGCGACGTACCACGTCTGGCCGGAACGGCGGGCGATGACGGCGCTCTTGCCGGGATAGCCCGCCAAGAGTTTGGTATCGTCCCAAGCGGCCGGTAAGTCGGAATACACCTGTTTCGCCTCGTCGGGAAGGGCTGAATACCCTTCCGGGCGGTCCGCCATGTGCTGGAGTCCGGATTCGAAGAGGACGGGCAGGGCCAGTTCGTGGGCGTTGGTCGTGATGTGCGGGAACTGGCTGTCCGTGAATGTGCCGGGCGTGTAGTCCATCGGGCCGATGACATTCCGCGTGTAGGTGACCGTGGCATTGTGGGAAGCGGCCAGCCGGGTCATGAGCGGATAGTTGTTGTACCATTCCGCCCCGAAGATTCCCTCCATGCTCATCATGTTGGGCCAGGTGCGCTGCCAGCCGTTCGGGATGGTGCAGCCGTGGAAGTCGACCAGGAGATGGTGCCGGGCGGCATCCTCGAGGATGTCCAGGTAATAATTGACAATCGTGTCGTTGTGGGGGGAGAAAAAGTCCACCTTGATGCCGCTGGCCCCGATTTCGTTCAGCCACCGCATCTCGCGTTCCCGGTTTTCGGCGTTGTTCAGCCTGTCCTGGGGCTGCGGGGCGGTCGGGCCCACCCAGGAGGTGCCTGAATTGTACCACAGGTTGATCTTGACCCCCTTCTGCCGCGCGTAGGCCATCACGTCGTCGATGTCACCCCCGCCCGTCATCTCGGGCCATTCCCAGTCCACCAGGCAATAGGGCCAGCCCATTCCGGCGGCCAGGTCGATATACTGCTTCACCAGCGCGAAGTCCTTCGAACCGTGGTTATAGGCCCAATAGATCCAGGAGCTGATCCCGGGCTGGATCCAGCCGGAATCGGCAATCTGGCTGGGCGTGGCCAGGTCTGTGACCAGGGTCGATTCCACGACGTCGGCCAGGGAACCGACGATGGCGAATCGCCACGGTGACAACCCCTCGCAGAAAGCGGAAGGGCCCTCGAGCTGGACCCGGTACTGCTCCGGATCATCGGCATTGACCAGATACGACCCACTGTCGTTCCTGCGGAGGTCCGACTCCGAGATGAGCATGAAGAGATCCTTCTGCGGTTCCACCAGCGCAGGATAACTCCATTTGCCATCGGTCATTACCCGCATGTACCGGTTCCTCACGGCCTTTCCTTCCGTGTCGTGCGGGAAAGGCTGCTCGTTGCCGAAATCATACGGAGCGATCCAGCGGTCCACGCCGGCGGCCACGGAATAGGACGTCCGGTCATCCGTCACCTTCACCCCTTCCGGGATGCGGTAGCGGACCGCGATTCCATCGTTGTAAAGCCGCACGATGGCCTCCAGCGTCTGCCCGGCCGCATTGGCGTAGGTGAAAGTTCTTTCATGGGCCTGATTCCGGCAATGGCTCCGCTTGCCGGTGACCATGGGATAGTCATCGGTCACCAGCCTGGCGGCCGTCGACCGTTTCAGGACCAGGGCCGAATCCAGGTTGCCCTGGTCCGTGACCAGGCCCAGGTGGATCCGGGTAACAAGCTGGGCGTTGTCGTAATACAAGGCCAGGGATTGCCCCTCGACCTCGGCGTTCAGCCGATGGTTGGGCGACTCTAAACCCCTTTTGCCACAACTGCACAGGCAGATGGAAGCCAGAAGCAACAGGAACCGGACAGGATGTTTCATGACGTATTCTTTTAACAAGTGTGAAAGTTACGAAAAAACCGGGAAGATTCAGAGAACGCCGGCAAATAAAGAGGGTTGTCCGGCTGACGGAAATGACGGTCATCGTTGCGTACACTCACGCGGTGTACATCGCTTCATCAATAGCGCCGGACAGATCCACCTGGAGGCGACCGTACTTGCATGGACTTGAACAAGCATTTCGTTTTTTATATGTATCTTTGTGCAAGAAACCTGCATCACGGGGTTTCTTTATGGACAGGTTAGTTACGTATGAAAATCTTTCTACAGCATATTCCCTTTGTTGTCATCCTGGCTTTGGCGGCCGTGTTTTTTCCTTCCTGCAAGGAGAAGGAGCCGGATCCCGCAGCGAACCGCTGCCAATTGACGGTACTTGTCACGGATGAATCTTCCCGTCCGATCCAGGATGCCCGGGTGGAGATCGGCCTCCTCCGGCAAAGTACGGATGCAACGGGAAAGTGCGCCTTTCCCAACCTGATGGTCGGGACTGTCATCCTGAAGGTTTCCGCCGAGGATTATCTTCCCGTATCCCAGCCTGTCAGCCTCAGTCAGACCAGCCAGACCGAGAAGGTGGCCCTGACCAAAGAACCGCCGTATCTGTCCGTCGAAGGCGGCGGAATCGATACGAAGGAGATGAACGCGAAAGGGACCGTTCAGATCCGTTCCAACACCGCCTGGCGGATCGAAACCTCGTCCGGCGCGCTGTCCTTTTCGCCCCGGGAAGGCAGCCGGAACGGGACCGTCGAAGTGACCTGGGATTTCCCGGAGGAACAGGAAGACGAGGACCTCGCGCAGGCTGAATTCACGATCCTCTCCGCAGCGGAGCCGGTCACGGTTCAGGTCCGCTGCCATCTCCCCATCCGGATCACCAGGAAGGAAGGGATCATCTTCAATCAGGCCGGGGCGGAAAGCATCCCGTCCATCGCCCGCCTGACTTTCTCCAGAAAGGTCGTTCCGCTCGAGGCCTGGGCGCCAGGCTATACCGAACTGGGGATACAAGCCGTCGACGACCATACGGTCGACGTGGTGATGCCCGCCAACTTCGTCGACCTGGGAGAGGACTATGGCATCGACCGTCTCAAGGTGAAATCGGCCAGCGGCGACGGGGTCGTCTTCGACGGGAAGGCGGTCGTCCCTTTCCATGACGGCAAGGTGGCGGTCGAG
This sequence comes from uncultured Bacteroidales bacterium, assembly GCA_900316955.1. Lineage (GTDB taxonomy): Bacteria > Bacteroidota > Bacteroidia > Bacteroidales > UBA932 > Cryptobacteroides. The sequence continues at coordinate 3,902 of ONEX01000004.1, forward strand.
GGAGTCTATAAGAGCTGGTATCTGACGAAGGATGAATCCCGGCTCTGGGTCTCGACCGAGTTCCCGTGCAGGATCTATGAACTGGACGCACGCTCCTTCTCCGTCCTGAAGTCGTTCGACCTGGACTGGGAGCCGGGAAAACTCCAGCTCAACCCGTATAACAACCGGCTGTATGTCATCGACCGTTCGCACGGCGTGCTGAAGGCCCTGGACCCCGATTCCGGCAAAACCCTGAAAACCATCACGGTGGAACGGGACGAACTCGACCACCCGGATACGCCCGTCACCGTGGCTCACAATATCCTCTTTGCGGACAACGGACTCGGCGTCCTGGTCACCACCTGCGCGGACGGCATCTACAGATGGTTCTTCATCGACAGCCGCCGGGACGACGTGGTGGAACACTATACACCGTTCGAGGAAGAATTCGGTTCGAGCTTCTATGATTATTGCTTCAGCGACATGTATCTGGATCACAGCGGGACGAAGATCGTCAGCATGCCCTGGATGCATGTGGACCAGCGGGTCTTCATCATCGACTGCCTCGACAAGAGCGTCACCTGGTTCGACGTGGACAATAGGCTGGGATCGCCCGACGTCTCGGATGCCGGCGGTCTCATTTTACGGCAACGGATGCACAAGGAGAAAGATCTGGTGATCCTATGCGCACCCTACTCGATGGCCGTGTATGACTATGTCCATCCGGCTTATACCCCTGCGTTCACCAATGGTCTTGATTTCCGGTTCTCGTTCGCGGATTTTTGCTACGGCGAGTCCTTCGTCGAAGACGTCTGCACCTATGTATTTTCCGGAATAGCGCAGTCGAATGGTATTAGATGGACACTGTTCATCCTCAACCACACGACCCATACCGTGCAGTTCGCCGCGCCCATGCGTTTTGAAGACGCGCACGACTTCGGAGACGCCATCTCTTTCCTGGAAGGAGACCGGATCGTCCTTCTCTCCACCGACGGAAACGGCAAAACCTACTTCGTGACCATCAACACCTCCCGCCTCCGATAGTCGGCCTAAGCCCGGCCTGTGCGTTGGGAGGGAAGGATTGAATAATATGCATTTATTATTTAATCCTTTCCCATATCTTTGTGTAAACAATTGGTAGACAAAGATGAAGAAGGCTCTGATTTCCAGCATACTTATGCTTTGCCTCGGGCTGTCGTCCCGGGCGCAGGTATTTATATTCAATGACAATGTGCTCCAGGAGCGGATGGGCGAGATCAAGGCGACGGTCGTGGATTCGCTCACGAACGAGCCGGTCCCGTTCGCTTCCGTCTATGTGATCCCGTCCAAGGACACGACCATCACCAATTTCACGCTTACCGACGCCAAGGGCGAGGCCAAGCTGGACGAGGTGCCCTTCGGCAGCTATGTCTTCCACGTGGAGATGATGGGGTACAAGCCCTTTGTCAAGGAGCGCTATTTCCGGGAAAAGCAGGTGGACATGGGCACCGTCCGGATGCAGGTGGACCAGCAGTTCCTGCAGGCGGCGACCATCACGGACGTGGGCAATCCCATCGTCATCAAGAAGGATACGGTGGAGTTCAACGCCTCCTCCTTCCGGGTCGGGGCCAATGCCATGCTGAAGGACCTGCTCCTGCGGATGCCGGGCATGGAGATCACCGAAGACGGGAAGGTCAAGTTCAACGGCAAGGAGATCGACCAGATCACCGTGGGCGGGCGGACATTCTTCTTCAACGACCAGGCGACGGCGCTGAACAACCTGCCGGCGTCCGTGGTGGACAAGATCCGCGTCATCGAGCGCGAAAGCGAGCAGACGCGCGACTCCGGCATCAAGGACGGCGGCAAGGAAAGGGTGCTGGACGTCGGCCTGAAGAAGGAATACGAGAAGGGCTGGTTCGGCAACCTGGGCGTCAAGGCCGGCACGACCTTGGGCGACAAGGCCGAGGAGAACCCGCTCCGGGACGACCGCGGCTTCCTCTGGGGCGGAAACGCGCTGGTATCGGGCTACACCGAGAAGGACCAGGTGACCGTCATCGCCAACGCGCAGAACATCGACGATTCCGGAATGGTCTTCGCGGGAATGGACGACGAAGGGGCGATCGGCATCTTGTCCCAGGGCCTTACCACCTACGCCCAGCTGGGATTCAATGCCAACTCGTCCCGCATCAAAGAGGTGGAATCGACGGTGAGCGTCAACTACAGGAACACGGACACCGACTCCGGCAACCGGGCCGACCGGACCACCTATCTGGACAGCGGCAACCTGAAGTCTTCCACCCAGGACCGCGGGAAACAGTACGCCAGCTCCGTGAACGCCAACATGGAGCTCAAGAAGGAAACGGGCGATTTCCGGTTCCGTTTCCGCCCGTCCTTCAAATACGGCAGGACGGACAACACCCTGAACAACGCCTCGGAAACCTTCCGGAAAGGGCGTTTTGTGAACAGTTCGGAAAATGCGTCCCACAGCCTGTCCACGAACAAGGACGCCGCGTTGGAATCGGTGGTCGCCTTCCGGACTATCGGGGGAAAGAAAGGCCGCAGCCTGCGTTTTGACCTGGATGGGAACTATGGCGTCAATGCCGGAGAAAGCCAGGAATCGACCCTCTTGAAGACCGTCTCCGGCGCCGATTCCCGGGCGATGCGGTATCTGTCGGACGGGCGCTCCTACGGCGCCAGCGGCGGCTTCCGGTATACGGAGCCCATCGGCGAGAAATGGATGCTTTCCGCGGTGGGACAGCTGGAATGGTCGGGCAGGACAAACCTGCGGGATGCGTTTGACGCGGGCGGCCGGAACGATTATTACAGTTCCCGGAGCCGGAACGACTACCTCGGACAGAGTTACGACTTGACGGCCCAGTACCAGTTCGGAGAAGCCGGCTGGGTTACGCTCGGAGGAAGCCTGATGGGCTATCTCAACGAGACTTATTCCAAGAGTTTCGGGCGGGAGAGCACGATCGGCAAGGATGAATGGCTCTGGCGGTTCGCTCCCGATGTACGCCTCAGTTACAGCAAGGAGAAAGACGAGGTGTCTCTATATGTGACGGGGTACAGTATGCCTGCAGGCGCTTCCCGGATGCAGCCGGTCCTGAACATCACCGACCCGGCCCGCTTGAGCCTGGGGAACATCTATCTGAAGCCCTACACGCAGACTTATTTCAGCGCCGACTGGACCAGGAGCAATCCGGAGAAGTTCTCCACACTGATGGTCTACCTGTACGGCCGGGTCAATGCCTCGCCCGTCAGCCAGGCCCGCTGGTATGACGCGGACGGCATCCAGTATTCCATTCCCGTCAACGCGTCGAAACCGACCGTGAACGGGACGTTCATGGTGGACTATACCGCTCCGGTCGGCAGCAAGAAGAACTGGTTCTTCTCCCTGAGCGCATACGCCATGCTCTCCTCGTCCACAAGTTACCAGGCCAAGAGTACCCTTCCCGGGCTGGACAAGGATTCCTTCGATTATGCCGCTTTCATGGACGGTTTCTGGGGGAACGCCACAGGGAACCGCTTCTACAGTGGCCAGAGCGGCTTCGGGGAAAGCCGGACCCATACCCTCAATCCGTACGCGTATCTGAGCCTGAAATACAACCAGGACCGCTATTCCTTGACGTTCAGGGCCAGCACGGAAGGCCATGTCGCCCGCTATTCGCTAGATCCGAGCATCAACATGAACACGCTGGACACCCGGCTGGGCATTCTGGGCACCTACACGACCAAGCACGAGTTCGAATTCAATACGGAGCTGACCTACAATTTCTACAACGGCTACTCGGAAGGCTACGGTCAGCCGGAATGGGAGTGGAATGCGGAGATCAACAAGAGCATCGGCCCCTTCAACCTGAGCGTCAAGTGCAACGACATCCTGAACCAGACACGGAATCTCACGCATACGGTCACCGCCAACTACGAAGAGGACAAATACCAGCTGGTGATGGGCCGCTACCTGATTTTCGGCCTCAAGTGGAACTTCGGCAAGATGAACGCCGCCCACAGCCAGCGCGCCCAGCAGGCCGCCCGGGACATGGTGTACGAGTAGCGGTTTTTTTGCGTATCTTTGCCAGGTATGCCCAGCCTGATTCCATCCGAGCGCCATCCTTTCGACCCCTTCCTGCCGGAGGGGGCGAAGATGCTGTTCCTGGGGAGCTTCCCGCCCCAGCCGAAGCGGTGGTGCATGCCGTTCTACTACCCGAACTGGCTGAACGATTTCTGGCGTATCCTGGGACTGATCCATTTCGGGGACAAGGACCATTTCTGCCTCCTGAAAGAGAAGCGCTTCGACGAGGCGGCCGTGCGGGCGTTCTGCGCGCAGGCCGGGCTCGCGTTCTACGACACCGCCTGCGAGGTGCGCCGCCTGAGGGACAATGCGTCCGACGCCTTCCTGGAGGTGGTTACGCCTACGGACATTCCCGGGCTCCTCGCCCGCATTCCCGACTGCCATACGCTCATCGCCACCGGGCAGAAGGCGACGGAGGTCGTCGCGGAGCGGTTCGGCTGCGGGATTCCGCCGGTGGGAGGGTGCGTGGACATCGACATCGACGGACGCCGGGTCCGGTTCTGGCGGATGCCCTCCTCCTCCCGCGCCTATCCGCTGCCGCTGGACAAGAAGGCGGCGGCCTACCGCAAACTGTTTACCCCCAATCCCCAATAAGCCATGAAAGCCATGTCCCTTTTCACCGCCCTCCTCGGCGCGATGACCTGCGCCTGCGGAGCCCCCGTCACGAACCTGGAAGTCGCCGATTTCGAGGCCAAGGCCGCCGACCCGGCCGTCTTCCTCGTCGACGTCCGCACCCCCGAAGAATATGCCGAAGGCCACCTGCGCGGGGCCGCCAACATCGACTCGAGCGCGCCGGATTTTCTGGAGCAGGTCCAGGCCGTCTGCCCGAAGGAGACCCCGGTCGCCGTCTATTGCCGGACCGGCCGCCGCAGCGCCGAGGCCGCCAAGAAGCTCGCCAAGGCCGGCTTCGCCGTCTGCAACCTCCTTGGCGGCATCGAAGGCTGGCAGGCCGCCGGCAAGCCCGTCACGAAATACGCCGTCGAGACCTTCTTCACCGACGGCGGCCTTCCCGTCCGCATCACCCTTATCAAGCACGGCACGCTGGAGATCGTCTATCAGGGCCTGTCCATCCACATCGACCCGGTGAGCGGCCTCAGCATCCCCACCGACTACGCCACGGAGTTCCCGAAGGCCGATGTCATCCTGGTCACCCACGAGCACGGCGACCACTTCGACCGCAAGGCCCTCGAGGCCCTCGGCGCGAACGCCGACAACCTCGTCACGAACGCCCGCGTCGCGGAAATGCTGGGCTGGGGCGCCGTGATGGCCAATGGCGACAGCCGCGAGCTCCCGGCCGGCATCCACCTGGACGCCGTCCCCGCCTACAACTACTCCGAGGGCCGCACGAACTTCCACCCGCAGGGCCGTGACAACGGCTTCATCCTCACCCTCGACGGCCTCCACATCTACGTGGCCGGCGACACGGAGGACATCCCGGAGATGGCCGGCATCAAGGACATCGACGTCGCTTTCCTCCCGGTGAACCAGCCTTACACGATGACCGTGGACCAGTGCGTCCATGCCGCCGAGATGATCCAGCCCAAGGTCCTCATCCCGTACCACTTCTCCCAGACCGACCTTTCCGGCCTCCCGGCCCGCCTCCCCGGCGTCACCGTGCTGCTGCGCAATATGCAGTAGCGCCCGCCCGGGCACGAAATGTGCACAAAGGGACTGTTACGGAAATTATCCGTATATTTGCAGACTGCATTGTAAGTTCCGTTGGCACAGAATAAAGGCAAATACATCCTCACGCACCGGCTGCTGAAGACGCTTGGCGTCCTGGCGGGCGGGGCGGTGTTGTTCGTGCTGTACATGGCGCTCAGCGTGTGGGTGTTCGGGATGGACCTGCCCAAGACGGCGGTCCTGCGGCGGCAGAATGCCGATTGGCAGAGCCGGCTGGAACAGATGGGCGCGCGGCTGGACCGCGACGAGGAGGTGATGTCCCTGCTGGAAGTGCGGGACGACCGCATCTACCGGTCGGTGTACGGCGAGGACGAGATTCCGGCGGCCGTGCGGAACGCGGGCATCGGCGGGAACAACCGCTATCCGGCGCTCGCGGCGCTGGACCGCGGCCATATCCTGCGCCGGACGGCCCTGCGGCTGGACCGCCTGGAAAAGCGGGCCTACGTGCAGTCCAAGTCCTATGACGACATCATCGCCCTGGCGCAGGTGGCCGGCGACAAGGCCGCCCATATCCCCGCGATCCCGCCCATGAGCACCGCGCCGGGCTCTTTCCACCTGTCCAGCCCCTTCGGCTACCGCAGCGACCCGATTACGGGCGCGAGCAAGATGCATACGGGCATGGACTTCTCCTGCGACCCGGGCAATCCCGTCTATGCGACGGGGGACGGCACGGTGATCCTGGTGGAGAGCGATTTCTACGGCTATGGCAACCACATCGAGGTGGACCACGGCTTCGGCTATGTGTCGCGGTATTCGCACTTGGCCGACATGTACGCCTACGTGGGCCAGAAGGTCCGCCGCGGCGACTGCATCGCCCTGAGCGGGCGGTCGGGCCGCGTCACGGGCCCGCACCTGCATTACGAGATCCTGTACCGGAACGACTTCGTGAACCCGTCCGCGTACATGGACCTGGACATCTTACCCGAGGACTATGAGGCCATGGTCCGCAAACCTGCCGGCCGATGAAGACGAAGGGACAGATGACCGCGGCCCGCAGGCGGGTCGGAAAGGCCCTGCGCCTCCTGGCGGCGACGGTGACGTCCGCCATCGGGTTCTACGTGCTGTTCTCCCTCCTGTTCTCCACGGAGGAAGAGAAGCGGCTCCAGCAGGAGAATGACCTGTATGCGACTTATTACCAGGAACTTCGGGAGAAGGAACGCCTGGTCACCGACGTGGTGGAAGGCCTGGAGGTGCGGGACGACGCCCTGTACCGCCGGATCTTCGAGACGGAGGCCCCTTCGGTGGACGCCGTCACCGCGGCGGACATGATCAGCGTGAGCGACTCCCTGTCCGAGAGCTTCTACCTGTCGTATTCCGCCTCCAAGAGCGAGAGCCTCCGGATGATGGCGCAGAACGTGGAGGAGAACTTCCTGGAAATCTACCGCCTGATGGCGGCCCGGAAGGACAGCATCCCGCCGCTCACGATGCCGATCGAAGGGATGTCCTACGTCCAGACCGGCGCGTCCGTGGGCCTCAAGCACAATCCGCTGTACAAGGTGGACATCCAGCACGGCGGGATCGACCTGATCGCCCCGCAGGGGACGCCGGTCCATGCTTCCGCCGACGGCGTCGTCCGCAGCGTGACCCGCTCCAACAAGGGCCTCGGCAACATCGTGGAAATCGACCATAAGAACGGATACACCACGCGGTACGCCCTCCTCGGGGACATCGGCGTCCCGCAGGGACGGAGCGTCAAGCGGGGGCAGAAAATCGGCACCGTGGGCATTTCTTCGACCACTTTCGCGCCGCACCTGCACTACGAGGTGCTTCGGGGCGGGAAGGTGCTGGACCCGGTGCATTTCCTGTTCGCTTCCGTGGACCCGGACGAGTACGCGAAGATGCTGTACATGTCCGTGAGCACCCGGCAGTCGATGGATTGATTTTTTTATTATATTTGTAGGAATAAGATTCCCAACACCATGGCCAAGCTGTTATACACGATGGGCGAAGTGGCCGAACGGCTCGGGGAGAGCACGTCGGCTGTCCGCTACTGGAGCAACTATTTCGAGAGATTCATCAAGCCGTCCCGCAATGCGAAGGGGAACCGCCTTTTCCATCCGGAGGACGTGGAAACCCTCGAACAGGTCCAGTTCCTCGTGAAGAAGCAGGGGATGACCCTGGACGGCGCCATGGCCCGCCTCACGGAGGACCGCCGCAGCGTGGAGAAGCGCGTGAAGGCGCTGAATTCCCTGAAGGAAATCCGGGCCCGCCTGGTGGAAGTGAGGAAGAGCCTATGAAGGTAAAGGACATCGTAGAAGCCCTCGAGCAGTTCGCGCCGCTGTCCATCCAGGAAGGATGGGACAACAGCGGCCTGTGCATCGGCGCGCCCGCGGATGAGGTCCATGGCGTCCTCCTCGGCTTCGACTGCACGCCGGAGCTCATCGACGAGGCCGTCGAGAAGGGCTGTGACATGGTCGTCACCCATCATCCGCTGATTTTCCATGGCTTGAAGCGCATCCAGGGCGGGGATCCCGTCACCGACGCGGTGATCAAGGCCGTCCGCGCGGGCGTCGCGGTTTACGCCGCACACACCACCGCGGACAAGGTGATCGCCGGGGTGAGCGGGGCGATGGCCCGCCGCCTGGGTCTTTCGGATATCGCCCTCATGGAGGACGAAGGCGGCTACGGCCTCGGCGCCGTGGGCACGCTCCCGCATCCGATGACGGGGGAGGAGGCCATCGCCTATGTCAAGGAAAAGTTCGGCCTGAAGGTCGTCCGCGCCTCGAAACCCGTCGCCCGGGTGGAGAAGGTGGCGATGTGCGGCGGGGCCGGCGGATCGGAGATCGGCGCGGCCCGCGCCACGGGCGCCCAGCTGTACATCTCGGGCGACATCTCCTACCACAATTTCTTCACGCCGGAAGGCTTCATGGTGCTGGATATCGGCCACTTCGAGAGCGAAGTGGACATCGTGGAGATATTATGTAAGGTTATCCGCGAAAAATTTCCTACCTTTGCAGTTCGCATCAGCGACAACCTCGGACGGAGCAATCCGGTCCGATACTATTGATTACGATAAATCGATTTATACAAGACCCTTATGGCAACCAAGAAAACCGTCAAGAAGGTGGATGCTCCGATCGACCAGCACGAGACTTTCGTCTCCCTGCAGAAGACTTTCGCCGACTCCGAGATGAGCGTCTCCGAGAAGCTCAAGACCCTGTATGAACTCCAGGCGGCCGACTCCGAGATGGACAAGATCATCCAGCTCCGCGGCGAACTCCCCGCCGAAGTCGAGCAGCTCGAGAACGAGATCGCCGACCTCAAGGCCCGCTCCGCCCAGCTTTCCGCCGTCATCGAGCAGCTGAACCGGAACATCGCCGACGCGAAGCTCTCCATCGCCGAGCACGAAAGCACCGTGGAGAAGTACCAGCGCCAGCTCGAGACCATCACCAACAGCCGCGAGTACGACTCCCTGAACAAGGAGATCGAGAACCAGGACCTCCTGCGCCAGATCGACGAGAAGAACATCACCGACACCCGTTACGAGATTGCCGCCCGCAAGGCCGACCTCGAGGACCTCAAGGACCACATCACCATCCGCACCGAGGACCTGAAGGCCAAGAAGGACGAGCTCGCCGTGATCGTCGAGTCCACCGCGAAGGAAGAGGCTGTCCTGCAGGAGCGCCGCGACGCCTGCGCCGAGAAGATCGACGCCCGCACGATGAGCGCCTACGAGCGTATCCGCCAGAGCGTGCACAACCACCTCGCCGTGGTCTCCGTGTACAACGGCAACGCCTGCGGCGGCTGCTTCAACACCATCACCCCGCAGCGCCTGGTGGAGATCGCCTCCAACAAGAAGCTCATCATCTGCGAGCACTGCGGCCGCATCATCATCAACCCGGATTTCGAATAGTCCCTCTGCCCCATGCCTGAGTATTCCCGGAAAAAGAAAGATCAGGCAGTCAATCTGGAGACCCTGATGGGGAACAAGCCCCCGCAGGCCCTGGATGTAGAAGCGGCTGTCCTGGGAGCGATGCTCGTGGAACCGTCGACCATCGACGAGTCCATGGAGGAGCTCACTGCGTCCTGCTTCTACGATCCCAAGCACCGGATGATCTTCGAGGCGATGTCCGCGCTCGTGAACGAGCACGTGGCCATCGACCTCATCTCCGTGTCCGAGAAGCTCCGCACCCTGGGGAACCTGGAGGCGGTGGGCGGTCCCGTCGTGCTGGCGGACCTCTCGCAGAACATCGGCGCGGCGGCCCACATCGAGTACTACCTCAAGATCCTCAAGCAGAAGACCATCCAGCGCGACCTGATCACGGCCTCCTACGAGATCCTCAAGGAGTCGTTCGACGAGACGGTCATCGTGGACAACCTCATCGACGACGCGCAGACGAAAGTCTTCCAGGCCATCCAGACCAACGACAAGCACGACGTCAAGGACATCGGCTCCATCATCAACTCGGTGATGGACAACCTGCAGGAACTGCAGAACATCACGGGTCCTTCCGGCGTCCCCAGCGGCTATCCTTCCATCGACCGGGTCACCCAGGGCTGGCAGAAGTCGGACCTCATCATCCTGGCGGCCCGTCCGTCCGTGGGTAAGACGGCCTTCGCCCTGAACATCGCCCGCAACGCGGCGGTGGACCACAACATGCCGGTGGCCGTGTTCTCCCTGGAGATGTCGGCCGACCAGCTGGGCAAGCGTCTGATCACCACCGAATCCGGCCTCTCCGGCGAGAAGATCCGGGGCGGCGTGAAGCTGGAGCCCTTCGAGTGGGAGCAGCTCGAGTACACCCTCAAGCGCCTGGCGAAGGCGCCGCTGTACATCGACGACACCCCGGGCATCCCGATCATGGAATTCCGCGCCAAGGCGAAACGCCTCGCCAAGCAGAAGAACGTGCGCCTGATCGTGGTGGACTACCTCCAGCTGATGCAGGGCCCGGTGGAGCTCCGCGGTCTCCGCGAGCAGGAAGTCGCCGCCATCTCCCGTACCCTCAAGGCCACGGCCAAGGAACTGAACATCCCGATCATCGCCCTGTCGCAGCTGTCCCGCGACGTCGTGAAGCGCACCGGCGGCCTCGGCAAGCCGCAGCTGAGCGACCTCCGCGAGTCCGGCTCCATCGAACAGGACGCCGACATGGTCATTTTCATCCACCGTCCGGAGTTCACCGGCATGTCCGAGGACCCGGCCGACAAGGAAAAGGCATGGATTGTGATAGCAAAGCACAGAAACGGCGAAGTATGCGACATCGAGATGAAATACAAGTCCGGGCAGGTCAAGTTCGTGGAACCCGACCAGTCGCTGGACATCCAGGCGCAGCGCCCCTATGTGAGCGCGGCCAGCGAACCCGTGAAGACGGACGACGGCTACAGCTTCGAAGACGCCAACCAACCCTTCTGATGATGAAAAACCTCCGCATATTCCTCCTCTCCGCCCTCCTGCTGGGGGCCGGGACCGCCGCATTCGCGCAGAATGCCCGGTGCCTCCCCGCCCGCACCGACGGAGTGGACCCGTACAAGGCCGGTGAGAAGATCGTCTTCAACGTCTCCTACAACTGGCATGCGGTCCAGACCGACGTGGCGAAGGCCAACCTCACGGCCGACCAGACGACCCTGAACGGGGAGAAGGTCTGGCACACGGCCCTGACGATGAAGACGGCCCCGTTCTTCGACGTGTTCTTCAAGATCCGGGAGAGCTTCGAATCCTGGTTCGGCCTGAAGGGCGTCGAGCCCCGCCGTTTCCTCCGCGAGACGCGGGAAGGGGACTACCACTGCATCAACGACTACCGGTACGACCACCCGGCGAAGACGATCCATGCCCACCTGGAGTACTGGGACAAGGAAAAGGTCGACATGGACATTTCCTTCGGGGACTGCACCTACGACGTCACCTCCCTGTTCTACTACGCCCGCCGGATGGATTTCGAGAACCTCAAGCCCGGGACGGTGTACAGGATTTCCTTCGCCATCGACCGGGAAGTGCAGACGGTGAACCTGACCTACCGCGGCCAGGAGAACAAGTATATCAAGGGCGTCGGCACCATCGCCACCCGGAAATTCGGGCTCTCGCTCAAGAAGGGCGAGGTGTTCGAGGGGAACGAGGATGCGATCCTGTGGTTCTCGGACGATGACAACCGCCTCCCTGTCGCGTTCATGGCGCCCCTCAAGGTAGGCGCGATGAACGGCCGGCTCGCCTCCTACGAGGGGCTGGCCCATGACTTTACCGCCCTCATTTCCACCAAACGCGTCAAATGAAAGAACAAGTGATGCATACCGGTCAGGTCGTGGCGATGACCCCGCAGACGACGACGGTTCGGATCGTCTCGCATTCAGCCTGCTCGGAGTGTCACGCCGCCGGCCTCTGCGGTCTTTCCGAATACACCGAAAAAGCCATTGAAGTGCCCACCAGCCCCTCCGCCACCTACGGCGTCGGGGACGAGGTGAACGTGGTGCTGAAGGCGTCCATGGGCTTCAAGGCCGTCTGGCTCGCCTATTTCCTCCCGCTGGTCGTCCTGCTGGCCGTCGCGCTCGGGCTCATCGCCCTGGGCGTGGGCGAAGTCGCGGCCGGCCTCGCGGGCGTCGGCGCCGTGGCGCTCTACTACGGGGTCCTGTGGCTCCTGCGGGACCGGCTCCGGAACGAATACATTTTTACGATCCAACCATAAACTTTTAACCAAACTTATATGACCAACACTGTCATCTGGACCATAGCGATCATCACGGTGCTCGGCCTGTTGCTTGCGCTCGTCCTCTACCTGGTGGCGAAGAAGTTCAAGGTGGAGGAGGATCCCCGCATCGACGAGGTGGAGAAAGTGATGCCCGGCGCGAACTGCGGCGGCTGCGGCTTCGCCGGCTGCCGCGCGTTCTCCGAGGCGGCGGTCAACTCCCCGGACCTGGAAGGCATCTTCTGCCCGGTGGGCGGCAACGACGTCATGGCAAAGGTCGCGTCCATCCTCGGATTCGAGGTGAAGGCCAAGGCGCCCCAGGTGGCCGTCGTCCGTTGCAACGGGACCTGCGAGGCCCGTCCGCGCGTGAACGAGTACGACGGATTCGCTACCTGCGCCGTGAAGGCCGCCCTCTACACGGGCGACACCGCCTGCGCCTACGGCTGCCTGGGTTGCGGCGACTGCGTCGCGGCCTGCCAGTTCGGCGCGCTCTCCATGGATCCCGCCACCGGTCTCCCCGTCGTGGACGAGGAAAAGTGCACCGCCTGCGGCGCCTGCGTGAAGGCTTGCCCGAAGCGGATCATCGAACTGCGCCCGAAGGGCCCGCGCGGCATGCGCGAGGTCGTTTCCTGCATGAACAAGGACAAGGGGCCCGTCGCGAAGAAGGCCTGCGCCAATGCCTGCATCGGCTGCGGCCTCTGCGAGAAGACCTGCACCCACGCGGCCATCACCGTGGAGGTGAACCTTGCCTACATTGACCCGGACAAGTGCAAGCTTTGCCGGGAATGCGAGGCAGTCTGCCCGACCGGCGCCATCCACGGGGTGAATTTCCCGAAGCCCCTGGACAAGGACGCCGTGAAGGCCCGGATCGCCGAAAGGAAGAAGAAAGCGGCGGAAGCCGCAAAGGCCGCCGCGGAAGCCAAGGCCGCGGAAGCCGCATTGATCGCAGAAGCTGCGAAGGAGGACGCCCATGAGTAAGCAATCATTCGCCATCGGCGGAGTCCATCCGCACGACAACAAGCTCGCCCGCGACTGCCAGACCCAGGTCCTGCCGCCGGCACCCACGATGTACGTTTCCGTCGCCCAGCACCTCGGGGCGCCCGCCCTGCCCGTCGTGGCGGTGGGCGACAAGGTGAAGGTGGGCCAGGTCCTCGCCGGCCCGGGCGGTTTCGTATCGGCCTATGTCCATTCCCCCGTGTCCGGCACGGTCAAGTCCATCGGTCCCCGTCCGGACCTCGCCGGCCGTCCCGTCACCCACATCGAGATCGCCGTGGAAGGCGACGAGTGGATGGAGGGCATCGACACGTCGGACCGCCTGATCACCGACATTCCCGTCGACAACACGGCCATCATCGAGCAGATCCACAAGGCCGGCGTCGTCGGCCTCGGCGGCGCGACGTTCCCGACGCACATCAAGCTCTCGCCGCCTCCGGGCTCCAAGTGCGAGCGCATCATCATCAACGGCTGCGAATGCGAGCCGTACCTCACCTCCGACTACCGCGTCCTCCTGGAGAAGGGCGAGCAGGTCGCCGTGGGCGCCGCCATCATCGCCAAGGTGATGGGGAACGTCCCCTGCACCATCGCCATCGAGGAGAACAAGCCCGAGGCCATCGCCCACATGCGCGAGGTCGTCGCGAAGCTGGGTTACAAGACCATCGAGGTCATGGAACTCAAGATGCGGTACCCGCAGGGCAGTGAAAAGCAGCTCATCGACGCCGTGATGCACCGCCAGGTGCGTTCCGGCGGCCTGCCGATCTCCGTCGGCGCGGTCGTCCAGAACGTGGGCACCGCCCTCGCCGTGTACGAGGCCGTGCAGAAGAACAAGCCGCTCATCGACAACACCATCACCGTCACGGGCAAGTGCTTCCCGAAGCAGGTGAACCTGCAGGTGCGCATCGGCACGCCGTTCAGCTACATCATCGACTCCCTCGGCGGCATGCCGAAGGAGGCGGCGAAGGTCATCAGCGGCGGCCCGATGATGGGCAAGGCCGTCGCGAACCTCGACGCCACGACGCTCAAGGGCACGAGCGCCCTCCTCTTCCTGACGGAACAGGAGACCCGCCGCGCCCCCGAGACCGCCTGCATCCGCTGCGGCAAGTGCGCCGACGCGTGCCCGATGGGCCTCGAGCCGTTCCTGCTGCAGAAACTCTCCCGCATCGCCGACACCGAAGCCCTGGAGGCCAATGCCGCCCAGGACTGCATCGAGTGCGGCTGCTGCCTGTATTCCTGCCCCGCCCACATCCCGCTGCTGGACATCATCCGCACCGGCAAGGGACGTGCCCTGGGCGCCATCAAGGCCCGCGCCGCGGCCGCCAAGGCCGCTGCGGAAGCCGCGAATAAGTAGATTATTCGGCAAGCTCAAAATGACAAAGTATGAGTAAGTTGATCGTATCCCCTTCACCCCACATCCATTCCAAGGACTCCACCCGGTCCCTGATGCTGGATGTCGTGATCGCGCTCCTGCCTGCCGTGCTCTGCTCCTTCGTCTTCTACGGCTGGAGGGAGATTCTCGTGATGGCCGTGAGCGTGTGTTCCTGCCTCCTGCTGGAGTGGGCCATCACGCGTTTCCTGCTGAAGAAACCTTCCACCCTGTGCGACCTTTCCGCGGTCGTGACGGGTATCCTCCTGGGCCTGAACCTGCCGTACACCACCCCCTGGTGGGTCGTGTTCATCGGCGCGGTCGTCGCCATCGGCGTCGCCAAGATGACTTTCGGCGGCCTGGGCCAGAACATCTGGAACCCCGCCCTCGTGGGCCGCGTGTTCCTCCTCGTCTCCTTCCCGACGTACATGACCACCTGGTCGCAGCCCAAGAGCCTGTTCGGCCTGGACGCCGTGACCGGTCCGACCCCGCTCGGCGCCATCAACGAAGGCCTGATGCAGGGCGCGTCCGTGCAGGACATCATGGCGCAGAACGGGTACAACTACGGGCAGATGCTGTTCGCGAACCTCGGCGGCTCCGCCGGTGAAGTTTGCGCCATCGCCCTCCTCCTCGGTTTCGTGTACCTGTGCGTCCGCCGGGTCATCAAGCCGTGGATCACCCTGTCGATCTTCGCCACGGTGGCCCTCACGGCCCTCATCTTCTGGGGCATCAACCCCGCCCGCTTCACCGGTCCCGTCTTCAACCTCCTCACCGGCGGTCTCATCCTCGGCGCCTGCTTCATGGCCACCGACTACGTGACCTCCCCGATGAGCCTCTGGGGCGGCGTCATTTTCGGTGTGGGCATCGGTTTCCTCACGATGATGATCCGTTACTTCGGTTCCTATCCGGAAGGCGTCTCCTTCGCCATCCTGATCATGAACTCTTTCGTTCCGCTCCTCAACCGGGCGTTCCACCAGAAAAAATTCGGGAGGTAGCAAGATGGCAGCCGTATCCAATCTCAAGAACATGACGATGGTCCTCGGACTGACCTGTCTCCTGTGCTCCGCCGTCCTCGGCGGCGCCTACGCCCTCACGAAGAAGCCCATCGACGCCGCGGCCGTCGCCAAGACGAACAAGGCCGTGGGCGCGGTGCTTCCCGCCTTCGACGAGACCTCCTACGAGTCCGTCGAGGTCGATGGAAAGACCTACAACTACTACAAGGCCGTCAAGGGCGGTGAAACCGTCGGCTACGCCGTCGAGTCCACCGTCGTCGGCTTCGGCGGCCCGCTGTCCCTGATGGTGGGCGTCACTCCGGACGGCGTGGTGTACAACACCTCCGTCCTTTCGCACGCGGAAACCCCGGGCCTCGGCGCCAAGTGCAACACCGACGCCAAGTTCATGGCCCAGTGGGAAGGCTTCGACCCTTCCGCCAAGATTCTCTCCGTCAAGAAGGACGGCGGCGACGTGGACGCCATCACGGCTTCCACCATCACCTCCCGCGCCTACACGGAAGCCGTCAAGAACGCCGTGAACGCGGTTAAAGCATTGGAGGACTAGACGATGGCTAAAAACTGGAAACTCATTACCGACGGTCTGGTCAAGAACAACCCGACCTTCGTCCTGCTGCTGGGCATGTGCCCGACGCTGGCCACCACGACTTCGGCCATCAACGGCCTTTCCATGGGCCTGGCGACCCTGTTCGTCCTGGTCCTGTCGAACGTGGTCATCTCCCTGATCGCGCCGGTCGTGCCGGACAAGGTGCACATCCCGGTGTACATCGTCGTGATCGCGACCTTCGTCACGCTGCTCCAGCTGCTGATGCAGGCCTACACCCCGGCGGTCTACGAGACCCTGGGCCTGTTCATCCCGCTCATCGTGGTGAACTGCATCGTCCTCGGCCGCGCGGAAGCCTTCGCCTCCAAGAACGGCGTCGGCGCCAGCGCGCTGGACGGCATCGGCGTGGGCATCGGCTTCACCCTGGCGCTCACCATCCTCGGCCTCGTCCGCGAGGTCCTGGGCTCCGGCTCCGCCTTCGGGTTCAACTTCATCGGCGGCCGTGACGGCATGCTGGCCTTCGTGATGGCTCCGGGCGCCTTCCTGTGCCTGGGATACCTGATGGTCCTGTTCAACAAATTCCTGAAAAAAGACTAGGCCATGGAGTACTTCCTGATCATCATCTCGGCGATTTTCGTCAACAACATCGTCCTGGCGCAGTTCCTCGGAATCTGCCCCTACCTGGGTGTCTCCAACAAGCTTTCGACGGCCACGGGCATGTCGATGGCCGTGTGCTTCGTCATCACCCTCGCCACCCTGGTGACTTACCTCATCAACAAGTACCTCCTCCTGCCCTTCGAGCTCGAGTTCCTGCAGACGATCGCCTTCATCCTGGTGATCGCCGCCCTCGTGCAGATGGTGGAGATCGTCCTGAAGAAGGTGAGTCCGTCCCTCTACCAGGCCCTCGGTATCTTCCTCCCGCTGATCACCACGAACTGCGCCGTCCTCGGCGTCGCGATCACGGTGGTCACGAAGGAGTTCACCTTCGGCCTTCCCTCCCACCTGCTGAACCTCGGCGAAGCGCTGGTCTATGCCTTCGCGACCTCCCTGGGCTACGGCCTGGCGATGGTTATCTTCGCGGGCATCCGCGAGCACCTCGCCCTGTGCGACGTGCCCAAGGCGTTCAAGGGCGTTCCCATCGCCCTGGTGAGCGTGGGCATCCTCGCGCTGGCCTTCATGGGCTTCAGCGGCATGGTCAAGTAAACCATTTTATTAGTGTTAGTTACAATGAAGAAGACTCTTTTGATCGTGATCGCCCTCCTCGGCCTCTCCCTGGCCGCGGTGGCGCAGCCGAAGGCCATCGGTGTCCGCGGCGGCCTGTTCGGTCCCCATTTCAACGGCGAAATCAGCTACGAGCATTGGGCGACCCTGTTCGACAATGACTACGATTTCGTCGAAATGGACCTCGGCGTGTTCGGCGGCAACGGCTTCAAGGCCACGGCGCTGTACAACTTCACCTTCGCCCAGCCGGAATTCACCGACCGCGGCGAGTGGGGCTTCTATGCCGGCCCCGGCGTAGCCCTCGGCTACGGCACCGGCAACAAGCTCAAGGAAGATGGCACCACGGAGCCGAAGGCTCGCCCGTTCGTGGGCCTCGCCGCCCAGCTGGGCCTGGAGTACACCTTCTGGTTCCCGCTGCAGCTGTCCGTCGATTTCCGTCCCAGCTTCATGATCCCCGCCTTCATGAACCGGGGCAACTGGTACGGTTTCGCGGTTTCCGCCCGCTACGCGTTCTAACGCCCGGACAGCGACATCAGCAGCTGATACTGCTGGTTGAGCGCTTTCGAGAACGAATCATTGAGGATGGCATCCGTCAGGGTGCCATCCTCCGTTTGTATCCGGAGGGACTGGATGCTGCCGTACGCGAGGGTGCGGAGCTGGGAGAGGGTGGGGTAGAGGTAGATGAAATTGACCTCGTCCCGGGTCTGGGGAAGGGTGAGCTCGGCGCCGTCGGCGAGGACGAAGGTGACCGGGGCGTCCGGTTCGATGCGGTACTGCTTCTCGGAGCCCAGCTGGAAGGCCAGGTCGATGTCCTCCTTCCCGGAATTCTTGTAGTAGAGGTGGTTCAGGATGAGGTTGTACTTGAGGTTCTTTCCGTCGGCGACGATGGGCGTCGCGGCCGTCATGACGCTGCCGGTGAGGTCCACGCGGCCGGCGGCTTCGGCGGTCAGGTCGATGGTGCTGGCCGCGGCCTTGCGGATGGCCTCGCAGTGGCGCCTCAAGAGGGCGGCGAAGGTGTCGTCCTTGAAATGGATCTGCAGGTAGTCGTCCGGATTCCAGCCGGTAATGAGTTCGAGGTCGGTGACGCCGCGGGTGAGCTTGTCCAGGTCGGGCTCTTCCAGCGCATAACGGAGCCGGTTCAGGTACAGGCCGTCCTCCTGGCGGGTTTTCGTCGCGCTTTCCTGGCCGATCTGGTCGGCCCGGACGAC
This sequence comes from uncultured Bacteroidales bacterium, assembly GCA_900316955.1. Taxonomy (GTDB): domain Bacteria; phylum Bacteroidota; class Bacteroidia; order Bacteroidales; family UBA932; genus Cryptobacteroides. The sequence continues at coordinate 22,571 of ONEX01000004.1, forward strand.
GGCGCCGCCGGGGAGGGTGGCGGTCATCTTCACGCCTTTCGGGGCCGTGAAGGGCGTCTTCTGGAGGAGGTCGATGTACAGCTGGTACAGCGTGGACCCGTCGGAGAAGCCGACGCGTTCCACGCGCACGGTGAAGTCCTGGCAGGGCTCCGCCTCGGTGGAAATATGGGTTATCCCTCCGGACCGGAAATTGGTCCGGATCTCCTGCGCGGAGAGGGGCAGGGCGGCCGCGAAGACCGCCAGGGAAAGAAGGGTCTTTTTCATCATCACGGTGCAAATATACACAATCAGTGCCGGGAAACGGAATTTTTTCGTATCTTTATCGGGATTAATGACATGGACTATGTACCAATACCGCATTTCCGGAGACAAATATGTCCTCAGTCTGGACAACCACGTAGAGATTTCCGCGGCGCTCGCCGCCTTCTGCCGGGAACTGGACATCCGCTGCGGCGCCGTCTATGGCATCGGCGCCATCTGCGAGGCGACTTTCCGCTTCCTGGATCCGGCCACGAAGCAGTACGTGGACAAGACCTTCTCCGAGCAGATGGAGATCACCAACCTGACCGGCAACATATCCCGGAAGGATGGAAACGTGTACCTGCACCTGCACATCACCGCCAGCCGGCGGGACTACACCTGCATCGGCGGTCACCTGCTCACCGCGCGGGTGAACGGGGCCTGCGAGCTCGTCGTGGAGCGTTTCGCCTGTGAGGCAGGCCGCCGCTTCGACGAGGAGACGGGCCTCAACCTGTATGATTTCTAAACCTAATACTACGATATGAGCTTTGTCATGATTGTCGAGCTGCTGATCGTCCTCGCAGCGCTCTACGTGGGTTCCCGCTACGGTTCCCTGGCCCTCGGCGCCATCTCCGGCATCGGCCTGGCCATCCTCGTGTTCGGCTTCGGGCTCAAGCCCGGAACCCCTCCGACGGACGTCATCTACATCATCATCGCGGCCGTCACCTGCGCTGGCACCCTCCAGGCGTCGGGCGGTATGGACTGGATGATCCAGATCGCGGAACGGATGCTCCGCAAGCATCCGGACCACATCACCTTCCTGGGCCCGCTCGTGACCTTCTTCCTGACCGTCCTCGTGGGCACGGGCCATGTGGTCTATACGATCATGCCCATCATCTGCGACATCGCCCTGAAGAAGAACATCCGGCCCGAGCGCCCCTGCGGCGTGGCTTCCGTCGCCTCGCAGGTGGGTATCACCTGCTCGCCGATCGCCGCCGCCGTCGTCGCCTTCGTCACCATCTCCAATGCGAACGGCTACATGGTCTCGATCCCGCAGGTCCTGATGGTCACCATCCCGGCCTGCCTCTGCGGCCTCATGTGCGCCGCCCTCGCTTCCTTCAAGCGCGGCAAGGACCTCGACGTGGACCCTGAATTCCAGAAGCGCAAGGCCGATCCCGAGCAGTACGCCTACATGTACGGCAGTTCCGCCACCACCCTGGACAAGGTCATCACCAAGGAGGCCAAGGCGTCCGTGTTCGTGTTCCTGGGCTCCCTCCTCGTGATCGTGGGCTTCGCGTTCTGCCAGATGCTCCACACGGCCGACGGCAAGACCATCGCCGAGGCGATCGCCATCCCGAAGATGAACATCTGCATCCAGATCATCATGCTCGTGGCCGCCGCCTGCAACATCATGTTCTGCAAGGCCTCCCCGAAGAAGGCCGTCGCCGGCGCCGTCTGGCAGTCCGGCATGGTCGCGGTGGTCGCCATCTACGGCATCGCCTGGATGGCCGACACCTACTTCGGCAACTACATGGACGAGATGAAGGCCATGCTCACCGGCCTCGTTACGAACTACCCGTGGTCCATCGCCCTCGTCTTCTTCCTCGTCTCCGTGCTCATCAACAGCCAGGGCGCCGTGGTCGTCGCCTTCCTCCCGCTGGCCTATCAGCTGGGCATCGCCGGTCCCGTCCTCCTGGGCGTCCTCCCGAGCGTGTACGGCTACTTCTTCATCCCGAACTACCCGTCCGATATCGCCACGGTGAACTTCGACCGGTCCGGAACGACCGTCATCGGCAAATACCTCCTGAACCACAGCTTCATGATGCCGGGCATGATCAGCGTAGTCGTCTCCACCATCGTCGGCTACCTGATCACCACCGTCCTCTTCCCCGGCTACTTTGGCAGCTTCGTCCAGTAGGATATTCGGAAAAATTGCTTACCTTTGCACTCCCTTACCAGGGAGCCTGGTTCCGTAGCTCAGCTGGATAGAGCAACAGCCTTCTAAGCTGTGGGTCTTGGGTTCGAATCCCAACGGAATCACCACTCGCTAATTCGCTGATTATAAGCGCATTAGCGAGTTTTTCTTTTCCTTTTCGCCTCGGAAAAGTTGTAAACTTTCATTAAATGATAGTTGCAAATCAAGTAAAATTTAATAATTTTGCATACTGCTTATTCGCGAATGCGTGAGCAATACGTGAGCAGACAACCAAAAGAAGAGAGAAAGGAGAGCACCACATGTTGACGACAAGATTCTTTTTGGACACGAGGAGACCGGATAAGGAAGGATTTTTTACTCTGTACCTGGTCCTCTCGAAAAACAGGACGACTGCCATGACTTCCCTGGGCCTGAAGCTGTCAAAGGACCAGTGGAAAAACGGAGAAGTGGTCGAGCATCCGAAGAAGAAGTTCTGGAACGGGCTCCTTTCAGCCAAAAAAGGGGACTATGACAGGGCGATCGTCGAACTTACCTATAACGGCGCCTTTGCCATGAAGTCTGCAAAAGAGTGTCTGCAGATTCTCAGGGAGCGAGTCGACCCGGAATACGCTGCGAAGTGCCAAGAGGAGAGAGAAAGAAAGAAGATCCAGGAGAACAGTTTCGCCAGGTTTTTCCTCTCCTTCCTGGGGGAGAAGGACAACGCCGGAACAAAAGGGTTGTATCACGACACCTATCGAAAGATTGAGTCCTTCTGTGATGCTGAGGGATATGACTTCATGTCGCTCTCATTTGACGATATCACGAAGCCCTGGTTGGAATCATTCGAGAGATTCTGCCTGAAAACGCAGAGACAGAATACGGCGAGCCGGCATCTCCGCGATATTCGAGCGGTTTTCAATGCGGCCATCGATGCAGAGAAGACGACGCGCTACCCTTTCCGGAAGTTGAAGATCAAGGTCGTCGAGTCCAGGGACAAGTCGTTCACCGCCTCGGAGCTCCGCCAACTTTTCAATTTCGGATGCTATCCAGGGGGGGAGCAGGAAGCTGTGGACATGTTCAAGCTGATGTTCTGTCTGATTGGAATCAATTCGGTCGACCTGGCCTTCCTTGAGAAGCCAAGAGGTAACCGCATAGAATACGAGCGCCGGAAGACGCATAAGCCGTATTCCATCAAGATAGAACCGGAAGCGAGCCGTATAATTCGCAAATACAAGGGAAAGGAACGGCTCCTCGATATCTTGGAAAGGGTCCCCAATTATCAGACTTATTTCAACCGTATAGGGAAATCGCTCCGCAAGGTTGGCAAGAAGAGGGTAGATGGAAAGAAGAGCATCGGGAAGGCGATCTTGCCGGATGTATGCACCGGATCAGCGAGGACTTCCTGGGCCACGATTGCCCAGGAAGAATTGGGTATCGACCGGGAAGTGATTGCGGCCGCTCTGGGGCATTGTACGGTTGATGTTACAACGACATACCTCCGCACGAAATGGAGGAAAAAAGTCGATGAGGCAAATCGCAAAGTTCTGGATTGGGTCTTCTACGGGAAGTAGAAAAGTCACTCCCCAAACAAGGCCTTGAGCCGATCATTGTAGACTGGATTCACGTAGCCGGCCACGGCATCCCTGACGATATCAGAGACGCTCCGTTTCTCGGCCAATGCCACGATCTTCAGCTGTTGGATGACTGCGTCTGGGAAAAGGACGGTCAGACGGACATCACACTTTTCCATAGGGGCAGCAACCTTCCTTGAGACGGACTTCCTTCTGGATTTCTTCGACTGATTCTTCGCGGAAGGTTCTTCCTCCGGGGTGGGCGACGGAGAGATCAGTTCTCCTTCCCCGGGCTGGAGAGCATCGTTCCCGCCATTGAGAACCTGATCATACTGGGTCCAGGAATCGCCCAGCTCTTCATTGTCTGTCTGCTTTGCCATATCCTTCTATTTTTTGCAAAAGTAAGAAATCGCCTTTAATTCACAAAATTATAATATTGTCAAATACACATTTGATAATATTCACACATTATAACATTGCCACATTATCACATTATAATGTTATAAAGAGTGAATATGTGCTTTTGACAATCCTGTAAATCTGATAAATCACACACTTTATAATGAAATACTGGCCACAAAACCAAGTGAATAACGCTGATAATTTCTGACTACGGAAAGTAATTATTCGTTTTTTTCAACGCCGTTTTGGATAATTTGCGCCATGAAGACGGATGTCAAATGGCCAAATTTAACCAGGGCAAGGTGTGTATGTGTACCACACATACTTCCGGACGCTTCGCTGCGTGTATGTGTCGCACACATTGACACGCCCGGCACCTTGCTTTTCCGGGGGATTATCGACGCAAAAATCCCCGGAAAAGATACGCTCGGATCATTCGTCCGAGCGAGTTTCGCACCTCCGCAGTCGGTGCGTCCTGGCAGGGGCCTAGCTGAAAAATCACACACTTATTTGCAAAAACTGATTGCTCAAAGTATAGTGGTTTGGCACAAGCCGGGTGTATCGTTGCCTCCGCAAAGAACACCCAGTTTCGTATGACTACCATTGAAGACATCATCCGTATCGCCGTCAACGCCCATGACGGGATGAAGGACATGGTGGGGAATCCCGCCGTGGCGCACGTGCTGGCCGTGGGCCTGATGGGCAAGACAGTGGCCGAACAGAAGGCCGGCTTCCTGCACGATGTGGTGGAAGACTCCGACATCTCCATCGCCGACCTCCGCGCAGAGGGCGTGGAAGAGGACGTGCTGACCGCAGTGGACCTGCTCACCCATCGCCCCGGTATGACCTATGAGGACTATGTGAGAAACATCGCACACTCCGGCAACCAGACAGCCATCCAGGTAAAGTTGAACGACCTTCACCACAATCTCCATCGTGCCGAGCTTGCCCTAGCGACGCTGGACACGAGCACCCTTGAACGGAAGGCCCTCCTCGACGAGATTCTGGCCATCGCTGCCATGCACGACAGGGCGGAGCGGTATATCCAGGGGGCGATTACACCGAGGCCATGATGAACGACGAAGAAAAGGCGAGGGCGTTCGTGGATGCCCAGCAATGGGTATTCGCCAAGACGATGGCGGATATCCCTAATTTCTTTCTTTTTGTTTCTATGTGTATTCTGCGGGTAGGACAACACTCTACTTCATTCTTGCATTTGAAGTTTGTGTTTTGACGGCTTGGGCTCAACCAATTTGGTGTGAAATGGATTCCAAGGTATCAAACTGATTGTTGTACATTGCACCAAAGTCAATATTTGGGTACATCTTTCTATAATGACTGAAAATAGTGCTCAGTTCCTCTTCAAGTTCAGTGTATATTTTTGCGGATTCTTCCTCAATGTATTGAGTGTTCTTGTAGAACAGGTAGTAAAAATGCACCTTCTTTTCTGTTGACGGGCAATAATCGCAAATGCCCATCAGATGACAAAGGAACTGTTTGAAATCAAAATGGTGCGTTTTTAATTCTAGTTCACGCCCAAAATCCTGTGACGTTAATAACGCCCCATCAATGCCTATATAGTCAACAACCTTTCCGCCTTCTTTTCTTATGGTTTTGGTGTATTTGGTAGAGTCCTGACGTAAATGGAGAAGGCGCTGTAATTCTCTAGCCTCCATGTAATTCCATTTGATTTTTACCTTTTCGTGGTCGTCAAAAATCTCGTGGCATTTTACTTCAATGAAATACACATCTTCATCCGTCTCTACAACAATATCCATCTGCGGAGAGGAAATCTCTTGCCCGCCATTTGAATAAACATGTAAATCCTTCTCCAAGGAGACATCACACTTTTTCTTCTGTCCGTTGATGGAAATCTCTTTAACAAGAGAGATGGTGCCTCCCATATTCTCGGAAAAACTAGCCGTTGCAAATCTACTTGAGGATGCTACTGAATAGAACTTCCCGTTTTTAAACTCATTCCCCATTCCTTTGTCATAACAAGAATAAATCTCCTCTGAGAGGCTGTTTTTGATGTCAAGAGATAAAGACAAATACCTGTCGTAAAAGCGCTTGTATTTGCTTATCCAGAGGCCGAAGTTATCTGATTTGGATCCATCCAAAAACGACCCGGGCAAATAAGGAGAGCCGTCAATAAAACTCTGTTTTATGTAGTAGTCAAATCTCTCCTTAGGATTGGCGATTTCTTGCTCCAAACATTCATAATCGGATAAGTTTTGAACAAGTCTGTTCCACTTCTTCCCTTTTTCAATTGTGGTTATTCTATATATTTCGGTCATGGCATATCTATATTTCTATTTCCTTAAATCGTTCCACCTCATTACCATCCTCGTCTTTAGCTTTGCTGAAGAAGATATCGTAAGGACGCACCCAAATCTGATTTGCACCGTATAGGGCCTGGTAGACGACTACGTCCTTCAGCGTCTCGGAATCTTTGCCAAAGCCGATGAGTTTGTACTTGCCCCCACGGAAATGCTGGAAATAACGTTCCTTCGTCAGATACCGCTCGCTCAGCATTTTCCTCCAGATCTTCTCCTGCTCGTAGGGGAATTCGCCACCGGCAGCGATGACATCGGCCACGACTCTCTTCACGATGGGCTTGGTGAGTGTGGCGTTCTTGGTGCGAGCGTAGTTTTCCAGACGGTTCACAGCTTTCTCCATGGCAATGATGAAGGCGTTGATGGTGGAAGACGCCGTTTTCTTGTGGTTGTATGCGGCTGGTGTCACACGACATTCCTGGTCATCCCAGGACTCGGGAGGAATGCTGAAGCCCATCGTGGTCTGATATCGGTCCCCATTAAAGGACCAGACAACCCTGATAGGAGCTTCTCCATGCTTGTTTTGACGCTTATCAAGATAGAGTTTCAGGGGCATAAGAAGTGGTTTCTACAAAGGTAAAAGTTCGCTGGCGTTTTTGCAAGCGCCTTAGAGTGCCCAATAATGCAGATTTTGAAAAAAAATATTCTGAAAAGTGCCATTATTGACCAAAAATCGCTGCTTCCTACATTACGACTTCGTATTGATAAATTGTGACTTTTCCTGACGAGGAGGTTGCCATCGAGTCTTTGACAAGTCTGATATCCTTTGAAAAACCGCAGCCTCCGGTACCATGGCCGCCCTATATTACGAACCCTGATAAAACAAAGTTTCACCCATGAATAATAGACTCCTCCAAACACTCAATCGCGCCCTCGAGCGCACCAAAACCACCCACTATGCTCCGGTTACCATCGAGGCCCTCCAGGCCCGCCTCAGCGAGGAACTGGACTGGCTGGACGCCTGCCCCGGCCGAGAGTGCCTGATCATCCTCCTGCAGGAGCTGGCCGCAGCCATGCGCAGCGCCCGCATCGTGGTGAGCCCCGGCTACAGCTTCCTTCCTGACTCCTACCTGCTCTTCCTGACCGGCGTGACCAAGGTCAATCCTGCCGAATGGGACTTGCCCTTCAGCCGCTTCACCAAGTCCGTCCATAACGGCGCAGAGATTCCCTTCGAGGCCGGAACCGGCTGCCTTGAAGTGGCCCGCAAAGTCCTCTCCAACCGTGAAAACGAAATGGTTGTCGAAATCGAAGCGGGCCTCTTTGAAATCACCTTCCTGGATGGGATGGAGCTCCAGAACGTCAAGCTCCGCATCACCACCTATGCCGGCCTGGACCAGTTCGGCCGCACGCTCAAAGACGGCTGGCATCCGCTGGACGAAGCAACCCTCCGGCTCTTTAGCCGAGGCGCTACGGATGGGACCATCTACTTCGAGTCCGACAAGATGCGGGAATGGCTCTTCGACTTCGACCCTGAATCGATGTCCGACCTGGTCCTCCTGAACGCCCTTTACTATCCCGGCAGGATTCATCTTTTCAAAGATGCCCTTGCCAGAAAGCAGAATCCCGCCCCCATCGATATTTTCCAAGACGGCAAAGCCGCAGGAATCCTACGAGAGAGCTACGGCGTCCCCGTATACCAGGAACAGTCTATTCTGATGGCCGGGCTCTATGGCGGGAAAGAGATTCCACTCAATTTCGAACTCGCCCCCAAGGGCCACCTCATCGGCCGCACCATGATGGCGGTCGAGGCCCTTTGGCCCCTGAGAAACTCATTCAAACTGAAATGATGTTAAATGAGCAGAAGTAAAGTTATACCTTCCGGATGAGCCGGTACTTCTCGATCCCTTTTCCGGGAGGAAGAACAATCATATTCTCGTCTATAGTTAGTTTGCAGCCGATTTCTGCAATGATTCTCTGGCACAACAGAATGAAATCGGTTTCAGAAATTGAATCCAACCATGCCGGCCGGTCTTCTTCGCTAATCTCGATGGGGCCTTCGTCCTCCGGATTGCTACCATCAGTGTCCTCATCGTCAGCTTCCTTAAATATTGGCTGGTAAATCACATCATCCGGTTGTACATGACCGTTGTAGTAGTCTGCAAGGGGGATTTTCATCTCCTTTTCGCGGTCGGATCCGAGTAAGTCAATTAAACGGTCATATAGGTCCCCAATCCCCGTCAGAGCCTCTTTTTCGTAGCAGACGTCCATTGAATATGGAGCGAAACACCAGCTGGGGAATCCGTCCTTGCGTTCTCTGGTGCCTAAATAATGTGCCTCCGTAGTAGCCCACTTCAGCCAAGTAATAAATGCCTGTGAGAAAGATGTTCCCTCCTGTGCGTTTATGGCTTCCCAGGAAAGGTTCCTGTATGTCCGTCTATTTACCGTTCGTGCCTGATGTCTCAGTTGGTTGCATATCCTGTAGAGAGAGCCGATCAGTTTTTCGTACAACGCAGAGTCAATGCGTGCACCGGAAAGGTCCGCTTCTTGATTTGGACTATCGTAGATAAATGTGGAAGACCTGATGTAGTCCCTTATTTGTTTCGGTTTGGCTTTCAAGTATCGGTCTACAATTAGTGCGACAGGAATCCTCTGGAGAGACTCGATAGCGGACTTGATAACAGGAACATCTTCAGGAAGGATCTTGTTGCGCTTGAATATCTCCATCGTTCTCTCAAGCCGATGTTCAAAAAAGCTTATTCTCCACAACATCGGTGTGACCAACTGATACATTCGGAGGTAGAAATCCTTGATAACAGTATCGCTGGCAGAGTTACATGCCTTGATAATCGCACTGAAAACCGTGGCCGAGAACATGGCTCCAACGGATATGTCTTCATCAATTAAGTCAAAGACATAATCCACGAAAGCAACACAATGTTCTGATTCCTTCCTTGCTTCAGCAATGATTTGGGGTTTAAGGGATTCAACTTCAGCTGAGATTATATTCAAGTCAGTGAATGGAAACACTTTGCCTTCTAATCCAAACGGGTCTTGTGCGGAAAAGTCAATCATAGAAAACGTCGTTATAGGAATCTCTTTCTGTTACCTCCGGGCTTTATGCGAGTCTTTCATCACGATGGAATGCAATGGTCTGTCGCAGGGAGCGCGTGCTCGCCCAGTAGTCGCAAATTAACTCTTCTAGCTGGTTCTGGGCCAGCCTGTTCTCCCAGCAATAAGCAACTAAAAACAAATATACAATCTTTTACTGTATTATCAGTACTTCTTTCTGGACGATTGGAGGTACTGGACGGTAATGCGAGGCGAGTAAGGGAGTGGTGATAATTGATGATTTTTGACAAAAAATAGTCATATTATGCTATTTCTTTGAAACAATTTGCTATATTTACGCGTATTATCAGCAAACACTAAAAATAGCCTGTCTCATATGGACGAGAATCCGAACCTCAACCGTATCAAGGTCGCTCTTGTTGAGCGCCAGAAAACCAGCAAATGGCTGGCTGAGCAAATGGAAAAATCCGATACTACAGTATCTCGTTGGGTATCCAATAGAATCCAACCGTCAGTCGAACAATTATTCGAGATTGCCCGTATTCTAAACATGGATGTCAAGGATCTTCTCAATTCGAATAGCCTTAAATAGTCCCGATCATGAACAACGAACCCATTAAGGACGATATCGTCCTCAATGATGACGAGTTGGTCTGTATTCTGACCGAGACTCGTAAAAAAGCCACGCCCAAAGAGTTGGTACTCCAGTCTGTTATCCAGCAGATGAATGACGAGTACGGTTTTGAGCTTAGCGATATGCAGCGAGATTTCTCCCTGCCTCTGGAGGATGAAGAAGGGAAGACGCGCCGTGTGGCTGTCGATCTGGCCATCTTTGAGTCCGGAATGGCGCACGACAAAGACCATCTGGCCCGTCTGTGCTTTGTTTTCGACAGCAAAGTCGCCGCAGAAGATAAGAAAAAAGGAGTTGATGCCATTCTGAATCCGGTTCTGTCCTATAGTGACTGTGAGTTTGCTCTCTGGACTAATGGTGATGAGCTTTATTTCTACCAAAGAGTAGAAGACGAAGTGGGCAACATCGATATACAGGAACTCTCGGATTTCCCGGGCGCCGACGAAAGCATTGAAGATCTTGAGCGACAAGGCGAACGTGCCAAACCCCGTAAACCTGCCAACGATTCCCTTGTTCGCACCTTCCGTCGCTGCCACGACTACATCTACGGCAATGAAGGCAAGAAGAAGACCGCATTCTGGGAGCTTCTGAATATGATATTCTGCAAGATTTATGACGAAAAACGCCGTTATCTGGATGCAGAACGCAACATTAGCTATAGACGCAAGTTCTGGGTGGGTGTCAAGGAAAGGAACACCCCGGAAGGAGAGCACGCCGTGACCGTCCGTATCAAAAACCTGTTTGAGGAGTTGAAGACCGACAGCCTATTCAAGGAAGTTTTCGATGGCAATGAGCAGATCTCACTTTCCGATCGCGGACTGGCTTATGTCGCATCGGAACTCTCCAAGTATTCCTTCCTGGATGCTACTGTGGATGTGAAGGGCACCGCATACGAAACCATTGTTTCCAATACCCTCAAGCAGGAAGCAGGACAGTTCTTTACGCCAAGAAACATCATCAAGTGTATGGTGGAAATGATGAATCCCACCGTCAACACCCGCGTACTTGACCCGGCCTGCGGATCCGGCGGCTTCCTAGTAATGGTCCTGGACCACGTTCGCCGGCAAATTGCCAAGAACATCTATCCTGATGCCTCTGATGCTATTCTGGAGGTCAAGAGTAACAGTGACTTAGTGGTGGAGAAGATTCGAAAATATGCCGAGAAGATGATCTTCGGCTTTGATTTCGACTCTGATCTCCGTAAAGCTGCGCGTATGAATATGGTGATGGCTGGTGATGGCCATGCCAATATCTTCAACATTAATTCGTTGGAGTATCCTGACGGTTCACTTCCTGATGTCCCCAGAATTGGCGAAGCTGTCAAGCGCAGTCTGGAACAGAATGGAGACACCGATTACGACCATCAGTTTGCTAAGGACAATGCTTTTGGCAAATTTGACATGGTCTTCACTAATCCTCCATTTGGCTCCAAAGTGGCCGTTGCTCCGGCTATCGCCGAGAAATACAGCATCGGAGGAGGTTCTTCCGCTCCGGAAATCCTCTTCATCGAGCAGTGCTACAACTTCCTGAAGCCTGGTGGAAAGATGGCTATCGTCCTTCCGGATGGCATCCTGGGCAATCCCAATACTGAAAGTGTGCGTAAATGGATTCTTCAGCGTTTCATCCTACTTGCATCCGTTGACCTGCCCGTGGAAACCTTCCTCCCGCAGGTGGGTGTGCAGGCCTCCCTGCTTTTCCTGCAGAAGAAGACAAAGATGGAAATGCTCAAGTCCATTGGGGACGAAGATTATGAGGTGTTTATGGCCATCGCCGAAGCTGTGGGCAAGGACCGACGTGGTGCTCCAGTATATGTGCGTGACGATGACGGCGCCGAGATTCTTTACAACGAGACTCAGGAAAGGGCAACGTTCACTCCTTCCGGTGAGCTGATTAGCAAGTCCAGGAAAGTAAGAAAGAAGCATCTTGACGATGATCTACCGAAGATTTCTGAAGCTTACAAGAAATATATCAACAAGGAGCAATGAAAACGGCAAGAGTCCCGATATATTCCATTTATAAGGAGAATCGTTTTGACGCTTCATATCACTTGAGTGATGGTGTGTTAAGTCGTCAAATCGTTCACCGTACCCCTTACCCTGTAACTACAATCGGTGCTGCATCAAGTAGAATATTTCATGCAGGTCGCTGGAAAAGGGCATACGTCTCCAATACGAATACTGGAGTAGCTCTGGTAGGTAGCTCAGATATGCTAAAAGCCGACTTAAATACCCTGAAGCTTATCTCCCGGAGATTCACACCAGACTACTCTGATAAAATACTTGAAAAAGGGTGGATTTTGGTATCATGTTCTGGAACAATTGGTAATAGTGTATTTACAACTCAAGAACATGCAGGAAAGCTAGCTTCTCAACATGTCATGAGAATAGTGCCCAATGATCAATTGGTGGCTGGATATGTATACGCCTTCCTTTCAACTCATTATGGCTATAATCTTCTTACACAAGGCACCTTTGGGGCAGTTATTCAACATATTGAACCCGCAAATGTCTCCTCTATTCCGATTCCGGTTATGCCAGACGACTTCCAGTTAAGGATAGATGGCAGTATTCAGAAAGCATCGACATTAAGAGAAGAAGCCGCTGAACTTATTTCGAGTGCTGAAAGAAAGCTTAAGGATGCTACGGGGCTTGAAGATTTGACGGTTGACGATTACGATTATTTCGGGCCAAGAAACGACACACGACAAGTATCCATTAATTCAGTGAATATCAAAGAAGTTGGAACGGTATCTTTCAATGCTTTTTGCCATTCTCGTCGCATCAATCAACTCCGGAGCAAAATCCCGAATTCTGTGCGTATTAAAGACGTTCTAGTCGGCGGTGACACATTCTCAACAGGTTCCTTCCCTCGCGTAGAAGTTAAGGAGGGTAATGGCGTAATGCTCATCAACCAATCTGACATCTTTGATACTATCGTCAAAGGGAAATGGATTTCCAAAAGAAAGGTTAATCTCTCCAATAACCTGGTTTCCTATGGCGAAGTCCTTGTCGCTGGCGTTGGTACGCTTGGCGAGAATGAGACTTTTTGCCGAGCTCTCTTTGCTAATGAAGATCTTGTGGGTCAGCTTATTTCTGGTGAGTTTATCAGAATGAAGTGCAATGAAAAGATGCCCTCCGGCTTTTTATTCACATGGTTGAATTCGGATTATGGGTTCCGCCTGATCCGTTCAACCCATAGTGGGACCAAGCTTTGTCGGCCCATCCCTACACTGTTCCTTCAGATTCCAGTTCCGGTACTTTCCAAGGAAAAGATGGATGAGATAGATCTAATGGTCCGGACGGCCTTCACCAAGCGGCACCAGGCAAACAACCTGGAGAAGGAGGCTATTCAGATGGTTGAGAATGAAATAGATAAGTGGAATAATAACTAACGCTCTATATGGCAAAACTCTGTCCACACAAATACTACGAGGGACCGGCCAATGCCGGCGAGGAACGTTTGTTCAGATTCCTCGAAGTGAACTTGCCAAACGATTACTTCATTGTTCCCAATGGAGAGTACCCCAGTATCAACGTACATGGTGGCGTTGAATATTGGGAATACGACTGTATTGTTGTGGCGCCACATGCTATTTATCATCTGGAAAACAAGGACTGGAAAGGCCGGATTGAAGGCGATGACAATTCCTGGTTTGTTAACGACCACGAGTTCAAGAATCCCATCAAGACTGCGCGTTTCAAGTCCAAGGTTCTGGTGGCTTATCTCAAAAAGAAAAACCCGCTATTTGGTAAGGCTTGGGTGGCCACGGCCATCACGCTCAGTAGCATCGGCCAGACCAAGTCCGGTCTTGACCCGGAATCTGGTAGTTTCCACGATACCTTCACACTGGGAGATGAGCTCATAGACTACTTGACAGACCCCTATCGTCTGGGAAAGGCGGCGAACGCAGTCTCCGACATCCAGTATGATGTCCTGGACTATTTGGTAGGCACCAGCGAAGGTCAGTCTAAGAAGAAGACTCATATCCTCGATTTGGAGATTGACCGTATCCTGGACACGACGGATGACTATATCGAATACCTTTGTCATCCCAAGCTGTTCAAAGATAAGTATTACCGTGTTCGCGACTATGTTTTGGACAAGGCTGGCCTCTCTCCGATAGAGCAGGAACAGCATTCGGCTCGTGTACAGAATGGACAGATCTCTCAAGAGCTGTTGCCGTCTTCCCCGACTATCATCAAGACCATTTGCCAGGAGAGCGAGGATGGTAACCACTACTACGAGAAGAGCGAATACATGGAAGACCATACTCTTCTCGCAGAAATGCGTCGCAAGACCTTCACAGAATTCGATAAGGTGAAGATTCTGTTGGATGTGGCGCAGGCCCTGTCTCTTGCACATGAAAAAGGTGTAATCCACCGTGACCTTAACCCCAGTAATATCTTCCTCATCGACGGAGGAAAGACAGCAGCCGTGGCCAACTTCAACTTGTCATACAACCAGATGCATATTGATCTGAATATGACAGTTGGAACGGATGCTTTCACACCCACCCCTTACCTTCCGATGGAGGTGATGGATGGTGATGTGGCTCCGGCGACGGATGCGTACTCTTTTGGCGTTATCGCCTATGAGTTGATGACCGGAGAAAAGTTCCCCTTCAAGGATTGTGTTGACTTCGTCAATCACGGTGGTCTTCTCACAGAGGATTTTATGCCCTCGTGCATCAATCCGAACATCCCTCAATGGGTAGATGAGTTGTGCCAGAGAACCATCGTTGATAACATGGCCATTCGTTGGGGAGACATTGATGAGATTCGCCAGTTCATTATTCAGAGCACTTTCGCAAGCGCCCAGCCTGAGCCTGTTCAACCTTCCACTCAACTGAAGGACCTTAAGTCCGGTGACCGCATCGACAACAACTTGACGCTCTATGAGTTTGTCGGGGAAGGTGGTTTCTCCCGTGTTTTCAAGGCGACACACTCCCTGCAACCCGGCAAAATCTACGCGGTCAAGATCTTTTCAGAAGACCTTTCTCCCAAAGCCGCCATCGATGAATTCAATGTCCTGCAGTCGCTCCATCATTCGAATATAGTCCAGTTTGAGTTCAACGGGACCACGGACGGTGGCCTCTTTTATACTTTGATGGACTATGTAGATGGCGAGAATATCCGCAAGTATGCATACGGCGACCTTCGCCTTCCGCTGCCCAAGATTTATCTTCTTGCCCAGCAGATGCTTTCCGCGCTTGTATATCTCCAGGATCAAGAAAAACCCATATATCATCGTGACATCAAGCCGGAAAACATAATGATTGACAAATCCGGCAAGTTCATACTGATTGACTTCAATATCGCTGCAGACGTCGAAAATGTCGGCAAAGACAAATTGGGCACCTATCCTTACCTGGCGCCGGACCTCACGAATGGCAATAAAGTATCTTGGGATGCCAGTGCCGACACCTTCTCTCTTGGTGTAACGCTGTATGAAATGCTCACTCACGTCTATCCTTGGAGTGGTAGTAAGCGCGTGCCCGTTCTGGATAAGGAACCCACGGACATCAGGACCCAGAATAAGCAGATTTCCGATGCCTTCGCTGACTTTGTTATGAAGGCGATAGGAACCCGTCGTGACAATCGTTTCCGCAATGCTAAGGAGATGCAGGATGCCTTATTCGCTATCGGTCCTGACAATATCTTTGCTGAGGAAAGCCTTGTCCTGACTCATCCAGATGTGGATTTCTCCATCGTTGATTACCTCAATAGTCTCTATAGCCAGAGCGAGCGAGGCAATGCCGGTACCAGAGCTGGTCTTAAGGACAATTATCTTGATCGTGAGACCTATGTGGAAACAAAGCTGGACACCAAGTTGCTGGACGCAATCACGGCTGGGAAATTCCGTCTCCTGATTATTACCGGAAACGCCGGTGATGGCAAGACCGCATTCATACGCCGGATCGAGCAGGCGGCCGAGAACGTTGAATACTTCGGAGATACCCGCAATGGCGCTAAGTTCAAACTGGGCGGCATTCAGTATCAGAGCAACTATGACGGATCCCAGGATGAATCCAACCTCAAGAATGAAGATGTACTAACCAAGTTCTTTGAGCCATTTGAGTATCTTCACGAGTTCAATGGAGTACAGGAAGGTCGTATTATCGCTATCAACGAAGGCCGCCTTATGGACTTCCTGCTCAACAATACCGACAAGCACGGATATCTTGCCCAGGTGATTGATGAGTACTTCTACAAGGGCGGCACTACGGAGCTTCCTGAAGGAGTAATGGTTATCAATCTCAACCTGCGTTCCGTTACCGCTCGTGAGAATAATCAGGACTCTTTGCTGCGTAAACAGATTCGTCTCTTGACCGCAAAGAAACTCTGGACCAGATGTGAAGGATGCCCCATTGCAGAGCGCTGCTTCATCAAGTATAACGTGGACACCTTGTCAGATACTGCAGCAGGTGCTGAAGTCGTCAATCGCCTGGAATGGTTGGTCCGTACCATCATCTATAAGCGTGAGATTCACATCTCGATGCGTGATCTTCGCTCCCTTATTTCATGGTTGCTCACTCGAGACTTCAACTGCACGGATGTGCCTCATCTGCTTCAGCGCTTCGACAGTTTAAAGGCCGCGTGGGAAGAGGATAAGGAGAGCCCCGAGAAGAAGTTGAAATACTACCGCTATCGGCAGTTCATGTGGGATCTCTACTATTTCAATATCACGTCTCCGGCGTATGATGCCGATTTGCGTTCAGAAGACCGCGTTGTTAAGCTTCTCCGACAGACAGATATTGCCCAGGTGGCTATCCCTGATAAAGATCTGGATCTATATTACGGTGAAAAACACGATGTGGATTACATTGAGTTTGCCGAGAGGAAACGGACCTTGCTCCAGGATTTCAACGAAGCAAGCGAGATTATGCCCAGTTATGAGCAGACTCCTGACGAATTGATGCTGCTAAAGCGCCGTCACCAAACGATGATTCGGCATCAGTACTTTGAGGGAAAGGCTGCGATTTATAAAGATCGGCCGGAATACTTCAAGCGCTTGCCGTATAAGTCCCTGTACCAATTCAATAAAGAGCTGAACGAGGAGGATCCTTCGGCCGTGGTCGCAAGCCTGGCTTACACTATCTCCTGTAGCGAGGGTTGCTGGGATCGTGAGCTGTCAAAGGACTACTTGATTCTTTCCTCAAGCCGCGTGAAAGATCCCAACAGTCGGAGCTACAGGCGTTTCCCCATTTCCGATTTCGAGCTGGCTGTGGATACCAACGAGAAGCTAGTCGAATACATTGAGCATGAGAATGACTGCCTGATCTTTAGGCACAAAATCAAGAAGGATGTTCGCTTGAATGTGTCCTTGGACTTGCGGGAAATGCTCTACTATATTGAACAAGGCTTCAACCCTTCTATCAATGACTTGAAAGGACGTTTCATTGAACTGCAGGTCTTCAAGAACTTGCTGGAAGCAGAGACGTATTCGGAGATCATCGTAACCAACGATGACAACCGTTACTACCGTATATCCTTGGACAAGGACTCTATGACGCTCGCAGTTGCACCCCTTTAATTGGCCCGAAAATGTTACTTCCTAAGTTAGATAAACAAGAATCAGTCTTCCGCAACGAGGCTATCTTTGCTGCAGACGTGAAATCCATCACTCTGGACAATGTCTTGGTGACATTCTTCATGTTGATGCGTAACAATGGCTCCCGTATTGGCCTGAAAACACGGAACAAGTTCCACAAGATAGATTCTCTGCAGGAGTACTTCAATGTCCTGGAGAAGAAGGGACAGATTACCGGTGCATCCGATAATCCGGAAGCAATCGAGAGTTGGCTGCGCAGCAGTCTTATCAACCTTGTGTTTAGGGGAAAGGCTGACAAGGAGAACGTCGCATCTCTGCGCCCTCTTCATTTGGAGAGCTACCGTATTAGAAACCTCAAACATGCGAAGGATTACAATGCTGCTGATCAGTTATATATTATGATTAGACAACGCCCGGAGGTCATGGAGGCATTGAAGTCCTACCTCACAATCGGGTGGGACAACAATACTAAAGCAGTCACGGGAGATCCCCAAGTAGATGTTGATACAGCAGGCGTCCTCCAACTGATGAGCCTGGTAGAGATTGACCCGAAAGTCACGACCGTTTCCCTAAATAACATCAAACCAATCCTCGAGAAACAGGCTGAGCTTTACTGCGATGACGTCAAGCGACTTCTCTTCTATCAGGATGCCATACCGCGTAGCGTGTTCATCGACTATCTGCGAATCCTTTCGGGCTTCCATCTATCGCTTTACTTTCAGAAGTTGATTCGCCTCCTTCCTCGTATGGTTGAAGCGGGGACAAAGAGTGTGGAAGATGATTGGAATATCGTTGTCGATCTGACTGATTCCTTGGAGGGTGATGTTGCCGATATCGCTTGTGCAGACATGGAGCGCCAGATGAACGGTCTGATGGAATACATTGTATCCTCGATGCGTATCAATGCCGTAGGCAAGTACCTTAACGAGACCTATGATGTTGAAAAAATCCTGCAAACGTTAAAGGCTCGTCCCGGTGAGTTTGATTCATATTTCCGTTTCAAACTCAACGCCATCTATGATCGCTATGATGATGACGCTGAAAATGAAGAAGAGGCGAAACAGGCCAAGGAAGAGCTCAAGCAGTATCTTGATTATGAAATAGACTTCTTCGATAAGTATATCCAGTGCATTGCAAAGGTGAGAGCCAGGTATCAGTACAAATATTCCTTTGACTTCCTGGATAAGTCCTCGATGAAGAATCAGGATTCAGCGCTGGTTGCAGATGGCCGTAGCCGCAAGCATCCCCGCCGTGCAGTGATTGGTTCCAAACTGCTGGAAGTCCTTGTCCAGATGGTCGCTCTTACACCAAAGGAGGGGCTATATGAAACCTACTCTCTTTCCATCACTGAACTCATGAAGAGAATCCGTGAAAGATACGGTCTCATCATAGACGGCACACAAGAGGAACGGTTTAAGGACTCCGATATTACCACCCATCTTGCTTTCCGCACCAATGTGGAGGCCCTCAAGAATAAGTTACGTCAGATTGGTTTTTACAATGATTTGAGCGACGCCTCCATCATGCAAAAGATTCGTCCTCGTTACAACGTGAATAACAAGTAATTATGAATACAACACAGTTATACTATACCCGGATTCTTGACACCTTCATTGAGGAGTACGAGGACCAGTTAACCCAGGTGAAAGAAGGCCATTGTATGAAAGTGGTCGGCCTTCCGCTGGATGTGTTGGAGAGTTTGTATGATAGGTTAAAAGCCCTCAATCTAAGCCTACAAATATTCATCCTCTCGGAGAACAACGAAGGTGACAGATACATCAGCGCTACCAAGTTGATTGAGCTACGTAACGATCTGACGCTCTCCATCCTTGTGTTGATTCCTGTCAACGTTTCTACGGCTGCAGAGGATTCCTATGGCAATGCCACATTTAAGGAGTTGTCAATTGCTCATTTGAACCAGCGCCTTCTTAATAAATTGATGTTCGAAGTACAGAGCAATGACATCATCCGCGAGATCTTGGGGTTCACCAAAGAAGGCTTCTCGCAGCAAAAGATTCTGGACTATCTTCTCTATGTGATTGAGAATGGCCAGAGTAAAGAGGCCATTGGGAAAGGCCTGTTCATTCTCGGCTTACTTCCGGATGCAGATATTGCTAAGGACAGCACCTTAGTCCGTCGCCGTCTCTCTATCAATAATGAGAGCGTCACGCAGATGGTGGATTACTCCAAGCAGATTAACGATAGAATTGATGCCTTACCGCTCCTCCCAAACACGCTCCAGCGTGAACTGGCCATGTTCCTCCAGATGGAGAAAAAGGCAAATAGCCGTACAGAACTTTGTGAGGCCGTCGCCAACCACTATACCGATATCGATTTCTCCAAGTGGAATGATTGTATTAAAGGTATAGACGTGACCAGCCTCGGAAACCTGACCGTGTCTGCCGTTGAGCTTTACAGTAAGAGTTTTGGCAATGATCTGGAAGGCGATTTGACTTTGCCTATCCAGTCCAACAAGCCCGCCAAGATTAAGATTCGTGTTTTCTTCTCGCCCAAACCGAAAGCTTTCCCCGACTTGAAAAAAGTCCGGATCGCCATCTATAATGTGGACGGAATGTACTGTGAGTATGATCGCTTGAAAACGGCAAATGTTACTGACAATGCCCGTGACTATAGGGACATCACAGTGACTATCAAACCTAATGATTTCAACAGTGGCCGCTATTTCTTCCGTGTCTTTGCTGAAGACGAGAATGGCACAGTACTCAATCAGAAGGATGGGTTCAAGGATGATGCCTGGTTGGATAAATGGAACGAGGTCAAAGAGCAGATGTCCAAGGAGGAGTTTATCGAAAGAAATCGCGCTTTCCTGACCTCCGATAGTGAGACTTTCTTCCTTCAGACCGTGGACGCCTCCGACTTTGACGAAGATCTACTCCAAGATAGTCGTAGAGAGAAAATTAGCAATGTATTGCAGGCATATTTCCACTACAGGATTGAACTGAACCGAAAGGGTGAGGAACTCCTTGTCCCCGAGCGCCAGAAGATCAGCGATAAAGATGACAAGTCAAAGACTGAGGATAAAAGCTGGCAGGAGGGCTTGTATACAGATACCTTCCGTATCAAGTATTCTTCCTCGCAAAACTTCCAAATCATCCTTTCCAAGAAGTTGCTGGGAATTGAGCGTGAAATCCTCAAGAAGAGTATTACACTTGGCACGGTTGAGGCGAAACTGACCTCTAACCATACGGAGAAGCTCCAGTCTTTGGTGTTCACTCCTCTCGATGGAATCGAGGTGCCGGAGTCACTAGTCAAGGCCCGCAATACGTTATTCTCCGCCATCCAAGAGTCTGCAATTGGTAATAGCGGTATTTTGGAGACCTTCGATGTGCATAGCCATATAGACATCCTCAAGGACTATTTAGAGGAGTTTCATGCTTGGTTAAAGGCCGTCGTCGATGAGGATTTGTCCATGGAGACGATTCTGAAACTCCAGTCCGTGGATATGGTGAATATCGTGGTCATTCTGCCGGATGGCCAGGTCTCTGGCATGAAGCTTATCTCCCCGCTGCATCCGTTGCGTCTGGCGTGGATGGTGGATATCTACGAACAATATGAGGATTGGGAGAACAAGACAATCGAACACCCTCAGTACCGCGATGCTTGGTATAAGAAACTGGATCAATTATTCTACGGAAATCTGGTCCCGAATATAGCACCACTCATTCTTCGCGACATCGAACAAAAGCAGTATCTGCAGTATGTCGGAGAGGTGGTCTTTGGCTGGGGCTTGTACGTAAGCTCTGCGGAGCAGCAAGAAGAAGCGTTCTCTTCGGGTTTCCGTCAGCTTCGCTCCTATCTTGCTCACCTGCTCAATGTTCCTGTACAAAGTCGAATTGATACCGATGTCAACGCAGAGATGGTTCAGCGGTATATGTTCAACTACATCACACAGCATCCATATACAGATAAACTGGTCATCAACCTTTTCAATGCCGGTGATGCAGCCGTTTTCGCCGCCAATCTCGTCGCACTGGAGAAGCGTTGTCGTCCCTTCGACATTCATTATGAAATCAGACTGTTCTGCGCGGATAAGCGGTTCATCCAAGGAGAGGCCTTCCGCGATCTCATTGATCCTGATACCCAGGTATCCGAGGAAGCGGAGATGTTCTCTCAGGCAACCAGCAACCGCCTGTTCCCGAAATTGAGATTTTCTGTCAATACGGTCGAGGAATTCATCAGCAATGCCCAGAACTATTCTGCCCACTTGAGTTTCCTTATCAATCCCTTCCCGACGGAGACCAAACTGCATAAACCTTCCACGGGGCAGCAGTCATTCTTTCTCAACGGAGTGGTATGCCGTCCAATCGTACAGGTAACTAAGACGGAAAAGGGATGCCAGTGGCAACGCTTTTACTCTGACATCCGTCTGCCACACCCGTCTTCTGAGTTCGCCAACGATATGATTGGCTTATTCTCAGAATATCAGTCGTTGGTTGCTATGTCGATGTCAAACGATCGTGATACCTCTGTGCCCGCTCTGATGCTGGATATTCAAGATACCAATTCCGTGATGCTCTCTCGTATACACGATGTCTCTGACTGGGTGATCACCTTTGATAAGAACATGGGACCAGAGTTCTACGACATCCCCTGTGGAGATGGAGAAGTGCCCTATTTGCTGGATTATATCCCCAGCACGGAACTTACCGGAATCTCATCCTTCCTTACCTGCAGGCCAACGTCGGAAATAGAGAGTATTCTCACGCCGCATTTTAAGGAATTCGGAATCGACATTGCCAATAAGAGACGATTCTATGATTTCCTGGCTGACATTCGTTCCGTCAGCAGCTCCATGATTATGCAGCTCAACAGTTCAAGGAATAAGGTGTTCGAAGTGCTGGGAACGACGTTGATGAAACGGTTGCTAAAGGGTAAGGATCTTCTTCAGGATTCATTCATCATTCCTATCGACCTTCATCAGGATCTTTTCAATAATCAGAAGTTCTCTCCGATGGCCACCAAGGAAAGAGCTGATGATTTATTGGTTGACATCCATCCGCAAACCGGCGAAATTGTATTCACTATTGTTGAGATAAAGTGCCGCCAACAGCTCTCTTCTGAGCAGCGCGCAGATCTGCAAGAAAAGATGCTTGAGCAGATCAATAACACGGAAGCGGCTCTTTCCAGTTTGTTTGATCCCACGAAAGATAATCTCAATCTTGACCACGAGCTGAAGGTGATTGAACTCCAATCCCTGCTCTTATTCTATCTGCGCCGTGCTTCTCGATATGAATACCTGTGCGAAGAGACGGCAAAGGAGAACGAGAAGTTTATCCTAGGTCTTACGAAGGACAACTACACGATTCGCTGCAAGAAACTGGGACTTATTTTCGAGTTTCAGAATGACATCCTGCAAAATAAGGAAGTCTTCTTCGAGGGAGACGAATCTTTCACTTGCTATACTCTCGGAAAGCCAATGATCGACCGTATTTTGGCCGAAAACGCTATTCTTAATACGGCAGGCTTGTACGGTAGTGATGAAAGCCAAGCGAACGAGGAACTTACTGAATTCTTTGAAGTTTCAGATAGGACGCAGCGGGAGATGAGTTTCCGAAGCTTTATAGAACCTGCAGATGAGCCCGAACTCGTCAAAGATGTGCCTGTGGTGATTCCAGAGGATAAGCCGGTTGAGTCCAAGCAAGAAAAGGACCCTGAAGTAGAGGATAAGCCCAAAGAGCAGCCGGAAGAGACCCCTGTTGAGAAGAAAGAAGAGGAGAAACCCTCTACGTATGTCATTCCCGAATCGGAACCTCAGGAATTGCACGATTCCGCTGGGCATAATAAGTATGGAACCGGAAATGGCATGGAACACCTCGATTCTATGGCGGCCAACCTTGCTAAGAAGGAAGAGTCTAAGGGCCCGTCCTTTGACATAATGGTAGGCAAAACAACATCCTTCAGCGAACAGTATGGTATCCTTGGCCGGACAATAAATGGCAATCGTAAGATCGCTCTGGATCTAAGCGAGACGAATACAATCAGCCTGTTCGGTGTTCAGGGGGGAGGTAAAAGCTATACGATTGGAACGGTCAGTGAAATGACGCTGAAACAGTTCCCGGAAATCAACCTGTTGCCTGGGCCGATGGCAAGCGTCATCTTCCACTACAGTGAGAGCCTTGATTATGCACCAGAGTTCACCTCCATGGTATATCCGAATGATGATGCCGGGCAATTGGCCAAGCTGAAAGAACAGTATGGCGCCGCTCCTGGATCAATTAGCGATGTCATCATGCTCGCTCCTGAAGATAAGGTGGAGGAGCGCCAGGAAGAATATCCGTCCATTCAGGTCCTTCCGATCAAGTTTCACTCAAAAGATCTGAATGTCCAGGATTGGATGTTCCTTCTCAAAGCGGTTGGGAACGACTCTACGTACATCACTCAGCTGAAAGCCATCATGAGGGCGAACCGAAAGAACCTTAACATCGAGGACTTAAAGGATAGTGTGGAATCATCTCCTCTGCTTTCCACATCTCAAAAGTCGCTGGCTATGCAGCGCCTAAGCTTTGCTGAAGAGTATATTGATGATACCATGAGGCTTGGTGAAATCTTGCGTCCTGGCCGTTTGATTATTGTGGACCTTCGTGACGAATTCATTGAAAAAGACGACGCCCTTGGCCTTTTCGTTATTATGCTAAACATCTTCTCCGGTGTCAAACAATATGAAGGTAAAGGCTTCAACAAGTTTATTGTTTTTGATGAAGCCCACAAGTATATGAACAACAAGGATTTGACCTCTACTATTGTGACTGCCATTCGTGAGATGCGACACAAGGGCGTATCTATGATGATTGCCAGCCAGGATCCTATGAGCCTTCCGACAGACATAATAGAGCTTTCCTCCGTGATGCTCCTACACCGGTTCAACAGTCCTCAGTGGGTTAAGCACGTACAGCACTCTATCACACAACTGCAGAACCTTACTGCGTCCGATATGGCCAGTCTGGGTACTGGAGAAGCATATCTCTGGGCGACGAAGGCCACTGACAAGGGCGTTACCAACCGGCCGGTCAAAATCAGCACTCGTCCTCGAGTAACAAAGCATGGTGGAGATACGATAAAAGCTATCTAATGAAACTGATAACGTATTCAAATATTGGCGCTAGAGCGAAGAACGAAGACCGTTTTGCACATCACGTACTGCCCAATGGTGATCTACTCTTCATTGTTGCAGACGGAATGGGCGGATATGATGCTGGAGAAGAGGCGGCAGAATGCGCTGTTAGGGCCATCTCGGCATCGCTGACAGAGAGTCCTTGCAATATTCGGCTTGCAGTGGAGCGAGCAAACTCAGCGATTGCAGAGAGGAGAATCGGTCTGGGAGTTTCAGAAATGGGATGCACCATTGCGGCTGTCACCCTCCATCAAGATACTGCCACCATTTTTTGGGCAGGTGATACCAGGGTGTACATTATCAGGAATGATCGCATCGTCTTTGAGACAGAGGACCATTCACTCATCAATGAGATGCGTAGGATTAAGCGCTTGACCCCAGCCCAGATCAGGAAGTATGAACACATCGTCCGACGGTCCTTGATGGGGAACATAATAGATGATGTGGAGATTCTCGATCAGCCGGTACTTCCGGGAGATGAGATTTTGATATGCAGCGATGGATTCCACAAAGAGATTCCGATTCCTATCCTGCTAGAGAAGCTTCGCTCAGATAATCCCTTCCATATAGACAATGAGAAGTTTTCAGACAACCACACTTTGATTTACATCAAATTAGACTCATAACTATGGCATCATTCAAATACAAAATATTGGAATTCACTCCTGGGGAAAAGATGGAGAAGGTTTTCAATGAATTAGGCAAGGACGGATGGGAACTCGTCTCGGTCACACCTATTGGCCTTTCAATTAAAGGTGATTTTGACTCATCGTTTGGCGGCGTTGGAGGAGGAGAAACAAGTGGTCAGTTTGAAAAGATTGCGGCATACTTCAAGAAAACTAATTAACAATGGGGAATAATCAGTATACGGACCTCTGGGAATACTATCGCCCTGTGATTACGAAACTTGTTAAGGAAGGAGGCGGGCATTTTCAGCTGAACAAAGAGCTGTTTGTACAGAGAGGGAATAGGAACAATTATTCCTTCTCAATGACTGTTATTGACGGAGCTATTCCTGAACTCGGCGGTAGCGCTGTTGCACGTGACCTTAAGAGTGTTCTGGATAGAAGCGCATCTTTCATGAAGTACGCCGCAGGGAAGACCCTTGGAATTCGTCTGACGGCATCATTCTCCCTTGAAGTAAGTGTGGCTTAACACCTGTCCATGTGAAACGAACTCAATATGAAAAAAGCCAATAAAAAAATCGTAGAGGGATTTATCACCAAACTCTCTTGCTGTGAAATATTTGTTTTCGGGAGCAACCTAGAAGGGCAGCACCTCGGAGGAGCAGCCCGAATCGCTTACGAGCGTTTTGGCGCGGTATGGGGGCAGGGAGTAGGCCCACAGGGTCAGTGCTATGCTATTCCGACGATGCACGGCCCTCTGTCGGCGATAAAGCCATATGTCGATGATTTTTTGCAGTATGCAAAAGATCATCCGTTGAACCGTTTCCTGCTTACGCGGGTAGGCTGTGGCATTGCCGGTTTTCGGGATAATGATATGGCGAAGCTTTTTGCCGAGGCAATCAACATCCCCAACATCGCCGTTCCGATTGAATGGCTCCCAGCCATGGTGGCATATTGCCCTCCGAATAAGGATAAGATTGCCGTCCCAAAGGTCATAGATGAACAAATCCTGAAGTCTCTTTGCGATGATAATAAGTATGTAATCGGCGCCGGAATTGTCAGCCCCGTCCCGAAGGTCAAGGTTAGATACACTCTAGGTGACGGTATATTCTCCTATGTCAATTTTGGAGACTATTTCTTCTACGGCTCTGAATTCTACGTATTTGGCAATAATGATGCTTGGAAAGAGTATCACAGCCATGGTGTTGTTATGGACTACTTCCACGATGAGTGCTATGATCGTGGATATGCTCGCAAGGCCATCTTCGCCGGTGTTCGAACGGGTTTGAAAGATAGTAAAGATGCGGACATCTATACTGGCGATATCTGCCATATCAAACGCGGGGAGACCGATCACCATTTTCCGTTGAGTACCATAGGCGTTGAAGCAGGAGCGGATTCAGGAAAATATGCTTTTGTGCTTGACAATCAATGCTTACTACCCGCGGAATGCGATTCTATTGCCATTGAAGGGAATGTCTTTCACGATGTAAGTCTGAACGCATTTCCCGAGACAGTGAGCTCTCGTTGTTTTGCTTTTCTCTTCTCCGGGGAAAGATGATAAAGTTTGTTTATATGAATGGTAAATAACCTAAGAGAAAAAAGCATGAATGAGATTAGATTCATCAAGGACTTATCTTGGAACGGACAGATTATGGCCAGGGGGCGAGAGAATGGTCGTAATCCCCTGTTTATACGACAGGGTGATCTGGATGGTGCATGTGCTGTGTACTCTTTGATGATGATGTTGATGATTCATAGAAAAATAAATCGTCGCGAGTTGGAGGACCGAAAAGCCGCAAAGAATAACACCGATGGGGGATACAACTCGTATATGCGTTTGCAGGATCAGTTTTTGGGAGGCTTGAAGGGTCTGTATAAAGATGGGTATTATTTCCGTCAACTCGCCGAGGAATTACATAGTTGTTTTAAAGACAAGGCGACGGCGGCAGTAATTGATGATGTCTTCGGGAAAAGAGCCGATTCAAAAGAAAAACAGGGAATTGCCCAAGCGATTATGAAAACCCTCCAGAATGGTTATCCTGTGGAAATAGGTTTTTCTCGTAGGCGGGGATGCGGTCATGCTGTTGTTGCTGTTGGCTATACGACCACACGAACAAGTCTCCGGCTGTTTTGTCTTGATCCGGGTTTTGATATCTCAAAGATAGGCTTTTGGAACTCGATTATTGACATCCATTGTTTTGAGCCTAGCAGTGCCATTTATTCTGATTTGTACTACACACCAGACGGCAACTGTTCCAGAGTGACAGTCGATGAGATACTGACTATCAATGATTAAGGTTTGATGAAACTCGCTTAAGCCATAGTCCACATCATCTCCGGCTCCGGTCACGGTATGAAGGCCGACCAGATTACCCGAGTAATCAATGAGCGTGGCATTTATACACGCTGGAACAAGGGGCCTTTGACCGAGATGCAGATGGGCAGTAATATCGTCGCATCCGGAAACCTTCGCCAAGTCAGATGGAAGGATAAGGTTTATTTTTTAATGAAACCATATGATTGTATTTGGCTATAATTCAACTTCTTATGATTTATAAATAACTTTTTATAAACCTTTAACACTTTTTAACAAAAGATTTTTGCCTCCCTGATTTTGACCTCATACCTTTGCGAAAACAAACCGTAAAGCGTATGATCATAAGTGATGTAAATCGAATCTTGGGGATCGATCCCGGTCTAGGGGACCGGCACTTCCCAAGTGATGGCAGGACATTCCACATGATGAATGATCCGGCCATGCACAAGAGGTCTGAATCCGAGACCGAACCGGAACGATGGTACTATGATGGGTTGGGGTACCTTGCAAAAGGAAACTATGAGGTCGGCCGCTATTTATTGGAAGAGGCCTACAAGATGGGAAGCGTCGGTGCTGGTAACGATTATGCCTATGGCCTGACCCATGGATGGTTCGGAAAGAGAGATTACGACACGGCGGTCAAGATTTTCCGGAGACTTGCGCGCCAGGGGGACCGGGATGCCATGAACAACTACGCCTTTGCGTACTTGAATGGCTTGGGTGTGAAGAAAAACATTCATCTCGCGAAGTTTTGGCTGATGAAGGCCATTGAGAAAGGGAATATGGACTCTGCCGTCAGCTACGCGCAGTTGGTGTTTGGTGGGGTGTTTCCGCGAGAGAATTGGAATCTGTCCGTATGGCTATGTTTCTGGGCGGCGGACAATGGAAATGCCGGGGCGATGAATGAACTGGGACTGTTCTATGAAGAGGCCGCCGGGATGCTGAAGAACTACGACAAGGCCTTCGAGTGGTTCAAGAAGTCGGCCGAACACGGAGGAGGTGCGTGCGCCGAGTTCAATGTGTCGAGGTGCTACCGATACGGTCTTGGCGTAGAAATAGACGAACAGACCGCCGATGCCTGGCAGGCCTTGGCAATAGAGCACGGCTTTGATTTTGAAGCATATTGCAACCGATATGATTTGTGACAATCAAACCAATAAAGTGTTTCTGTCCAAGGGACTGATGCACTATGGAAGAGTTCTCGAAAGACTCCTGTCGAACCTGAGTGGCTGGAGTGTCGAGACACAGTTCCTCCCGATGGCGGATTCCAAGAAGCACGTCTGGGCGAGGGATTACATGCCCATCCAACTGGAGAAAGACAAGTTCCTTCTCTACCGATACACGCCGGATTACCTCAAGGGTTTTGAGGACTTTATTCCAGCCTATCCTGCCATCTGCAAAGACCTGGGGCTGGATTGCGTCACCACCGATATCGTCATGGACGGCGGCAACGTGGTCAAGTGCGGGAACAAGGTCATCATGACCGACAAGATCCTCAAAGAGAATCCCTTCAAGTTCTATCGCGACATACTGTCGGAGTTGGAGAACTATTTCCAGGCCCAGATAGTCTTGATTCCATGGGATAAGTACGAGCGGTATGGCCATGCAGACGGGATGGTCCGCTGGATGGGCGGGAACACGGTTCTCCTGAACAATTATGTCGATTTCGACTCCGGCTTCAGGAAAGAGCTTCTCAAAGCCCTCTCCGGTCATTTCTCGGTCGAGGAACTCTCATACGGTAGCAACCGCCATGCTAAAGTCTCCTGGGCATACATCAACTTTCTCCAGACCAACAGGTGCATCTTTGTCCCCGGCCTGGGCATTGAGGAGGATGTGATGGCTCTGGAGCAAATCAAGAAGCACTATCCGGATTATAATGCCTTCCTCGTTGACGACTGCCTGCCCCTCGTCCGCGATGGCGGCGCCCTGAATTGCGTCACATGGAATATCCTTGCCGATGTCCAGCTGAATCCATCAGAAGCGTAGCTATTATGAAAGGTTTCGAGAATCTAACAGCACATCTCCAGTCGTTCGAGGTGAATCGGAAGGCGACCGTTTTTCCGTCCACAGATGAAAGAGAGGCGTATGCTAATGCAATAGCAGACTGTTTTCTGCCTTGCGCCAGGGCTATCCTCTCTGGTCATTTTGTTGTATTTGATGTGGATGGGAAGGCTGTCCGTGAGATATTTCCAACGGCCATTGAACTATACTACCACGAAGAGAAAGAAGGTGGTTTCAAGGACCCGATCATGTACCATACCAATGACAGGAAGAAGACGGACGGCACGAGCTACTTTGCGACTAGAGAGATCGATAAGGTCCCCTATTTCCCAATAGGCAGCATGAATCCCCACACTTCCGGTATCGATATCACCTTTGAGAATCCGGATGAGCAGTACCGGGCTTCCTTCCTCATCCGGGAATATGGCATCAGCTTCAATGGCGGCCCCTTGATCCCAATAAAGAACTCGACCGACATTTACGATGACATGCTGATTTATGGTATTCCATTCGGAGATGCTGACTGGATTGAGTGGGTCGACGGCAAGAGCCCTGATACGCTCAATCTCGTCCGTGGATGGAGAAGAAACGTGGCTCAATACGAGGAGAAAGCACCTGGTGTATGGGTTAAGAAAGAAGCTCCGAGAGGGAAGAACAGTTTCACCATCGGTAAATTCACTTATGCCAAGTGTCCCTTTGATTGGCAGTTTAGGGTCAAATTATGGTAGGCAAGTATCCCGTTATAACGGCTATCCGCAATATGAGGTTGGATTTTGTGGATTCACTTGCTAATGACCTATTATTCTCTTATCTTTGCATGTACATAATTACGTACAGAAAAAAATGAAAACAACCAGCGTATCAGATTTCAGGACCAACATGAAACGGTATTTGGACGCCGTCATATTTGACTCGGACTGCGTCGTCATCAACCGTGGCAACACCGGAGCCGTGCTCATCTCCCTGGAAGAATACAACTCCATCAAAGGGACGGAAGCCATCCTTGCATCCGAGAGGATGGCGAGTTCCATCCGTACCGGCCTGGAGGATATCGCCCGCAGCGAGGTCGAAGAAATAGACATCGACGCCCTATGAAACTGCTTTGGACAAAGAGCGCGAAAGAGTCTTACGGGCTTCTCAAGACGGACGCCCCCGACGTGGCGGAAAAGGTCAAGTCAATCCTGAAAGACACGGCAACGCATCCCGAAACGGGATTCGGTTCCCCCACAAAACTCGAAAGGGACTATTCCGGCCTCTGGCAACGGACATACGCCCCCGGTCAGGTCATCATTTATTCCTTCGATGAAGACGCCGTTACAATCGTCTCCATCGGGGCAAGGGAAACCGCCCTCCAGCATGTCCACCTGGAATCCTATTCCAAGCAGGATGAGCAGTCCGTCATGGGACAGATGGCCGCCAACAGAGGAAAAGACGGAGAACCCAAGGTAGGCATCTTCTGGTACAACCGAGCGACGAACCAACTGTTCGGAGTCATATCCCACCGGGTGAGTGACTACACCAAAGCCAACGCCTCGGATGGGAGAATCACCTGCTCCGAAATGCACGAGGATGTCTGGAAAAAGGAGTTCTACAAGCAACGATACCAACACGGTGGCCAAGGCCCGTTCATCGGTGCCTACCAGGACAAGCCACGCGGCCGTGTGTTCTACCATATGGATGACGGGACCTATGAAGTGGCCGTAGGAAAATGGATAGAGGAATACCCCCAGGCTTATGAGCTGATTCTGAAAGAATTCAACCTGCCGCCAGAGAAAACGAAAGCCATGTACGCCGTCCATTGGGACATAGGTCACTCATGGCGTTAACCCTATTTCCAACCACATATTGCGGATAGCCCATAAATATGAAAAAGGTCTTACAATACACCCTCCTGCTGATCCTCGCCATTGTTTCGTTTTCCGCCTGCAAATCAAAGGAGCAGAAAGCTGCTGCATTAATCAAGGATTACATGTTCAAGAATCTCTTTGATTATGAGAGTTACGAACCCATAGAGACATCTATAGATAGCGCTTATAACCAGCCTATGATGAATAGTCAGATTCTTGCTCTTGCTTTAGATTCGGTAGAAAAAGAGAAAGAAGCAGAAGAGCATCATGAAGAATATGAAGACGCTTCTCGTACTATGGATATTTGGAGCGGCGGTTGGTCTTCATCCAGCACAAGGGAATATAATAAAGCGCGTAAGAAAGCAATAGAAGAGCTCATTGCCTCGGTTGAAGGCACTCGGGCATCTGTCAGAAACTTGAAGCAGATCAAATCAATGGTCGATACGCTTTCATCCGGATTTATCGGATGGTCTGCCATTCATAGTTTCAGGTGCAATACGCGGGGTGGTAGTAAAACAATCGGGAACTATCTCTTCGTTTTCGATAAGAGTTTCAAAACCATCATCAATGTATTTGATGCCGATGACGAAGATCTGGTTGCAGCTATAGATAAAATCGGAACAGCCCAGGCTATGACCGATGATCAGTTTACGGAGTTGGAAGAGCAGTATACTGACTCGATTACCAAGCTACAAGACGGATTAGCCAAAATCAAATAGTGGTCTGAGCTTGGGAACAGCAACTCTTCGGGTCAGGACAATAATAGGGAAAAGAGTTTGATGCTAAAAGATGGAGATTGGGCTTAATCAGATACACAGAACCTAAAGTTTCCCACCACTGCTGTTCGATGAACCAAGAATCCTCATCCTCGGCACGCTGCCTGGTGGAGAATCCTTAACGCATCAGCAGTATTACTATTCCAATCTCGACCGCATTTGGAAGGTCTTGTGCCGCAACCGGTGAGCCGCTGCCGATTGGCTATTATCAGAAGAAAGCCCTTCCGGCGAAATGCCACATTCTCGAATCCTTTAACATCTTTTACCAAATTCCGTTTGGCCGTCTCAAAAGGACAGAGAATCACTACCGAAAACCTGCTTGATCAAAGGTGCGAAAGCATTGTTTTTATCGTTTGATTCTTTATCAGAGAATCGTTATTTTTGCCATACAGGAACGCGTGCAGGACATTCCTGCCCGTGCTTTGGGAAAAACCGGACACTGGCGGTCAGCCTTCTGGCTGGCCGCCTTTTATGTCCAAGCTCATGTGATTATTTCGGCGCGATTCTTTCGAGGTCATATGCCATCCGGCATGCCTCGTAATGGACGAATCTCTGAAGGATGTTCTCGTCCTGAAGTTTTGCCATTTCGGCATTCAATTCCGGGTCATTCCTGTAGTTCCGACGGAAGGAGGAG
Organism: uncultured Bacteroidales bacterium; assembly: GCA_900316955.1. Classification (GTDB taxonomy): domain Bacteria; phylum Bacteroidota; class Bacteroidia; order Bacteroidales; family UBA932; genus Cryptobacteroides. The sequence continues at coordinate 55,562 of ONEX01000004.1, forward strand.
CCGTCGGTTGCGATGGCGAGTAGGGCGGCAACGGCGACAAGGGCATACAGCCTGCGGCTCCAACCGAATCTATGGATGAGGAACCGTATGATGAAGTAAGGGACGAGGATCTTGACCGCCAAGATAGCGATCCTGACTAGTACATAGATGACTATGCCGGCTATGGTCAAGGCGCTGCCTATTTCCTGTGATTTCCATACGTCCCATTCTCCAATCGTGGCGGGTATGACCAAGAGGGCCATCACAGCCACGATAATCAGACAGACCTCAAGGATTTCCTTCGGAGATAGAATATACCAGACTCTCCTCATACCCCTTATCAGATTCTTGACTGAATTGGTATCCTTACTTCTTCCTCGCCGTTACCTTTCCGACTTTTTCATACGAGAAAGGATAGCCGTTCTTCAGGGCCGTCCCAGAGCGTCTATATGTGAGATTCAGATCCTTGCCCGTGAACATCGCTGCTCCGAAATAGTACGACGTATCGAAAATGTCATCCTTCGACTTATAGTCGACAAAGTTCAACATCCCGGCGTTGACTATCCCGGTCGCGTTGAAGGCACCTTCCACCTTGACTCCGTTCGAGCCCGTCTTGGTGATGGTGAAACTCCCGGTCCCGGTCCCCTCGGTGTTGTCGAGGCCCCATTTCTCCGTGTAGGTTTCCGTGTAGGTGTAGCTTCCGACAAATTCGTCGGCCGGATCAGAATTGTTTTGGGAAGGATTGTCCTTTCCACAGGCGATGGACATGGCGGCAATCAGAGAAATCCAGATGTACTTTTTCATAAAACCAAAGGTCACCCGCCCCGCGGTGGAATAATGCACAAAACAAAAGTGTGGAGCCGTTTCGCACCATCGGTTCGAGGTTCTGGAGGACCTTGAGAAATGGAACGACTGTACTCCACACTCGACCGATATGAAGTACAGCCTGGAGAGGGCAGACAACAATACCAAAGCCGAGCGCAGTGTCTTTGTCGTTGCCCTCTCTTAATTTTCCAGATTCCGAACCAGGCAACGCGAAAACACTTTCGCTGATATGTATGGCTGGTGAAACAGCCTTGACAAAGATAGAATTTTTTTTGATTATTCTTGTTATCTTTGCAATGCCGCTATGCGGTGACATATTGCTTGCCTAGTCCAGGGCACAAAATCTGGTAAATTTTACGTTGGACATGGCGGCGTCATTCTTTGTGTCGGCAAGAGCCTTGCGTTAAGTAAGGCTCTTCCTGATAACGAGTGTGGAGCTGTTCGTGGACGTTTCGGTTTACCAGAGCCGGTGCCCCCAGGAGCAAGAACTCCACACTTTTGTTTTGTGACACATTGAAATGACAAAGACCAATTGACCCGCAGATAGCCCAACCATGTCGACCACCTATTTCGCAAACGGCAGCAGATTCAATCCGCCGAAAAGAGCCGCACTCCCGATACTCTACGAGATAACCGGAAAACTGATAGACGCCCGTCCCAAGCCAAGAAACAATGATGATTACTGGCTTATAATCCAGTTGATGACTGATGATGATCTTGTCAGCGTGTATTTCGCACAAAAAGCCGTTCTGGCTACGGATGTAGACCTCTTGAACTCTTTCTACGGGAGAGTTGTCACTCTCCGCAGCAAAAGTGGGAATCCCGAGATAAGCACGATCAGTGTCAAGTCGGAAGAATCCCTCCGGTCCAGGCTGCTGGACGGAGTCATCGCCAACCAATACAAGATGGAAGACCTCCCCGCCCTCATCGCGTTTTCCAGGGGAGATGACAGCATGTTCGAGAAGTGGCAGCTGTTCAAGCAACAGATCGACCAAGAAGGGGTTGCCAAGGCCAAGGAAGAGCTCGGCGAGAAAAACACAAAACTACAAGGCGCCATAGATCGGGAATGGGGAAAATGGTATGAACTGAATGCCATCCATCAGGAGGTCTTCGAGAAGCAGCAGGAACTGCTCAGGGAGCTGGAAGACGCATTGGTCCTGATGCAGGGGGAAGACCACCCCCAGGGAACCGGCCGTTCCGGATTGAACGGCGTAGGCACGGAGAACCTCGTCAGCATCGACACCGGCTACAACAACCTGCTGGATGCTATCGAGAAGTTCCGGCCGCAGAAAGGGATCTTCGTCATCTGCGGCGATGAGATCCACAAGATCCACCACGCCTACCTCGAGGACAAAGGCCGCGTCTTCCTCCTCGGCTCCACCCAGGAGTTCAATCGAAGGGGTCGTGAAGCATCACGAGAGATTGTCGACAGAATCCTCCATCTGCTCTACCCGGAATACCACCCGGAGAAGTGACTAGGGACACGGCGGGAATCCTACGGGGTTCCCGCTTTTGTTGTCCTTCAAGAAAGCCCGCGTTTTGTTGTACTTTTAATTTGTAAAAGTTAATGGGAAACACCATATTTGTGTAGTAGCTAGAATCAAAGAATATATAAATTATTTAATCATGGCTCGCTTTAACAATCCTGAATTTTATAGAAAATTCGAAGACGCCGTATTTAAAAAAGAGGGAGTGGTTGTTCTTTCTGTCACGTATTTGTCAGATGATGATGTCTTTAGTTTTGTGTGCGATATTCCTGAAGACCATGATTTCAATATACCTTTCTTTTGGAACTTAATTAAGCTGGAAGGAGGAAAGCTTGTTTTCCATGCTGATCGAAGGCAAAGCTTAAAAAAATATGGCTTAGAAGAGAATAAACCATTTGTAGAAAGAGCCTTAACAGTTATTGAGCACCTTCATGGTCCGCAGATATCAATCTTTCAGCATGACCTTCAATATAATTCTGAGAATCGACCGATTCTAAAAGTTTGGGCCGATGTCAGGGAAGGACAATCATTTTGTAATTTTCCTCGAGTTGAAATTGATTTCATACATTGGGGGCACTTCCAATTCGAAGTGTCAGAAGATGACTTGGAGCGGCTCGAAAACCGAGACCCCTACGACTTTGATGATTTATAAGGTTTACGATAATACCTCATATAAAGAATAGAATCACCTTTTGAAAAATAATTAAGAACGCATATCTTATTTCCTGCCGAGTATGAACATTAATCGCTTTGCGACCGTACTAATAGGAGTCTTTATTTCGCTGTGTGCTTTTGGGCAACCTTCAGGCAAATACGCAGCCATTGTAGATGTGAAAACATATGTTGATGAACACTTTAACGTTTACTATAGTCTTTGCATACGCAATAAAACCAACAAAGATATAACATCAGTAAAGTATGAAATCGGGTTTAGAGACCCGTATAAGCCCTTTAATATTGTGGAAGCAGAGTTTCGGGAAGTGACAACCCAAGTGCTAATACCGAGAGGCGAAAAAAAGTTTACAGAGTACGAGATGGTGATACCCAAACATGGCCAATATGTTATGTATATTGCGTCAATTAATGCGATTCGCTTTTCTGATGGCACAATGATTCAAGCTAGGTTTGACGGGGATTTTGGTCATTATTGGCCAGATTAATTTGAGGGGTAACAAAACCGTCATTTACGCCCGTGTCTCCAGAACTGGAGACAGGCAGAGCACAGCGCGCTAGGTGGCGGATCTGAAGAGGTACGCCGAGGCCTCCGGTATGGAGGTCGTCGCGGTCTACGAGGAGAAGGCCTCCGGAGCGAAGAGGGAACGCGAGCAGTTGGCCGCGTGCAGGGCGTTCCTACTGGGAGGCAGGGCGCAGCACCTCCTGGTAACCGAGCTGTCCCGGCTGGGCCGCAGCCTCAAGCAGGTCCTCGAGGCCGTGGACGAACACCGGTCGGCGTCAACATCTATTTCCACGCCCTGGGGCTGAGCACCATCGCCGAGGGGAAGCCGTATGCGACTGTGAAGGCGGTGGTGTCGATGTTCGGCGTTCCCGACGATAGTGAGCCGATCCTCGGTTTTGGAGCAAGGGGCAGCCGTGGAGTGGGGAGCGAGAGTGCGGCCTCTCTTCGAAGACCGTCACAAAGGTCAGGAACGCCCTGAAATAGGGCGTTTCTGCATCGTGAGAATCGCTCAAGGGCGTGGAATTGTACAGCCATCGCCAAATACGCGATTCTCAGCGACTTGAGTAGTCCGTAATAGCCCCACCGAAGTCCGCTTTGTGGTGTTGTGATCAGACTTCAGGATTGGAATGCACGGGGCAGGACTGTGTACACTGGCTGCAGATGGACTGCATTCTACTGATCTCCTTGTTGGAATGCGCTGCGCGATACAACAGGCACTCTGAAGCATTGCTCGGAAGCATCGTTTCCGTCAGGTGGATGACAGGCTTTTTCTTGCTCCCTATGCTGCTTGTAAGACCCGCATCGCGTAGTTCTTGCAATGCATTCTCCACCGAGCGCTTGGAGATGGTAACACCATCTGCCTCCGTTATTGCATCTGCTGTGGCGGCGACATTCCCGCCGACGGCTCGGTCGCGGAGGAGATGGTACACCTCCTGAGCATCCAGGGACAGGAGGGAGAGCTGCTGGCGGATTCCGGCATCGTCCACTGTCTTCAACTTCTCATTGGCAGCAGTCATCCTCGCTGATTTTGCTGCTTTTCTAGCCTCGATGTCACCCTCCGAAGGAGAAGTAGGACTCGTTTTTTCGGAGAGGACTTTGACCCAAAGAGAGTATCCGGCAAGCTCGTTCTCCAGCAGGAGACGGAATCCGTAGTCGTAGATCATCTTCTCGATGTCCCGGATTCCCGCATGCTTTTTTGCGGGTAAGGGGCTGCGTCCGGTCGCTGTCATGGTTTCTTGCGGGGACGAACTTTGTCCCGCTGGTTTTTTTACGGGATAAACACTCGGTTCTGAAACCGATCTTTCCTTGACCGGCGAAAGAGCCTTTCCGATGACACCGTAGTCCGGCAGAGAGGTCATGAAGTCCTTCACGACAGGGAAGCAGATGAGATGCTCGGGAATCGGGGTTCTTGTTAGGTGGATTCCCTGAAGGGATTTGCAGCGTGACAACGCCACGTACAGCTGCCCGTGCGCGAAGCACCCACTAGGGTCGATGTTCACCTCCTCGAGGGTCATTCCTTGACTCTTGTGTATTGATATTGCCCAACCAAGTTTGAAAGGGAACTGGATGTACCTGCCGACCTCCTTCTGAAACGGTTTCATCTTCGTCTTTCCATCGGCCCCCATCTCCTCGATGATTTCAGTCTCGGTAATGACTTGTGTCACAGGTCCACAAGTGATATTATTTCCTCCGATAGAAATGATGACCTCGTCATCACGGCATTCCACCACATCGGCCTCCGACCCGTTAATCCAGCGCCCGTCCGAATCATTGACGGTTAGCAGGACCCTGGCCCCGGGAGCGATCTCGAGATTCTTGGGAGCAAACATGTCATCCTCACTGACCTTCCCTATCACCTGACCGGTATAAACGCGGTGGTCCTTGAGCTTTTCAAGCATGTGGGCATTGATACTGTCCGCTTGTCTGTTCAGGGCGCAGAGGGTAACTGCCTTGCCGCACGGATTCGATACAGGGAGCATGCTCAGGACACTCGTATCTCCTTCCCGGAGGCGGTCCAGGATTTCCGCGAAACCGACATCGTCCTTTTGGCGCAATTTCTCGGTCAGCTTGATGCTGGTGAAGCCCTCCAGGAGACCGCCTTGGAAAGCGAAGATGTTGTCGCCATAGTACTTGCGGTATAGTTCATCTTCCTTATCTGTGAGTACCGGCGGCAACTGAAAAAAGTCGCCCACGACGATGACCTGCTTGTGCCGCTTGCTTTTCTCTTCTGCGGCTGCGATCGACCGCCGGACTCCGGCAAATAGATCGTAACGGACCATCGAAATCTCGTCAATGACAATCAAGTCCGCCAGTTCCAGCAATGATCGACCATCCCTGCCTGTTTTTCCCTTATAGACATCTTCTGGGCCAGTGATACCTATCGGAGCGCGGAAGGCACTGTGGATGGTCATACCTCCCACATTCTTTGCAGCCTTTCCCGTCGGGGCTACCACTAGAACGTTCAGGCCTTTCTTGATTGCGTCCTGAATCATCTCTTTCACCGTAAAAGACTTCCCGGTTCCGGCGTCGCCAGAGACGAACAGATTCCGGCCTTTGAGGTAGGCGTCGAACGCGCATTGTTGTGATCGTGTCAGTTGGTTCATGGTTCAGTGGTTATTCCGCAAATTCTTCTGCGGTTTATTATTAGTCACTTGAGCTTTTCCGGTCCCTGAGGTAGCGGTACAACGCACTCTTGCTCACCCCGGTCGTGCGGGTAATCTCTGCTACCGAGCAGTTCCTGGATTCATACATTCGGATAGCGAGGTCCACTTTCTTGGAGTCTAGGAACGGATGCCCACCGTGCCGCCCTCGCGCCCTCGCCGCGGCCATGCCCTCGAGGGTGCGCTGCCGGATCAGTTCCCGTTCGAATTCGCTGATGCCTGAGAAGAATGTGAAGAGCAGCCGCCCTTGCGGAGTCGTGGTGTCCAGCCAGGGCTCCTTCAGGGACTTGATCTCGGCCCCGGCCTCGTGGATCTGTCCGACGATGCTGAACAGGTCCCGGACGGAGCGGCTGAGCCGTGACAGCTCCGCGACGACCACGACGTCGCCCTCCCGCAGGGCGTCGAGCAGGCGCCCGAGCTCCGGACGGTCGCTCCGCGCGCCGCTCACCTTCTCCTCGTAGATCCTCTCACACCCATCCTGCCGCAGCTGGTCGCGCTGCCGGTCCAGGCTCTGATCCTGGGTTGAGACTCTGGCATATCCTATTTTCATTGATTATAGTATTTTATGGGTTATTTGCGGGACATTGAATAAAACACCGGTTGCGGGACATTTTTCGTTTTGCGATATGTGGTTTTCTAGTTTAGGCTGATGTTGTCCCGCAAACGGTCGTTTGATGGACACTGATTAAGTTATAGTGAGGGACCATAGTTCTGCTTCTTTTCTGCCCTCTTCTTTTCGCGCTCTTCTTCCTCGCCCAGGCGGAGGCTTTCGTCGTAGATGCTTTCGCCCTTCGCTTTCGTTGTTGAAGTCGCAGGGGACTGGTGGGGCCCAGAGGCGGCGACATGGGGTACGCGAATAGGCAGATTCGGTTTAGCGCTGCTAGGCGGAGCTACATCCCGTCTGACGGAAAGCCTGGCCCTCCGGGACGGCATTCGTGAGTGCTTCTCCACAGTTGCCTGATGACTGTCACGGGTGAGCGTCCAGCCTTTCTTTTCCACGACTTTCTTCAGCCACTTGAAGTCCGTTCCTGTCTCGCTTCCCTTCCACGCGCAGCGGGTGGCCCGGTCCAGGTAGGTCACTCCGAAAGGCTCGCCGGTCCGTGTCCAGGAAAGGACGACGTAGGTGCCTTTCTTCGCCATGATGGAGCGGAACTCCTCGTAGGACTGTGCCTTTGCCGCAGCGGCGGCGGCGAGCGTCTCAAGGCGTTTCCTTTGCTCCTTCCTGGCGGACATGTTCGCCTCCTCGCACCGTTCCCGGATCCTCCGGAGCATCTCAACGCCGAGCTCCGTCTCCTTCAGTATCGGGGTGACGGGCTTGCCGTCCGGGGAGGTGCCGCTGGCTACGATCCGCTCTCCGTCACCGGCCCTCTCGATTTCCAGCAGGACGTTGTACCGCCGGAGCATGAGCCCCTGGATCTGCTCGAATGTCGAGAAATGCCACGTGATTGCATCCTCGAACGCGTCGATGATCTGCCGGGTGAGGGGCGTCGCGGAGTCCCTCTTAAAAGGAGGGACGACCTTCTTCTCCTTGTCGGCGCCGGCGGCGGGTTTCTTCTCGGATGGTTTCTTCTTCGGCTCTTCCGGCTCGGGGAAGACGACTTCCGTCTCGGTATCCGGCTGGGCGCCCTTCCGCCTCTGCGCCTTCCTTTCCTCCTCTTTCTCCTCCTCGTTGAGCACGACCGTGAAGCCGTACTTGGGGGCCAGGCGCTTGAGATTCTGGCGAAGGACGAGCCGCTCGAAGGAATCGTTGATCTTCTTTCCGTCCTGGCCGCAGCGCGTGGACACGACGTGGTAGTGTATCCTCTCGATGTCCGTATGCTTGTATATTCGGTACGGCTGGTCCTTGTAGCCGAGACACTCCATCACGTCGTCGACGAATTGGACGACGTCCTTTTCAGACAGTTCCCGATCGGTCTCGGACGGGTTGACAGACATGTGGAAGGCCTGGTTCTTGACCTTGCCGCGCTTAGCCGTCTTCAGATTGAGAATCATCAGGCGCTCGAACTCTTCCAGGAGCGTCCCTCCTTCCGGGACGTTCCGTGTCGCGAGGACGTGGCCGTCCTCGATGCCCATGAGCTCCTCCTCGGTCTCGTGGTCGCGGACGCCGGCTTCGCCGTCCATCTTCTTCTCGTTGTACGCGACGGCGGTCATGACGTTCGGGTTTGCAGGCTGGATCTTGGCTATCATACTATTCGAATGTGTCGGGTCGGCCGATGGCCGTGTTTTCCATGTGTATCTGCGCTGCCAGGGCGTCGAGCTCCTCCTTGGTCGCGTTGTCCGGGTCGATGCTCATGTCGTCGGACTCGGTGACGAGGAAGTCGTTCAGTCCGAGCTGGACGGCCACCTTCCGCAGGAGCGCAAAGGATGCGTTCGTCGCCTTGACGAGGGCTGCGTGCCACTTGTTCGTCGCCCTGGTCCACTTTTTCAGGTTGACGCCCTCCTCCCTGTACAGCTGGCTCATGTCCCGGTCGTATCGGGATCTGATGTAGATGTACTGGCTGGTGAGCTCCATCAACTGGTAGCGCAGAAGCAGGGCGATGGAGTCGGGGCTTTTCGCCTTGACGAGGGCGTCGACTTTCCGGTCCGGGTCGAGACCGAACAGCTGGTGTCGAATGAATGCGCTCATGTTCGTCCAGCCATCTGCGCTCATCTGCACGCGAAGGAGGGCCCTCTCCTTGGCAGTCATCCGGACGCGGACGATGTTCTGGTTCATCAGCTTGCTGTAGGCTTGGCGGTCCTCTTTCTGCTTCTGCCTTGTATTACCTATATTACTCATATTCATACTATTACGCAGTATTCCTATCTTACCCGTATTATCCGTATTACCTATCTTGCTTGTATTACTTGTATATACTGTATTTTTCATATTACTAAACAATACTAGCATACAAGCTGTCATTGCCCCGGAATGGACTGCCGGTCCTCGGTTGGAATGGTGTCCAGGAACATGGTCAGGGCCTCGGCCATCACGTCTTGGATCTTCTTTCGACGCCAGTAGGCGACGCTTTCCACTTGCCGGACGAGATCGAGGGGCAGTTTGTAGGTTTTGACAATCAAAGAGGGGACCTCGATATTACCCTGCTTTCTTGACTTGGCGGCCTTACCGGTCAATTTCTTATTACCCGTATTAGTTTTCTTTCTCGTATTACTCTTTAATACATTTTGGTGCTCCATGACGAAAGGGAGGGGCGCGGTCAAGGCATCGTATCCATAATTGGGCATGGGGTGGGTTTTCATGGGTCTATAATGGTCTAGTTATCAGTTCTTGAATGAAGCGATCGTAATCGAGAGCGCCGTTAGATCTAGGCGAATATGAGAAGATATCCTGACGCGCGAGGACGGCGTTGTACAGCGGTCTTGAATGGCGAATCCGTGTCCTAAAAACGAAGTCAGGCGCCCACCGCCGGAGGATATCCTCGCCTTTCTGGTGCCCGGGAGAACCTGTATCGCAATCAGTAATCAGGATCCCACCAAGGCGGAGAGAGGGATTGGCGTCCTTTTTTACTGCCCACATCATTTGGACGAATTGTTGTGCGCCGTGCACACTGAATGGCTCAGGATTCGTGACGATTACAACGCTGGTAGCGGCATAGAGGGCATTCATCATCGTTACGTTGTCCGACGGTGGGCAGTCGATGAGGATGTAGTCATATTTGTGGCGGATTGGGGCAAGCAGACGAGCAAGGAGTCCTCTGCAGTCTTTCACAGCCTTCCCTTCCATGGAGGCTCTGACCATGTCGGAAACCAACTTCATACCTATGCCGAACATCTGGTGGGACGCAGGGACTAAGTCGAGATTCTCGCGAATCTGGGTGATTGGCAGTGGTCTTGATTCGTCAATTAGGCACGAATACAGAGTCTTCTCCGGCTCTTGCGGCAGAAAAGCCAGCGTGAGGTTCGTCTGTTGGTCGGCATCTACCATGAGGACGCGCTTCCCTCGAATGGCGAGTCCGGCGCCGGTGTTGACGCAGGTAGTAGTTTTGCCTCCGCCGCCCTTGTCGACGGCAAAAGCTAGGATAGGAGTAGTTTTCGATGTCATGTGCCTATGCTTTGGTTTTTTGACGTTTCGTCTTGAAAATGTATTCCGGCCCCCAGGTCGGGACAAAGTCGCCGCTGGCCTTCATCCGCTCGATTTCGTCATGGAGAAGCTTCAACGCTTCGCGGTCGCGGTGTTCTTCCTTGATGCGGCGCTTGAGGATGAGTGCTTTCGCTTCGAGGCGTTTCTGGTGGTCTAGGTAGGATCGGATGAATCCAGTCACCGTAGTGTAAGTGATGCCATAAAAATCACCGAATTCTCTCGTTGCGCCCTTCAGGAGGGCGTCGGTGATTTCTATTGGCGTAAGCCACTTCATTCTCGGGTCGGCCATGACCGCCCGGTCCACCATGGCGGTCATGATGGCGAGGTCTGCCTCATTCTCGACCTTCTTCTGTGTAATGTAAATCAATAGTTGGATCTGCCCAAGCAACCACTGTGCTCGATCGGTTCCTGGTAGCTCACAGTACCTTTGGACGCGATGGTCTGAGATGACATTGGCGAGCTGTTCGGGGGTCTCTATGTCATTGCACCCCTGGATCGTCTGCAGGGCCTGAGCCTGCTCTTTGGTTGTTATCTGTTGTTCCATATAACTTGCCTAGTATTTGTAGTGCTTTCAGTGATTTGTCTTCGAATTGTTTGAGTCTTGAGGTGTCTTCAAGCGTAGCTGAAGTTGGTGCCGCAGCTGGAGGATGTTCGCGCTCCATCCAAGCACGGACCCTCACCGCGAGGTTGAAGAACTCGTCTCCCTCAGCTCGGATCATGGATGGAATACGATTGGAAGGCGAACACCAGAAGTCTAAAAACCGCTCCTGGGCATTCACGTCCATGTGGAATTCTGCCGCCACAACTGCGAGGTTTTTCGACAGGTGCCACCGCTTGATTTGAACGATTATTTCCGGGTCTCCCTTCGCCTCAGCCCTCTCCACGGAGGACAGAATGAACGGATTTGGGAAGGGGGGAGGGGGTTGGGCATTCGTGCTCGCGCGTCCGTTGCACGCGCTCATTACGCTCGCGCACGTGCTCGTATGTATGCCCGCGCTAGGTCGCGTCCTGGTTTTTTCGGGGGGGGACATAGGGGGGGTGAGAGAGTAAGGAGGGGGTGTGGGGGAACCTCCGAGAGAGGTGGGGGATAGGGGGGATTCTTTTGGAAACGTTTCGCGAAATGTTTCGGAATCGTTCTGGATATCTATGCAATTGCTTGAGAGAATGCGAATTATGTGTTTCGTCTTGCGCCCGTGAAAAATCCCAATGAAACGTTTCACGACACAATTCGCCTCGAGGTCGTCGATAAATCGGATAACCCTAGTGACGGACCACTTCCATCGATACGCTAGTTCCCTGTACGAGACCGTGACATCCCCGTCCTCGGCGAGTAGCAGAAGGTCTATCCGGGCCATGGGCCGGCTGAACTGGACAGATAGCCAGTCAGGATCATGGAGTAGTTCTACTGGTACAAGGATTTTTTTTGGGGACGAAGTAGGCATGTGTTGCAGATTTCGCGTGAAATGCCTACCTTTGCTGCAGAACAAAATCCTCCGCCAAGAAGATTTACCGTCTGCCTGCAAAGGTTGGCGGTTTTTTTTACATTTGCGCTCGCCACGCGCGGAGGATTTCGGCTCCGGTCCAGTATCGGCGACCGTTGAGCCTTTTTCGTTTCGCACGAAGCAGTCCCTTCTCTGTCCATTTTATGACGCAACTGGTCGAGACTTTGAGCGCTTTAGCCGCTTCGCGCAGTTCATATTGAGCGGTTTCAACGACTTGGGGTTCAGTTTGAGTCATTTTTTTGTATATTTGTTCGTTTGACATTAGCTACGGGGTGTTTACTATCGTTACTGCAAACATCTGCTTGCAAATGTACTAACCTTTTTTAGAAAAGCAAGTATTTTTTTTCACATCTGCGTAAAATAATGCCCAAAATCGCACGAAACTCACTCGTGAATCTGACGGCTTTTCGGCAGAGGAACGGGATTTTACAGAAAGACCTGGCGGATTATTTAGGTGTTTCTAGAGGCTACATCTCTCTGGTAGAGAGTGGACGATCGAATCTTTCGCCTGAGAATATTGGAAAGCTTTTTGCGAACCCTTACCACTGGAATGACGAAGATCTAGTTCCAGCATTTACCCGTCTTTGTCAGGTTCAGGATTACCTTTGTATAACGAAATACGGGCAACGAGAGGATTCAGAGATATCTGACCTTATCCCACCCGACGGAACTGTTGAGGCAATCAAATACGGTTACATCGATATTCCGGTGGATTTGGTGGATAAATGGTGTGCTGATTCTCCTGAGTTAAACAGAGAATGGTTGCTTACGGGAAAGGGGGAAATGATTACTGAGGGAACAACAAAAGTTCCTTCCCAGATAGAAGTATTGCAAGCAAAGATTGACAAGTTAGAAGCAGCCATCGAGGAATACAAGACTACTGTCGAGCGATTGGTGGGCTCTCTCTCGAAGCAGATAACAGAGGCTCTCCAGGTAATGAGCAATAAGTGAGTAAACTTTTTCGACAATCGTAATGTGCTGAAATACAGCGAGTTACTAATAAGTTCCATAGCCTTCTAAGCTGTGGGTCTTGGGTTCGAATCCCAACGGAATCACCTTATAGAACGGTTAATCTACTGATTATCAGCGGTTAACCGTTTTTCTTTTTGTGTTTTTGGCGGGAATTTGGCGACTTATGTCTTGCCGTTTCTTTCTTTCTTTTTTGACAGAACGGTGATTTCCTTGTTGAACCTCTGGCATATTTGGGATTATCATCTGGATAGTCTTAGGCTCTGGAAAAACCACTAATAGACATTTACTTATCCCCAAAACTATCTTCCTGACCCCGCTACTTTCCTTGCATTATTTACCTCAATTGCCATCTTCTCCTTTGTCTCTTCTCTTGATGAATAATCATATTGCATAAACCAATGCTAATGCTGTATCAGGATTATGTTGTATCTTTGCTATCAGATCTCGCAATCTCAAAAGGATTAACAACAATTATCAAAAAGAATACGATGAAATTCTGGAGAATTGCCTTTTTGATGCTTGCAGCTTTATCCTTCGCCTCTTGCATCAGTGATGAGAAGGAGAATCCGTTTACGACCGATTCGACGCAGTCGTCACCCTCCCCCGACCCTGGTTCCAGCGGAAACGAACGGCAGAGGTATGTATCTCGACCTCGAATGCACGTCGAGGGCGACACACTCTACATATGTACCAGCCAGGGCCTCTACGCCAAAAAACTAACCGAAGATAACGGCATGTGGGAGCAAGTGGGTTTCAATGGCATACCCTTACACGACTACACTCGCCGTGGCAGCGACATTCTGGCTTTGCGCTACAACAATGAAGGCAACAGTTTCCTGCTACTGTCGCACGATGACGGACAGACATACGAGGACGTGACTCCCGACATCTTCCGAGATGAAAAGCATGAACTACTGGTAAGTCTCGTACAGCATCCTACAGACCCGAATACGTTGCTTGTCGCTTCTCTCTACAAGGGCGTATTCCGCTCCAATGACTACGGCCAGACATGGGAACAACTGACCAAATATGTGTATGGCAACCCGGCAGCATATTTCATTGGTTTTCATCCTGCAAGGCCGAATATCATCTATAATAGCGGAGAAGATTTGATTTTCCAAGGACACATCAACATCACCTACGACGGTGGCCAGACCTGGAATGATCACGGCAATTCACTCGGCTTCCCCGGCGACAACTGCATTCACCAAATTGCGTTCCATCCTACCAATCCCGACCACTGGATAGCCGGCGGCGAGGGCTGTGTGTTCCTTACAGACGACAATGGACAGACATGGGATTGCCAGAATTACTGGGGTGACGAGGCACGCTCCGCCTACTGGTATTTCACGGCCTTTGACGATGAGCATCCTGACACTGTGTACATGGCGGGATGTCTGGGGCTGCATGGTCAGAAGAAGAATGCTTGCATAAAAATAATGTGTTCCACCGATGGCGGACGCTCATGGTATGAGTCGCATGAGATCGAGTCAACGAGGGAATCCGACAGAGTGACCGACCTGCAGCAATATCACGACCATCTGCTCATTTACGCCGAAAGCGGTGTCTACTCCGTCTCGAAGGCCGATCTTATCGTCCAAAGCACCGCTGCATCCGCTCCGTCACTTCAGACACGGTGATCGCCCCGACTTACAAGTACAACAAAGCATGACGGGCTAGGCCCAATGACTGGACCTGTTAGAGCATCTGGTATTGGCAGGACAATGTATGGCCCAACTATTCCTCTTCTTTCCAACCAACTGTTAACTCCTGAAATCACTTAACATCTGCAATTTTGTAAAATATATTTTATAAATTTGTAAAACAGATTATGAAATATGGATTACAAGAGGCAACACTTATCCATCCTGAAGAGCCGGATGGGGGAACCACGTAAGCGAATTCAAATCATCATGGGGCCCCGTCAGGTGGGAAAATCCACCCTTGTCTACCAGTTCTGCGACGATATCGACACGCCGTATGACTACTTCTCTGCCGACGGTGTCAATCGTTTCGACACGGCTTGGATCCCCAACCATTGGCAGGAGGCTCGGATGAAAATGGATCTGCACGAGGACAAGGAACGTATCCTCATCATTGACGAGGTCCAGAAGATAGAAGGCTGGAGCGAACAGGTCAAGAAGGAGTGGGACGAGGATACCAGGAAGAAGCGCAATTTGAAGGTCATCCTGCTCGGATCTTCCCGCGTCCTCTTGCAGAGAGGGCTGGATGAATCCCTGGAAGGCCGGTTCGAGCCTATCAAGATGGGGTTTTGGGAATGGGGTGAAATGCGGGATGCCTTCGGGTTCACCATGCAGCAGTATATCTATTTCGGCGGTTTCCCGGGACTGGCCCTGGACATTCATGACGAAGACCGCTGGCGGGACCTGATGGAGGACACCATCATTACGCCCATTCTTACCCGTGACATTCTGGAAATAGAGGGGATCCGCAATCCTGCCCTTCTGCGTCAGGTATTCGAGCTTGCCTGCATGGAATCAGCCCGGGAACTATCCCTGACCAAGATGCAGGGCACCATGAATAGCGGAACTGTGCCGACGATCAAGAGCTACCTGAATATCTTGGACCAGACCATGACTGTGAAACCTTTGCAGAAGTATGCGCCTTCCATCATCAAGGAAAAGAATTCCGTTCCGAAGATGCAGGTGTACAACAGTGCGTTCAGGAACCGCTATGGGCAGTTCACCTTCGAGGAAGCCGTGACCAGTCCTGCCGAGTGGGGCCGTCAGGTGGAATCGGCTGTTGGAGCGCACCTCGCGAACCGCTCCCAGCTGGACGGCTTCGACCTTCTCTACTGGCGCGATGACCGGAAGAACGAGTGTGATTATGTCCTCAAGAAAGGTCAGTCACTAGTGGCTATCGAAGTCAAGAGCAGCAGTACCGAAGATACCACGGGGTTCGAGAAGTTCAAGTCGCTTTACGCAGAGCACATCACTTCAGCCTTTATCGTCGGCCCAGAAGGGCTTCCGCTTGAAGACTTTTTCTGTCTGGACCTGAAGAAGCTGTTCCGGAAAGAGTGACATCCTCGTAAAAGCCCATTTTTGAGGATGAGTAGGTGATGGCCGCTCCCGGCCGGACAAATCCCACCGCCTTGCACAATCTTCGCAAGAAATGTGTATCTTCGCACAAACCAACTGCATTTTCCTATGTGTCAATTCCTTTCACGACTGGTTCCGATCGCTGTGGCGATCTTGACGGCGTCCTGTTCTTCCGACCCTGGCAGCCTGGAGCTGTCTTTCCAGTATAACAAGCAGCCCGGCCCCGGCTCCAACCAGTATGCCGTCTGGATTGAGAATGCCGAGGGTGAGGTCGTCAAGACCCTCTATGTCACGGAGTTTACCGCCAAGGGCCGCAGCCGCGACGGTTCCAAGCCCGCCCGTGGCTATACCTACCGTCCCTCCTGCACGCCGACCTGGGTGCAGCATGTCGGCGCCGAGTCGCTCACGGACCAGCAGATCGACGCCTTTACGGGCGCCACGCCCGCCCAGAGCGGCGTCCAGACCTTCACCTGGGACTTCACTGACCAGGACAATCGGCCCGTAGCCAAAGGCTCCTATCGCTTCTACATCGAGGCTACCTACAACGGCCCCAGCGTCGTGACGCATACCGGCACGGTCACATACGGAGCCCCTGCCGGCGACATCCCGGTCGAGACCTCCTACATCGAGGCTTCGGAGGATCGCAAGGACATGATCACGGACGTCAAAGCCCGGTTGGTCCATTGACCTATGAAGAGTCCCAAGAAACTCCTTTGGACGCTGGCAGGCATTCCTGCGGCGCTCCTGCTTGCCTGTGTCGGAATCAAACTGTTCGACGGCCGGTCCCCGCAGGCCTTCTTCGTGCACGAGGTCATCGGCTTCAGGGCACTGGACCTGAAGAAGTACGAAGCTGACAAGGCGGATCTGTCGGACAAAGGGACCGTTCTGATTCCTGCAGGAATTAGGTTCCCCCGGCCGATGCGGGAATATTGCGTGAACGGCATGCAGGTCTTCGAGGCGGATCCCGCAGACGATACGAAGCCAATTCTCCTGTATCTCCACGGCGGAGGGTACTGTCACAATTTCGCGAAGCAGCACTGGAAGGCGCTCGCCGAATGGGCCGACATGGCTGGATGTGGCATCGTGGCACCCAATTATCCGCTGCTGCCTCTCCATACGGCCGCGGAGGCCCATCCTCCGGTCTTGGCGCTCTATCAGGAACTGTTGCGGCGGTATCCGGCCGGCCGGATCGTCATTGCGGGCGACTCCGCCGGCGGCGGCTTCACCCTGGCCCTGGCGCAGGAGATTCGGGATTTGTCCATGGGCCTTCCCCGGCACCTCATCCTCATCGCCCCCTGGGTCGACATCCTGGGCGGGGATGCGTCCATCCAGAAACACGACAATTGGCTCACCGTGGAAGCGCTTCCCAAGTTCGGGCTCGACTGGGCCGATGGTATCGACCCCAAGGATCCGATGGTATCGCCGCTATACGGCAGCATGCTTGGGCTACCGCCCACCGACATCTACGCCGGCACCTGGGACGTCCTCTACACGGATGTCGTCAAGGCCTATGTCAAGATGAAGGCCGCTGGCGTGGAAGTCCGCCTGCATGTAGGGGAGAAGATGGACCATGTCTACCCACTCCTGCCCACACCTGAAGGAAAGGCGGCCAGCAAGGAGATCGCAGAGATTCTATCGGTTTGGTGATTTGTCCCTTTCAGCTCCCCAAAATGGATAAATGACGGGTGGTTTCACGGAAACGTGTTTTGTGTGCGGGTAAGTGTAAACTACAGAATTTGTTAAGTGTTTTTTCAACGAGTAGCCGACTCCCATTGGAATATTGAAAATATTATCTTATATTTGACTCGTATCTAAAAAAACTTAACATCATGAGACGCGACGGTTTCTGGGGCAACGTCGGGATAGGGGCTCTTCTCGTTGTTTTTCTGTGTCTGGCGGGCGCTTGTGCCGGGTTGAAGGGTGGAATAGACAAGAATCAGCCGGGAGACGGAAATCCGGTAATAATAGAGACCCCCATCATCGACCCGCGGCCCCCGCGTCAGGCTGAACCCGACCCTGTACAGAGACCGACGGAGGAAAGGGAGGCCCGTCCCAATCCGATGCCTACCGGAAGTCCGGTCGTGACCGAGGAGAATACCCCCGCTGCGACACCTACGACCCCTGCCGCCAAACCTGCCGGCAAGCCTTCGGCCAGGCCGGGAACCGGCAATAAGCCGGCCGCACAGAGTACCCCTGTCGATGAACCCGCCGTCGAAGAACCGTCCTCTTCCTTGAATGCCGATGACTACACGGCCGTCCTGGATGTCACCGAGCAGATGGAACTGAACCAAAAGGGCGACCTCCGGGTATGGATCGGGATCGAGAACTATATGCCGGAGGAGGAGTCCGACATGGTCCGCAAGACGACCTCCTTTCCCGGCGATGAAGGGAACTATGCCCGGATCACGCCGTATGCGCCTGATTTCAGGATCGAGCCCGAAGAATCCCAGGTCATGCGGATCGTTCCCAGCGGCTCCTCGGTCCTGTTCACCATTATCCCTGAGAAAAAGGGCGAGTTCAAGATCAGCGCCAAGATCGAACTCTTCGAC
Organism: uncultured Bacteroidales bacterium; assembly: GCA_900316955.1. Lineage (GTDB taxonomy): Bacteria > Bacteroidota > Bacteroidia > Bacteroidales > UBA932 > Cryptobacteroides. The sequence continues at coordinate 73,850 of ONEX01000004.1, forward strand.
AACCCGAATTTCGAAGGCGTCCCCATTCCCAAGACCACGAACATCGTTTCCGTGGTGGTCTCGGTCGATCCCACGGTGAAAATTAAAAGCGGCTTGGGCGAGCTGGGGACCGTTCTCTGGGACAATTTCCTCAAGTTCTGGGGCGCGGTCGTGGCCCTCATCTTCGGCGCGCTCCTCTTCGTGACCCGCAAATTCATCAAGAAGAAGACCGGGTTCATGGGCAACGGAATCGAATCGAGTTCCCTGAGCGGAGGAAGCGAAGCCGCCCCCAGTGAAGGAACGGCGACTTCGGACAGCGCCGGGTCGGAAAGCGGGGAAGATGCGGGAGAAACGGAACCCGGCGAAGAGGAGGATGAGCCGGACTTCTTCGATGTCGGGGAAGGCGGCGAGTAATTATTTCGGATGTATCTAAAACAACTTGACATGATGAGACATGACGTTTTTTGGGGCGGCGTCGGGAGATGGCTCCTTCCCTTCCTTCTTTTGGGTGTAATCAGCGCCTGTGGCGGCAGTACGACTCCTCAGGAAGAGCAGCTCGGCGCCGCCCCGGGAATCGAAGGAATGCCCATGGAACAACCCGTGGGAGACGTGCCCGTTGCACAGAAACCGGCCTCGATCGAGATTCCGGACGGTGAATTCGCCGATGTCGGAAGCGCGGCCCCTTCGGATTTCAATCCCGATGACTACTCGGCCGTCCTGGATGTCACCAAGGAATTGGAACTGCACCAGAAGGGCGACCTCCGGGTATGGATCGGAATGGAGGATTTTGTTCCGGAGGATGAGGCCGATATGGTTCGCAAGGAAATCAACTTCCCGGCCAATGAAGGGAACTTTGCCCGGATCACCCCGTATGCGCCCGATTTCAAGATCGAGCCGGAAGAATCCCAGGTCATGCGGATCACGCCCAGCGGCTCGTCGGTCCTGTTCACCATCATTCCGGAGAAAAAGGGCGAGTTCAAGATCAGCGCCAAGATCGAACTGTTCGACAACCCGTATTTCGATGGCGTACCCATCCCCAAGACGACGAACATCGTTTCCGTGGTGGTGACGGTGGACCCGATGGTCAATTTCGTGGCCGGCTTGAAAAAGATGGGATCCGTGGTTTGGGATGCTTTCATGAAGTTCTGGGGCGCCATCGTGGCGCTCATCTTCGGCGCGCTCCTGTTCGTGACCCGTAAGTTCGTCCGGAAGAAGACCGGATTCATGGGGGACGGAGTCGAATCGAGTTCCCTGACCGGAGGGGACGAAGCCACTCCGAGCGAGAGCGGGGATATTCCGGAGGCTCCCGAAGAGTCCGAGCCGGAAAGCGGAGGAGAAGAGGAGGTCATAGACTACTTCGACGTGGGGGACGAAGACAAGCAATAATCATTCAATCAGATAGTTATGAGCAAATATTTCAAACTGGAAGAACTGCTGAGAAGCGACACGGCACTGAGGTGCAAGATCGAGAACCTGCCTTCCTGGGAGGTCGTCGAGCACCTGGGCCAACTCGCCGAATTCCTGGATGGCCTGCGGGAAGCGTGGGGTGGTCCCATCACCGTCAATTCCGGGTTCAGGAGCACGGATCTGAACAAGCAGGTGAAGGGTGTCCAGCGGAGCGCGCACAAGCTGGGCTACGCCGCCGATCTCGTTCCCAAGAACGGGAACATGGAGAAGTTCAAGAAGTTTGTCGTGGAATGGGTCAAGGACAAGAAATTTGACCAGTGCATCCTCGAAAAGAGCGGCAAAACGGAGTGGGTCCACATCTCGCTGTACAACCAGGACGGCGAGCAGCGCGGCGAAGTCTTCAAACTCAAAGTCTGACCCCTCTCCCATGTTGCGGAAACATTACTCCAGGGCGGCCAGCATTGCGCTGGTCGCCGGGATGTATGTAGTCGCCCTGGGCCTCGGGATCGTGACCTTCTTCCAGGCGAAAGGGTCGATGCCGGAAATCTGGGCGGTTCTCCTGGCCGACGTCGTGATGACGGTCATCATCTGGGGGTTCGGCCTTCTCTACGAGAACGTGTCGGTGTATGACCCGTACTGGAGCGTCATTCCGCCGGTGTTCTTCACCCTTTGGGCCTTCTATAAAGACTGTTTCACCCTTCCGGTGATCCTGCTCCTCGTCGCCGTCTGGTGGTGGGGGATCCGCCTGACCGGCAACTGGGCCTGGACTTTCAAGGGGCTGGCCCACGAGGACTGGCGCTACACCCGCTACCGGGAGACCCTGTCGCCGTTCCTTTTCCAGCTGACGAACTTTTTCGGGCTGAACATGATGCCCACGCTCCTGGTTTTCGCCTGCATGCTGCCGGGGTTCGGCCTGTTCGAGACCACCGAGCCTGCGAACGTGCTCACCTGGGCGGGTTTCGCGGTCTGCATCGGCGCGGCCACCCTCCAGCTGGTGGCCGATACGCAGATTCACCGCTTCCGGGCGGCGCATCCCCGCCGGGTGTGCGATGCCGGCCTGTGGAAGCACGGCCGCCATCCCAACTATCTCGGCGAAATCATGATGTGGTGGGGAGTCTGGGTGATGTACGCCTCCCTGCGCGGGATCGACTGGCTCATGCTCGCGCCTTTCGCCATGACCGACCTCTTCCTCTTCATCAGCATTCCGATGATGGAGCGCCGCCAGCTTGCGCACAAGCCGGCGTACGCGGAATACCGGAAGCGTACCCGGCTGTTCATCTAGCCGGAACGGCGGCCCGCATCCGCTTATTGCGAGAGAATCGCTATCTTTGCAACCTAAATCCCTTTTTCAGCCTATGAAACGCTTTCTCATAGCCGTCCTGGCCACGCTTGTGGCCGTCAGCGCCCTTGCCCAGAACCGCAACGGGCTGGTCATGCCCAGCGTGGATTCCAAGGCGGATTCCGCCGCCATCGCCCGGGTCCGGGCCCGGATGGACTCCATCCGCCAGCATCGGCCCACCGTCGCTGTCATCCTCGGCGGAGGCGGCGCCCGCGGCATGGCCCATATCGGCATGCTCAAATACATGGAGCAGATGGGCATTCCCGTGGACCTGGTGGGCGGTACCAGCATGGGCGGCCTCGTGGCCGGCCTGTATTCCCTCGGCTACGATGCGCAGTACCTGGACTCCCTCGTCCGGAGCATCGACTGGACCGTCATGATGTCCGACAAGGTTCCGGACTCTTACCAGAGCTACCGGCGCCGGAAGAACAATGAACGGTTTGCTCTGACCATTCCCTTCCATTATGAGGAGGAGGACGCGATTTCCCGGCTCAGCCGCGAGATGGACCTGGAAAAGGCGATGGACAATGTCGAGACCAGTTCCTCCGACATCGCCACCGAAGTCATGACCCAGGTGGGCATGGGCCTGCCCGACGGCTATCTGTTCGGCTACAACATCCGAAACACCCTGAGCTCCGTCTCCGTCGGCTATCAGGATTCCCTAGCCTTCGAGCACCTGCCCATTCCCTTCTTCTGCGTGGCGACGGACATGTACTCCATGAGCGAGAAGAACTGGACGTCCGGCCTGCTGGTGGATGCCATGCGGTCCACGATGTCCATCCCGTTCTACTTCCGGCCGGTCCGCACCCAGGACATGATCCTGTCCGACGGCGGCACGCGGAACAACTTCCCTGTCGATGTCGCCAAGGCGATGGGGGCCGACATCGTCATCGGCTCCGAGATGCCCGTCGACCGCAAGATCACCGAGCTGGGTTCGGCCGCCAGCCTGCTGATGCAGAACATCACGATGATGTCTTCCGACGCCGCCCGCATCAATCGGCTCAGGACCGACATCCTGCTCCAGCATGAACTGCCCGGCTACACCATGCTTTCCTTCGACAAGGAGAGCGTCGCCAACATCATCCGGCTGGGCTATGAACTGGCGGAGGAATATAAGGATGATTTCGAGAAAGTGGCCCGGAAAGTCGGCGCCCAGCCGCGGAGACTGAACCATGCGCGCGCCATCGACCTCGGGAAGGAAAAGATCCAGATCGGCGCCATCGGCGTCGAGGGCATCACGCCGGAAGAGCGGAAACTCCTGCTCGGTTCCCGCTTCATGCCCAAGGGAGGCCTGTACGGCCGCCAGGAGATCGAAGCGCTCCTGTCCTACCTGTACGGTACCCGCGCTTTCGAATCGGTCACCTACCGGATCTGCGGCGCCCAGGAGCCCTATACCCTCATCTTTGACTGCCAGAAAGGACAGACGAACGAATTCGGCGTAGGCGTCCATATCGACAATGACGAGGTCGTGTACGTGAGTGCCGCCCTGGGCATCGGAACACGCAAGCTCAGCGGGCCCCGGCTCCTGACCGAGATCAAGATCGGCAACAACCCCATCCTGAACGTCGAAGGGTCTTACAAGCCCCTGAACGGCTATCCGACCGTGGGCATCGGCCTGCTGACCCGCTATTGGCAGGAAAGCGGCACCAACATGTCCTTCAACGAGCTGCATTCGCGGCTGAACCTGTTCGTCGAGGACGGGCGGTTCGTGTGGGGCCGGGTCCGCCTGGGATTATCCACCGACTTCTCGCCGCTCATCACCGCTGCGGGCGATGAAGGACGCTATTTCAACTGGATGTTCAAGAACCGCTGGCATTCCGCCTTTGCGGACATCTGCCTGGACACGTTCAACGACGGCTATTTCCCCACCAAGGGTTTCCGGGCGGACCTGGACAGCCGGTATATGTTCCGCGGATTCCGGGAAGGATGGGAAGAAGAAGGGCAGCTCACGACGGAACGGCTCCCCAACTATTTCATCGGTCTGGGCTCCGTTTCGGCCGCGCTCACGTCCGGTCGATGGACGCTGCTTCCCAGCCTGTATCTGGGCTATACCAGCGCGACGATGAGCATTGTCCATCCGACCCATGCGCTGGCCATCGGCGGTTTGGTCGGCGGCCGCTATGTGGATTACCAGATTCCTTTCTTCGGAATAAACCGCGGCATGCGGGCGCTCTATGGTTATGTGGCTTCGCCGCAACTGAACCTCCAGTACCGGATCAGTCACAAGAACTACCTGACGGCGCGCTCCGGCATGTTCGCGAATCATTACGAGTCTTTCAAGGGAATGTTCACGGAGCCGCTTCTCGACTATGCCTTCGGCCTGGACTTCGGCCGCAAAACGATAGCGGGCCCGTTCCGCTTCGGCCTGGCCTGGAGCAAACGGACCCACTTCGGGGGCTATTTCTCGTTCGGATACGACTTTTAGGGAATCCGCTTACGGCCGATACGCTTTCACGGCTTTCACCGCGCATTTCTGGCACAGGCGGGCGTCCTTCGCGGGGATGGAATATTCCGTGTCCAGGAGTTGGTAGCCGTTCCCCAGGACGGACTTGCCCAAGACCGGCTTGATGAGCGTCTCGAACCAGGTGCAGGCGGCGATGTAGCGGCCGTGCTGGCGCGTAAGGTGGTAACCGTCCCGCGTGAGCTGGTACACCTTGGAGGTGGCGGGAACCTTCGTGTCGTTGTTCAGCCGCGTGCCGCGGGCGATCTGCACGGCTTCGCCGGACGGGATGACCACCGGCAGGTTGAACTGCTTCGAGGCGCGGTCCACGCAGCTCTTGATGGCCTCGTACATCTGCCGCTGGTTCCGGCCGTAGCGGGGGAAGGCCCGGTGGTCGGAATTGGCGGCATAGGCCCAGGTCATGTGCCAGACGATGGCCGCCCGGGGGTTGGGCGCTTCCTTTCGGATGATGGAAACGAGCTTCGGAATGCCCTGCTCATATGTTTCGTAGAGGCCCGAATCGTCCGAGGCCTGCTGGATCGTGATGATGTCCCAGGGCTCGTCCTTCAGGCCGTCCAGGATCGTGGCGTTCCGGCTGACGGTCACCCACTGGTTCTTCGTGGACTTGTAGTAGATGTAGTTCGCCGTTCCCTCGGCATATTCCTTACAGTGGCGTTCCAGGGTGCAGCCGCCGATGTACAGGCGGGCGACGATGACATTGTGGATGCCCGCGGCCTCCAGCAGGCCGGGGAGATATTCGGTGCCGTCGTCGGAAAAGCTGTTGCCCACGGCGAGGATCCGGAGCGTGTCCGGACGCTGCGGCAGGGGATAATTGTCGATGCGCGCCTGGGCGTGCAGGAGGGCGGCCAGGGCGAGCGCGGTGAGCGTAAGCAGGAAGCGTTTCAGTGTCATAAGTGGATGATTGCTGTCCAAAGATAAGTAAAAAAATGCTATCTTTGTGCCAGATTTAATGGAAATGAAAATGAAAAAGCTTGTTATTTTGATGGTTACGGCCCTGCTGGCCGTCCCGGGTTTCGCCCAGATCGAGCCCGTCTACACTTCTTCCGACGGCAGAGCGATGTTCGACATCGCCAACCATATCGGCTACGGCTATCACATCACGAAATCCAATGACTTCAAGCCCGGCTGGTGCGACGAGTTCTTCGTGAACATCGTGAAGTTCGGCTTCTACCCGGTGGAGAGCTTCGGCTTCGAACTCGGCGTGGACCTGCAGGTCAACGATTTCAATACCAAGGAGAAGGCTTTCGTCCAGCGCGACGGCATCATCAAGACGGCCGATTTCTCCACGATCGAGACGCTCGGCGGCGTGGACCGCAAGCGCAGCGACTTCACCACCGTGAGCCTGGGCGCCCCGGTGATGCTGAAGGCCAAGATCGAGAAGGTGGGCTTCGGCATCGGCGCGGTGGCTTCCTGGAACTTCGCCGGCAGCAATTCCTACTGGGTTGAGAAAGCGAACCGCCACATGGACCTCATCGAGAGAAAGGCGAAGGTGAATCCCTTCTCCTACGGCCTCGTCGCCACGGCGTCCTACGGCGTCTTCGGGGTGTACTTCAAGTACTATCCGAAGTCTTCCCGGCTTCTCCCCGAAGGCAGCGTGGACCTGAGCTATACGACGATCGGTATCGTCCTCGGCATGTAATTACCGGGCCATCCGGTAGATGGCCTCGATATCCTCCGAACCCAGGACTTTGAAGGAGCCCTGGGTTATTTTATGCCCGCGGGTGCACTTGCGCGCCATCTCCCGGATCTCGTCCTCGGAGACTTCCTTGCCGATGAGTTCGTGGATGTTGACAGGCATGCCGATGGCGTGGTAGAAGCGCTCCATCGCCTCGATGCCCTTGAGGGCCGTCCCTTCCGGGTCCGTGAAGTCCTGCGGCACGCCCAGCACGTTCACGGCGAAACGGACGAAGCGGCTTACGTTCTCCTTGTACACGTAGCGCGCCCAGCTGGGCCAGATGGCCGCGAGGCCGGCGCCGTGCGTGACGTCGAACATGCCGCTGAGCTCGTGCTCGATCTCGTGGGTGGCCCAGTCGCCGGTGAGGCCGCAGCCGGTGAGGTCGTTGTGCGCGAGGCTGCAGCCCCACATGATCTGGGCGCGGGCGCGGTAGTCCTCCGGGTCCGCGAGGACCTTGAAGACGTTGTCCATCAGGTCCCGCATCAGGGCCTCCGCGAGGGAGTCGGTGAGGTCCATGTCGTCATCGTGGGAGAAATAGCGCTCCATCGTGTGCATGATCATGTCCGTGACGCCGGCCGCCGTCTGGTACGGGGGCAGGGTGAAGGTGCGGACCGGGTTCATGATGGCGAACTTGGGCCGGCTCAGCTGGTTGGAATAGCCCAGCTTCACGTCGCCGTCCTCGTTCGTGATGACGCTGGATTCGCTCATCTCGCTGCCCGCGGCCGGAATCGTAAGCACGCAGGCCACCGGGAGATAGCAAGCCGGCGAGGCCTTGCCCGTGTAGAAGTCCCAGACTTCTCCGTCATAGGGGACGCCGCAGGCGATCGCCTTGGCCGAGTCGATGACGGAGCCGCCGCCGACGGCGAGGATGAAATCCACGCCCTCCTGGCGGCACAGGTCGATGCCTTCGTGGACGAGGGACAGGCGCGGGTTCGGAACGACGCCGCCCAGGCAGACGAAGTCCACGCCGCCGTCGCGGAGCAGTCCGCAGATCTTGTCCAGCAGGCCGGACTTCTTCGCGCTCTTGCCGCCGTAATGGACCAGCACCTTGTGGCCGCCGTATTTCTTCACGAGGGAGGCCACTTTCTCCTCGGACTGCTTCCCGAACACGACTTCGGTCGGGGCGTGGTAGACGAAATCTCTCATAACCGATGCATTTTCGCAAAGTTATGAAAAATTCCGAAGATTATTCGCCGTTGTACAGGCCGGTGAAGAGGATGGCGCCGGAGGTCCTTTCGGAGATGGTGTACAGGAAGGGATGGTCGACCGTGAATTTGACCGTGCGAGGCTCCGGATCCGGGCCTACGCCGGTGTATTTCATTTCGATGACCGTGACGGCCGCGGCTTCGGTGCCGGTCTCATTGACCGTGATGTTGGCCTTGTGGATGACTTGGGAGATGACGGCCGTGTCGTTCTCGACCAGTTCCGTGTACGGGCCGATGGGAAGGCCCATCGCGGCGAGCAGCTCTTTCATCTCCACCGTGGTCTCCGTCTCGAAGCGGGGGAGGCTCAGGATGACGTGGCACTTTTCGCCCGCCAGCGGCAGCTGCTTGGCATCCGGCAGGGTGGTCAAGGCGTCGTTCTTCTTCGGAAGATAGACCGTCAGGGCGAACTTGCCGTTCCCGTAAGGCAGGGTAACGGCCTGGCCGAAAGCGTTCTCGCCATACAGGGCGTCCAGCGTCTGGTGCATCATGCCCACCTTCGCGGTGGCGCCGGCGAGGTTCCGGAAGTTCTCGTCCCGAGTGGCCGCCTTGTCGAAGGCGGTGGTCCAGTCCGCGTGGAAGAAGATGGCGTTCATGATGTACATGATCGCGGCCGGATTGACACTCTTGAGGACTTCCTTGATCCGCCCGTAGGTGTGTTTCTCGCACCAGTCGTTGACATACTTCATCACGGCCTGCGGGTCCGAGAAGGACATGGACTCCACCAGGGCGCTGTAATAGGTCTCGACGGCCGATTTGAACGGGGCTTTCGGGGTGAACCTGTCATTGACCAGCACGCCGTCCGCGAGGGCCAGGGTGACGCTCGTGTCCACCTGCGGCAGGGTTTCGATGAGCTTGGCGCAGAACTCGTTGATGGCGTCCGTCCCTTCGTAGCCCAGGACGGCGGCCAGCTGCGCGGAGACCTCCGCGTCGGCGCCGTTCCCCAGCATCCCCAGCGCGTACTGGACGCTGAGCGGGGAGAGGATGAGACTCTTTTTCTCGCCTTCGTCCCAGACCTTCTTCGTGAGTTTCCAGGCGAACTGGTTGCCGGCCTGGACGAAGGCCTCTTCCGCCCGGGTCAGGGGGACGCGGTCGATTTCGTGTTCGGCCTTCGGGAAGGGCGGGAGCCCGGCTTCGGGATCCTGGATGTCGGGGGTCTTGCTGCAGGAAAGGGTGAGGGCCAGGAGGGAGGCGGCCCAGCCGAGGATATTCATTCTACGCATGATCGAATTCTTTTGCCTTTCAAATCCGGAAGGTCCGGAAATCTTGCATCTAAATCTTGATTTTGACGCCTGCCTTCCCGAGGGCCCAGGCCGTGCCGATGCAAAGGAATGCGAAGGCCACGCATTTCACCAGCCCGAGCGGGCCGGCGAGCCAGGCGGGGGCTTCAAGGCCCAGGGCTTCCGCCGCGGAATAGTAGAGGTAGGGGATCAGATAGACGGTCAATGTAGCCGTGCCGGCGGGGCGGAAAGGCGCGAACCAGCGGGTCCAACCTTTCTCCTCCAGCACGCGCAGGAGGGTGTACAGCGTGATGCCGATGGCGCCCACATAGAAGCACCAGGGGAGGGTGCCGATGTTCTTGGAGATGATCCAGTCCTCGTGGGCGGCGGTGCCGAAACCGATCAGGATGCCCACGGACAGGGCGGCGTACAGGAGCTTCCGCCCGCCCGGTTCCCGTCCGAAATTCTTTTCCTGCACGGCCACCAGCATGCCGGTGACGACCATCAGGGCCGACGAACCGTTCCCGAGGTTCAGCGCCCGGGCGAAGTCCTGGAGGAGGTTCCCGCCGTCGAGGAGCATCTCGCCGTCGCGCGTGGCCGTGGACAGGAGGTTCAGGCCGATGAGCGCGAGCCAGACGAGCGACAGGGCGCCGGTGCGTTTCCGGCACAGGAGCCAGGCCACGGCCCCGAACAGGTAGGCCCATCCGATCAGCCCGAGGATGCCCCACCAGCGAGCCCGGAGGAAACCGCCGTCCTCGGTGCGGTAGGTGAGGGCGAGGCCGATGAGCAGGATGATTCCCGCCGCCCGGAACCATTTCCCGGCCTTGAGCTGTTCCGGATAAGCGTTCCAGACGAGGAAGAAGCCCAGCACCATCAGCAGGACGAAGAGCCACTCCCCGCAGCCCATCCAGGGGGCCATGCGGCCTTCGGTATTGACGATGAACACGCCCATCACCAGCAGGGCGAAGGTCCGGGAGAGGATGTGGCCGAGGGTTTTCTCGGCGGGAATCAGTTTCTGGAAGCGGCGCTCGATGGCGTAGGGGATGGACAGGCCCACGACGAAGAGGAACAGCGGGAAGACGATGTCCGCCAGGCCCATGGCATCCTCGTGCGTCCCCGCGTGCTCCAGCCAGTGGGGCACGTCCCCGACCGTCCAGAGGTCGTTCACGAAGATCATCAGGAACATCGTGAGCCCCCGGAGCATGTCGATGGCGCCGTTGCGCCGGCCGAAACCGTAATTTTCCATGGTCGATCCTTTTTCTACGCAAAGATATAAACATTTGGACATATGCGAAAAAGGATTTCCGTCCGGATTGCTACCTTTGCGGCAGACAAAACACTTTCTTTCCATGAAACTGTACAGATTCCTTCTCCCGGCGCTCCTCGTGGCTTCCTGCTGCGGCGGCGGCAAAAAGGACGCGGCCCAGGACGGGCAGCGCCTGTTCGTCGGTGACGACTACGCCGTCACCCAGACTCAGTACGGCAAGGTCCAGGGGTACATCCTGGATGGCGTGTACACCTATCTCGGCATCCCGTACTGCGCTCCTACCGGCGGCGAGAACCGTTTCATGCCCCCGCAGAAGCCCGCATCCTGGGAGGGAATCCGGCCCGCGATGTTCTACGGCAACGACGCGCCCCAGAACATGGCCGACAAGTGGAAGAACAACTCCAGCACCTTCACGGACCACTGGAACTACTACGACGTGAGTGAAGACTGCCTGAACCTGAACGTGTGGACCCCGGCCCCGGACGGCAAGAAGCGCCCGGTCCTGGTGTGGATGCACGGCGGCGGCTTCTCCGCCGGCAACAGCATCGAGCAGGACGGCTACCACGGCGCGAACCTCGCCCGCGCGGGGGACATCGTGTTCGTGAGCGTGAACCATCGGCTCAACGCCTTCGGCTTCTCCGACCTCTCCGCCGCCGGCCCGGCCTTCAAGAACTCCGGCAACGTGGGCGTCCTGGACCTCGTGGCCTCCCTGCAGTGGGTCCATGACAACATCGCGAACTTCGGCGGCGATCCCGGCAACGTGACCATCATGGGCCAGTCCGGCGGCGGTGCGAAGGTTTGCGACGTGATATCCATGCCTTCCGCGAAAGGCCTTGTCCATAAGGCGGTTGCGCTGAGCGGCAATGCCACCTCCGCAACGGCTCCGGCCTCTTCCGCAGCGGTCGGCGCGGCCATCCTCAAGACCGTGAAGGGCGACATCAAGAAGCTCCAGGCTATGCCTTGGGAAGAATACTATGCCCTGGCCCACAAGGTCGCGGCCGAGGTCGGCGGCGGCTTCTCCCCGGTCGCCGACGGCGAGGTCCTGCCCGCCGACGGCTTCTTCAAGGACGACGTGGCCAAGAACGTGCCCCTGATGCTCTGCACCACCTCCTCCGAGTTCGCCCTGAGCAAGGAGAACCTCGAGCTCGAGAACATCGACTTCGCCGGCGCCGTCGCGATGGTCCGCGACCAGTTCGGCCAGGCCAACGCCGAGGACATCCTCAAGGCCTACCAGGCCGCCTTCCCGGACAAGAAGCCCATCGAGCTGGTGAACCTCACCGTGGCTCAGCGCAAGAACGTCCTGGCCACGGCCGACGCCAAATACGCGCAGGGCGCCCCGGTCTATCTCGCCTGGTTCGACTACAACGCGCCGCTGTTCGGCGGCCGCATCCGCGCCTTCCACTGCTCCGACATCAGCTACTGGTTCAAGAACACCGACCTCATGGTCACGCACACCGGCGGCGGCGCCGAGCCCCGCGGCGTCTCCGACCAGATGTCGGCCGCCCTCCTCGCCTTCATGCGCACCGGCAACCCGAACTGTCCGGAAATCCCGCAGTGGCCCGCCTACACGCCCGAGGACGCTCCGACCATGATCTTCGACGTCAAGAGCGAAGTCAAGAACGCCCCGGACCGCGCCGCCCTCGCCCTGATGGCCGACTTCAACCCCTGGCGCATGGCCCGTCCCGCCCCGGCGGCCTCGAAATAAAAAGTGAAACTCGCCGGCCGCCCTGTCGACCGTCGAATATAATTGGTTGTTTAATAATAGGTTGGAAGAAACCGCCTGGTCCATTCGGGCCAGGCGGTTTCCTGTCAAAGCGTTCAATCGGAGGCTAGTTCTTTGGACAGCAACGTAGAGAGCTCGTATTCGCTGATTCCGATGGGCTGCAGCTGGTTCTTCTCCACCGTCCACTTGGCGACCAGGTCGTTTTTCTCCTTGCAGATCAGGAGACCGATGGTGTCCTGGTCATAGGGCCCCTTCAGCAGGTGGTCCACGGCCGTGCAGTAGAAGTTCAGCTTGCTGACGAACTCGGGTTGAAACTTTTTCGTCTTTAGTTCAATGACCACGTATCGTCTCAATTTGAGGTGGTAGAAAAGCAGGTCGCAGTAGAATTCGTCACCGCCGACTTCCAACCGGACTTGCCGGCCCACAAAGGCGAAGCCGGTTCCGAGTTCGATCAAAAAGTTGGCGACATGTTGCTCCAGGGCTTTCTGCAAGTCTTTTTCTTTATAGTCTTCCGTCAGCGTCAGGAAGTCGAAATTGTAGGGATCTTTCAGAAGGCCCTTCGCTAGGTCCGAATCTGTCGATGGAAGGGCGGTCTCGAAGTTATGGACGGCTTTTCCGCTCCGTTCGTAAAGGTTTGTGTCAAGGGAGTTCAGTAACATGGACCTGGACCAACCGTTTTCGAGGGTCTTTCGAACGAAAAAGAGGGCCTTGTCGGGATCGTTCTCGATTTTGTCGATGAGAATGCAGTGGTGCCCCCAAGGAATGGAAAACAAAAACTCTTCGATTGTTTTGCTTTCGTGCTTCCCGGTCACTGCGGAATCAAATTGTGCAACAACTTGTTGCACTTTTTTAGATCGTTCACAGTAAAGCAGATAGAACTTTCTTGCGTAGAAGAGATTGCGCTTGGAAAAACCTTTCGTGTTCGGGAAATCAGCCTGTAAGTCCCGACTGATTGTCTCAATAATCCCCGCGCCATACTTTTTCTCCATTTGCCGGTTGACGATGTCCTCGCCGAGAGACCAATAGAAGCGGATCAATTCCGTATTGACCTTCACCGCCGCCTTGATTTGACTCTGCCGGAACCGCTTGCTCAGTTCCTGGATCCATTCCCGATATTCGGGGTCGTTGTTCTTTAAAATGCTCATAATCTTTTTTCTGCAAGATTACGGCATTATCATCGACGCTACATCATGATTGCAAGCCTTGCAATGTCGGATTTCCTGCAAGCCTTGCAAAGAATCTGTCGTTTCTTTATATTTGTAATACCGCATCAAATAACCCTTTCGACATTTCTTTCCTATGGCCAGCTACAAGAAAATCAAGAAAATCGAAGACGAATCGGTAAGAGCCCGGGTGGTCGAACGGCTGCTGGAACTGCGCAGGCAGCTGAAGGCCCAGGTGCCGGAGAAGACGGCGACGCAGACGCTTCTGCTTGCTACTTGGAACATCCGCGAGTTCGGGGACAACCGGCTCCCGGAGAGTTCCTATTACATTGCGGAGATTATCGACCACTTCGACATCGTCGTGATCCAGGAAGTGAACTCCAAAGAGATCGACGGTCTGGAGAGCGTGTTGTCCATCCTGGGCGACAACTGGTCCTATGTCATGTCGGACGGTGTCGAGGGATCGGCCGGCGGCAACGAGGCCATGGCTTTCGTCTATAACACCAACAAAGTCAAGTTCACCGGCCTGGCCGGCGAACTCGTCCTTCCTGACAACAAGCTTATGGGCGGCGTCCAGTTCGCCAGGACCCCGTTCATGGTGTCGTTCCGGGCCGGCTGGTTCGATTTCAAGCTTTGCACGGTCCACATCTATTACGGAAAGGATACCGTCAAGGGCATTTATCAGCGTCGGCTCAAAGAGATCCAGACGGTGTCGGATTTCCTGCTCAAGCGGCAGCAGTCGGATGATGTGTCCTACATCCTGCTGGGCGATTTCAACATCCCCGACACCAAGGGAGAGTATTTCAATGCGCTGGTCGAGGAACGGACCAAGACCAAGAGCGGCAAGGAGAAATCCAAGGAGAAGTTCTTCATCCCCGAGGAGATCCGCAGGCATCCTACCGACCTCGGCCACGTCAGCCACTATGACCAGATCGCCTTCAGCCTCAAGCTGGACCGGTCCATGGTCCTCTATGATGACGACAAGCAGCGGGCCGGCGCATTCAACTTCACGGAATCCGTGTTCAAGCCCGAGGATTGGGAGGTGTACCTGCCCTTCTACCAGGAGTCTTATGACAAGATGATCGAGAACGAGAAGGCGTCTTTCGCGAAGAAACTGGCCAAGTATGCCCAGGACAGGGAGCGGTTCGAGAAGAACTGGAAGAAATATGAGGAGGATTTGGCGGAGTATCAGAAACAGAACGAGGAGTATAAGAAAACCAAGGAGGGGACCAAGCCCAAGCCGCCCGCCAAGCCGAAGGAACCGTCCGAGCCGGATACGACGCACACGCCCCCGGAGAAGCTCTTCACCGGCAGTTGGAGAACCTTCCAGATGTCGGACCACCTGCCCCTCTGGGTGGAACTGAAGATCGATTTCAGCGACCAGTACCTGAAGAAGCAGAAGAAAGCCGAATAAAGGCTTTTCTTCTACGGCTATTCGTTACGGCCTCACATACCGCTCTCCCGTCTGCGCCTTCACCGCCTCGATGAAAGCGGGGGCATAGGCGGGGTTGGTGCGGCGGCCGGGGACGACGACGCCGTTCTCGGACGGCTGCATCGTCTGGTCGTTGTGCTTGACGATGAGCAGCTTCGCCAGCTTGTCCCAGCGGTCCATCATCTTGGCCGTGTAGGCCTCCGTCTTTGCGGTGAGGAAGGCCACGCGCTCCTGGTGGGTGAGGTTCGTCACCTGCTTCTCCACCTCCGGCTGCTCGGCGGCGTAGAAATCCTCCAGTTCGTTCTGCGCGTCGCGCAGGTCACCGATCATCGCGCTCCAGCGGGGATAGACCATGTTGGCCACCCAGTTGTTCATCCAGAAGGCGCTCTCGAAGCTGAACTCGCGGATGTTGTTGTTCTCGCGGCGGAAGGGCTCCGGGACGCGGTTGATGCTGCAATAGACCGGGACATAGGCCACCATCGTGGCATCGTCCATATTGAAGTAGGTCACGCCGCCCACCTCGTCGGGCAGGAAGGAACGCATCTGGCATACCATCGTCATCCCGCTCTGTTGGCAGCCGATGGGACGCTCGCGGAACATCTTGGTGCCGTCGGGCGCCTCGTAGTTCACGGGCTGGTTGCGGTAGGGGGAGGCCCACGGACCGGCGCTCACATCGGCAGTCATATCCAGGGCGGTGCCCTCGTAGTGGTCGCGCATGTCGTTCATCACGTCTCGGACGCTCAGCGGCTTGTCGGGCTTGATCCACAGGGGAAGCTCGTCGCAGATCTCGGTGTGGCCGTTGATGAAGGGGAGGTAGGCGTCCATCTTTTCCGGATCGGTGTGGTGGCGGAAGAAGCTCCAGACGCGGGCCTCGCAGTAGCGGATCTTGCTGAAGTCCATCGGCCCGTAGGCCTCACGGAAGCTGAAGTCCGCATCGGGACCCTCGTACCAGCCCATCTCCCGGGCGAAGGAGATGACGTCGGCGCTGTACATGCATTCGCCCTCGACGATGCCGATGCCCTTCTTCTTGTCGATCTTCTTCGCCTGCGGGAACTGCCGGATGCGGCTGGAATTGGCATAGGCCGAGATGCAGTCGACCGGAACGCGGCGCGCCACCCACACGGCGCCCTTGCGGCCGGGGCCCTTGCCGATAATCTCCATGATCCAGGCCTCGTCCTTGTCGCAGACGGCGAAGGACTCGCCCGTGGCGTTGTAGCCGTATTCCTGTACGAGGTTGTGCATCACTTCGATGGCCTCCCGGGCCGTCGCGCTGCGTTGCAGGGCCAGGTGCATCAGGGTGAAATAGTCCAGGGCGCCCTCGGAGCGGGCCAGTTCGTCCCGGCCGCCCCAGGTGGTCTCCACGATGGTGACCTGCCGTTCGTTCATCAGGCCCACGACGCCGTAGGTGTAGTCCGCCTGGGCGACGTAATGGACGGGAGACTGGGGGCCCCAGCCGCGGACCGCGAGCTGCTCGCCCGGCGCGTGCTTCCCGGCCGCGAACCAGTCCAGCGGCTGGAGAAAGCCGAAGCTGTCGCAGTTGTAGGTGCAGATCACGCTTCCGTCGGCGGAAGCCAGCTTGCCCACGATGAGGTTTGTGCAGGGGAATCCGGCCACTGTCGCGAGGGACAGGAGGACCGTCAGGAAGAATCGTTTCATCGCGAATTAATTAAGTTTCAATTGTAAAGATACGAAGAATCCGCGAGAAACAAGTTTTTCTTCTTTGCCTACTATGTCAGTTCTCGTATAATATAATGCCAGCCAAGCTGACTAAATATCCGGCTTGGCTGGCATAGATGGATGAGGGCAGGGAGGATGCTCCTTGCCCTCTTGGTTAGTCATTACCACGGGTAGACTTGATTTTCTTTAAGCTGCTGAGACGATAGAAGGGGCTAGCTGTGGCATACTTCTCTTCACAGTAGTTAAAGTAGTCAGTTAAGACTTGGTCTTCGGTCCGTCCAAGATACTGACTTTCCTTGAGATCTCCCCGATAGTATTCATTGCTCTTACACACATAGCACCCGGGAACAGTGGGGGTAACGGTTGCGTTGTTTTTGACATCCTTCAATGTTGAACCATTATTGCCGATTCTGAACACCCAGTCACCGTTTGAGTCTTGAGTGAGTGAACTTAAAGGAATATATGGCACGAAAACATTGTAGTCGCAGTATTCACCACCAACAACATCCATTTTAACCTCTATGCAACAAGCCCAAGGAGAGACCTCAACGGTGTAGTCCAGACCCTTATTCCAATACTTGAACTGATAGTCAGCTTTGCCTTTATTATCATAGACATAATCCAAAAGGCGTAACCGGGCGGACGCACTGATACCCTTGTTGTCTTCACGTATGTTAAGTTTAATCTTGTCTATATATCTTGTGAAGTACTTATAGATGTTTGTCGTGACTTTCTGGGCAGGGTTCCGCAGGTATTTGGCCTCAAATTCAATCGGGATGGCGGCTTCTGCATCAAGTGCCGTCATTTCCTTCATAATGGACTTCAGGAAACTATTCGCATCGTTGAGATCGGAGAAGTTAATGGTCCCGTTCATGGCCCCGGCTGTGCCACCGAGGACAATGGCCTTGAACGAGCAGTTTTTAGTGCTGCCGGTTATTTTTGCATTTCCGTTGAAGAAATCTGTCTTGGATATGTTTACTGACATTGCACTCTGGTCAGTAGAGACAACGGCCAGGTGTGCGACTTTCCCATAGTAAACGGTGCTGATAATAGCCGGAGAATAATGTTGGATACTATTCTTGAACTGCGAAACATTTATTTTGTCCGAGAAGAAATCAGATCCTTTTTTGTAAGTGTCATCCAGATTCAAGGAGAAAAGGACCTGTTTAAAAGTAAACACACGGACTTTTTTGGTCCGGTCTCCGGAAGAGAAGCCAAAGTCAACTCCTTTGACTGATCCTCCGATGGAAATACCGTCAGTACTTTCAAAGTCTTGAAAGTCAATCGTCGTAATGCTAGGAAGTTGTGTGCTAGACGAGACTCGGCCGATATATTTTTCGATAAACTCATTCTTTTTATTGTTCATCTCTTTGGCTGTAGGCAGGACATTATCAAAGTAATGGTTGGTCCTGTTGTTTGTTGCGTACATGCTCAAACGCTTCCTTTCAGATTCGCTGAATACGACCTTGGAGGGATGATGGGTCCGGAAATTATTGTCTACCAAAATAATGGAGCCCAAATAATAGTCAGTGGAAGGGGCTTTGTTCGTTAAGCTATGTGGGAAAGTATAGGTTTGGATACCAAGTTGTTCTTCTCGCTGACCTCTCAACCATGCGCCGATCCCTCCATCATCATGGACGGCAATGTTTGCAAATGACTTGAGACCATCTTCCAGAGTGGTGATCGGTCGGTTGTTAAGGAGACCATCCAATGTCAGTGAAGAAAGAGCCTTGTCTTTACTGGCCACTGCTTGTGCTACATCATTGATGGGGTCCTGGAAAGTTTTCTCCGTAGTGTGGGTGACTAGAATGGATATATAAACGAGTGCTTCAAAACCGATGTTACCTGCCTTGGTAAGCTCGCTGCCGCTATCGTCAATCTTGAAACGGAGATTCTCTCTGGGAATCCAGGTTTGAGGCTTGTTGCTCTGGGGATAAGAATTATCGACTTTCAACCAGCCTCTTCGGCTATCCTTCGCTTTATAGTAGTCTATATAATATGCGTCAGAATGTGTGCGCAAAGAGTAAGTAAAGCGTTCCTTGACTGTGACTTTTTCACCTTTGTTACTGATATATGTCCAGGGAGAAGGAGCGCTGTCATAGCTGCTTAAGTCAACGAGTCTACTAGTGTTGATTGTAAGGTGATCCCCTTTTGCGGATTTCCCATAATCACTTGTCCAGACGTTGTATGTGAATTCTATTCTGGCGTATTTCCCGGATAATTTGCAAGATGCGTTCAAGGACCCATATACGTAACCACCACTTCCTGTGTTGATGTCTCCATCGCCAGGGGAGGCTGAGGTTGGATGGCTTTTAACGGCATCTCCGTTTTCATTACCCTTGATTACGATTTTTGCAGGGATTCGAACCACGCTTGTGGTTGTTTTCGTTTCGGTCCTCATACTTTTGTAATTTTAAAGATTGAACACAATATAGGAGTAATAAACATGATTCTTTTCTTGTAACCATTCACAAAACTATCCCGAAAACTGCTATCTCAAACCGGAGATTGCCAAAGAATTTCAGATAAAGTTTCATTCAAAAATAAATATTTAATGTTTATTCTGCAAATGTTTTGAAAAATAATTGCAATAAAAACGAATTATTGAATATTCTGGCGTTTTATTCATGGTTTTATTCGCTCTTTTAGGGGAGGGATGTATAGATTGATTAGTCCAATCTTCTCAAGAAAGACAGATATGAGTACCGGCGATGTTCGCGCGATATTGGGACAAACCGCACCATTCTGGTTGTCCCGTCGGGCTATTAACCATCGCCCCGATTGTTTCCACAACCGGGGCGATCCGTTCAATCGACTGAATGATAGTCGACCATGTGTAGACGGGCGATTCTTACGCCTTCTTCTCCTTCAGTTCGTCGATCTTGGCCTTGGCCTTGTCCACGACCTCGGCGCCTTTCTCCTTGGCTTCGGCATAGACATCCTTCGCCTTGTCGGCGGCCTTGTCATAGACCTCCTTGCCCTTTTCCTTGGCCTTGGCGGCGAGGACCTTGGCGTCCTCGAGGGCGTCCTTGGCGTCTTCCTTGACGCCTTCGTACACCTTCTTCACGCCTTCCTCGACCTTCTCGCCGGCCTTGCCGGCATAGTACTGGACCTTTTCACCGAAGGTGACCTTGCCGTCACCGTTGAGGTCCATCGGGTTCACTTTCTCTTCTTCCATGATAATCAGTGTTTAGTGTTTTGTGCAAATGTAACTATTTTTTCATTCTCTCGCGCCACAGCGTGGTCATGTCTTCGAGCGTCTTGCCCTTGGTCTCCGGAACGAGCTTCCAGACGAAGAACGCCGCGAGCAGGCAGAAGAAGCAGTACATGCCGTAGGTGAACGCAGGGCTCCAAGTGTACAGCGGCACGAAGGTGGAGCTCACGATGAAGTTCGAGATCCACTGGAAGGCGACCGCGATGGCCACGGCGGCGCCGCGGATCGTGTTCGGGAAGATCTCGGAGATGAGCACCCAGCAGATCGGGCCCCAGGAGAACATGAACGAAGCGCTGTAAACCATCACGCTCACGACGCCGATGATGCCGGGCACGCCCGGAACGGCGTCCGCCAGGGCCACGCCCAGGGCGCCGAGGGCCATGCCCAGGGAACCGGTGATCAGCAGCGGCTTGCGGCCGAGCTTCTCCACGGTGAAGATCGCGACGAGGGTGAAGGTGATGTTGATCACGCCCATCAGCACGGTCTGGGTCATCGGATTGCCCATGCCCATGGATTCGAAGATGCGCGGGGCGAAGTACAGCACGGCGTTGATGCCGACGAACTGCTGGAACACGCTGAGCATGATGCCGACGAAGATGACGAGGGCGCCATAGGCCAGGAGCTTCTCCTTCTTCTCGATGACGGTGTTCTTGATGTCGTTCAGGATCTCGCGGGCCTTGGATTCGCCGTTGATGTTGGACAGGACCGTGAGGGCCTTCTCCTCCTGGCCGCTCATCGCGAGGTAACGCGGCGTTTCAGGGACGAGCAGGATCAGCAGGGTGAAGAGGCCGGCGGGCACCATCTCGGAGCCGAACATCAGGCGCCAGCCCGTGGTGACGGACCAGTTGGCGTCGGCGGCGAGGTCGCCGGCGTTGATGATCTGGTTCATGCCTTCGGCGAGGGACGCCATCTTCGGGGCGATGTGGTCGCCGAGGATCATGAAGTTCACGAAGTACACGACGAGCTGACCGAAGATAATCGCGAACTGGTTCCAGGAAACGAGCGCGCCGCGCTTTTCGGCCGGGGCCACTTCGGCGATGTACATCGGGCAGATGGCGGAGGCCATGCCCACGCCGATGCCGCCGAGCACACGGTACAGGTTGAAAGCCACGAGGAGGCCCTTGGTGGCGACACCCTTCTCGAAGAACAGGAACTCCGGATAGTAGGAGCCCGCTGCGGACAGGAAGAAGCACACGCCCGCGATGAAGAGGCTCTTCTTGCGGCCGAACCTGCCGGCGAACAGGCCGGAGAGGGCGGAACCGATGATGCAGCCGATCAGGGCGCTGGAAGAGGTGAAGCCGTGCAGGCCGTTCGTGTAGGTGAAATCCTTCGCACCCATGAAGAACGCCTGCAGACCGCGCTCCGCGCCGGAGATGACCGCCGTGTCGTATCCGAACAGCAGGCCGCCGAGGACGGCTACCAGGACAATAGTAAACAGGTAGCCGGGGCTACCTGTTTGTCTGTAACTGGCCATAACGGTCTATTTCGCGTAGAGGTTCAGAAGGGTCTCGTAGAGCTCCTGCTTGCCGGATTCGGCCTTGACCTCACCGTTCGCCTTGGCATACTCGTAGAGTTCCTCGAGGGTGGCGTTGCCTTCCTCGAACTTCTTGCCGAGACCGCTGTCGAAGGAAGCGTAGCGCTTGGCGACCATCTCGCAGAGCGGGCTCTCCTCGATGACGGCGGCGGCGTTCAGCAGGGCGTGGGCCATGGCGTCCATTGCGCTGATGTGGGCGATGAAGATGTCCTCCGGGTCGGTGGAAGAGCGGCGGAGCTTGGCGTCGAAGTTGGTGCCGCCGTCCTTGAAGCCGCCGTTGCGGATGATCTGGATCATCGCCTGGGTGAGATCGTACGGGTCCACCGGGAACTGGTCGGTATCCCAGCCGTTCTGGGCGTCGCCGCGGTTGGCGTCGATGCTGCCGAGGAAGCCGTTGTCCACGGCCACGGTGAGCTCATGCTCGAAGGTGTGGCCGGCGAGGGTGGCGTGGTTCACCTCGATGTTCACCTTGAAGTCCTTGTCCAGGCCGTTGGCGCGGAGGAAGCCGATCACGGTCTCCGTGTCCACGTCGTACTGGTGCTTGGTGGGCTCCATCGGCTTGGGCTCGATGAGGAAGGTGCCCTTGAAGCCGTGGGCGCGGGCGTAGTCGCGGGCGGCGGTGAGCATCTTGGCGAGGTGGTCCTTCTCGCGCTGCATCTGGGTGTTCAGAAGGGTGTAGTAGCCTTCACGGCCGCCCCAGAACACGTAGCTGGTGCCGCCGAGCTTGATGGTGGCGTCGATCGCGTTCTTGATCTGCAGGGCCGCGCGGGCGACGATGTCGAACTGCGGGTTCGTGGCGGCGCCGTTCATGTAGCGCTTGTTGCCGAACACGTTCGCCGTGCCCCAGAGGTTCTTGATGCCGGTCTCCTTCTGCTTCTCCACGAGGTAGTCGGTGATGTCCTTCATGCGGGCCTCGTACTCGGCGATGTCCTCGGTGTCCTCCACCAGGTCGATGTCGTGGAAGCAGTAGTAGCCGATGCCCAGCTTCTGCATGATTTCGAAGCCGGCGTCAGCCTTGGCGCGGGCGCGGCAGTAGGGGCACTCGCCCTTGTCCCACTCGTAGGAACGGGTCTGGCCGCCGAACGGGTCGGCGGAAGCCTGGCCCAGGGTGTGCCACCAGGCCATCGCGAACTTGAACCAGTCCTTCATAGGCTTGCCCATGACCACGCGCTCGGCGTCATAATAATGGAAAGCCAGGGGATTCTTGCTCTCAGCGCCCTCGAAGGGGATCTTTCCGATTGTCGGGAAATACTCTTTTGCCATGATGTCTTGTGTTTTTAGGTGTTTTGTTTATAAGTTTGATTTCCAGTTTTCGTAAGCTTCCTTGTACTGCTCCTCGTGCTGCGGGGTGATGACCGCGAGCTTCTCCAGGGTGGCGAAGGCCTCGTTGTTGTCGCGGTAGATGCCCGCGCCGATGCCCGCGCCCTTGGCGGCGCCCACGGAGCCGTCCGTGTCGTACAGCTCGATGGTGGCGCCGGACACGCCCGCGAGGGTGTCGCGGAAGATCGGGGAGAGGAACATGTTGGCCTTGCCCGCGTGGATCATCTTCACGGGGATGCCCATCTGTTCCATGATCTCGATGCCGTACTGGAAGGAGAAGACGATGCCTTCCTGCGCGGCGCGCATCAGGTGCGCCTTGCCGTGGCGGTTGAAATTGACCCCGTGGATGCTGCAGCCGGTGTCCTTGTTCCCGAGCATGCGCTCCGCGCCGTTGCCGAACGGGAGGATGGACACGCCGTCCGAGCCGATGGGGACGGAGGCGGCGACGTCGTTCATGTCGGCGTAGGAGATGCCCTCCGGGGCGACGTTGCGGCGGATCCAGGAGTTCAGGATGCCGGTGCCGTTGATGCACAGGAGGACGCCGAGGCGGGTCTGGTCCGCCGTATGGTTCACGTGGGCGAAGGTGTTCACGCGGCTCTGCGGGTCATAGTTGACCGTGCCGTTCACACCGTACACGACGCCGGAGGTGCCGGCGGTGGAGGCGATTTCGCCCGGATTGAAGACGTTCAGGGAGAGGGCGTTGTTGGGCTGGTCGCCGGCGCGGTAGGTCACCGGGATGCCGGGGGCGAGGCCCAGGACGTCCGCCGCTTCCTTGGAGAGGGTTCCCTGCTGGCCGAAGGTGGGGCGGATCTGCGGGATGAGGTTCGCGTCGAAGCCGAACTCGGCGAGCAGGCGGTCGGACACCTTGTTCTCGCGGAAATCCCAGAAGATGCCCTCGGACAGGCCGCTGACGGTGGTGCAGACGGTGTCCGTGAGGCGCATGGCGATGTAGTCGCCTGGGAGCATGATCTTGTTGATGCGCTCGTACAGGGCGGGCTCATTCCGCTTCACCCAGGCGAGTTTCGCGGCGGTGAAGTTGCCGGGGTTGTTCAGCAGGTGGTCCAGGCACCAGTCGGCGCCCAGCTCCTCGAAGGCCTTGTTGCCGTAGGGGACGGCGCGGGAGTCGCACCAGATGATGGACGGGCGCAGGACGTTGCGGTCCTTGTCCACGCACACGAGGCCGTGCATCTGGTAGGAGATGCCGATGGCCTTG
This sequence comes from uncultured Bacteroidales bacterium, assembly GCA_900316955.1. Taxonomy (GTDB): domain Bacteria; phylum Bacteroidota; class Bacteroidia; order Bacteroidales; family UBA932; genus Cryptobacteroides. The sequence goes on from ONEX01000004.1 coordinate 97,676, forward strand.
ATGTCGGCGGGGGAAAAGGCCTTGCTCTGGAGGGTGGCCTTGCTGCGGACCTGCTCCAGGATGTCGGCAGTGGCGAGCTTCAGGTTGGCCCACCACATGGCCGGGTCCTGCTCGGCGAAGCCGGGTTGTTTGGACATGATGGGCGCCTCGCTCTTCGGGTAGAAGGCGGTGGCCACGCACTTGCCGGTCTCGACGCTCACGAGGCTGGCCTTGAGGGAAGAACTTCCGACGTCGTAACCTAAGAGGTACATGTTTATAATCTCGATTTGTTATAGATATTCTTGTCGAAGCGATAGAAGCGCGCGGCGCGGTGGGAGACGCCTTTCTCGCGCTCGTCCAGGGCGACGAGATACGGCATCTGGGTCATCTTCTTGTAGAAGTTGGCCGGGTCCAGGCGCTTGCCGAAGACCACCTCGTAGAGGTTCCGCAGCTGGGTGACGGTGAACTTGCGGGGCAGGAGGTCGTACAGGATGGACGGGTCCATCGAGGCGAGGGCCCGCAGGTGCTCCAGGGCGTGCGCGATGATGTCGTTGTGGTCGAAGGCCAGGGGCGGGATCGCATCGACGGGGACCCAGAGGGCTTCGGTGGTCTCCAGTTCGCGGCTGGTGCCCCGGCCGATCTTCACGAGGGCCATGTAGGCCACCGTGACGATGCGGTGCACATGGGCCTTCTGGGCGTGTTCCAGCCAGTGGACGTCCTTGGGGTCCTTGGTCCGGTTGATGGAACCGAAGGACTGGAACTGTACGAGCGGGATGTTCTTGAGGCCGGTGAGTTCGGTCAGGACGCGCCGGGCGGCGTCGTCGAGTTCTTCATTGTCCAAGATCAGGCTGCCGGGGAGTTTCATGTCGTGAAAGGCATGGCCGTCCTCGATTCCCGTGCGCCGGATTAGGAGTACCTCCAGCCGCGTCCCGTTGAAGCCGAGAACTGCGCAGTCGACTGAAAGGTGAATTTTAGCTAGTCCGTTGTCCATGGAGCTATGTTATTAGTACAGTCACAAATGTAGTAAATAATTTGGTAGAAACAAAAACATTTTTTAATACTTTTTATAACTCATTGATTATCAATGCTTATTATATTGTGTAACATACAATTTGAAGGATATTTTTCGCCCTCTCCGGAATTTTCCGTAACTTTGTCCCGGCCCTGCCGCCCCTCCGCGCCCCGCTCCCTACGGCGCCCGCGGCGGCGGCAGGCCGCTCCGGGGTGTGGCGCAGTTGGCTAGCGCATCTGGTTTGGGACCAGAGGGTCGTGTGTTCGAGTCACATCACCCCGACAGGAAGATAAGAGGCGACTCCATAGAGAGTTGGCCTCTTTTTGTTATGGCCGCCGCACCACCTTCCCCTCCTGTACACCGCCGTCCCTGTGTACAAGTCTGGCATGGACAGCGAAATCGTGCTTTGTGTTTGATTTTGTGTACAAGTCTTCCGGGAAAAGGGCTTCGATGGCCGATTATTGGGAGACTTGGACAGAGATGTGTCCATAGAAGCGCGTTGATGTGTACAAGCGAGACTTGTACATGGGGTGATGACTGATGGTGCCGGGGGTGTACCGACTATTTCTGCGAGGCGCCTCGCTGACTTCCGCCCTTTTTCGTATCTTTGTCGTATGGACATTGACATTCAGCAAATCATCGGGATCGTCCGGGAGGCGGGGACGCTGATGGACCGGACGGGCGGGTTCGAAGTGCACGACAAGGGCGCGCGGGAGAATATCGTCACATCGTCGGACGTGGCGGTGCAGCATTTCCTGACGCGGCGGCTCGGGGAGCTGCTGCCCGGGAGCGGGTTCCTGTGCGAGGAGGAGGATTTCGCCGATACGGCCCATGAGGCCGTGTGGATCATCGACCCCATCGACGGGACGGCCAACTATGCCCGCGGAAACGAGAATTGCTGTATCAGCGTGGCGCTGGTGCGGGGCGGCGAGCTGGCCATGGGCGTCGTTTACAGCCCCTGGCGGGGCGAGCTGTATTCGGCCGAGAAGGGTCGAGGCGCGTTCTGCAACGGGAAGCCCATCCATGTGTCGGACCGGACCTATGAGCGGGGCCTCCTTTTCACGGCGATGTCCACCTACCGGAAGGACCTGGCGCGCAGCTGCAGCGACATCATCTACGACGTGTATATGGAGTGCAACGACGTGCGCCGGACCGGCTCCGCCGCTGTCGAGCTGTGCCTGATGGCCGCCGGCTTCGCCGAGCTCTATTTCGAGATGCGGCTGATGCCGTGGGACTACGCGGCGGCGAGCCTCATCCTGCTGGAGGCGGGCGGCGCCGCGTGCGACTTCACGGGGGGATTCCCGTCGCTGTACAAGCCGTCGATGTTCATCGCCGCGAACACGCGCGAGCATGGCGAGCGCCTCCTGGCAACCGTTCGCAAGCATCTGGATCAAGTGCCTTATTGACCTTGTCCCGCGTCATCTTCCATATCGACGTGAACTCCGCCTTCCTCAGCTGGACGGCGGTGAAGCTCGTCATGGAAGGAGGGCAGGACATCCGACAGGTCCCGTCGGTTGTGTCGGGGGATCCGAGCGACCGGCGGAGCATCATCGCGGCCGCGTCGATGCCCGCCAAGAAGCTGGGCATCCGGGCGGCCATGCCGGTGACGATGGCGCTGCGGAAGTGTCCGCAGCTGGTCATCGTCCGCGGCGACTGGGAGTGGTACAAGCGCTGCTCCGAGGGTTTCATCGCCATCTGCCGGAGCTATTCGCCGGTACTGCAGCAGTTTTCCATCGACGAGTGCTTCCTGGACATGAGCCTCCGGTGCGGGGACCGCGACCCCGTGGAGGTCGCCACCCGCCTCAAGGACGAGGTCAAGTCCCGCCTGGGGTTCACGGTCAATGTCGGGGTGGGCCCGAACAAGCTCCTGGCGAAGATGGCCTCGGACTTCGAGAAGCCGGACAAGGTCCATACCCTCTGGGAGCACGAGATCCGCGAAAAGATGTGGCCCCTGGGCGTGCGGGACCTGCTCTGGGTCGGGAAGAAGACCGAGGAGCGGCTCATCGCCTACGGCATCCACACGATCGGGGACCTGGCCTGCCTGAGCGTGGGCCAGCTCACTCGCCTCGTGGGCCCGAAGTTCGCCGCGCAGCTGCACGAGAACGCGAACGGCCGCGACGACTCCCCGGTGGAAACGGAAATCCAGGAAGCCAAGAGCTACAGCGCGGAGCGGACTTTCGCCAAGGACCTCTCCGACCCGAAGGACATCGACCGGGTCCTCTTCAACGTGGCCTGCATCGTCGCCCACCGCATCCGCCGCGACGGCTTCCGCGCCTCCACCGTGTCCATGTTCGTCAAGTACACGGACTTCTCCGTCGCCCAGAAACAAACCTCCCTGGACCAGCCCAGCGACGTGACGGCCATCATCCTCAACGCGGCCCGGCGCATGCTCGCCGAGGTCTGGGACGGCGTCGCCCCGCTCCGCCAGGTGGGTCTCGGCGTCTCCAAGCTCACCCACGAGACCGTGGAACAGATGTCCCTCTTCGAGGATCCCAAGATGGAATACTACCGCGAATGGGACCGCCAATACGACGCCGCCCGCGCCCTATCCGAAGACGCCCGCCTCCTCGCCTACGAGCGGAAGACCCCGCCCCAGGCTCCGGATTCGCTCCAGGCCTCAGCCCCGGCATCGACGCCGGCTGTGTCCCCGTCGACGGAAGACCCAACCGCCCCTACCTATGTCGTCCTTCGGGAAGTGACCTCGCCATCGTCCCCGGCTACCCCGTCGAAGCGCCCGTCTGAACCCTCGGCAACCTCGTCGGCTCAGACCCAGGAGGACGCGCCGCTCCTCTTCCATTATCCCGACGGCGAAAAGGCCCTCGCCGCCGCGAAGAGCGCCGTCCGCTCCGACCCCTCCCTCCGCATCCGCCACACGAAGCTCCCCGACGGCTCCGACTGCTTCGATCTTCACCGCGACGGCAGGCCCATCGAGCGGCATATGGTCGGCCCCACGAAGTAACGCACCCTCAGGCATGGTCCTCTCACAGAAGACGCTGATATCTCCCCGTCCCGGCGCAGGTCTCTGTGCCATAGGCCCCGCCCTGCATCTGGAATTCCGTGTGGAGTCCCATGTGGAGTCCCATGTGAGTCCCGTGCAGATTCCCGTGTGAGGTCCGTGCAGATTCCCGTGTGAGGTCCGTGCAGATTCCCATGTGTGGCCCATGCACAAGTCTCGCTTGTGCGCGTCAATGCACTTCCCAGGGGCTTTTTCTGTACAAGTCTCCCGAGAATCGTCCATAAATGCCTTTTTCCCGGAAGACATGTGCACGAAATCGGCCGCGGAATGCCTTTTCGCTGTACAAGCGAGACTTGTACAACGCGAGCCCGTCCGGGGTTGCAAATGTGGAGGGGAAAGCGTATCTTTGTGATACTGACTACTTGAAAAAGAATTCATTATGGACAAGCAGTTTATCATTTCGGCCCTGGTGCACGGTGTCGTGTTCGCCCTGTTCATGCTGGTGGGGAACTGGATCTGGCACTGGGGGATGGGCTGGGTGTCTTTCGTCATCGAGGGCCTGCTGTACGGGGTGGTGATGGCGTGGCTGGACCGATTCCTGGAGAAACGTAAAAACAAATAAGCATGGACGCGAAGGATTTCAAAGTCGGAATCGTCGGGGCCGGGTGGATCGCGGAGAAGGCGGCCATCACGCTGAACGGACTCGACGGGTTTCGCCCGTATGCGATCGGGTCCCGGTCGCTGGAGAAGGCGCAGGGTTTTGCCGACAAGTGGGGCATCGAGCGCGCCTATGGGTCGTACTCGGAAGTGATTGACGACCCGGAGGTGGACCTCCTGTATGTGGCGACGCCGCATTCGCATCATTTCGAGGTCACGAAGGAAGCCCTGGAGAAGGGGAAGCCGTGCCTCGTGGAGAAGGCCTTCATGGCCAACAAGGCGCAGGCGCAGGTCATCGTGGACCTGGCCCGGCGCCGGAAGGTGTTCCTCGCGGAGGCCATCTGGACGCGGTACCAGCCCGCGCTGCAGATGGTGCGGGGGCTCATCCAGGAGGGCCGCATCGGCAAGCCGCAGCTCGTGACGGCCACCCTCGGGTACAGCATGGGCCAGAAGGAACGGATCTTCCGGCCGGACCTGTGCGGCGGCGCGCTGCTTGACCTCGGCGTGTACTGCCTGAATTTCGTGCGGATGTTCTGCGACGCCCCGATCGTGTCGATGAACTCGCAGTGCGTGAAGACGGACACGGGGATGGACCTTTCCAACGCCATCTCCCTCGTCCTGACCGACGGCATCCTCGCGAATGTCCAGTCCTCGGCCGCCTGCGTGGGCGACAACATCGGCGTCATCGCGGGGACGGAGGGGAACCTCATCATCGACAATGTCAACAACCCGCAGCGCATCACGGTGAACGGGCCGGACCGCGTGTTCGTGGAGACGATCCCGGTCCCGAAGCAGATCACGGGCTACGAGTACCAGTTCGTCGCCTGCCGGGACGCCCTCGCGGCCGGGCTCACGGAGCCGCCGCAGATGCCGCTGGACGAAACCCTGTACATCATGGAACTCATGGACGGCCTCCGCAAGGACTGGGACGTCCGCTATCCTATGGACGAAATCGATTGGAAATGAAAAGAAAAGCACTGTTCATCGGCGGCACCGGAACGATCAGCACCGCCATCACCGCGAAACTGGCCGCGGAAGGGGAGTGGGAGCTCACGCTCCTGAACCGGGGGACCCGGAGCGCCCAGGTCCCGGAAAATGTCCATGTCCTGAAGGTCGACATCAACGACGAGGCGGCCGTGGAGAAGCTCCTCGCGGGCACGCAGTGGGACTGCGTGTGCGATTTCATCGGCTTTGTCCCGGCCCAGGTGGAGCGCGACTGGCGCCTCTTCCGCGGGCGGACGAAGCAGTACATGTACATCAGCAGCGCATCGGCCTACCAGAAGCCGGTCAACAGCCCCTTCATCACCGAAGGGACGCCGCTGGTGAACCCGTACTGGGAGTACTCCCGCAACAAGATCGCCTGCGAGGACTTCATGATGGGCAAGTTCCGCGAGGAAGGCTATCCGGTGACGATCATCCGCCCGTCGCACACCTACGGCGACTGGGCCGTGCCCCTCGGGGTCCATGGGGACAAAGGCTCCTGGCAGGTGCTGAAGCGGATGCTGGACGGCAAGCCCGTGATTATCCACGGCGACGGCACCACCCAGTGGACCCTCACGCACAACACGGACTTCGCGAAGGGGTTCGTGGGCCTGATGGGCAATCCCAAGGCCATCGGGGACGTCTTCCACATCACTTCCGACGACACGCTCACTTGGAACCAGATCCATCAGGTCATCGCGGACGCGCTGGGCGTGCCGCTGAAGGCGGTCCACGTGTCCTCGGAGTTCCTGGACGAGGTCGGCCCCTACGATTTCCGCGGCGGGCTCATCGGAGACAAGGCCAATACGGTCCTGTTCGACAACCGCAAGCTCAAGCGCGCGGTGCCGGGCTTCCAGGCCACGGTCCGCTTCGAGCAGGGCGTGCGCCGGACCATCGACTACATCCTGGCCCATCCGGAATGCCAGCAGGAGGATCCGGCCTTCGACGCCTGGTGCGACCGGGTGATCGCGGCGCTGGACGTCGCGAAGGCTTCGCTCCGCTGACGGTTCGTCCGCCGAAACGGTTGTTTCATCGGGAAATCCGCGCCTCGTGCGCCGGGTCTCCCGATTTTTTCGTACCTTTAACCGATTAATAACACGCACGTATGAAAAAGCTCCTGATTATCTGTGTCGCCTTGCTGGCGCTCGCCGGCTGCAAGAAGACGAAGACGCCGTCCGTCCACCCGGACTGGACCTACAGCTCCGTGATGTACGAAGTGAATATCCGCCAGTTCTCCCCGGAAGGGACTTTCGCCGGCGTCGAGGCGCAGCTGCCCCGCCTGAAGGAACTCGGGGTGGACATCCTCTGGCTCATGCCGATGTACGAGATCGGCACCGAAGGCCGCAAGGGCACCCTCGGCTCCTACTATGCGATCTCCGACTACAAGAAAGTGAATCCCGAATTCGGGACGATGGAAGATTTCGAGCACCTGCTCGCCGCGGCCCACAAGCTGGGGTTCAAGGTCATCCTGGACTGGGTGGCCAACCAGACCGCCCCGGACAACGTATGGATGACCGAGAAGCCCGCGGACTTCTACGAGCGCGACGCGGACGGCAACGCCATCTGGGAGTATGACTGGACCGACACCCGCAGCCTCAACTACGACAACGAGGACGTGTGGTGGGCCCAGGACGACGCGATGCGCTTCTGGCTCGAGAAGGGCGTGGACGGCTTCCGCTGCGACGCCGCCGGTGAGGTGCCCGCCGCTTTCTGGAAGGGCATCCTTCCCAAGATGAACAAGGACTATCCCGACATCTACCTCCTCGCCGAAGCCGAGCGCGACAACCTGGCCGACGCCACCGAGACCTTCGACGCGAACTACGCCTGGGAGCTCCATCACCTGCTGAACAGCCTGGCGCAGGGCCGCAAGACCGTCGCCGACCTCAAGGACTACGTCACCCGCGACGCCGCCCGCTTCCCGAAGGAGGCCTTCCGCCTGACCTTCACCTCCAACCACGACGAGAACTCCTGGTCCGGCACCGAGTTCGAGCGCGAGGGCGCCGCGGCGAACGCCTGCGCCGTCCTGTGCTTTACCCTGCCGGGCAGCCAGCCGCTCATCTACACCGGCCAGGAAATCGGCCTCTCCCGCCGGCTCGAGTTCTTCGAGAAGGACCCGATCACGGACTGGAGCGCCAATGAATACACGACCTTCTGGAAGAAGCTCGTGGACCTCAAGCACAACAATCCCGCCCTCGCCGCCGGCGAGAAGGGCGGTGACATCGTCTGGTGGGAGATTCCCGAAGGCCTGGACGGCATCGTCGCCTTCCACCGCGAGGTGAAGGGCAACAAGGTGATCGTCCTCGCGAACTTCGGCGTCACCCCGGCGGACGAGCCGGCGGAGGCCGAGACGCAGCAGGCTGCGGCTACCGACAACCGTCCCGCCGCCGAGACCGGCGGGACGCCCTTCAAGAACCTCGAGGCCGCTCCTGTCAAGCTTCCTGTCAACCTGGACGGCAAATATACGGAAGTCTTCACCGGCAAGACCTACCAGAAGGGCATGAACGACTTCGTTCTCGCGCCGGGCGAGTATGTGGTCCTGACCAGATAATGATGAAACGAATCCTTATGGCGACGGCCGTGGCGGCCGGGCTTACGGGCTGCCAGGCGGCCTTCGACCCGGCGACGATTCCGGATGCGACCCCGGAGGAAGTGACGCGTGTGGAACCGCTCAGCTGGTGGACGGGGATGAAGACCCCGCTGCAGCTGATGGTGCAGGGCAAGGACATGGGCACCAAGGAAATCCGCATCGAAGGCGGGAAGGGCGTCTCCGCGAAGGCGGCGCACCAGGCCGCCAGTCCGGACTACCTGTTCGTGGACGTGGAAATCCAGGCCGATGCCGCCCCGGGCACCTACTACCTGGTCGTGAAAGACGGGGAGAAGGAGGTCAAGTATCCCTACTTGATCCGCGAGCGGGAGAAGGGCAGCGCGGACCGCGCCAGCTTCACTACGGCGGACATGATCTACCTCCTCATGCCCGACCGCTTCTCCTCGGCCTTCCAGGACAATGACACGGCCTGGCAGGGCGGCGAGTACGACGACGGCTCGGCCGTCGCCTGGCCCGTCCCGGCCACGCCCGACGAGGTGGACCGCGAGGATCCGGTGGCCCGTCACGGCGGCGACATCCAGGGCATCATCAACCACCTGGACTACATCGCCGACCTGGGCGCCACGGCCCTCTGGTGCACGCCGCTGCTGCTGGACAACCAGCCGCAGGAGTCCTACCACGGCTATGCCTGCGCCGATTACTACCACATCGACCCGCGTTTCGGCGACAACGCCCACTACAAGCAAATGGTGGACGAGGCCCATGCGAAAGGCCTGAAGGTCATCATGGACATCGTCACCAACCACTGCGGCACAGCCCACTGGTGGATGGACAACCCGCCCTTCCCGGACTGGTACCACGTCTCCGAGCCGTATATGCAGATGAACGCGCTATTCTCGGTCTATATGGACCCGCACGCCTCGGTGAAGGACCGCGACCGCCAGCAGAGCGGCTGGTTCGTCCCGTCGATGCCGGATATGAACCTGGACAACCCCTATGTGCTGCGCTACTTCCAGCAGTGGGCGGTGTGGTGGATCGAGTACGCGGGGCTGGACGGCCTCCGCGTGGACACCTACCCGTACAACGAGCCCGAACCGATGGCCGAATGGTGCCAGGCGGTCCGGAAGGAGTATCCCCGGATGAACATCGTGGGCGAGTGCTGGGACATGAACATCCCGCAGGTCGCCTACTGGCAGTCCGGGCACCCGAACCGGAACGGCTTCGACAGCCACCTGCCGTGCATCATGGACTTCCCGCTCCAGCAGGCCATCCTGCGCGCCCTGACCGAGGACGAAGTCAGGTGGGATGAAGGCATGACGCGCGTCTATACGGTCCTGGCCCAGGATTTCGCGTATCACGACCTGGACAACCTGATGATCTTCTTCGCGAACCACGACCACGACCGCACGGGCGACGTGCTGCGGCACGATCCCGCCCGGATGCGGCTCGCGCTCGCGCTGCTCGCGACGCTCCGCGGCATCCCGCAGCTCTACTACGGCGACGAGATGATGTTCTGCGAGAAGCCGGGGATGCACCACGACGGCTCCAAGCGCATCGACTTCCCGGGCGGCTGGGAGGGCGACGCCGTGGACCTCTTCACGCCGGAAGGCCGCGCGGTGGCGGGTTACACCCGCGACGCGGACTACACGGCGGCCGAGGGCCTGCACGACTACGCCCGCGCCCTCTTCCGCTGGCGCAAGGGCTGCTCCGTCATCCACCACGGCAAGACGCTGCACTTCCTTTCCCGGAAGAACGTCAAGGACCGCAACATCACGGACAACACCTATTCGTATTTCCGCTACGACGACAGCGACGCCGTGTTCGTGTACATCAACAACACGGATGAAGTGCGCGAACTCGACTGGTCGCACTACGACGAATTCGTCGCCGGCCCCGTCACGGGCCGCGACGTGATCTCCGGCGAGCCGGTCACCCTCTCCGACGGCCTTCCCGTCGACCCCCGCACCGCGCTCATCGTGGAATTCAAGCGCTGACCCATTATGATCGACATCCTCTGCAAGAACGACGGCCGGAAGCTCCGCGTGAAAGTCGGGTCCAACCTCCTGGACCTTGCGAAGAAGGAGTGCCCCGAAGCCACCGACCCGAAGACCGGCAAGCGCTACCCGGTGCTCGCCGCCCTGGTGGACCACAAACTCAAGGAACTGAGTTTCAATATCTTCTTCCCGCACGAGGTCACGTTCATCGGGTATAACAACCCGGACGGACGGCGGACGTACATCCGTTCGCTGAGCTTCCTGCTGCAGCACGCCGTACGCGATGTCTTCCCGGGCAAGGTGCTCGTGGTCGAGCACTCCCTGCCCAGCGGCCTGTACTGTGAACTGCGTGAGGGCCGTCCCGGCGGCCCGGCGTTCAAGCCGGACGCCGAGGGCTTCGAGCGCCTGCGCGCCCGCATGCGGGAACTTGTCGATGCGGACCTTCCGTTCACGACGGAAAAGATTCCGACCGAGGAGGCCGAGGCCCTCTTCGAGGCGCAGGAGCAGCCCTACAAGGCGGAGCTCCGCCGGTCGCTGGGCCGGTATTTCTGCCGGGTGTATTACCTGGACGGCCAGGTGGACTCCTTCCACGGGCCGCTGGTCCCCTCCACCGGCTATCTGCAGGTGTTCGGCCTGATGCCCTTCCACAAGGGCTTCTGCCTCCAGCCGCCGTCCAACACGGACCCGTCCCGGGTCACGCCCCGGCGGCCGCAGAGCAAGCTCTCCGCGACCTTCAAGGAGTATTCCGCGTGGTGCCACACCACCGGCATCGGCGGCATCGGCACGCTGAACAAGAAACTGATGGAAGGAAAGGCCGTCAAGCTCATCAACCTGTGCGAGGCGCGGCAGGAACGGGAATACGCCAAGGTGGCGGACCTCATCTACGCCGAACGCGAACGCGTGAAGATCGTCTTCATCGCCGGACCTTCCTCCAGCGGCAAGACGTCGTCCTCGCTCCGCCTGGCGCAGCAGCTCCGCATCCTGGGGATGAAGCCCAAGGTCATCGAACTGGACAACTATTTCGTGTCCCGCGACCGGACGCCGCTGGACGAGGACGGCGAGTTCGACTTCGAGGCGCTGGAAGCGATGGACCTGGAACTCCTGGGGAATCACCTCAACACGCTCCTCGCGGGCGGCAAGGTGGAAGTTCCGCGCTATGACTTCAAGCAGGGGAAGCCCTTCTTCGAGGGCAACTTCATGGAGCTGGACGAGAACGACATCCTCATCATGGAAGGCATCCATGCGCTGGATCCGGCGATGGTCCCGTCCGTGGACCAGAGCCGCATCTTCCGCGTGTACGCATCGGCCCTGACCTCCCTGAACGTGGACGAGAACAACAACATCTCCACGACCGACAACCGCCTTCTGCGCCGGATGGTGCGGGACTACCGCTACCGCGGCACCAGCCCCGAGGCCACCATCCTCCGCTGGCCCTCCGTCCGCCGTGGCGAGAACAAGTACATCTTTCCCTTCCAGGAGAACGCCGACGCGCAGTTCAACTCCGCGCTCCTGTACGAGCTCCCGCTGCTGAAATACTACGCGGAGCCGCTCCTGCGGCGGATCCACCCTTCCTCGCCGGCTTACACCGAAGCCATCCGGCTCCTCAAGTTCCTCGACTACATCGTCGCCCTCACCCCCGAGGAAATCGCGGCCGTCCCTCCGACCTCCATCCTGCGCGAGTTCATCGGCGGACAGACGCTGTAATTGACGAATAAATAATTAATAATCAACCGACTTGCCATGAGAAAGCTTTTTCCTCTGATGGTGGCTCTTTGCCTTTCCGTACCGGCCCTGGCCCAGTACGGCAATCCCGCGCGGCCGGACATCCGCTTCCCGGACGGACTCATCCGGCGGGGTTTCTATTACCAGAAGTCCGTCACGGCCCAGATGGATGCCGACCCGGCCCTGGAGGAAGTCTTCCTCATCGGCCACGACGCCGGCCACTGGCCCGAGTTCGACCTGTTCCAGTTCTACTATTCGGTGGTGGACCGGGCGACCGGCACCATCGAATACACCTCGGAAGAGTATCTTTCCGACCGGTTCAACCTCCTGGTCGACGACCGGGACCGGGACGGGGTCTCCGAGATCCATTTCCAGTACATCCAGGACGGGGCCTTTACCACGGCGGCGGACGGCTATGAACCGGCCTGGGCCTATGATTACGGGATGATTTCGCTCATCGGGGCCTCCGGGAAGGAGCCGATGCCCGCCGCCCGCATCAGGACCCTCATCATCGCGGGCATGGACGGGAGCCACTATCCCGCCGGGTCGGCCGAATGCATGCGGCAGGCCCTGGAGAACAGCGGCCATTTCGACGTCGATGTCCTGATGACCCCGGACTGGGGCGGGGACATGTCCTCCTTCCATCCCCGTTTCAAGGATTACAGCCTTGTCATCATCAACTACGGCGGCGTGGAATGGGCCGATCCCGTCAAGGCCGACTTCGAGTCCTATGTCTCGGACGGCGGCGGGGTGGTCTTCATCCACTCCTCCATCATCCCGATGGAAAAATGGCCGGCCTGGAACCGGATGACCGGCCTCGGCGCCTGGAACGGGCGGAACGAAGTGTATGGTCCTTACGTGTACATGCAGGACGGGAAGGTCGTCCGGGACGACACCCCGGGCGAGGCCGGCTATCACGGGCTCCAGCACCATGTCGTGGTGGATCACCAGGCCCTGGACCATCCCATCGTCAAGGGGCTCCCGAAGAGCTGGCACCACTTCAAGGACGAGATCTACATGCATCTGCGCGGTCCGGCGGAGAACCTGGAAATCATCGCCACCACGCGGGACGGCGACCGGGACGAACCGCTGATGTGGACGGTCCGCTATGGCAAGGGGCGCATCTTCGTGGATGTCCTCGGCCACTGCGGCAACGATCCCAAGATGACCTATGCGATGACCTGCACCGGCTACCAGACCACGCTCCTGCGCGGCTGCGAATGGGCGGCGACCGGAACGGTCACCCTGCCCCTTCCCGTGGATTTCCCGGACCAGGTCCGTTCCACGCTTCGGCCCGAGTTCAAACTTCCTGAGCGGGTAGGCCGATGAAACGCATCCTCTCCCTGCTGCTGGTCTGCTGGTGCCTGGGCGCCGCGGCGGAACGCTTCGTTCCGACGGGGATGTCCGAAGGGCTGTCCAGCCGCCGGGTGTTCCGCGTCCGGCAGGACGGGGAGGGGTTCCTGTGGTTTTTCCTGGCGGACGGCATGGACCGGTATGACGGGCTCGAGTTCCGCCATTATGCCTTCCCGCCGGCGGTTTCCGGCGCGTATGTCCCTTCTTCCAGCGACCTGGCCGTCGGTCCGGACGGCCGGGTCCGCTGTCTCCTGTCCAGCGGGGACGTGCTCGTGTATGATCCCGGGAAGGATGCGTTCGTACAGGACGGTTCCTCGGATCCGCTGTTGTCCCCTTTGTCCGCCCGGCTCTCCGACAGCTCGCAGCTGACCGGGAACGAGACGGGGCTGTACCGGCAGCAAGACGGCCAGACCCGGAAGATCCTGGATGCCAACGTGACGGCCCTCTGCGAAATGGGGGACGGAAGCTGGGTGGTCGGCACCTTCTCCTCCGGCGCTTTTGCCTACGACAGCGTCGCGGACGCCTTCCGTCCGCTCTCCGGCATTCCGCGGGTCCCGGTGCGGGCCGTGGTCCGGGACGGGGACCAGGCCTGGTTCGGACTGGACGGCGGCGGTATCGTCCGCTATGACTTCGGCGAGGACCGGGTCGTCAGCCATTACCTCTCCTCGGACGAGGAAGGAAGCCTCTGCGCCGATGCGGTCAGCGACCTGTGCCTGGACCGCCGAGGCGTGCTGTGGGTCACCACCACCTCGAACGGAATCTGCTACCTGGATACGGACCCGGTGGACGTGCGGTGGGTCCGCCACCGTCCCGGCGTGTCCGGTTCGCTCCTGTCCGACGGCGTGAACGCCATCCTGGAGGACCGGGCCGGTTTGCTCTGGTTCGGAACGGGCCGGGGAATCTGCCGGTACAACCTCTCGGACGGCTCTTGGCGCGGATTCCCGTCCGACGATGCCGAGAATGTCCTGGTGCTGGCCGAGGCGGAGGATGGTTCGGTCTGGGCCGGAGGATACGGATTCCCCGTCTTCCGGGTCCGCCCTTCCGGGGTCCGGGAGACCGTTTCCGACAGCCTGGGCTACGTGTTCGCCCTCAGCGCCGATTCCTCCTCGGTCTGGGTGGGCGGCTTGAACCCGTACGGGCGGTATGACGCCCGGGGGCGGCGCCTGACCGCCATGTCTTCGATCAATATCTGGGATTATCACGAAGCCGGAGGCGTCTTGTGGGCGGCCTCCAGCGAGGGGCTGCTCCGCATCGACCGGAACACCGGCACGGGAACCCGGGTTCCCGCGCTTCCGGAGGGAGGCGCGGTCTGGTGCATGACAAGCGACGGGAAGGGCCGGGTCTGGCTGGGCCACGAAGGGGGAATGACCGTGTACGACCCCTTGACCGGAACGAGCAGGACCTATGCCATCGGGAAGACGGTCATCTCCATCGCCACCGACAGCTCGGACAGGGTCTGGGCCGTCTCTGACGAAACGATGTACAGCCTGGATCCCGAAGCGGAGACACCGGTGGTGATGAACCGCTACCTGGGAATCGGGCCGGTCCAGTTCAACCATACGGCCAGCGCCCGGCTCTCCGACGGCTCGCTGGTGTTCGGCTCCGCGTCGGGCGCGCTCCGCTTTTTCCCGGAGCGCATCCGCCGGGACGTGCCGGAGCCGGTGGTCCCCCTCCTGACCGGGTTCCACCTCCTGTCGGGCAATGTCGCCGCGCAGGCGAAGGTCTTGAAGAACCAGACGGTCCACGCCCTGGACCGGGTGAAGCTTCCGGCCTCGGAACGGTCGTTCGCCATCTCCTTCTCGGCCTTGGCCTTCGGGTCCCAGAGCCGCGTCCTGTTCGAGTACCGGCTGGATGGTCACGACCCGGTGGACCGGACGAGCCTGACCGCCACGACCGTGGAATACCCTTCCGTCCCGCCGGGACGTTATGTGTTCCGGGTGCGTTGCGTCGATTCCCTGACAGGTTCGGTGCTGGGCGCGCGGGAACTGGACGTCCGGGTGATGCGTCCGCCGCTCCTTTCCACTGTCGCCCAGCTGCTGTATGCCCTGCTCCTGACGGGCAGTGTGCTCCTTTTCATCCGTTTCCGCCGCAAGGAAGCGGCCCGGCGGATGACGCGGGAGCGTCTGGATACCTTCATCCGGTTCGCGCACGAACTGAAAACCCCGGTATCCCTGATCAAGGCGCCGCTGTCCGACCTCCAGCGGGACAGCACCCTGCCGGAAGACGACCGGCAGTCCGTGACGACGGCGATGCGCAACGCCGACCGCCTGATGTCCATGATCAACAGCCTGCTGGACCTCCGGGAAGACACGCCGGAAGCCGGCCGCCTGTACCTGGAGCCCACCGACTTGCAGGAATACCTGGAAGACGAGGTGGAGCCCTTCCAGGCGGCGACGCGGCAGAAGGGAATCAATCTGACCTGCACGGTTGACGAGGGACTCGGTCCGGTGCCGTTGGATCGGGAGAAGATGGACCGGATCGTGCAGAACCTCGTTTCCAATGCGGTGAAATACACCGAAAAGGGAGTCGTGGAAGTGACGGCTTCCCCCGCCGGCAAGATGTGGCGGCTCGTGGTGCGGGACACCGGCATCGGCATTCCGGCGGAGGCGCGTTCGCGCATCTTCAACGGCGGGGTCCGGGCCGCCAACGCCCGGGACGTGGACGAGACCGGCTACGGGATCGGCCTGATGATCACCCGGCAGCTGGTCCTGCAGCTGGGCGGGTCCATCTCCCTGCAGAGCGAAGAGGGGAGCGGATCGGCGTTCACCCTGCTTTTCCCGATGGAATACCGGCCTTCGGGCGACGTCATCCTGGCGCCGGAAGCGCCGGACGCAGTGGACGACGGGGCGCAGACGGCGGCCGTCCCGAGCCGGATCCTGGTCGTGGAGGACGATCCGGAGATGCTCGCCTACCTGAAATCCGCCCTCGGCGGCGAATTCGAGACGCTGTCCGCCGCCGACGGCGAGACGGCTTTCCGCCTGGCGGAGGAATCCCAGCCGGACC
Organism: uncultured Bacteroidales bacterium; assembly: GCA_900316955.1. Classification (GTDB taxonomy): domain Bacteria; phylum Bacteroidota; class Bacteroidia; order Bacteroidales; family UBA932; genus Cryptobacteroides. The sequence goes on from ONEX01000004.1 coordinate 113,878, forward strand.
TGGTCCTTTCGGATGTCATTATGCCCGTGGTGAACGGCTATGACTTGTGCCGCCGTCTCAAGTCCACCCTTGCGACCAGCCACATCCCCGTCATTCTCCTGACGGCGATGGACGACCGGGAGCACATCATCCTGGGCCTGGAATCGGGCGCCGACGACTATGTGGTCAAGCCCTTCGACCCGCAGGTCCTGTCGGCCCGGATCAGCAACCTGCTCCACGAGCGGGAGCGCCTGCGGTCGCTGCTCCTGCGCGCCGGCCGGGAAGAGAAGCGCCGCGAGTACTCCAACCAGTTGGACCGGGATTTCATGGAGAAAGTCCTCGCCGTGATGGAGAAGTCCTTTGCCGACCCGCTCTTCCAGGTGGACGACCTGTGCCGGGAGGTGGCGATGAGCCGGACGGCCTTCTTCAACAAGCTCAAGGCGGTGACGGGCAAGGCCCCGAACGACTTCATCCGGATCTTCCGGCTGGAGCGGGCGGCCGAACTGCTCGCCGCCCACGACCTGACCATCACGGAAGTGGCGGACCGGGTGGGCTTCTCGGACCCGAAGTACTTCAGCTCCTGTTTCCGCCGCCATTTCGGGGTCAGCCCGAGCAAATATTAGTTTTTCAACCTTTTTTGTCGATTCTTCGACCCTGTTCCCCCGGGCCCGTGCGTATGTTTGCAGGTGACAACCTGACAAAACAGACACACGGATATGGAAACCTATCTCGGCTTGGACCTCGGCGGAACGAAGCTTCTCATCGGAGAAGTGGACGCCTATGGCAACATCCTCCGCTACAAACGGTATGACTCCGGCTTCTTCAACCAGAAGGCCGCTTTCGACATCATCCGCCGTTCGATGGACGACTATGTCGCCAACGTGGGCTGGGTGGGGGAGAAGCCCGTCGCGATGGGCGTGGGCCTCATCGGCCGCGTCGACCCCAACCGGGGCATCTGGCTCCAGATCGACCCGCACCGGACGGAGAGCATCGCCCTGGCGGGCGAGCTGACCGCCCTGTACGGCATTCCCTGCCGGATCGACAACGACGTCAAGAGCGCAACCCGGGCCGAAAGGGTCTGGGGCGTGGGCCAGTTCTCCAAGGATTTCGTCTATATCAACGTCGGAACGGGAATCGCCGTGGGGACGGTGGTCGGCGGCCGGCAAATCCGTGGCAGCCATTTCAACGCCGGCGAGGCCGGCCACATGCGGGTGGGCGTCCATGTGGGCATCCCCTGTGTCTGCGGCCGGACGGACTGCGTGGAGACCATCGCATCCGGAAGCGGCATCGACCGCTGCGCCCGGCTTCTCCGGGACCGGTACGAGACCCGGCTGACTTTCCCTCCGGAAGGGGAGAAGCGGGTTTCCGTGGAGGAAGTTGTGAACCTCAGCCAGGCTGGCGACCCCCTGTGCTCCGTCCTGGTGACCAACGCGGCGGAAGGCATCGCCAACCTGATCATGAACATGGTCCGGGTGACCGATCCGGACACGGTCGTGCTGGGCGGCAGCATCGTCGCGAACGAATACATCTTCGAGCGGATCCAGGCGTGCCTGAACGCCAACACAATGCGTTTCGTCACCCACGGGGTGGTCCTCACCAAGCTCAATCCGCAATTTATCGGCCTGCTGGGCGCAGCGGCCGTCGCCATGAACAAGTAATCCCATGCAGATCATCGTCTTACCAACGCCGGAAGAATTGGACCGGCAGGCGGCCGGGATGATGGCGGAAGCCATCCGGCGCCGCAAGGACGCCGTCGTCGGCCTTTCCACGGGCCGGACGACGGGCGACATCCACCGGGCGTTCGTCCGGCTGGCCCGGGAGACCGGCCTGGACTGCTCCGAGGTGACTTTCTTCGGACAGGACGAAGTGGCGGGTGTCCCGCGCGAGTACGCGGGCGCCTGCTATACCATGTTGATGAACGAGATCATCGGCCCGCTGGGCATCCCGGAGGACCGGTTCCTGATGCTGCCGGTGGAATCGGACGATTTCGACCGGGACTGCCGCGCCTTCGTGGACGAGCTCGACAGGCGGGGCGGCGTGGACTTCCTCTTCCTGGGCCTCGGGGAGAACGGGCATCTGGGGTTCAACCAGCCCGGTTCCCCGTTCGGGGCCGGCGCCCGGCTTTCGGTCATGTATCCCGAACTGGAGGAGCGGATCCGCCGGGAAACGGGAACGCCCGCCGACAAGCCCCTCGGGGGCGTCACGCTTGGGCTGGCGGACATCATGCACGCCCGGAAGATCGTCCTGGCGGCCAAGGGCCTGTCGAAGGCCGCCATCGTCCGGAAAATGATCGAAGGCCCCGTCACGGAGGACGTGCCGGCGTCGGTGCTCCAGCTGCACCCGGACTGCACCGTCCTGCTGGACGGAGACGCCGCATCCAGGCTGGAATCCTGTCATTGACAACCTTAACAACTAACTTATATGAAATTTGTAAAACAAATCATCCTGACGCTCGGCGCGGCCTTCTTCTTTGCGCCGGCGACCTGGCTTGGCGCCCAGAACCAGACGGCGGTAAGCGGACAGGTAACAGATGGAGACGACGGGTCTCCGCTGGTCGGAGTGTTCGTGTCCCTGAAGGGGAACGCTTCCGTGGCGACCGTCACCTCCGAAAATGGCTCCTATTCCCTCCGGGTCCCGTCCGACGGGACGCTGGTGTTCTCCCTGCTCGGCTACAACGAGGCGGAAGTCCCCGTGAACGGCCGTACCCGTGTCGATGTCGCCCTGTCGCTTTCCGCGTCCGTCCTGGACGAGGTGGTGGTGTCGGCGCTCGGCATCCAGCGCCAGGCCAAGAGCCTGACCTATTCCACCCAGACCGTCAGCAGCGAGGACATCACCCGCGCCCGTGACGTGAACATGATGAACGCGCTGGCCGGCAAGGCCGCGGGCGTCACGGTCACGTCCAACGCGTCCGGCCTGGGCGGCGCCACCAAGGTGTCCATCCGCGGCTTCCGTTCCGCCAACGGCAACAACCAGCCGCTCTATGTCGTGGACGGCGTTCCGATCCGGAACTCCCAGGGCTCCCAGCTGAACAGCCTGCTGTCCGGCAGCCACGACGGCGGTGACGGCATGTCCAACCTCAACCCGGACGACATCGCCTCCATCAACGTGCTGAAAGGCGCCTCCGCTTCCGCCCTATACGGTACCGAGGCCGCCAACGGCGTCATCATGATCACGACCAAGCGGGGGCAGGCCGGCGGTACGCGGGTGGATTTCACCTCCACCACCACCTTCGACCAGGCGGCCTATCTGCCCGAGCTCCAGAACCGGTACGGCGAAAGCGAGGGCTACTACAGCTGGGGCGCCAAGACGAACCCTTCCTGGGACAAGATCGCTTTCGTCAAGGACTTCTTCCAGCTGGGTTATAACACGATGAACACGGTCTCCGTGTCCACCGGCAACGACAAGAACCAGACCTACGTCTCCTACGGTAACACGACCTCCCGGGGCATCTATCCCAACAGCGCCTTCGGCCGTCACAATGTGACCTTCCGGAACACGGCCCGCATGTGGGACGCCGTCACCCTGGATGCCAGCATGCAGTATATCTACCAGGACGTGCAGAACCGTCCCCGTCCGGGCGGCGCCTACACCAGCCCGATCCCCGGCCTGTACAACATTCCCGTCGGCCACGACATCAGCGAGTACGCGAAGAACTTCGAGGCTTTCGACGCGGACCGCAACCTGATGGCCCAGAGCTGGTACAAGTCCATCGGTCCGTCCGAGCAGAATCCCTGGTGGGTGGTGAACCGCACGAGCCGCCAGAACGTGCGCAACCGCATCATCGCCAGCCTGTCGGCCAAGTGGGACGTCACGGAATGGTTCAACCTGCAGGCCCGTACGAGCCTGGACGCCAACGCCGACCGCGAGGAAGTCAAGATGTACGCGACCACGGACGTCTCCCTCGCCGGTAACAAGAACGGCCTGTATGAATATGGCCAGTCCACGGACGCGAAGCTGTACAGCGACCTCCTCGCGACCTTCAACAAGCAGTTCGGTGACTTCAGCGTGACCGCCACCCTCGGCGGCAGCATCTCCGACTCCCGCAGCCACTCGCTGTATTCCAGCTCCTACAACTGCGGCCTCGCCTACGCGAACATCTTCACCATTCCCAACACGATCACCCAGCAGTTCAGCCAGAGCGCGTACCGGACCCAGAACATGGCCCTGTTCGCCACCGCGAACTTCGGTTTCCGGGATTACCTCTTCATCGACGTCACCGCCCGTAACGACTGGTCCTCCGCGCTGGCTTACACCACCAGTTTCAAGAAGGGCTTCTTCTATCCGTCCGTGGGCGCGACGCTCCTCCTGAGTGAGATGCTCACGCTCCCGGCCTGGATCAACTACGGCAAGGTCCGCGCTTCCTTCGCCCAGGTGGGTAACGACCTGCCTACGCGCATCACCAACCCGACCGGTTCCGTCAACTACAACGGCACCGTCACCCCGGTGGGCACGGCCGCTTTCGGCGAGCTCAAGCCGGAAATCTCCTCCTCCCTCGAGTTCGGTACCGAGTGGCAGTTCTTCAAGAACCGCCTGTCCGTGGACTTCACCTGGTACAAGACCAACACCACGAACCAGCTCTTCACGCTGAAGGCGCCGGAAGGCAGCGGCTACAACTACTACTATGTCAATGCCGGCAACATCCAGAACAGCGGTATCGAGGCCTCCGTCTCCATCACCCCCGTGATGACCCGGGACTTCATCTGGAAGTCCCAGTTCAACATGTCCCGGAACAAGAACAAGATCATCAAGCTCCACGACGACATCACGCAGTTCGTCCTGACGGATTCTGGTTCGGACGCCTACCGGATGTGGCTCTCCGAGGGCGGTTCCTACGGTGACTTCTACGGCTATGTCTTCAACCGCGACGCTTCCGGCAAGATCGTTCTCGACGAGAGCAGCCTTCCCACGAAGGCGGACGGCTTCTCCTACATCGGCAACGCCACGCCCGACTTCCTGCTGGGCTGGAACAACACCCTCGAGTACAAGAACTTCAATCTCGGCTTCCTGGTGGACTGCCGTTTCGGCGGCGACGCCCTGTCCCTGACGCAGGCGATGAACGACATCCAGGGTGTGTCCGAGGCGACCGCCGCGGCGAGAGACCTGGGTTATGTGGAGCTCGAAGGCCAGAAGATCAACGACGTGAACGGCTTCTACCGCCGGGTCGGCGGCCGTGACGGTATCTCCGGATACTATGTCTATGACGCGACCAACATCCGTCTCCGCGAACTGTCCTTCGGTTACGCCCTTCCCAAGAAGGTGCTCGCCGGTTCCAAGGTCCTGAAGAGCGCCTCCCTGTCCTTCGTGGCCCGCAACCTGATCATCTTCTACTGCAAGGCTCCTTACGACACCGACCACAGCATGTCCGCCGCCTCCGGCGCGCAGGGCGTCGACTTCTACGGTGTTCCCGGTACCCGTTCCTACGGTTTCAACCTCAAGTTGGGCTTCTAATAGATGAAAGATATGAAAAACAAGGTATATTCCATGCTCTTCCTGGCCGTGCTCGCTGTCGCGATGCAGGGCTGCAGCAAGTGGGAAGAATATAATACCAACCCGTACGGCGTGACGAATGAGATGCTCGCCGCCGACTTCAACGATGTGGGCGCTTATTTCCCCACGATCCAGCAGGGCATCTACAACAACACCTGCCTGTGGGCCTGGGAGATGCAGACCGCCCAGAACCTGACGGCCGACACCTGGTGCGGCTACATGATGGCTCCGACCCCGTTCCAGAACAACATCAATCCCGCCACGCTGTTCCTGATCCGCGGCTGGGTGGGCGGCATGTGGGACCTGACCTACCGTGACGTGATGAGCCCGATCTTCACCAGCATCGAGAGCCGGGCCGAGGACTATCCGCACTTCTACGCCGTCGCGCAGATCCTGCGCGCCGTGGCGATGATCCGCGTGAGCGACTCCTACGGTCCCGTCGTGTACAGCAAGTACGGAACCAGCGCCACGGGCGCTTCCTTCGATACGCAGGAGGAGGCCTACAACCACGTGTTCGAGGAACTGGATGCCGCGAAGGCCGCCCTGAAGAAGTTCATGGCCGAGTATCCGGACGCCAAGCCCTTCGAACCGTTCGACCTGCTGCTGGGCGGCGACTTCCAGAAATGGGTCCGGTTCGCGAATTCCATCCAGCTGCGCGCCGCGATGCGCCTCGTGAAGGTGAAGCCCGCCCTGGCCCGCCAGAAGGCGGAGGCCGCGGTCGCCGACGGTGTCCTGGAGGAAGGTACGGTTTCCGTGGTCGGCAAGGGCTGGGTCCATCCGCTGTCCACCTTGGGCACCGACTGGAACGACTGCTGCATGAACGCCGTGATGGAAAGCATCATGGGCGGCTATGAGGATCCCCGCCTGGGCAAGTACTTCAAGGAGGCCCAGGACAAGACCCTCGGCGCGAAGTACAAGGGCATCCGGATGGGTATCCAGATTGACGTCAAGGACACGTACGTGGGCCATTCCTTCCCGAACTTCGGAGGCGGCGACCCGGGTCTGATCATGTCCAGCGCCGAAGTCTGGTTCCTGCGGGCCGAGGGCGCGCTCCGCGGCTGGAACAACATGGGCGGCTCGGCGCAGTCCCTCTATGAGAAGGGCGTCCAGACATCCTTCGCCCAGTGGGGTGCGGGAGAAGCCGGCGACTACCTGGCGAGCAACAAGGTGCCCGCGGACTATGTCGATCCCAAGAACCCGGCGAACAACATCGCCGCGAAGAACACGGTCTCTCCCAAGTGGATCGAATCCGCCAGCAACGAGGAGAAGCTCCAGAAGATCATCATCCAGAAGTGGATCGCCACCTTCCCGGACGGCATGGAGGCCTGGTCCGAGCAGCGCCGCACGGGCTACCCGGCCCTGTTCCCGGTGATGGTGAACGAGAGCCAGGGCGTGTTCAAGAACGACGACAACGTCAAGCGGATGACCTTCCCCGAGGGCTTCGAGTACAACAACCAGATGACGGAAGCCGTCCAGAAACTCGGCGGGGCCGACAACGGCAACACCCGCCTGTGGTGGGATACGGGCGGTCCGAATTTCTAGCAGAGGCCTATGCGAATCTTTCTACGCCGCTGGTTGACCGGCGCCGGTTTGTTTCTGGGTGTTTCCACTTGGGCTGCGGCCCAGGTGGACACGCCCTTTTTGGAAGAGGTCCGGCAGAGCGGATATGTCCATTCCCCGCTCCCGCTCCATCCGGAACGGGGGCTGGAGAGCACATTCGGCGCCAAGCGGATTCTTTCCAGCCGCATCCTTTGTGACATGGAAAGCCTGAGCGGCTGGTCGCACAAAGGAGTGGGAAGCATGGCTCTGACGGACTTGCGCAGCAAGGACGGCCGTCACAGCCTCCGGCTGCAGGCCCCTTCGCATCCCGAAGGCATGCCGGACTGGGGACTCGGAAGGGGAACCAGCCTGGCCTCCCTGGAACTGCCCGGGGAGAACTGGGAAGAGAGCAACCGGCTCCACTTTTTCGTCTATCCTTCCTGCGCCGGGGCGCGGAGCATCTATCTGAACCTGTATCTGGAGAATGACGGCGCCGTGAAAGTCCCGGATCCCTATGGACGGGAAGGCTACCATGAGCTGAACCTCCGGAACGAGGAGTGGAACGAGTGCTTCCTGGAAATCACGGGCCTCTCCCGCGACCGGATCACCAAGCTGTCCTTTGCCATCGAGGTGTTCGGCCGGGAGCAGACGATGGGCGACACCCTGTGTTTCGACATCGATGCCGTTTCGCTGGAGAAAGTGGCGGATCCCGAGGTGGTCAAGGGCTGGATTCCCGGCGCAGAAAGAATCGTTTACAGCACATCGGGCTACACGCCCCAGGGAGAGAAGACGGCCCTCACGACCGTCTCGGGCCATCATGGCCGATTCTATCTGGAAGATGCCGACAGCGGGAAACGGGTGTTCTCCGGGACAATCCGGAAGGTCGATTCCCCGGTGGAAAGCTTCCAGCAGATGGATTTTACCGCCTTCCGCAAACCGGGACAGTACCGTTTGCGGGTGGGAGAAAGAGTGACCCCGCCCTTCCATATCCACCGGGATCTCTGGCTGGAGACCACCTGGAGAACGCTCAACTTCCTGTTTTGTGAACGGTGCGGATACCCGGTCCCGTCCAAGCATGGAACCTGCCACACCGACCTGAACGCCCCTTATGCCGGCGGCATTGTCACGTTGAACGGCGGGTGGCACGATGCCGGGGACCAGTCCCAGCAGACGCTCCAGACAGGGGAAATCGCCTATTCCCTGCTGCAGGCTTCTTTGAAAGCGAAGCAGCGGGGGCTCGACGACCTGTCCCGCCGTCTCGAGGAGGAGAGCCTGTGGGGGCTGGACTACGTCCTGCGCACCCGGCTGGGTGGCGGCGACCGGATCCTGGGCTGGGGGACCAACCTCTGGACGGACGGGGTCATCGGAACCGTCGATGACGCCGGCGGACGGAACTTGCAGATCCATCCGGGCGCCTTGGAGAATTTCATCCTCTCCGGGATAGAGGCTTATGCGGCGATGGAACTGGAGGGAGACGAAGGGCTCCGGCGGAAACTGGCGGAAGTCGCCGTCGAGGATTATGACGCGGCGATGGAGCGGTTCTCCAGGCTGGGGTTCGCCGAGCTGAAAGAGGGCCGCGGACGCGGCCATGCTTCCATGGCCTCCGAAAGCCAGTACCGTGCCAATATGTCCTGGGCGGCCAGCATGCTTTACAAGCTGACCCGGGAACGGCGGTTCGCCGAAGAGGCCGTCCGGTCGATGGAATATGTCCTGGCCTGCCAGCGGACCGAACCGCTGCCGGACCGGGACGGAACCTGCGGGTTCTTCTATCGGGACACCACCCGGCGGAGCATTGTCCATTACAACCATCAGTCCCGGGAATACTGCTTCATGGAGGCCTTGGAAGCCTTGTGCCAGACGCAGCCGGACCATCCGGCCGCGTCCAGGTGGCTGGACGCCGTAAGGCTGTACGGAAACTATCTGAAAGGCCTCATGCCGTATATCGCGCCTTACGGCATGCTTCCGAGCGGCGTCTATTCCAAAGATGAGATCAAGGACGAGGAGAGTTTCTACGCCCCCCAGATCTGGATCGATGAAGACGTAACGCCCGATTTCCTGGAGCAGCTGCATCATGGGGTGGACCTGGATGGCAGCCACTTCGTGAGGAGGTTCCCCGTCTGGTTCTCCTTCAAGGGAAACACGGCGGTCTCCCTCGCTTCCGGCAAGAGCGCGGCCATCTGCGCCCGGATCCTGCAGGATGAGACCTTGATGCACATCGCGGAAGCCCAGCTGCAGTGGGTGGTGGGACTGAACCCGTTCGGCCAGTCGCTCATCTACGGGGAAGGATACAACTATCCCCAGCTGTACAACGCCCTTCCGGGAGAAATGACCGGCGAGGTTCCGGTAGGCATGCAGTCCTATTTCAACGAGGACGCGCCCTATTGGCCTCAGTTCAACACGGCCACCTACAAGGAAGTCTGGGGCTCGTCGGCCGCCAGGTGGCTGATGCTGGTTTCCGAATTCTGATCGATTGTCTATTCTTGATATGTCGGAACAATGACCGAAAAAAAGACCAACTACCTGGGCCCGTTCCTGACCCTCGTTTTCCTGTTCTTCGTGGTGGGTTTTCTCACCACGGCGAACACCCAGTTCCAGGCGCCCCTCAAGGAAGCTTTCCTGGCCAATGCCGGCCGCTTCCAGAACACGTTCGCCACGCTGATCACGTTCTCCTGGTTCCTGGCCTACCCGCTGGCCGGCCCCGTCGGTTCCCGCTGGGTGAACCGCCACGGCTACAAGGGGACGCTGCTCCGGGGCATCGCCGTGATGCTGCTGGGGCTTTTCCTGTTCTTCGCCTCCTCCTGGTACACGGTCCGGTTCGAGGACAGCGCTTTCCGCGTCGGCCAGGCCGTGATTCCCGTGGGCTTCGTCATCTTCCTGCTGGGCTCCTTCATCGTGGGCGCCTCGGCGACCATCCTGCAAGTGGTGATCAATCCGTACCTGACCGCCTGTGACGTGCCGGGCACCCAGTCCGTGCAGCGGCTCGCTGTGGGCGGCACGGCCAATTCGGTGGGCACCACCCTGGCCCCGTATTTCGTGACGGGCGTCGTGTTCGGCGGCCTGTCCATGGACAAGATCCACATCAGCCAGCTGCAGGTGCCGTTCCTGGCCCTGCTGGGCGTGATGCTCGTGGTGATGCTGCTCCTGGGCCGGCTGAGCCTGCCGGACATCGACGGTACGCGGAACGACACGTCCGAGAAGCTGGAGAAGAGCGTGTGGTCGTTCAGCCATCTCACCCTCGGGGTCGTCGCCATCTTCTTCTACGTCGGCGTGGAAGTCTGCATCGGCGCGAACATCAACATGTACGCCATCGACAAGGGCCTCTCGTCCCCGGCCCTCCTCGCCACCCTGTACTGGGGCGGGATGCTCATCGGCCGCGCCGTGGGCAGTTCCCTCAGCAAGATCAGCCCGCGCACGCAGCTGACGGTCACCACGGTCGCCGCCTCGGTCCTCGTGATCCTGGCCGTCCTCGTCGACAATCCCTGGATCCTCGTCGCCGTGGGCCTGTTCCATTCCATCATGTGGGGCGCGATCTTCACCCTTTCCGTCGCCCGGCTGGGCAAATACACGTCCGCCGCGTCCGGCGTCTTCATGATCGGCGTCGTGGGCGGCGCCATCCTTCCCCTCCTGCAGGGCGCCCTGGCCGACACGCTCGGCGGCTGGCGCCTGTCCTGGCTCCTGGTCCTCTTCGGAGAGATCATGATGCTCCTGTACGCCCGAATCGGTTCCCGAATCAAACAAACTGCCGACTGATGAAACGAATCCTTCTTCCCCTCCTGGTTTCCGCGCTGCTTTCCTGCCAGCCGGAACCGACCCGTGTCCTGGTCCTCTATGAAAACGCCGGCCACCACAAACCCTTCTCGGAGGCCGTCCTTCCCTGGCTCCGGGAAATCGCTCCCCAGGAAAACCTGGTCCTGACGGAAGCGCACAATCCGAAGAACTTCAATGAGGAATACCTCGACGGGTTCGATGTCATCGTCCAGCTGGACTACGCCCCGTACGGCTGGCCGGAAGAGGCCGTGGAGGCCTTCGAGAAGTATGTCGACGAAGGCCGCGGCGGCTGGGTGGGCTTCCACCACGCCTCGCTGCTGGGCGAGTTCGACGGCTTCCCGATGTGGGACTGGTTCTCCGGCCTGCTCGGCGGCATCCGCTATGAGAATTATATCGAACCGCTGACGGACGGGACCGTCTGCGTGGAAGACCCCGCCCATCCCGTGATGGCCGGTGTGCCTGCCACGTTCGTCATCCAGGACGATGAGTTCTACACCTACGACAAGAGCCCGCGCGCCTGCCCGGACGTGCACGTGCTGGCCACCGTGGACGAGAACTCCTACACGCTCGACACCCCCGTCAAGATGGGGGACCACCCGGTTGTCTGGACCAATACGGCCCGCAAGGGCCGCAATGTCTATTTCCAGTACGGTCACAGCCCGAAACTGGCGGACAACGAGGCGTTCCGGACGCTCCTGCTGAACGCGATCCATTGGACCTCCGGGAAATAAGGAACTTAAAAGGAAATCCAGATGGCAAGGCCTTTTGCAATAATAGGTTGGTTGTTGATTGTGATGGCCGTTCCTGGCTGTGGCCTGTCCGTGGAGGAACAGACAGGCCAGGAGCCGGGCTGGAGCCTGCCCCTCGCCCCCGACCGCTCGCGCTCCTTCGAGGCGGCGGAACGGGAGCGTCCCGTGCTGGAGGAAACCTCCGTGCCCGGGCGGCTGGACCTCGCTTTTTCGACGACACCCACGGCGCGGGCCCAGGGCCCGGCCGACGATCCCGACTATGCGACCTACGGCAGCCGTTCCGTCCGTCTGGACCTTTCGTCCTATGACCTGGAAGGCTATGACCGCATCGCCTTCCGGATCCGTCCCGCCTGCGACGGGTTCCCGGTCGTGAACCTGGACTGCTGGCTGCCCTGCCTGCCGGCGAACCACCTGATCTCCCTCGAAAACAACCGCTGGAACGAGGTTACACTCAATATCGGAAACTATCCCCGGAAAGGGCCGCAGGAGCTCCGCTTCACCGCGACCCTGCGGGGCCGGGATGCGGCGACCGGCGACAGCTGCCGCTTCCGGATCGACAGCATCTTCCTGCAGCGGACGGCGGACATCCCCTCCGAACGGGGCTGGCAGCCCACGGACATCGTCCTTTCGACCGGCGGCTATGCCGCTTCCGGCCCCAAGACGGCCATCCTGCCGGCGGACTGCGCCGGCCGCTTCACCCTGGAAGACCGCCGGGGCAGGACCGTCTTCCGCGGAGAGGTCCGCGCTGAAGAGACGACGCTGGGGCGCTTCGCCGTGGCGGATTTTTCCGGTTTCACCCGGGAAGGCGAGTACGTCCTCCGGGCAGGGGGCCGGGCTTCGTATCCATTCCCCATCGGGGACGGCCGCTGGGACAGCGCCGCCTGGAAAGCGCTCAGCTTCATTTTCGGCGAGCGCTGCGGCGATGCGGTCCCCGGCGTGCACGGGAAATGCCACCTGGACCTGTTCGCCCATCATGGCGACCAGACCATCTCCTTCGGCGGCGGCTGGCATGACGCCGGCGACCTGTCGCAGCAGTCGCTGCAGACGGGCGACGTCGCCTTCGCCTTGCTGGAAGCGTCCGAACGCTTCCGGGAGGCCGATCCCGCCCTGGCGGAGCGCCTCCGGGAAGAGGCCCGCTGGGGGCTGGACTTCACCCTCCGGACCCGCTTCGGGGACGGATACCGGGCCAGCAGCGTGGGCCTGCTGATCTGGCAGGACGGCGAGGTGGGCACCTTCGACGACATCCATACCGTCCGGGTGCAGGACAACGCTTTCGACAATTACCTGCAGGCCGGCTACGAAGCCTACGCCGCCCGGGTGCTCACCGAGGACCCGGCGATGCAGGAGCGCCTGCGGCAGACGGCCCGGGCCGATTTCGCCTTCGCCGAGGAAAAATACGCCCGCGACGGGTACGACCGCTTCCGGTTCCCGTACGAGCATTGCTACAACACCTCCCACAGCCAGTGGATGGCGACCGTCTCCTGGGCGGCGAGCCAGCTGTACCGGCTGACCGGGGAGGACTTCTATGCTGACAAGGCGGTGGAAGCCGCCCGCTATACCCTGGACTGCCAGGAAACGGAACCCGTGGGCGAAGGCCTCTGCGGCTTCTTCTACCGCGACACGACCCGGCGTTCCATCGTGCATTACATCCACCAGTCCCGCGAGCAGGTCTATATGCAGGCGCTCACGGAGCTCTGCCTCACCCAGCCGTCCCATCCGGACTACGCCCGCTGGGAAGCGGCCATCCGCCTGTTCGGCGCTTACCTCAAGGCGCTGATGCCCTATACGGCGCCCTACGGAATGATTCCGAGCGGGGTGTACGCCGCCGACGAATACCTGGACACGGACAACTTCTACGCCCTGCACCTGTTCCCTCCTGCCGACGCCACGCAGCGGTACACCCGGCAGCTGTCCCAGGGCGTGCAGGTGGACCCGACCCATTATGTCAAGCGTTTCCCCGTGTGGTTCAACATCTTCAACGGGAACAACGCCATCCTGCTCTCCCTGGGGAAGAGCGCCGCGCTCTGCGGCCGGTTCCTCGAGGATCCGGTCCTCACGGACATCGCCCGGGAGCAGGTGTACTGGATGCTGGGCAAGAACCCCTTCGGCCAGTCGATGGTCTATGGAGAAGGGTGGAACTACCCGGACATGGACAGCTTCTCCAGCGGCCTCCTGACGGGCATGATGCCGGTGGGCATCCGCACGTGGGAGGATACGGACGAACCCTGGTGGCCGCAGGTGAACAACGCCTGCTACAAGGAGGTCTGGGTGACCGTCGCCGGAAAACTCCTGTCGCTCATCGCTGAATTCTGAAACACAAACACTGTCATATGAAACTGATTTACAAGCTTTTGATGCTCGCCCTGCTGCTGGTCCCGGCCCTCGCCGCGGCCCAGGAGCGGCCTGCCAACTACGCCCGCGCCCCGCGTTTCAAGGCGCTGGTCTATTACTCGGAGCATGCCGAGGAAGCGCATGTCCAGTTCTCCCGCCAAGGCGTCGAGTTCTTCCGGAAACTGACCGTCGGCGAGGGCTTCTACCTGGACGTCACCACCAGCCTGGCCGGCTACACGTATGACAAGCTCAAGGAGTACACGTGCATCATCATGCTCGACGATGCTCCGCACGGCCCGGCCGAACGGGCCGCGTTCGAGCAGTACATGGAGAACGGCGGCGGCTGGATCGGCTACCATGCCGCCGGCTACAACGACCGCAACACCCATTGGCCCTGGTTCTCCCGGTTCCTCGGCTGCGGCGTGTTCAAGTGCAACAACTGGCCGCCCCAGCAGGCGCTCGCCGACGTGGACCTCTCCGACCACCCGGTCACGAAGAACCTGCCGGCCTCGTTCGTGCTGCCGGCCAGCGAGTTCTACCAGTGGGAAGAAGACCTCCGGGCCAAGGAGCACATCCAGGTGCTGCTGTCGCTTTCCCCGAAGAACTATCCTTTCGGCATCAAGGACATCGTGTACGGCGGCGACTGGCCGGTCGTGTGGACCAACCTGAACTACCGGATGATCTACCTGAACATGGGCCACGGGGACGAGTGCTTCTCCGAGGCCACCCAGAATCTGATGTTCGTGAACGCCTTCCGGTGGATCGTCAGCCGGGACCCCGCAGGAGACCCCTTCGACAAGTAAATTCAAGGACGATATCTACGGAACCGGCCCGCACATGATGCTTCCGGCCGTCGTTCTTGCCGAGAATGTCGACCATCCTATCGCGATTCTACGAAAAATTACACGGGTTTTCTTTTATTTTCGGCGATAAACTTGTATTTTTGGTACAGTCCCGATCATGTCCACTTAACAAGCGCCCGATTATGAAGAAACTGTTCCCCCTTCTTTTGCTTTTCTTCACGGCATTTCCTGCCTTCCATTCCTGCGGGGAAGAAACGATTCCCGTCTCTTCCATCGAACTGAATAAGACATCCCTGGTCATGATGGAAGGCGAAGAGGCTACCCTCACCGCCACCGTCAAACCGGCCGATGCCACTGAAAAAACCGTATCCTGGCGCACCACGGACGAGTCGATCGTCAGCGTGAACAACGGCCGGCTCAAGGCGCTCAAACCCGGCAATGCCCTGGTCACCGCGATGGCGGGAGGCAAGTCGGAGAGTTGCAGCATCCGCGTCGAGCAGCGCACCGTCGCCGTGACCTCCGTCGAACTGGACCGGAAGACGCTGGAGATGACGGAGGGCGATGAAGTCACCCTCACCGCCACCGTCAAACCCGACGACGCCACCGACAAGACGGTCACCTGGAGTACGTCGGACGCGTCCGTCGCCACGGTGACGGGCGGCAAAGTGAAGGCCCTCAAGCCCGGAAACGTCACCATCACGGCCGCGGCGGGCGAGAAGTCGGCCCAGTGCGCCGTCACCGTCCAGGCCAAGGTCATCCCCGTAACCTCCGTCACGCTGGACAAGACCACGTTGACCCTGACCGAGGGCGACGAGACCACCCTCACCGCCACCGTCAAGCCGGATGACGCCACCGACAAGACGGTCACCTGGACGACTTCCGATGCGACCGTCGCCACGGTGACGGACGGCAAAGTGAAGGCCCTCAAGGCCGGCACGGCCACGATCACGGCAAAGGCGGGCGACAAGACGGCCACGTGCGCCGTCACCGTCCAGGCGAAAGTCATACCGGTGACCTCGATGTGGTTGGACAAGTCGGAACTGGAGTTGACCGAAGGCGACGAGGCCGTCCTCACCGCGACCGTCATGCCGGAGAACGCCACCGACAAGACGGTCACCTGGACCTCGTCGAACACCTCCGTCGCCACCGTCACGAACGGTAAGGTGAAGGCGGTCAAGGCCGGTACTGCCACGATTACCGCGAAGGCGGGGGACAAGTCGGCCAAGTGCACCGTCACCGTCCTTCCGTCCTTCATCGCCGTGACTTCCGTCACCCTGGACAAGACCACGCTCGGCCTGGTCGAAGGCGACCAGGCCGTCCTCACCGCCACCGTCAGCCCGGACAACGCCACGGAACCCGCCGTCACCTGGACCACCTCCAATGCATCCGTCGCCACGGTCGAAGACGGGATGGTGACGGCCGTCAAAGCCGGCACCGCCGTCATCACCGCCAAGGCGGGGGACAAGTCGGCCAAGTGCACCGTCACCGTCACGGCGGCCTTCGTTCCCGTGACCTCCGTCACCCTGAACAAGACGACGTTGGAGATGACCGAGGGCGACGAGGCCACCCTCACCGCCACCGTCAAACCGGACAACGCCACCGA
Source organism: uncultured Bacteroidales bacterium (assembly GCA_900316955.1). Lineage (GTDB taxonomy): Bacteria > Bacteroidota > Bacteroidia > Bacteroidales > UBA932 > Cryptobacteroides. The sequence goes on from ONEX01000004.1 coordinate 130,137, forward strand.
CAAGACGGTCACCTGGACCTCGTCGGATGCGACCGTCGCCACCGTCACGGACGGCAAGGTGAAGGCGCTGAAGGCCGGGAGCGTCACCATCACGGCCACGGCGGGCGAGAAGTCGGCCACGTGCGCCATCACCGTCAAGGCGAAAGTCATCCCCGTGACTTCCATCACCCTGGACAAGACTACGCTCAGCCTGACCGCGGGCGACGAAGCCACGCTCATCGCCACCGTCAAACCGGACAACGCCACGGACAAGACCGTTACCTGGACTTCCTCGGATCCGTCCGTCGCCACGGTGGCGGACGGCAAGGTGCATGCTGTCAAGCTAGGCATCGCCGTCATCACCGCGAAGGCGGGCGACAAGACGGCCACGTGCACCGTCACCGTCGCGGCGAAGGTCATTCCCGTGACCTCCATCTGGTTGGACAAGTCGGAAATGGAACTGACGGAAGGCGACGAGGCCATCCTCACCGCCACCGTCAAACCGGACAACGCCACGGACAAGACCGTCACCTGGACCTCGTCGGATACGTCCGTCGCCACGGTGACGGACGGCAAGGTGAAGGCCCTCAAGCCGGGCGCGGCCACGATCACCGCGAAGGCGGGCGACAAGTCGGCCAAGTGCACCGTCACCGTCGCGGCAAAGGTCATCCCCGTGACCTCCGTGACGCTGGACCAGCATACGCTGGAAATGACGGTGGGCGAAGAGTATACGCTGCACGCGACGATCCTGCCGGAAGATGCCACCAACAAGAACATTGACTGGATTTCGTCGAGTGAGTATTTTGCCACGGTCGAAGACGGCCTGGTGAAAGCCCTGAACCCCGGAGAGGTCACCATCACCGCCCAGGTTGCGGACAAGGAGGACCGGTGCGTCATCACCATCAAGGAAGCGACCATCCCCGTCACCTCCCTCGCCCTGGATGCTGTCGAAATGACCCTGATCGTGGGCAAGAACGCCACCCTGACCGCGACTGTCAAGCCGGACAACGCCACGGACAAGACTGTGACCTGGACGACGTCGAATGCAAAGGTCGCCACCGTCACGGACGGCGTAGTGACGGCCGTCGCGACCGGTACGTCCAACATCACCGCGAAGGCGGGGGACAAGACGGCCACGTGCGCCATAACCGTCGTCAATAAACCGGTGATCAATCTCCCGGTGACATCGATGGAAACCGGCGGACGTGTCGACATGCCCGGTTCGCTCTCGTATTCGATCACGAACCCGTTGCCCGGCGAGACCCTGCAGGCCTACAGCGACGTCAACTGGATCCGGATCACCGAAATCACCGAGACCGAAGTCAAGTTCAAGACGGAGCGGGCCTCCACGACCGACCGTACGGGAACCATCTACCTCAACTACCAGGACGCCGACCAGAAATCCTTTACGGTCAACCAGCATAATTTCAACTATGACTGGACGACGATCACGGTGACGCCGACCTCGGTCAGCGCCCCGGCTTCCGGGCAGACCTACACGGTCTCCTATACCGTCCAGAACCCCGTCGAAGGCTATCCGGTCTTCGCCCGTACCTATCCCTCCAACTGCGAATGGATCACGTCCATCGAGGTCAATCCGACCAGTTCGAGCGCCGGTACCGCCACCTTCACGGTCAAGGCGAATACCACGACCGAGGCGCGGGAAGCCAAATTCCGGCTCCAGAGCCAAGCCGTCGCGACGAATGCGGTCGTATCGGTCTCCCAGGCCGGACAGCCCGCCGGACCGCCGGACATCGACATGGGCGGACGCGATCTGAACGCGACCTATGGCCTCTATCCGGGCGGCGAGGAGGAAAACTTCTATGCCCGCGTGGTCAACCCGGTCGAAGGCACCCAGCTGAAGATATCGGCGGACGTGTCCTGGATGACGAAGTTCCGGGATGAAGGCGACAACCATTATTTCACGGCGACGGCGAACCGGACGGGCGCGACGCGGTACGGCAATGTCACCGTGACTTACGGCTCGATTTCCAAGACCATCAAATACGTCCAGGAAGCCGCCCCGCTGGACATCGTCCTGACGCCGAACAACGCGACGTTCGACTATCATCCGAGGTCCGTCTCCTTCGAGATCTCCCTGCCGGATGGCATTGATTACAACCAGCTGAACGTCACGACGGACTATACGCGCATCATCCGGAATCTCACGCGCAACGGCAACAAGGTCACGTTCGACCTGCGGGAGAACAATGACGGCTATGACCGGACGGCGGAGATCGAGGTCTCCCTGGGTTCCGTGAAGGCGACATTCAATCTGACGCAGACCTATGAGGCGCCGGTCTTCCACGTGTATCCTTCCACCTCCGTCACGGTCGGTTATGCCGAAGCCGACCATCCTCTCGACGTCCAGGTGGAGAACCCGAGAGAGCAGATCCAGCTTTCGCTGCTGAACCTGGATGCTCCGGGCTGGATCACGTGCCGGACGGTGAACGGCGTTCCTACCTTCCACGTCTATGAGAACAAGACGGGCAAGTCCAGAAGCTCCAGAGTACAAATCAGTTACGGCGGCTACACCGAACTGGGATACGTGAATGTGACCGTCACGCAGACGACGGCGTCCACCGCGATCACCGTCACGCCGGCCCGGATCGACTGCGGCGCCGCCGGCACGACGCAGACGCTCACGTTCTCCATCACCGATCCGCTGTCGGGCGTCGAAATGACGGCCACTCCGGGCAGTCCCTGGATCCAGGTCAACTCCGTGTCCAACACCTCCGCCAAGGTGACGGTCTCCAAGAACCTGGCGAACAAGAGCAGGAGTTCCAGCATCACGTTCTACTATGGCAGCTACAGCGTGGTCGTTCCCGTCACGCAGCAGGCCAGCGACACGCCGGCCGGCTTCGTCGACCTGGGCCTGCCCAGCGGCACGCTCTGGGCCGAGGCCAACGTGGGCGCGGCGTCGGACTACGAGGCGGGATCCTTCTTCGCCTGGGCCGAGAAGACGCCGAAGACGACGTTCAGCTGGAACAACTACCTGTGGGGAACCGTCAGCAACCTCACCAAGTACAATGCCTCGGACAAGAAGACGCTGGTCGAGCTGGCGGACGATGCCGCCTACCAGGCCAATGCTTCCTGGACCCTCCCGACGAAGGCCCAGTTCGAGGAACTGATGGACTACTGCGACCTCGAATGGGTGGACAGCGCGCCGTACTACGGCATGAGGTTCAAGTCCAAGGTCGGAGACACGTCCATCTTCCTCCCGGCGGCCGGTTTCATCCAGACCTGGGCGGACGGTGAATGGGCCGGCTACTACTGGAGCAAGAGCCTGTACACGAACGACCGGACGAAGGCCTACTACCTCATCATCATGGAATCCGCCGACCTGGTGCAGACGATGGAGCGCTACACCGGCATGACGGTCCGCGCCGTCAAGAAGTAGCGGCTTGCCGAATCCCTTGCGAACGAGGGCGGTCCGACCGGGCCGCCCTCATCGTTTTGTCGTTTTTTTTCGTACCTTTGCAATCCTATGCGGGAGAAGGAATTCATACAGGTACGGGGCGCGAAGGCGAACAACCTGCAGAATATCGACGTGGACATCCCGAGAGGGGAGTTCGTCGTCGTGACGGGGCTTTCCGGCAGCGGAAAGTCCTCGCTGGCGTTCGATACCATCTACGCGGAGGGCCAGCGCCGGTACATGGACACCCTGTCCACGTACGCGAAGCACTTCATGGGCATCCTCGAGAAGCCCGAGGTGGAGGAGATCCGCGGCCTGAGCCCGATCATCGCCATCGAGCAGAAGACCACCGGGAACAACCCCCGCTCCACCGTGGGCACCATCACGGAGATCTATGACTTCCTCCGCCTGCTGTACGCGAAGGGTTCGCGCGCCATCTCGCCGGAGTCCGGCGAGGAGATGGTGCGCTACACCGACGGCCAGATCGTGGACCTGATCCTCACCTCCTACCGCGACCGCAAGTGCTACCTGCTGGCGCCGCTCGTACGGGGCCGCAAGGGCCATTACCGCGAGCTGTTCGACCAGCTCCGGAAGCGCGGCTACACGGAGGTCCGCATCGACGGGGAAATCCTGGAACTGCAGGGCGTGCAGGCCCTGGACCGCTACAAGCCGCATTTCATCGAGCTCGTCGTGGACCGCCTCAAACCCGGGGCGGGGGACGACAAGCGGGTGCGCGACTCCGTCGCCCAGGCGCTTTCCGCCGGCAAGGGGTCGGTGGCCGTGATGGACCTGGAAACGGGCGCGCTGCAGCATTTCTCCAAGCACCTGGTGGACCCGGTGACAGGCACCTCCCTCCAGGAGCCGCAACCGCACACGTTCTCCTTCAATTCGCCGCAGGGCTACTGCCCGCACTGCAAGGGCCTCGGCACCATCGTGGACGTGAATGTCGACACCATCATCCCGGACCGGACCGTTTCCATCGCCGACGGGGCCATCGTCCCGCTGGGGAAGGTCCGCGAGAGCCGGAAGTTCGACATCGTCCGCTCCATCGCCCGGAAATACGGTTTCAGCTTGTACGAGCCCATCGGCACCCTGCCGGACGAGGCGGTGATGCTGCTCGTGTACGGCTCGGACGAGCTGTTCCGGGTGGGCGACGGCGGCCTTTCTGAGATGGAGGCCTGGGACGGCGTGATCGACCATATCGAGGACACGATCGTGTGTCCCGACTGCCATGGCACGCGCCTCTCGAAGGAAGCGCTCTGCTTCCGCATCGACGGAAAAACGATCGCCGAAGTGGCCGCGATGGAGATGTCCGAGCTGCGCAAGTGGCTGGACGACATCCCCGCCGGCTTCAACCAGCGGGAGCTGAACGTCTCCCGCGACATCCTCAAGGAACTGCGCGAGCGGGTCCAGTTCATGCTGGACGTGGGCCTGGACTACCTGTCGCTGGACCGCGCCACGGCGTCCCTGTCCGGCGGCGAGAGCCAGCGCATCCGCCTGGCGACGCAGATCGGCTCCAAGCTCGTGAACGTGCTCTATATCCTGGACGAGCCGTCCATCGGCCTGCACCAGAAGGACAACCGCAAGCTCATCGCCTCGCTGAAGGCCCTCCGCGACGAGGGCAATTCCGTGATGGTGGTGGAGCACGACGCGGAGACGATGTACAGTGCCGACTGGCTCGTGGACGTGGGTCCTGGGGCGGGGGAGCAGGGCGGCAAGATCTGCCTCAGCGCACCGCTCGGGACGCTCCTGAAGGACGAGCCGATGGACGCGGATACCGCCTCCCACGCCGTCGTGGGCCCGTCCGTGACGCTGGATTACCTGCGGGGGCTGAAGACGATCCCGGTGCCGGCCCGCCGCCGGCGCGGGAACGGCGAGACCCTCACGCTCCGCGGCGCGCGGGGCAACAACCTCAAGAATATCGACGTATCGTTCCCGCTGGGCTGCTTCATCGGCGTGGCCGGTCTTTCCGGCAGCGGCAAGTCCTCGCTCGTGAACGAGACGCTCATGCCCATCCTCAAGCAGAAGTTCTACCACGGCAAGGAGAAACCCCTGCCGTACGATGCCCTGGAGGGGATCGAGCATATCGACAAGCTCATCGAGATCGACCAGTCGCCCATCGGCCGCACCCCGCGGTCGAATCCGGCCACCTTCACCGGCGTGTTCAACGACATCCGCCTCCTCTTCGAGGAGACGCAGGACGCGAAGGTGCGGGGCTTCAAGGCCGGCCGCTTCTCCTTCAACGTGCCCGGCGGCCGCTGCGAGGAGTGCAAGGGCGCGGGCATCAAGGTCATCGAGATGAACTTCCTCCCGTCGGTCCACGTGCCCTGCGACCAGTGCCGCGGCCGCCGCTACAAGGAGGACACCCTCGCCGTCCGTTACAAGGGAAAGAATATCAACGACGTGCTGGAAATGCCAGTCGCGGAGGCCTACGAGTTCTTCAAGCCCATCCCGAAGATCGCCACGAAACTGAAGGCGATGGTGGACGTGGGCCTCGGGTATGTCCATCTGGGACAGTCCGCCGTGACCCTCTCCGGCGGCGAGAGCCAGCGCATGAAGCTGGCCTCGGAACTCTCCCGTCCCTCCACCGGCCGCACCCTGTACATCCTGGACGAACCCACCACGGGCCTCCATTTCGAGGATATCCAGGTGCTCCTCGGCGTGCTGGACCGCCTCGTGGAGGCCGGCAACACCGTCATCATCATCGAACACAACCTGGACGTGCTGAAGAGCGTGGACTGGCTCATCGACATGGGCCCGGAAGGCGGCCGCCGTGGTGGACGCATCGTCGCTCAGGGCACCCCCGAGGAACTCGCCCTCGACCCCGCCTCCGTCACCGGCCCGTTCCTGAAGGACGTGCTGTAACTACCGGCTCGGGGCGTCCAGCTTCAGCTCTGGATGCTTGCGGGCGTTCCGAGCGAACAGGAGCGCGGTCACGAGCGCGAGCACGCAGAGGCCCGTGAACATCAGTTCTACGGTGACCGGCGTACCGGATTCGCTGCCCAGGATGCCGCCCGCCAGGCGCTTGAACACCAGCAGGCCCAGGTTCTGGACCCAGTAGATGAGCGCGAAGGTCGTGCCCAGAATCTTGTCCGGGACGATTTTCGGCACGCTGGGCCACAGGGCGGCCGGGACCAGGGAGTAGCCGAAGCCGAGCATCGCCATCGCGAGGTAGCCCCAGAACGGAACGCCGGCCGGGGCGAAGGCCAGCAGCAGGTGTGCGGCGAGGGCGAGGATGGAGCCGAAGATCATCCAGCGCGTGCCCTTGCCCACCCGGTCCACCATCCCGCCGAACAGCGGCGCGAAGATGACGGTGGAGAACGGAAGCATGGACACCATCCAGCCGGCGGCCTCGGCGGGAATGTCGAAGCGGGGGATCAGGATGGCGCCGGCGAATTTCTTGAACGCGATGATGCTGCTGTAAAACAGCACGCACAGCAGGCCCAGAAGCCAGAAATTCTTGTTGCCCAGCACCTTGAAGGCATCGGCGAAGCGGAAGTCGTCGGCCTTGTTAGCCGTGCCTCCCTGCTTCGGGTAACGCCGGGCGTCCATCGCCACGAACGCCGCCCAGAGGATGAGTCCGAGCGCCATCAGCCCCATGCCCAGGAGGGCGGGACGGGCTGTCTCGGCGAGGGAATACACATGGTCCGCCTGCTGGGTGACCAGTTTCGGCGAGATGACCAGCGCAAAAGCGGTGCCCAGGCGGGCGATCGCCAGGTGCAGGCCCATCGCGAGGGCCATGCCCCCGTCCTTGAACCAGCGGCCGATGGAGCGGTTCACCACCGTCCCGGCCATCTCGCTGCCGAGGCCGAAGACCATGCAGCCCGCATACGCGAGCGTCGCGGAGCTCTTCTGTCCGGACAGGATGGCCCAGGTCACGAGGCCCGCGCCGGCCACCATCATCCCCACGTACAGCGTGCCGGCCACCCGGACGCCCCACTTGTCCAGCAGGATGCCGAACAGCGCAAGGCCGCCGAAGATGCAAAGGACGCTGTAGCCGCTGGTGTACCGGCCGTAGTCGTTCTGGTCCCAGCCGAGCTGCGTCAGGCCGGCATCATCGAACAGGTACGAGATGCTGGAGAACATGTCGTCGAAGTAGTACGATGCGAACATCGGTACCACCAGACACAGGAGGGCGACCCAGCAGGCCCACCGCGACGAGAGCTTCCGCGCCATTTACTGGATGTTGGGTTCTTCGAGACCGAGGTGCTTCTTCTTGTCCACGACCTTCAGGACGAGACCCAGCACGAGGGCGGCGACGCCCAGGCAGGCCAGCATCACGAGCGGGGCCGTGTAGTTGAACTGGGTGGGATCCGTCACGCCCGGGTTCGTCTTGTCGAGGACCTTGCCGATCAGGAGCGGGAACAGCCACAGGCCGATGTTCTGGATCCAGAAGATCAGCGCGTAGGCGGAGCCGATGACCTTGGCGTCCACGAGCTTCGGCACGGACGGCCACAGGGCGGCGGGAACCAGCGAGAAGCTGGCGCCGAGCACGAGGATCGTCGTGTAGGCGACGATGACGCCGCCGACGGCGTTGCCCTTGAAGGCGGGCAGGACGAAGGCGAAGGTCAGGTGGCAGGCGATCAGCAGGATGGCGCCGAGCACGAGCATCGACGCGCCCTTGCCCTTGCGGTCCAGGTAGTTGCCCAGGATCGGGGTGATGAGCACCGCCAGGAGCGGGAACACCGCGAAGATGGACTCGGCGCTCTGGCGCATGTAGCCCATGTAGCAGTACGCGATGAGGGCGGCGATGGAGATGCCCAGGAAGAGGTACTGCTTGGTCTTGTCTTTCATGAAATTGCTCGCGAAGCCCGCAGCGGCCACGACCAGCATGATGACATACTGGATGATGGTCACGCTGGAGCCGGCCCAGAAGGAGTCGGCGGCCGGGGCGGTGAGCGTCAGGTTGCACTGGAGCATGTTCACCGCATACTTCTGGAACGGGAAGATGGCAGAGTAGTACAGCACGCACAGCAGGGCGACGATCCAGAATCCGCCGTCGGACAGGATCTTGCCGATGTCGCTGACCTTGAACGGGTCGTCCTTCTCCTCGGCCTCGCCGGTCTGCGCATCCAGTTTCTTGTCCATGAAGAAGTACACGATGCACATGATGAGGGCGATGCACATGAGCACGACGCCGAAGGCGACGGAGCGGGAGACATCGACCTGGCCGCCGAGTTTCGCGAAGAACGGCGAGAAGATCATGCAGGTGGCGACGCCGAGGCGTGCGAGAGCCATTTCGGAGCCCATCGCAAGGGCCATCTCACGTCCCTTGAACCACTTGACGATACCGCGGCTCACCGTGATGCCGGCCATCTCGCAGCCGCAGCCGAAGATCATGAAGCCGCAGGCCGCGAACTTCGCCGACGCCGGCATGCCCCGGTAGAACGGCGACACGCCCAGCTCGTCGAAGAGCGGGATGTAGTTCAGGTTGTTGGTGAACCAGGTCTCCAGGCCGCTTCCCATGAAGGATTCGCTCACGGCGAACCACTTGATGCACGCGCCCACGAGCATCACGCCGGCGGACAGGACGGCGGTGAACCGCACGCCCATCTTGTCCAGGATGATGCCCGCGAAGATGAGGAAGAACACGAACACGTTGAGGAACACCTCGGAGCCCTGCATGGTGCCGAATGCCGTGGAGTCCCAGCCGCGGGTCTCCTGCATCAGGTCCTTGATGGGGGACAGGATATCCATGAAAATGTACGCGCAGAACATCGCCAGTGCCAGGAGCAGGAGCGCTGTCCACCGCATCGCTGCCGAATCGCGCAGCGTCTTTTTGACGGTATCAGTCATATCGATAGGTTTTAGATTGCCAGTGAGGGGCCAGCCGGCCCAACATTTGGCGAAATTACTAAAATTATTTGATAACCGCCCATTCCTCGCTGTATTTTCTGCATTCTGTCGTAGGCTGGACCTTTCCTTTGGACGCAATTGCGGTAAATCCTCCTTGTGGTTTAGTCTTGATGCCGATGCGGCAAGTTTTTCATCAAAAACTGCCATTTTCATGGCCGCATCGGCAATCGTTTCGTACTCAGATGCTGATTATCCGCAATTGCGTCCGCAGGAAGGAAGATTGGGTGGAAAGACAAAAAATATGCGTATCTTTGCATTCCCCCTGGAACGTGATTCATGTTATTGGAGAAGGTAAATAGTCCGGCGGATATCCGGAAATTCAGCACCGCGCAGCTCAAGCAGCTGTGCGCGGAGATCCGTCAGTACATGGTGGAGTGCTGCGCGAAGAATCCGGGGCACCTGGGCTCGAGCCTGGGCGCCGTGGAGCTCATCGTGGGCCTGCACGCCGTGTACAATACGCCCAAGGACAAGCTCGTCTTCGACGTGGGGCACCAGGCCTATGCCCATAAGATCATCACGGGGCGGCGGGACGCGTTCAAGCGGAACCGCACCCGGGAGGGCATCAGCGGCTTCCCCAAGCGGGACGAGAGCCCGTACGACCCGTTCGGCGCCGGGCACTCCTCCACGGCCATCTCGGCGGCCCTCGGCTTTGCCGAGGCGGCCCGCCTCACCGGCTCCAAGGAGCGCGCGGTGGCCCTCGTCGGCGACGGCGCCCTCACGGGCGGCCTCGCCTGGGAGGGCCTGAACAACGCCGGCTCCTCGAAGGCGGACCTCCTCGTGGTCCTGAACGACAACAACATGTCTATCGACCAGGCCACCGGCGGCCTGCACGACTACCTGCTCCGCGTCACCTCCTCCAACCTCTACAACAAGGTGAAGGGCCAGATCTGGAACCGCCTGGGCGAGGGCAAGCTCCGCGACTGGGTCCAGCGCCGGGTCATGGACACGAAGTCCAACCTGGTGCGCGAGTCCGGCGGCGCCATCTTCGAGTCCCTGGGTTTCCGGTATTTCGGGCCCATCGACGGGAACGACATCGGGCAGGTGACGGAGACGCTCCGCCGCCTCCGCGACCTCAAGGGACCGCGCATCCTGCACGTGATCACGCGCAAGGGCAAGGGCTACGGCCCCGCGGAGACCGACCCCACCACCTGGCACGCCCCCGGCCGCTTCGATCCCGTCACCGGCGAGCGGAAGAAGACCGTCTATCCGGCCGCGCGCTACCAGGACGTCTTCGGAGAGACGCTCGTGGAGCTCGCGCGGAAAGACCCGAAGGTCGTCGGCATCACGCCGGCGATGGCGACGGGCTGCGGGATGCATCTCCTCGAGCACGCCTTCCCCGAGCGTTTCTTCGACGTGGGCATCGAGGAAGAGCACGCCGTCACCTTCTCCGCCGGCCTCGCCGCCGCCGGAATGAAACCTTACTGCAACATCTACTCCTCGTTCGCCCAGCGGGCCTACGACGAGATCGTCCATGACGTGGCCCTCCAGAACCTGCCCGTCGTCCTGTGCTTCGACCGGGCCGGCCTGGTGGGGGAGGACGGCGCCACGCACCACGGCTGCTTCGACCTTGCGGCCTACCGCAGCATCCCGAACACCGTCATCGCCGCGCCGCGCAACGAGCGCGAGCTCAAGAACCTGATGTACACCGGTCTGTCCATGAAGGGCGGCCCCTACATTATCCGTTACCCGCGCGGGTGCGGGGAAGGGGTCGACTGGAAGGAGGCGCCGTTCGAGAATCTCCCCGTCGGCAAGGGCGAGAAGCTCCTGGATGGGAAGGACGTCGCCGTCCTCGCCCTCGGTCCCGTCGCGAACCGGGCCCTCGAGGCCGCGCTCCGGCACAAGACCGACTACTGGGTGGCCCCTTCCGTCTATGACATGCGCTGGCTCAAGCCGCTGGACACCGGCATCCTGGAGGCCGTCTCCCGCTGCCGGGTGATCCTCACCCTGGAGGACGGCGCCTTGAAGGGAGGCCTGTACGGCGCTGTGTGTGAATACTTTGCAGGTCGCGACGACGCGCCCATCGTGAAGGGTCTCGGCATCCCCGACAAGTTCATCGCCCAGGACACGCAGGCGGCCCAGTGGGCCGAGTGCTGCCTGGACACGGAGTCCATCTACGGGATTCTTGTGGACTTGTTGAAAAAATAATGCAAAAAGTTTTGCAGATTCAGAAAAAAACTCTACCTTTGCAATCCCTTTCGCGATTGAAGGATCCGAATGAGCTGCCGATATAGCTCAGTTGGCCAGAGCACGTGATTTGTAATCTCGGGGTCGTGGGTTCGAATCCCTCTATCGGCTCGAAAGGAAAAATGCTGGGAGGTTCGCATAGTGGCAATTGCGGCGGACTGTAAATCCGCTCCCTCAGGGTTCGGTGGTTCGAGTCCACCACCTCCCACCAAAAAATCTGCGAGTGATTGTTGCGAGCAGATTTTTTTTCAAGCGGAAGTAGCTCAGTTGGTAGAGCATCAGCCTTCCAAGCTGAGGGTCGCGAGTTCGAACCTCGTTTTCCGCTCGGAAAAGGAAATAAAAAAGCCGGTGTAGCTCAGGGGTAGAGCGCATCCTTGGTAAGGATGAGGTCATGAGTTCAATTCCCATCACCGGCTCTTTTTTGTGCTTTTGGTAACAATTGTTTAAACAATAATAAAACTATGGCAAAAGAAACATTCCAGAGAACCAAACCGCATGTCAACATCGGTACCATCGGCCACGTTGACCACGGT
>ONEX01000019.1 GCA_900316955.1 uncultured Bacteroidales bacterium
CACGTCCTTGGGCAAGAACATGAGCCCGGTGCCGTAGCGTCCCTTTTCCGGTACGGGAATCCCTTGGAGGAGGATGAATTCGTGGGGAATCTGGACCAGGATGCCGGCCCCGTCCCCCGATTTTCCATCGGCCCCTTCGGCCCCGCGGTGGCTCATGTTCTCCAGCACCGTCAAGGCGTTGTCCACCAGCTCGTGGGTCTTGTCGCCCCGGATGTTGACGACCATGCCGATTCCGCAGGCATCGTGTTCCGATGCCGCATCGTATAATCCTTTTTTCATCGCGGTTAGCTGATGAAAAGCAGTTCGCGGTACTTCGGAAGCGGCCACAACTTGTTGTCCACCACTTCTTCGAGCTTGTCGATGGGCCTGCGCAGGTCGTACAGGCTTTCGGCGATCTCGTGGTACGCGAGCGCGCGCTCGTACTCACCCTCGATGGCGTTGGCGGCCTTGCGGGCCTCCTTCATCGCCTCGGCCTTGACGCCCACTTCCTCCACGTATCTGTCGATCCGGTCGAGGATGCGGACTTCGGTACCGCATCTGTCCAGGTTGCCGAAGAGTTCCTTCGCCAGGGTCAGCTCCTTCATCAGGGCGGTCTTATAGGCGATGGCGGCCGGAATGATGTGGTTGATGGCCATCCGGACCATCACGCGGGATTCGATCTGGACCTTCTTGACATAGGTTTCCCATTTCACTTCGTTGCGGGCGAGGAGCTCCTTCTCGGTATAGACACCCGTCTTGGTGAACATCTCCACGGCGGCCGGCTTGGTGAACTCGCAGAACATCTTGGGCACGTTGGTCTCGACGTCGAGGCCGCGGCGGATGGCTTCCTGCTTCCATTCCTCGGTATAACCGTTTCCATCGAAGCAGACCACGCCGATGATCGACTTGATGATCGGCTTCAAGGCGTCCATGATGGCGACATTCGTCTTCTTGCCCTTGTCAATCTCTGCATCCACGGCCGCCTTGAACGCGATGAGCTGTTCGGCGACGGCGGCGTTGAGCGTGGTCATCGCGCCAGCGCAGTTGGCGCAGGAGCCCACCGCGCGGAACTCGAAGCGGTTGCCGGTGAAGGCGAACGGCGAAGTACGGTTGCGGTCGGTGTTGTCCACGAAGATTTCCGGGATCTCCACCAGTCCCACGCTCTTGCCTTTCTTGCCCGCGATTTCGATCGGGGTGTCGGAAGGGACTTCCAGCAGTTTGTGCAGGACGTCGGTCATCGTACGGCCCAGGAAGGCGGAAACGATGGCGGGCGGCGCTTCGTTGGCGCCCAGACGATGGGCGTTCGTCGCGCTGGCGATGGAAGCTTTCAGCAGGCCGTTATGCTTCTGGACGGCGGCGAGCACGTTCACGAAGAAGGTGACGAACTGCAGGTTGCCCTTGGCATCCTTGCCGGGGGCCAGCAGCTGGGTTCCCGTGTCCGTACCGAGCGACCAGTTGTTGTGCTTGCCGGAACCGTTCACCCCGGCGAAAGGCTTTTCGTGCAGCAGGACCACGAAGCCATGCTGACGGGCGATACGGTTCATCAGGTTCATCACGAGCTGGTTCTGGTCGTTCGCCAGGTTGGTCTCCCCGTAGATGGGAGCGAGCTCGAACTGGTTCGGGGCGACCTCGTTGTGGCGGGTCTTGATGGGAATTCCCAGGCGATGGCCGGTAATCTCCAGGTCACGCATGAAAGCGGCCACGCGCGGCGGGATGGCGGCGAAATAATGGTCATCCAGCTGCTGGTTCTTGGAAGAATTGTGGCCGAAGAGGGTGCGGCCGGTGATCATCAGGTCCGTCCGGGCGGAGTAAAGGCCTTCGTCCACCAGGAAATACTCCTGTTCCCAGCCCAGATAGGAATAGACCTTGGTCACGCCCGGGTCGAAGTATTGGCAGATGGGCACGGCCGCGTCGCTGACGGCCTTGAGGGCTTTCTTCAGTGGAGTCTTGTAGTCCAGGGCCTCGCCGGTATAGGAAATGAAGACAGTCGGGATGCAAAGGGTGTCATCCAGGATGAAGACCGGAGAGGTCGGATCCCATGCGGTGTAGCCGCGGGCCTCGAAGGTGGCCCGGATACCACCGCTCGGGAAGGACGACGCGTCCGGCTCCTGCTGGGCAAGCATCTTGCCGTCAAAGGTTTCTATTACGCCGCCTTTCCCGTCGTAATCGATCAGGGAGTCATGTTTCTCGGCCGTCCCGTCAGTCAGGGGCTGGAACCAGTGGGTGACGTGCGTCACCCCATGCTCGATCGCCCACTCCTTCATGCCGCGGGCGACGCCGTCCGCCGTCTTGCGGTCGAGCGGCTTGCCGCCTTCGATGCAGTCGAGCAGCGCATGGAGGCTCTCCACGTCCAGGTACTTGCACATCTTCTTCCGGTCGAAGACCAGTTCTCCAAAGTAATCGGAGGTTTTGCCTGCGGGAATCGAGGCGGGAACTTCCTTCTTCACGAAGGACTCCTTGACTAAATCAGATCTGTCCATAACAAGGTTACTTTAAGAATTGAACTACTATACTAACTGTTTGCTGTCTGATTGAAAAGAAAAGAGGCTGAACCCCTCGGGCCCAGCCTCTGAACTATCTTCAATTTCTATTTGCTTCTATTTGGATGCGCAGCATAAGGCTGGGGTTTATACACACGCAGAAGCGCTCGGGACCTGCTGGTTCCAAGACTGCTCCTGAGAGTAATTATTAAGGGTGCGTAACACTGCGTTCCTAACCTTTTCCGAGTGCAAGATACGCAAAAATTTTAAAAAGCAAAAACTTTTTTAATTTTTTTTATGTGGAAGTCCTGGGCTCCCAGCCCCGCAGCGCACAACAGCGTGACGAACGCGAGCGATAGTCTTTTCAGCGTCATTATTTCATCGATGATTGGTGTACCAGAGCAAATATAGATAAAAATTGGGAATTCTTCCTATTATTCCTAACTTCGTGACTATAAAGAGAATAATTTGTCTCCTGGTTAATATGGCAAAGACCGACATCTACCTGGCATCCAAACCCCGTTACGAGATTCTGGACGGGCTCCGTGGCGTAGCCGCCCTCATGGTGGTCATCTTCCACCTTTTCGAGACCTATTCCAAGGGTCCGGCTTATCAGATCGTGAATCACGGTTACCTGGCCGTGGATTTCTTCTTCGTGCTGAGCGGCTTTGTCGTGGGGTACGCCTATGACGACCGCTGGGACCGGATGTCAACCTGGGGCTTCTTCAAACGGCGTCTGACGCGGTTGCATCCGATGGTGATTGCCGGAACGCTGGTCGGCGCCGCCTTGTTCTTCTTCTCCGGACCCGCTTTCCCGAAGACTCTTCAGGTGGAAGGCTGGAAGTTCGCCCTGTGCCTTCTGATGGGGCTCTTCGTGATTCCTTGCGGAAACGGGCTGGACATCCGCGGATGGGGCGAGTTGAACTCCTTCAACGGCCCGCAATGGACCTTGACGCTCGAGTATATCGGCAATATCCTGTACGCGTTCATCTTCCGGCATCTGCCCAAGGCCGCGCTGGCCATCCTCTGCGTCGTTTGCGCCTTCTTTACGCTGGATTTGACGATGGGCTGGAACGTGTTCGGCCTGCTGGAAGCGCCGCATTACAATGTGATTGGCGGCTGGTCGCTGGAACCGGCCCAGATCTACATCGCCTTCACGCGGCTGCTCTACCCGTTCCTGTGCGGCCTGCTCATCTCCCGGATCCTGCCCGCCCATCGGACCGAATCCAATCCCAGCGGCTCCCCGATCCACCTGAAAGGCGGCTTCGGATGGTGCGCCCTCGCCATCGTCGTACTGCTGGCGATGCCGTGCATCGGCGGGAAACAGGGCGTTCCGGACGGCTTATACCAGGCGCTGTGCATCCTTGTGCTCTTCCCGCTCATCGTCCTTGCGGGCGCCGGCTCGGTGACGGAAGGCCGCACCAGCACCGCCTTCTGCCGATGGCTCGGTGGCATTTCCTACCCCATCTACATCACGCATTATCCCCTGATCTATCTGCAGATGGGCTGGGTGGCCTCCAACCCGGACGCGCCCCTCTGGCAGCATATCGCGGTGGCGGCCGGCGTCCTGTTCATCGCCATCATCCTGGCCTGGGGCCTGCAGAAGGCCTACGACGAGCCCGTCCGCGAGTGGCTCAAGGACCACTGGCTGCACCGGAAGAAATTGACAGTCAACGGCTGATTTGTCGAAAGAATTTGTATCTTTGTCCCCGAACTTAACAAACACCCATGAAAAAAGCATTTGTCTCCCTCGTCTCCGCCCTTGCGCTTTTTGCCGCCCAGGCATCGGCGCAGACCACTTCCGACCTTGGCACCTGGAGCAGCGTCCAGCTTGTCAAATCCTTCGGCGCCCCCTACGCCATGGCCCGCCTGGAGCATCGCTCCTATGACCATGTCCAGGCTACGGAGTGCTGGTTCGCCATGGCCGGCGGCGGCTACAACTTCAACAGCTGGCTCAAGGGCGACCTGAGCTACGAGTATTGGCAGATCCCGGCGGCGGGCGGCATCACCCAGCACAAGGCGGTCCTCTGCCTCACCGAAACCATCAAGCGCGAAGGCCTGGCCGTTGCGCTGCGGGAGAAGTACGAACTGGCCTACAATCCGGATGCGGGTGCGGTCACCAACACCCTGCGCACGAGGCTCCGCGGACAATACAGGGCCCCCGAAAGCCGATGGACCCCTTACCTGATGTACGAATTCTTCAACAGCTTCGACACCGGGAAATGGGTGCGTTCCCTGCACTATGCCGGTACGGAAATCAGCCTCGGGAATGGCCACGGGCTGGATTTCTTCTATATGTTCCACCTATACGACAAAGGCGGCCTGACGGCCGCCTGTCACACGTTGGGAATCGGTTATACGTTCGTTTTCTAGTCCTGCTGCTCCTCGGACAGGGCGTCCGTTGCGCGGACCCTCACCGTGCTGCTGTAGCAGCTGAACATCTCTTCGACCTCCGCCTTCCGGCTCTGCCTGGTGCAGAGGCTGACGACGGGTACGACCACCAGGCCCAGCAACATCGCCAGCATGCCGGCGTTGATCGGCGAGGTGAAGTACGGGCTGATGAAAGTCTTGCCCGTGAAGGTGCAGTACATGCAGCCGCACATCACGCCCACGCCCACGATGAAGGAGGCCCAGACCGAAGCGGAAGTCGTGCGCTTCCAGTAGAGGCCGTACAGGAACGGGGCCAGGAAAGCGCCGGCCAGCGCACCCCAGGAAATACCCATGAGCTGCGCGATGAAGGTCACGGAGCTCTTGGCCTGGACGATGGCGATCACCGAAGATACGATGATGAAGAACAGCACGAGCAGCCGGATGCTGAGCAGCTGGGTGCGGTCCGTCATATGCTTGCCCTGACGGGCCTTGGCCATCGCCGGGTCGATGATGTCCAGCGTCAGCGTGGAGCCGGAAGTGAGCACCAGCGAGGATAAGGTGGACATGGACGCGGAGAGGACCAGGATGATGACGACGCCGATCATCAGGTCAGGCAGCGTGGCCAGCATGGACGGGACGATGCTGTCATAGACCGGCGTGCCGGCGGCCGTGTACTCGATGCTTCCGCCGTAGAGCCGGCCGAAACCGCCCAGGAAATAGCAGCCGCCCGCCACGATGATGGCGAAGAAGGTGGAGATGAACGTGCCCTTGCGGATGGCCGCCTCGTTGCGGATGGCGTAGAACTTGCCCACCATCTGCGGCAGTCCCCAGGTGCCCAGGGAGGTCAGCATCACCACGCCCAGCAGGTAGATGGGCTGCGGCCCCAGGAAGGAGACGAAGGCGCCGTTCAGGTTGGGAGCGGCTTCGGACGGAATCTGCGAGAGGCTTTCCACCGCCGCGGTGAATCCCCCGTTGCCGTTGAGCACGGACGCGATAACCGCACAGATGCCCACCAGCATGATCAGTCCCTGGATGAAGTCGTTCACGGCCGTCGCCATATAGCCGCCGACCACCACATAGATGCCGGTGAGGACGGCCATGCCCAGCACGCACCAGACATAATCCACATGGAAAGCCATGCTGAACAGCCGGGAGAGGCCGTTATACAGCGAAGCGGTATAAGGGATCAGGAAGATGAACACGATGACGGACGCAGCGACCTTGAGCGGATTGCTGAAGAAGCGCTTCCCGAAGAAGTCGGGCATCGTGGCGCTCTGCAGGTGCTGCGTCATCAGGCGCGTCCGGCGACCCAGGATCCGCCAGGCCAGGAGCGAGCCGATGAGCGCGTTGCCCAGGCCGATCCAGGTGGCGGACAGGCCGTACTTCCAGCCGAACTGGCCGGCGTACCCGACGAAGATGACCGCCGAAAAGTAAGACGTACCGAATGCGAAAGCCGTAAGCCAGGAGCCGACATTGCGGCCTCCCAGGACAAAACCCTGAACATCAGATGCGGTGCGGCGGCAGTAGATGCCGACCCCGATCATCACGGCAAAGAACAGGATGAGAAGGATACACTTGACTAACATGGGCCAAAGATAATTAAAATAATTGATTATTACCTCATTCCCCCGGAAAGAACGTTACTGTTTTCATTTCATTCCAAACTATTTGGAATTTTGAAAATATTTTATTTACTTTGCGATAGACATTTGAACCCGTGCTTCAGAATCTGAATACGACCTGTTGTTGTACCACCCCCGAAGGATGGTGCACGCTATGTTTATAGGTATATCCTGACAGATTCCCCGCGTGGGAAAGCGTATAGATGCATCATCCTGGAGAGGACGGTGCATTTTTTATATCATCAAAGCACATGTTTAACTTATATAAAACGAACAAGCCATGATTTACAAATCTCTTACGGACCTCATCGGGAACACTCCCCTCCTGGAGGTCAGCGGATTCGAAGGGCAGAAAGCCCGCCTCGTCTTGAAAGTCGAAGCCTTCAACCCCGGCGGCTCCGTCAAGGACCGGATCGCCCGGCAGATGATCCAGGATGCCGAAGAGGCCGGCATCCTGCAGAAAGGCGCCACCATCATCGAACCCACCAGCGGGAACACCGGCGTCGGCCTCGCCTGGGTCGGGACTTCGAAAGGATACAAGGTGATCCTCACGATGCCGGAGTCGATGAGCCTCGAAAGACGGAACCTCCTGGCGGCCCTCGGAGCGAAGCTCGAACTCACCCCCGCCTCCCAGGGAATGAAAGGCGCAATCGCCAAAGCCAATGAGCTGAAGGAGTCCATCCCCGGCTCGGTCATCCTCGGCCAGTTCGTCAATCCCTCCAATCCCCTTGCCCACGAGCGGACGACCGCCCAGGAGATCTGGCGGGACACCGATGGAGCGGTCGACGTCTTCGTCGGCGGCGTCGGCACCGGCGGAACCGTCAGCGGCACGGGCAGGGCTTTGAAAAAGCACAAGTCCTCCGTCCAGGTCGTCGCCGTGGAGCCGGCCGGCAGCCCGGTCCTGACCGAGGGCCGGAGCGGAAGCCACAAGATCCAGGGCATCGGGGCCGGTTTCGTCCCGCAGACGTATGACGCCTCGGTCATCGACAAGGTCATCCCCGTCGCGGACGAAGACGCCGCCGCAGCCTCCCGGCTGCTCGCTTCGAAGGAAGGACTTCTCGTGGGCATTTCCTCGGGTGCATCTTTCTTCGCCGCCCTTTCGCTCGCCCGCGAGGAAAGCTATGCCGGCAAGATGATCGTCGCGCTTCTCCCGGATACGGGGGAAAGATACCTGTCCACCGGCCTGTTCAACCGAAATTGATCAACGATGGATATTCCGGTCAAAACCATGCGGATCACGCTCCGGGCGATGATGGAGTCCCTGTTCGACGCTTTCTTCCCGGAGTACAGCCCCAACTCGTACGACTATTCCGTGAATGAAGCGGTGAAGGCTCTTTCCAGCCTCTGCGGCCAGGAAAAGGCCGATCTGTTCCGGGAAAGGATTCCCGTCCTGGCGGAGCTGCTCGCCCAGGATGTCGAAGCGATCGGCGGCAATGACCCGGCCGCGAGCGATACCCAGGAAATCGTGTACTGCTACCCGGCCGTCACCGCGATGGTCCATTACCGGGTCGCCCACGAGCTGGACGCCCTCGGCGTCGGGGTCATCCCCCGGATGCTCACGGAATACGCCCATTCCGCCACAGGCATCGACATCCATCCCCAGGCCCGGATCGGCCATCATTTCGCGATCGACCACGGGACGGGCGTCGTCATCGGCCAGACCGCCGTCATCGGGAACCACGTGACTCTGTACCAGGGGGTGACCGTGGGCGCAAAGAACTTCAAGTACGATGAGTCGGGGAAGCCGCGGAACATCCCGCGGCACCCCGTCATCGAAGACAATGTGACCGTCTATAGCAACGCTTCCCTCCTGGGAAGGATCACGATCGGGGAAGGTTCCGTCATCGGGGGTAACGTGTGGCTCACCCACAGCGTTCCTCCCTATTCAAGGATTCTCCAGGGAAGGAGCCAGGAAGAGTTCCTGGACGGCGCAGGTATTTGATTATCTTTGTAGGGAAATTAACACTTTGCCATGAGTCCGGTACTGACTGCTTTGATCATTCCTTTCCTGGGGACGGCCCTGGGATCGGCCTTCGTGTTCTTCATGAAACGGGAAATGCCGCCGCTGGTGCAGAAAGTCCTGCTCGGATTCGCCTCCGGCGTGATGGTGGCGGCTTCCGTGTGGTCGCTGATCATCCCGTCCATCGAGATGGGCAGCGGCGCCACGGCCGTCATCCCGCCGGCCGTCGGTCTGCTGGCCGGCTTCGCATTCCTCCTGCTCATCGACTACATCACGCCGCACATCCATCCGGTCGGCGGCCCGGAAGGCCCGGAAAGCCGCCTGTCCCGTACCACGAAACTGGCCCTGGCGGTCACGATCCACAATTTCCCGGAAGGGATGGCCGTGGGCGTCGCCATCGCTGGCGCCCTGACGGCCGATTTCAACATGGCCGGCGCCCTGGCCCTGTCGCTGGGCATCGCCATCCAGAACGTGCCGGAAGGAGCCATCATCTCGATGCCGCTCCGGGCCGAGGGAAACTCCCGGTGGAGGGCGTTCGGAATCGGCGCGCTGAGCGGCATCGTGGAACCCCTGGGCGGCGCGCTGGTGCTGCTGCTGACCACTTCCATCCTGGGCATCATGCCTTACATGCTGGCCTTCGCGGCAGGCGCCATGCTCTATGTGGTAGTCGAAGAGCTCGTCCCGGAATATTCCCAGGGCGAGCACTCGAATGTCGGCACCGTCGGATTCGCGCTCGGCTTCGTCCTGATGATGGTGCTCGACGTCGTATTGGGATAAGACTTTTTTTCACTATCTTTACCCCAATCAAACAGAACAATTTACCAATGGACACCCAAAAAACCTTCCTCGAAGTCGCCGGACGCAAGAATTTCGGACCGGCCCATGCCCTGATGACCACCCCTCAGCCCTGCGTGATGATCGCCACGTGGGACAAGGACCACACGCCCGACGTGATGATGGCCGCCTGGGCCGGACAGTACGACCACAACCAGATCGTGGTCAGCATGTCCAAGCACAAGACCACGGAGAATATCGAGCTCACCGGCGCCTTCACGGTCAGTTTCGCCGATGTCCGCACCGTCGCGGAATCCGACTACCTGGGCATCGCGAGCGGCACCAAGGTCCCCGACAAGGTGGCCAAGGTCGGCTTCACGGTCTCCCCCAGCCCGAATGTGGACGCGCCCATCATCGACCAGTATCCCCTGACCCTGGAGTGCAAGGTCGTCAGCTGGAAGGACGGCATCCTCGTGGGCGAGGTCGTGAACATGAGCGCCGACGAATGCATCCTGACGGACGGCAAGGTGGACCTGGGCAAGCTCCAGCCCATCGTCTTCGATGCGGCCGCCCTCACCTACCGCGCCCTCGGCGAGGTCGTCGGCCAGGCCTGGGGTTCCGGGAAGAAGTTCGCGGAATAGGCCCGCGGCTGGCATGAGAATGCCCATCCAATCCTTTGCCGGACGGCTGACGCGGCGGATCCTCCTGCTTTGGATCCTCGTGATGACCGTGATTGCGGCCGTGATCTTCATCAAGGCCGAATCGGGGATGTCCGGCATGTCCGACAACCACTACAGCGACGTCCTGGACCTGACCAACGAGAAGGTCCAGGGCATCCTGCGTGTCGTCGAAGTGTCGGCCGTCAATGTCCGGGAGGGTGTCGAAAGGGATCTCTCCACGCCGGATGCCGTCTATGCCTCCCTGGAGCGGGAACTGGGGCTCAATCCCCACCTCAAGGGCTGCGCGATCGCCTTCGTCGGCAATTATTTCCCGGCGGAAGGGACCTGGTTCGAGCCCTCGGTCACCCGCACGAAAGACGGCCGCTTCGAACGCCGCCAGCTCAGCGTCCCGGAGCAGAACTACCACGACTCGCCCGTTTTCCAGCGGACCCTCACCACGGGAGCCGACACCTGGATCGATCCCCATCGGGACCGGAGCGGGGCCAAGATGATGCTCTGCGCATACTCCACCCCGGTCCGTGGCGCGGAGGGCAGGATCGTCGGCGTCCTCCGGGTGGACGCCTCGCTGGACTGGATGACCGCGCAGATGCAGGAAATCGACCGGATCGTCCATGAGCGCGACCGGATTCCGGACGATGCGGAGCACCAGCCCTACTCCTTCCTCCTGGACCGCGAGGGAGACTTCATCGCCCATCCCGACACCGAGCGCATGCTGGGGCAGAACTATTTCGACGCCGACGGGGCGGTTTCCGCGAAAGATACCAGCTTTGCCCATGTGGGGCATGAGATGCTGGCCGGTCGCCAGGGCCGGGGCCGGACGGTCATCGAAGGCGTCCCCTCCTACGTGTATTATGCGCCGATCGAGAAGACGGGATGGTCCGTGGGCATTGTCGTCCCCCGCTCCGCGGTGGTCCGGCCGGGCCTCCTGCAGGGCCTGTTCACCCTGGGGATGATGCTTCTCGGCATGCTGCTGATCGCCCTGGCCAGCCCGCTCATGATCAGGCGGTCCACGAAGCCCCTCCAATATCTCGCCCAATCGGCGAAGGAAGTGGCCAAGGGCGATTTCAACACGCCGCTTCCCGAAATCCGCCACCAGGACGAAATCGGCATCCTGCGCGATTCCTTCGCAGACATGCAGGCTTCCTTGGCGGATTATGTCCGGGAACTGACGGCCACCACGGCCCAGAAAGCGTCGATGGAAAGCGAGCTGTCCATCGCCCGGGAGATCCAGCTGTCCATGCTGCCCACGGACTTCACGCTCTCCCCCGGACGCGACGACCTCGAGATCCATGCGAGCCTGACACCGGCCAAGGCGGTGGGCGGCGATTTCTACGACTTCCTCGTCCGGGACGGCCGGCTGTTCTTCTGCATCGGCGACGTCTCCGGGAAAGGTGTCCCTTCCGCCCTGGTCATGTCCATCATCAGCACCCAGTTCCGCTCTCTGTCTTCCACGGAGGACAAGCCGGAAAAGATTGTCTCGGTCATCAATGCCTCCTCGAAGGACCGCAACGCTACGATGATGTTCGCGACGCTCTTCGTCGGCATCCTGGATCCGGATACGGGCGTCCTTTCCTACTGCAACGCCGGCCATAACGCGCCGGTCCTGATCGGGAAAGAACGCTGCTTCCTGAAAGTGGAGTCCAACCTTCCGATCGGCGTGGAGACCGAGTGGAAATACAAGGGACAGCAGCTGACCCTGGCTCCGGGCAAGACCCTCCTGCTGTACACGGACGGCCTGACGGAGGCGGAGAACGGGAATCACGACCAGTTCGGGGAACGCCGGATCCTGGACGTGCTCGAAAAATCGGGCGCCGCGGACCCGGAGACGCTGGTCCGGGAACTGGCCGACGCCGTCCACGCCTTCACCGAGCCCGCGGAACAAAGTGACGACCTCACGATGCTTGCCATCCGCTATCTCGGCAAAAAATCGTAAATTCACAGACTGAATCTAAACCTTATACAGATGCTGTTACAGATCCTGACCCTGCTCGGCTCCCTGGCCATGTTCCTCTATGGCATGTCCTTGATGAGCGGCGGTCTGCAGAAAATGGCAGGAAACCGGTTGCGGGTGTTCATGGCCAAGATGACATCCAACACTTTCAAGTGCATCCTGACCGGCATCGTGGTCACCGCCATGGTGCAGAGTTCGACGGCGACGACCCTCCTGATCGTGAGTTTCGTCAATGCCGGCCTGCTGGCGCTGGGAAGCGCCATCGCCGTGATCATGGGTGCCAACATCGGCACGACCGTGACCGCCTGGATCTTCGCCCTGAGCTTCGGGGGCGGCAGCTGGAGCATCGCCACGATCGCCGTCCCGCTGATGTTCTTCGCCTTCATCGCCCAGAGCATCAAGAAATATGCGAATTTCGGCGAGTTCCTGATGGGCTTCGCCCTCCTGTTCCTGGGCCTGTCCACCTTGAAAGAGACGTCCACGGTGCTCCTGGACAACGAAGGCGTCCGGACCTTCCTCTCCACCCTCTCCGGCTATGGCATCTGGAGCATCTTCCTGTTCATGGTGGCGGGCGCCGCCATCACCCTCATGCTCCAGAGTTCAGCGACCGCCACGGCCATCACGATGGTACTGGTGGCGCAAGGATACATTCCCTTCACCATGGCGACGGCCATGGTCCTGGGCAGCAACCTGGGCACCACGGTGACCTCCAACATCGCCGCCGCCGTGGCGAACCAGAGCGCGAAACGCACGGCCCGGGCCCATTTCCTGTTCAACCTGTTCGGCGTCATCCTGGCGCTGCTCTTCTTCAATCCGTTCATCAAGCTGGTGGGCATCACCGTCGAAGCCCTGGGCTTTCCCAACCCGGTTTCGGTCGATTTCTCCGGGGCGGACGCCGCCACGCAGGAATCCCTCGTCGCCTCGCTGCCTTACAGCGTCGCCGTGCTCCATACCGTGTTCAATGTCATCACGACCCTCATCCTGGTCTGGTTCATCCCGCAGCTGGTCAAGATGGTGACATGGATGGTTCCGAGCAAGGGCGAAGAGAAGGAAGTCTATCGGCTGAAGTACATCGGCATCGGCAACATCGCCACAGGCGACCTCGCGCTCAACAGCGCCAAGATGGAGGTCGTGGAGTTCGGCCGCCTCTGCCGCAGGGACCTCGGCTATATCCGCAACGCCATCAACGCAGGCACGCTGGCGGAATTCGAGGAAGCAGACAAGAAACTGGTCCATTATGAGGAAATCACCGACAACGTGGAACGCGAAATCGCCACCTATCTCCGCGATGTCTCCAAGAACGAGATGAGTATCGGCGGCCTCGCGCGCATCCGCGAATTCTATCGGGTCATCGGCGAGATGGAGTCCCTGGGCGACAGCGGCGAAACCATCGGCAAGATCCTCCAGCGCGTGTGGGAGCACAAATGCCATTTCACGGACCACATGCTGCAGCAGCTGAACCACCTGCTGGACCTCCTGGACAATGCCTACGCCGCCATGGACGTCAATCTTTCCACCCCGCTGGTGGAAATCACCGACATCCATAACGCCGAGGAAGCGGAATCGGCCATCAATGCGTACCGGGATACCCTTCGCAACGAGCATCTCACCAACATCGAGAAATCCACGTATCCGTACGAAACGGGTTCATTCTACATGGACATCGTGAACTGCATCGAAAAGATGGGCGACTTCCTGATCAACATCTCGCAGAGCGTTTACGGAGCCAAGACCGTGTAATCGGAAGAGCGTTCCTCCCCCGGGAACGCTTTTTTTGTGCATTTTTTAGAAATATCGTTTGCGATATAAAAAGAAAGTCGTATATTTGCATCGCGAACGATATAATTAAACGATAAAAGATACAGACATGGCAAAGATCTATGATTTCAAGACCCGCAGCAACAAGGGCGCCGAGGTGGACTTCGCGCAGTTCGAAGGCAAAGTGCTGATAATTGTCAATACCGCATCTAAGTGCGGTTTCACGCCTCAATACGACGGCCTGGAGGCTCTCTACCAGAAGTATAAGGACCAGGGCCTCGTCATCGTCGGCTTCCCTTGCGACCAGTTCGCCGGTCAGGAACCCGGTTCCAACGACGAAATCGCTGAGTTCTGCCGCATCAACCACGGCGTGACCTTCCCGCTGATGGCCAAGACCGATGTGAACGGCGAGAACGCCGAACCCATCTTCGAGTACCTGAAGGCCCAGGCCCCCACCGAGGCTTACAACGGCATCAAGGGCAAGGCGACCCGGGTGATGCTCAAGGGCCTCAGCAAGACCGCGAAGAAGGACAGCGACATCCTCTGGAACTTCACCAAGTTCCTCGTGAACCGTGACGGCACCGTCATCAAGCGCTACGCCCCCATCACGACGCCGGAAGAGATCGAGAAAGACCTCCAGGGAATGTTATGATCAAAGAGGAATTCAAGCTGGACAACCAGCTCTGTTTCCGGCTCTACACCGCTTCGCGCCTTCTCTCGCAGGCCTATCATCCGCTGCTCTCTGAGCACGGATTGACCTATCCGCAGTACCTTGTGCTGCTGGTCCTGTGGGAGAAGGACGCCCAGCCGGTGAATGACATCGCCAAGCGGCTGTTCCTGGAGACGAACACGGTCACTCCCCTGCTCCAGCGCATGGAAAAAGAAGGCATCCTCGTCCGCCGGAAAGGCGAAAAGGATGCCCGTCAGATGATCGTTTCGTTGACGGAGAAAGGTCAGGACCTCCAGCAGAAACTGGCGGATGTGCCCTTTGTCGTCGGCAGTTCCGTCCTTTGCGAGAGCGTCACGCCCGAGACCACGCCGGAACTCTTCCGGATGCTGGACGACATCATCGGGAAGCTCAGCGCTCCGTCAGCGCTTTCCTAAGCAGGAAATATGGGAATCCGGCGCCTCCATGACATTCCAGGAAAGGACGGCGCCGTCGAAGCCGTGCCGCATGAGGGCGGCCAGGGATTCGGAAGGATTCTTCTCATAGTGAATAGGGTTTCGTTTCCGGGGTGACGCCCCGGCGTTTGTTCGGTTTCGAAGCCATCTCGAATTCCAGCGTGCCGCCAGCCAGCAGCTCGGCGTGCGTGAGGAAGAGCCGGTCGACCGGCTTTCCGTTCAGTTTCACGGACTTGACATAACGGTTCCGGGCGCTGAGGCCATGGGCCTTCATCTCCAGGGTATGGCCGTTTTCAAGCGTGACTTTCGCATACGGAATGCACGGAGCGCCCAGCACGTACTGGTCGGTGCCCGGGCACACCGGGTAGAAACCGAGGACGGTGAAGATGTACCACGCGCTCATCTGGCCGCAGTCGTCGTTCCCGCCCAGGCCCCGGATTTCCGGGTGGTAGAAGCGGTCCACGATCTCCCGGACCCAGTACTGCGTCTTCCAGGGCTCGGAGGTCCAGGCATACAGGTACGGGATGTGGTGGCTGGGCTCGTTCCCATGGACATAACCGCCCAGGAGGCAGTCGGCCGTGATGTCCTCGTTGTCCGCGTAGCAATACTCCGGCAGGTCGCTGCCGAAGAGCTCGTCCAGGTTTGCGATGGATTTCTTGTCCCCGCCCATCTGCGCCATCAGGCCGCGCACGTCCTGCGGGACGTGGAAGGAATAGTTCAGGGAATTGCCTTCGATGAAGCCCTGGCCGACGGTTTGCTTGATGTCGAAGGACTCTTTGAACGTACCGTCGGCATAGCGGGGCCTGGCGAGGCCCAGGGACGCGTCGAAGACGTTCTTCCAGTAGCCGGCCCGTTTCAGGTACCGCTGCGCGACCTGGGCGTTTCCGAGCCTTTCCGCGGCCGCGGCGATGGCCCAGTCGTCATAGGCATACTCCAGCGTGTTGCTGGCCGCGGTGGACGTTTTCTCCAGCGGGACATAGCCTTCCTGGATATACTCCCCCAGCCCGCTGTACCACGGGACCGACGAAGTGGAAACCATCGCTTCCAGGGCTTCTTTCCCATCGACCTTCAGTCCCTTGGCGATGGCGTCGGAGAGGACTGAGACGCTGTGGTAGCCGGTCATGCACCAGTTCTCGTTGGCCATGTGACTCCAGATGGGAAGCATGTGGTGCGGACTCTGTTCATAGTGCCTGAGCATGGACGCGACCATGTCCTCCGCCTGATGCGGCTTGAGCAGCGCCAGGAGCGGATGCTCCGCCCGGTACGTGTCCCAGAGCGAGAACACCGTATAGTTCGTAAATCCCTCCGCCCGATGCAGTTCGTGGTCCAGGCCCCGGTAGAGGCCGTCCACGTCCATATACACCGAAGGATTGATCATCGTATGGTACAGGGAGGTATAGAACATGGTCTTTTCCGCCTCGGTCCCGTCGATGTCGATGCAGGCGAGCTCGTGCTCCCAGGCATCTTCCGCCCGTAAGCGCAGCACATCGAAGGAAACCCCTTCCGCCTCCGCCTGGAGGTTCTTCAGGGCGCCGGTGGTTCCTGTCGCGGACAGGGCGACCTTGACCGTGAGCTCGGGATTGTCGGCCGTGTCGAACTTGAACCAGGCCGCGACCTTGCGGCCGGCCATTTCCGGGAAGTCCGTGTATTGGCGGAACTTGCCGTAGCCGCCGTTGTACGGCACGGGCGCCTTGTCTTTCCAGCCGTATTCCAGCACCGGCCGCGAGAACTCCATCGCGAAATAGGTATAGTTGGTCCGGGCCCATCCGTTCGTGATCCGGTACCCCGTAACGAGCGTCGGGCTCACCACACGGACCTCCGCCCAGAGCGTCTTCCCGTCGTAATTGTAAATGCCGTAGTCGAGGTCCAGGACGATGTGCCCCTCCTCCCCTTTCGGATACGTATACCGATGGACGCCCACGCGCGAGGTGGCGGTCAGTTCCACCCGGATGCCGGAATCCGCCAGCGTGACCTCGTAATGGCCCGCGCCCGCCGATTCGGTGTCGTGGCTGAAACGCTGCCGGTACCCGGAATCCGGGTCCTCCGCCGTCCCCGGGACGAGCAGGACCTCACCCGTGCCGGGCATGAGCAGGATGTCCCCGAGGTCGGAATGGCCGGTGCCGCTGAAGTGCGTGTGGCTGAAGCCCACGATCGTGCTGTCACCGTACTGGTAGCCGGCGCAGTACTCATACGTGCGCGGCTGGTACACGCCTTCGATGTTGTGCGGGATCATGTCCGTGTCGGGCGAAAGCTGCACGCCCCCGAAGGGGACGCAGGCGCCCGGGAAGGTGTGGCCCATGCCGGCGGTGCCGATGAAAGGGTCCACATAGTGCGCCCGCTGCGCGAAAAGGCCGGTAGAAACGCCGGCCAGGGTCCATAGAATTGTCAGAATCCGTTTCATGCCGTTTCAAAGTTACGCAAAAAATCTTAACTTAGCGGAAATAACGGAACTACACAACCATCGATATGAAACACATCTTCCTTTCCCTCGCCTTCCTGGCGCTTGCCAGCGGATCGCTCTGCGCGCAGGACGCCTTCCGCGTCCGGGTGGAACAGCCGCAGCACGGCAAGGTCACCGTCACTCCCGCCATCCCCGAAAACGGCATGGTCCCCGCCGGCACCGTCCTGAAAGTGAAGGTCGATGTCACCGACCCGGGCTGGGTCTTCGACAGCGGCTACGAGCTCTCCGTCTCCGGCGGCGTCTTCTATCCCACCTACAAGGAATCCATGGTCCCCGAATTCACCGTCAAAGTGGACCACAACATCATGAGCATCGGCGCCTCCATCATCGAAGCGGAGCGCCTGCAGGGCTACAGGACCATCCAGGACGTCGTCTATGCGCAGCCGGGCGTCAAGCCCCTGAAGTATGACGTCTTCATCCCCGACGGGGCGAAGAAACTCCCCTGCGTGGTGATCATCCACGGCGGCGGCTGGTCCTCCAACACCGAGGACATCATGCGCGGCCTCGCCCGCGAGCTCATCAAGGGCGGCAAATACGTCGTCGCGAGCATCGACTACCGCTGGCTCAACCACGGTGACGGCGACAAGGAGCCTGTCCAGATGCACCAGCTCATCGAGGACTGCTACGGCGCCATCCTGCACATCCAGGAGCACGCGGCCGAATACGGCGTGAATCCCAAGAAGATCGCCGTCACGGGCGACAGCGCCGGCGGCCACCTCTCCGCCTGCATGATCGACCTGATCGAGCGCGTCGGCGACGGCGGCTTCGGCACGCAGAAGGGCGTGTATCAGTTCCTTCCGACCTACATGCCCAAGGGCTGGACGGCCGCGAAGGCGAAGAAGAGCCTCCGCGCCATCCAGGTCGCGGCTCCCAGCTACGGCGTCTTCGACCTCGGCACCCTCGTCCGCTTCGCGGAGAACTACGAGCCGATGGGCCTCGTCGCCATCACGCCGGACTGCAACGTTCCTGACGCGGAAATCCGCGAGGTCCCGCAGTACATGGTGCTCGGCACCCTGGACCGCACCGTCGGCCGCAAGCCTATGGAAGAGTACCTCCTCCGCCTGAAGGGCAAGGACCAGAATGCGGTGCTGGACATCGTGGACGGCGCCAGCCACGCTTTCTTCGACTGGAAGCCCGACCAGCGCACCAAGGACACTTTCGCCAAGTACGGTGTCCCCTACGCCGCCAAGATGCGGCAGTTCTTCGACGAAGTGTTCTATTGATTCCTTCCAGCATGAAAAGACTTGTCCTGATCCTGTCCGCCGCCCTGCTCTTTGCGCAGGGCCAGGCCTCGGCCCAGTTCCCGGGCATGCCCCGGGTGAACCGGGATTCCCTCAATGCGCTCACGAACGCGGACCACGCGCAGATGCTCGGCCAGCTGGGCCTGACGTCCGTGCGTCCCGGCCGCGACGCCTATACGGACGATCCGAACCGCGCCCCCAACTACGACGAGATGAAGGCCAATCCCTGGATCTACTATCCCGATCCGCTCGTCACCTTCGACGGCCGCAAGGTGAAGGATGCGAAGATGTGGCGCAAGGTGCGCCGCCCGGAGCTGGTGAAAGCCTTCGAGGATGAGGTCTATGGCCGCGTACCTGAGAACGTGCCCGCCATCAAGTGGGAGGTCGTGAAGGAGGAAAAGATCGACATGGAAGGCATCCCGTGCATCCGGCGCGACCTCGCCGGCGTGGCGGACAATTCCGCCTGCCCGTCCATCGAGGTCCGCATCCAGGCGCAGGTCACCTGGCCGGAGGCCGCGAAGGGCCCGGTTCCCGTCATCATGGAATTCGGCTTCATCATGCCGGCCGGGATGAGCTTCAACTTCCCCGGCGCCAACAACCGGCCGCGGGCCAAGTCCTGGCAGCAGCAGGTGGTCGAGCGCGGCTGGGCCGCGGCGGTCATCGTCACGGGCAGCATCCAGGCCGATGGCGGCCATGGACTCCGCCAGGGTATCGTCGGCCTCACGAACAAGGGCGATTACCGCAAGCCCACGGACTGGGGCGCACTTCGCGCCTGGGCCTGGGGCGCTTCCAAGCTGGTGGATTACTTCGAGACGACGCGTGAGTTCGACGCCACGAAAGTGGCTATCGAGGGCGTTTCCCGCAACGGAAAGGCGGCGCTCGTGACCATGGCGTTCGACGAGCGCTTCGCGGCGGCCCTCGTGGCCTCGGCCGGCGAAGGCGGCTCCTCGCCCTGGCGCCGCAATTGCGGCGAAAGCCTGGGCAATCTCGCCGATGCCGGTGAATACCACTGGATGTGCGGCAACTTCATCAAGTACGGGGCCGATCCGCTCACGGAGAACGACCTTCCCGTGGACCAGCACGAACTCATCGCCCTCTGCGCCCCGCGCCCCTGCTTCATCTCCAGCGGCACCTGGGATGCGGACAAGTGGCAGGACCTGATCGGCATGTTCATGGCCACCGTCAAGGCCACGCCGGTCTATGAGCTCCTCGGTGAAAAGGGCATGGACACGGACCTGTATCCCGGCACGAACGTGGGCATCATCAAGGGCAAGCTGGCCTTCCGTCAGCACGACGGCGGCCACGAGTCCGGCCCCAACTGGCCCTATTTCCTCGATTTCTTCGACAAGTACGTCGTCAAGAAATAGGACGACGCCTCCTTATTCCTGATCCAGCTCGGCAGCGATTTCCCTCTGGGAATCCTGCCGAGCTGCTTTATGGACATTCCGCCGCCCGCCGCGAAGCCGCGAACTCTTCTCTTCCGCCCATCCGAACCGATCCCTCGGGAACGCGACGGCGGCATTCTTCATCCGCGTCCGAAGCACCTTCCGCAACCCCTTCGCCTTCGTCCCTTTCGGATGCCTGGACAACTCAAAGTCCTCCAGTCCCTTCCGGGCCTCGTGCTTGGTATGATAGGCTTTTCCCATCTACTTGCAGTCTGCCAGGCGTTCGTTCAGGATGGCATGAAGATCTTTCAACTTAATGGCCAAGTCCGATACCATGATGGCACCCGGGGTCATTCTCTCGTTGCGGTAGTTGACCTCGATCATTCCGTCAAAGAGGAAACGTCTCAGGCGAAACGACTCCACATCGGCAAACCGGAACTCCTGGCCTTTGCGCCCGGACACCTTGACACAATCGTCCGTGATGGTGAGATAAGGTTCCTTGGTGATTCTCTCTTTCACGAGCGGCCAGGCCGTCATCACAATCGCAAAGCAGAAAAAGGCGGCAAGACACCCGGCGAGTATGGGCGTAGTCCCACTCAGAACGCCCCACACGCCCAAGGCCAACAACGGCAAGTTCACCACGATCGTGATGGCCGCTTTCCAGACGGAATGATAGACTTTGATTTCGTTCATATCAGCCATGGTTCTCAATTCCTATTTTTGCAAAGATAGTGAAAGGGAACAAATAAAGAGAGCTGGAGTTGATGGATTTTCCAAAGAATGGTCCCCATCATCCAACTCCTCCGCGACGAAGCCCAGACCGCCTTCCGCCTCTGGACGGAAAAGGTCGATAAGACAGAGTATTGACACGATCCCTCTTCCGATGTACAAGTCACGCTTGCTGCCGGGAGAGGAAGCAGGCGATGGTGTTCTTCATGAGCATGGCGATGGTCATGGGGCCGACGCCGCCGGGGACGGGGGTGATCCAGGAGGCGACGGGGGCGGCGGAGGCGAAGTCCACGTCGCCGCAGAGCTTGCCTTCGGCGTTTCGGTTCATGCCTACGTCGATGACCACGGCGCCCGGCTTGACCATGTCGCCGGTCACGAGGCCGGCGCGGCCCACGGCGACGACGAGGACGTCGGCCGTGCGGCAGACGGCGCCGAGGTCGGCGGTGCGGGAATGGGCGATCGTGACCGTCGCGTGGCGGTCCAGCAGGAGTTTCGCCATGGGCTTGCCCACGATGTTGCTGCGGCCCACGACCACGGCGTTCTTGCCTTTCAGGTCCACGCCGATGGAATCCAGCATCCGCATCACGCCGGCGGGCGTGCACGGGACGATGCAGTCCTTGCCCAGCCACAGGTTCGCCACGTTGCCGGGGTGGAAGCCGTCCACGTCCTTCTCCCGGACGATGGTGTCGATGACCTTCTCCTCGTCGATGTGCTTGGGCAGCGGGAGCTGCACCAGGATGCCGTCCACGGCCGGGTCCACGTTCAGGGCCTTGATGTGGTCCAGGAGGGCCTCCTCGCTGATGTCGGCGGGGAGTTCGACCAGGCGGGATTCCATGCCCGTGTAGGCCGCAGCCTTCACCTTGTTGCGCACATAGACCTGGCTGGCGGGGTTCTCCCCCACGATAATGACCACGAGGCACGGCTTGCGGCCGTACTGGGCCTCCAGCTCAGGCACCTGGGCCTTGACTTCTTCTTTCACTGCGGCGCTCAGCGCCTTTCCGTCGATGATGTTTCCCATATTACTCAAATGCGCAGTGCGCGATGTCGTTGCGGTAGAACAGGTTGTCACAGTCGATCTTGGCGACCTCGGCATAGACCTTCTCGCGGGCGGCGGCGATGGTCGGGCCTTCGGCAATGACCATCAAGACGCGGCCGCCGTTGGTGACGAGTTGGCCGTCCTTGAAGGCGGTGCCCATGTGGGCCACATGCGCATCGACCTGGTCCAGGTTCTTGATGGCGAAGCCCTTCTGGTAGGAGCCCGGATAGCCCTTGGAGGCCAGCACGACGCCCAGGGAGAAGCCCTGGCGCCAGACCGGCTCGGCCGTTTCCCGGCCCGTGGCGACCGCCTCGAAGATGTCGTAGATGTCGCTCTCGAGGAGCGGCAGGACGACTTCCGTCTCCGGGTCGCCGAAGCGGGCGTTGAACTCGATGACCTTGATGCCCTGCGGGGTCTTCATCAGACCGCCGTACAGGACGCCGGAGAGCGGGCAGCCTTCAGCCACCATCGCCTCCGCGGCCTTGCACATGATTTCCTTATAGGCGAATGCACGGTCTTCCTCCGTGATGAACGGAAGGCCCGTGTAGGCGCCCATACCGCCCGTGTTCGGGCCCTTGTCGCCGTCGAAGGCGCGCTTGTGGTCCTGGGAGAGCGGCATCGGATAGACACGCTTGCCGTCCACGAAGCACAGGAAGGAGAACTCGGGGCCGGTGAGGAAATCTTCCACCACTACCCTGCCCTTGCCGAAGGCCTCGTCAAGAAGCATGCTGGCGAGGGCAGCCTTCGCTTCCTCCAGGTCCTGGGCGATGACTACGCCCTTGCCGGCCGCCAGGCCGTCATACTTGAGGACGGCCGGGAACGGGCGGGCGGAGACATAGGCCAATGCTTCGTCATAATCCGAGAAAGCCTTGTAGGAGGCCGTGGGAATGCCATATTTCTCCATCAGCCGTTTGGCGAACTCCTTGGAGCTCTCGATGGCCGTGGCGGCCTTCGTGTGGCCGAACACCGCGAGGCCTGCGGCGCGGAAGGCGTCCGTCAGGCCGGCCGCCAGCGCCGCCTCCGGCCCGACGACCGTCAGATCCACGGCGTTGTCGATCGCAAAGTTCTTCAGCCCCTCGACATCGGTATCTTTCAGCGGCACGTTGAAAGCCTTCAGGCCGATACCGGCGTTGCCGGGGGCGCAATAGATCTTGGAGACCTGCGGACTCCGGCTCAGCGCCTCGACGATGGCGTGCTCACGCCCGCCGCCGCCGACGACGAGGACGGTTTTCCCCAGGCAGCTTTCCAGGTCGATGACCTTGCCGCCGAGGGACGCGTTTTGGGAAGGAAGCGGATAAACGAGACCCATACGATCAATGCTTGAAATGTCTTACACCCGTGAAGAGCATCGTGATGCCCAGCTCGTCGGCCTTGGCGATCGCGTCCGCGTCGCGGATGCTGCCGCCCGGCTGGACGATGACCGTCACGCCGTATTTCGCAGCGAGGGCGACGGTGTCGTCGAACGGCAGGAAGCCGTCGGACGCTAGGACGAGGCCTTCCGTGAAGCCGGCGGCCTTCGCCTCGTTGAGGGCGATCTCGGCGGAGCCGACACGGTTCGTCTGGCCCGCGCCCACGCCGATGGTGTGGTTGTCGCGGACGACCGCGATCGCGTTGGATTTCACGTGCTTGACGATCTTCCAGCCGAAGTTCGCATCGGCCAGCTGCGCCTCCGTGGGCTTTACCTTCGTCACGCACATTTCCGGGGTGACGGTTTCCACCTGGGTGTCCAGCTGCTGGACCAGGAGGCCGCCGTTCACGCTCACGTACTGCGGAACCGGGGCGTCGGAACGGGTCATGTCGACCTGCATCACGCGGAGGTTCTTCTTGGTGGAGAGGATCTCCAGGGCTTCCGGGGTGTAGGACGGGGCGATGACGATCTCCAGGAAGATGGGCTTCATGCCGCGGGCCACCTCGGCGGTGAGTTCGCGGTTCACGCCCACGATGCCGCCGTAGATGCTCACCTTGTCGGCCTCATAGGCGGCCTGCCAGGCCTCCTCGATGGTCTTGCCCACCGCAGCGCCGCAGGGATTCATATGCTTGAGGGCCACGCAGAAGGGCTCGTCGAAGTCCCGCAGCACGTTCAGGGCCGCATTGGCGTCCTGGATGTTGTTGTAGGACAGTTCCTTGCCCTGGATCTGCTTCGCGAAGGCCAGGGAGAACGGAGCCGGCTCGAGGGCGGCGTAGAAGTTCGCGCTCTGGTGCGGGTTCTCGCCGTAGCGGAGGCCCTGCTTGATGTCGAACTCCAGGAAGAGCTTCTCAGGCAGGCCGGCCTGCTTGCGCATATACGTGGCGATGCAGGCGTCGTATTCCGCCGTGTGGGTGTAGGCCTTGGCGGAGAGCTTCAGACGGGTTTCCGGGCTCGTGCAGCCGTTTTCGCGGAGTTCCGCGAGGACGGTTCCGTAATCATTGGGATCACAGACGATGGTGACGTCGCGCCAGTTCTTGGCGGCGCTGCGCACCATCGACGGACCGCCGATGTCGATGTTCTCGATGGCATCCTCCAGCGTCACGCCTTCCTTGGCGATGGTCTGCCGGAACGGATACAGGTTCACGCACACGAGCTCGATGGTCTCGATGCCGTTCTCCTTCAGGGTTTCCATGTGGGCGGGCACGTCGCGGCGCGCGAGGATGCCGCCGTGCACCTTCGGGTGCAGGGTCTTCACGCGGCCGTCGCAGATCTCCGGGAAGCCGGTGACTTCGCTGATGCCGATGGTTTTCACACCCTTGGACTCGAGGAGTTTCTGGGTACCGCCGGTGGCGATGATCTCCCAGCCCAGGTCCACCAGGCCCTGGACGAACTCCACGAGGCCGGTCTTGTCGCTTACACTAACTAACGCTCTCATTATTTGATCAGTTTCGCAATGGTTTCTACATACAGTTGATGCTCGATGGGCTGCCCGAGCCGATGCACCTCCGCCGGGTCGTTCCCGTCGTACTCGAAGGCGCGCTGGGCGATGATCTTGCCCCCGTCCAGGTCCGCATTGACCCAGTGGATGGTGATGCCGTACACCTTGACGCCGTAGGCGACGGCATCCTCGACGGCATGGGCCCCCTTGAAAGCGGGGAGCAGGGCCGGATGGATGTTGATGATCTTGCCCTCGTAGGCGTTCAGGAGGGTTTCCCCGACGATGCGCATATAGCCCGCCAGGCACACCAGGTCGACCTTCTTGGCATCCAGGATCTTCACGATCTCGGCCTCGAAGGCGGCCTTGCAAGGATAGCTCTTCGGGGAGAAGACGAAGGTCTCCACCCCGTAGCGCGCCGCCTTTTCGATGACGGCGGCGCCGGGCTTGTCACACACCATCACGGCCACCTCGGCATCCAGGACGCCGTCCGCGCAGGCGCGGGCGATGGCGTCGAAATTGGTGCCGGTGCCGCTGGCGAATACCGCTAACTGCTTCTTCATAGATTCTTTCGCTTCGCTCAGAATGACATCTGAATATCGACCCCGGGCTGGTCCGTGACCTGGCCGATGACGGCGGCCTTCTCGCCGCAGCGGTTCAGGATGTCGATGGCCTTGTCGGCCTCGGAAGCGTCCAGGACGGCGATCATGCCGATACCCATGTTGAAGATGTTGAACATCTCGCGGTGCGGGACATTCCCCCACTTCTCCAGCATCTGGAACACCGGGAGAATCTCCCAGGTTCCCTCGTGGATCTCGAGGCCCTGACCGGGCTGCAGCACGCGCGGGATATTCTCGTCGAAGCCGCCGCCGGTGATGTGGCAGATCCCGTGGACATCGCAGTTGCGGATCACCTCGAGCATCTGCTTCACATAGATCTTCGTCGGGGTGAGGAGCACTTCGCCGAGCTTCCGGTAGCCGAATTCGGCGATCGGCGTGTCATAGGACAGGCCGGCATCGGCCACGATCTTCCGCACGAGGCTGAAGCCGTTGGAGTGCACGCCGCTGGAGGCCACGCCCACGAGGACGTCCCCCACCTTCACCTTCGAGCCGTCAATGAGTTTGGACTTCTCGACGACACCGGTGGTATAACCCGCGATGTCATATTCGCCGTCCTCATACATGCCCGGCATTTCGGCCGTTTCGCCGCCCACGAGGGCGCAGCCCGCCTGGCGGCAGCCTTCCGCCACGCCGGCGACGATGGCTTCCACCTTGGCCGGGATGTTGTGTCCGAGCGCCACATAATCCAGGAAAATGAGGGGTTCGGCGCCCTGCGCGAGGACGTCGTTCACGCACATCGCCACGGCGTCGATGCCGATGGTGTCGTGCTTGTCCATCGCGAAGGCGATCTTGAGCTTGGTGCCCACGCCGTCGGTGCCGCTCACGAGGACCGGCTCCTTGACATTCAGGGCCGAGAGGTCGAACATGCCGCCGAAGGAGCCGATGTTCCCCATCGACCCGATCCGGCGCGTGGATGCGACGTGCTGTTTGATCCTGCGGACCACTTCATACCCCGCTTCGAGGTTCACGCCCGCGTTTTCGTAGGTTTTCGCCATAGTCTAGTCGTTGATTTCTTCGTCATACAAAAGGGTCGGATACTCGCCCGTGAAGCAAGCCTGGCACGGGTCGGCGCAACCGAAAGCGGATGCACGCGTGGATTCCGGGCTCAGGTAGCCCAGGGAATCCGCGCCGATGGCCGCGCAGGCCTCCTCCAGCGTCCGGTGCGAGCACAGGAGCTCTTCCGGAGTGGACGTGTCCACACCGTAGTGGCAGGTGAACCGCATCATCGGGCTGGCGATGCGCACGTGGACCTCCGTGGCGCCCGCCTCGCGGAGGAGCCGGACGATCTTGAGGGAAGTCGTGCCGCGGACGATGGAGTCGTCCACCAGGACGATGCGCTTGCCCTTCACGATGCTGTACACCGGGGAGAGCTTCATCTTCACGCCCAGTTCACGCATGGACTGGACCGGCTCGATGAAGGTGCGGCCCACATATTTGTGCTTGATGAGGCCCATCTCGTACGGGATGCCGCTTTCCTCGGCATAACCCATGGCCGCGCTCAGGCTGGATTCGGGCACGCCCACGACCATATCGGCCTCCACCGGGCACTCCCGGTACAGGCGCCGGCCCGCTTCCTTGCGGTAAGCGTGCACGTTGCAGCCGTCGATGTCGCTGTCGGGACGCGCAAAATAGATGTATTCCATGCCGCACATCCGGTGCTTGCAGAACTTCGAGAAGATCGTGCTGCGGATGCCGTGGTGGTCCAGCGAGATGATCTCGCCCGGACGCACGTCGCGGATGAACTCCGCGCCCATGATGCCGAATGCGCAGGATTCGCTGCTGACGACATAGCCGTCGCCGATCTTGCCGATGCACAGGGGCTTGATGCCGTACTTGTCACGGGCGGCGTAGATGCGGTTCTTCGTCATGACGACGAAGGTGTAGCCGCCTTCCATCATGTTCAGGGCCTTCACGATGTTCACGATACGGTCCTCGCTCGCGCTCTTCTTGATGAGGTGCGCCAGGAGTTCCGCGTCGGTGTCGGTCTGGAAGATGGTGCCGCGCTTTTCCAGATACTCGGCGATCTGCTTGGAATTCACCAGGTTACCGTCGCTCGCGACGCAGAAGTCGCCGGAATGGTGGCGGAAGAAGAAAGGGCCCACGTTGTCCAGGCCGCCGCGGGAGGCGTTCGCGTACTTGACGCAGCCGATGCCCAGGGAACCCTGGAGCTTGCCCACCTGGCCGTTGTTGAAGATCTCGTTCAGGAGGCCCAGGCCGCGGTAGCGATGCGAGTCGCCGTGGCTGTCGAAAGTAGCGATGCCGCCGCCTTCCTGGCCGCGGTGCTGGAGGTTGTGCAGACCGTAGTAGATGTAGGTCGAGGCGTCCGGGACGCCGTAAACTGCAAGTACGCCCATATTATTCTTCCGTTTCCATTACGTTTCTCAATTTCTCCAGGACGATGCTGTAGGACGGGACCAGGTCCCCGAGGTCCAGGCGGAAGCGGTCCTTGTCCAGCCGCTCCCCCGTTTCCTCGTCCCACATCCGGCAGGTGTCGGGGCTGAGCTCGTCGGAGATGATGATGGCCCCGGTATCCGCCGCCCGGCCGAACTCGAACTTCGCGTCCACGAGCTCGATGCCCGCCTGGTGCAGGAGGTCCGTCAGCAGCTGGCCTGACCGGCGGACGATGTCATACATCATGTCCAGCTCGGGATAGGTGGCCAGTTTCAGGGCCACGGCCTGGTCGCGGTTGATGAGCGGGTCGCCCAGCTCGTCGTTGTTGTAGCACAGGTCCAGGATCGTGTTCTCCGGCTTCATGCCGTCCTCGACCCCCAGCTTGGTGGCTAGGGAGCCGCAGATCCGGTTGTGGAACACCACCTCGAGCGGGATGATCTCGATCATCCGGCACAGCTGCTCGCGCTCGTCGGAGAGCGTGCGGATGAAGTGGGTGTCCACCCCGTTCTCGTTGAGATAGCCCAGCAGGAGGGCCGAAATCTGACTGGTGAGCGCGCCCTTGCCGTTGAAGCGGGCCCGCTTGACGCCGTGGTAGGCGGTCGTCACGTCCTTGTAGCGGAAAATGACCTGCACGGGGTCGTCGGTGGAGAAGACCTGCTTCTCGTTTCCGTTGAATAGGAGTTTATCCTTGACCAT
Source organism: uncultured Bacteroidales bacterium (assembly GCA_900316955.1). Classification (GTDB taxonomy): domain Bacteria; phylum Bacteroidota; class Bacteroidia; order Bacteroidales; family UBA932; genus Cryptobacteroides. Next base: position 28,099 of record ONEX01000019.1, read on the forward strand.
TTATCGTTGTTTTCTGAAGTATGCGACTGCGTTTTCGAAGATAGGCTGCCGGCAGTTGCCGGCGATGTTCTTGAACAGATGGTCCTCATAGCGCTCGCTGTGGCCCATCTTGCCCAGGATGTGTCCGTCGGGGCTCACGATGCCCTCGATGTCGTAATGGGATCCGTTGGGGTTGTCCACGTAGCGGAAGGCCACCTGGCCTTTCGCGAAGAGTTCCTTCGCCAGTTCCGGTGACACGACGAACTTGCCCTCGCCGTGGCTGAAGGCGATGCTGTGGCGCTCACCCTTGGTGAAGCCGGCGAGCCAGGGGGAATTCACCGTGGCGACCTCGGTCGTGGCCATCAGGGAGACGTGGCGGTTGATGTCGTTGCGGAAGAGCGTCGGGGAATCCGGCGTCACGCAGCCCAGCTTCCCGTACGGGAGCAGGCCGCTCTTGACCAGCGCCTGGAAACCGTTGCAGATGCCCAGGACAAGGCCGCCGCGCGCGAGGAGGTCCGTGATGGCGGCGCCCACCTTGGCGTTGTTGATGACGTCGGCGATGAACTTGCCGCTGCCGTCCGGCTCGTCACCGGAGGAGAAGCCGCCGCAGAAGGCGAGGATCTGGCTCTCGGCGATCCGCTGCGCGAGGGCGTCGATGGACCCGAGGACATCCTCCGGCGTCAGGTTCCGGAACACGAACGGACGGACATCGGCCCCGGCCTTGCGGAAAGCCTTGGCGGTGTCATAGTCGCAGTTGGAGCCCGGGAACACCGGCAGGCACACGACGGGATGCTCCACGGGAGCGCCGGGATAGACGAGGTTCTTCGGATCGAACGGGACCGGCGCCACGGCCGGGACAGGCTCGTCGAAGGCGGGCTTCACCCGCGGCGGATAGAGCTTGAAATAGCGGCCCTCATAGGCCTTTTCAAGCGCCTCCAGGGCCATTTCGCAGCCATTGACCTTGATGCCGGAAACGGTCACGACACCGAGCTCGACGGCGCAGGGGTGGTTCAGGGCAGTTCTGGACTCGACCACGGCGGAACCATAGCCCAGGGAGAAGAGTTCCGCCTCCGGGACCTGGACATCCACGCCGAGGGCGTTGCCCATCGCCATCTTCACGAGGGCCTCGGCGACGCCGCCGTAGGACAGCGACCAGGCAGAAACGATGTTGCCGGCGCCGATTTCCTTGTACAGGAAGTTCCAGTTGTCTTTCAGCTGCTCCGTGTCGGGCATCCGGTTCGGGAGCGGGGTATGTTTCAGGAGATAGATCCGGTTGCCGGCCGCCTTGAACTCCGGCGAGATGACGCGGCGGGCGTCGACGGTCGTGATGCCGAAGGCGACGAGGGTCGGGGGCACGTGGATGTGCTCGAAGGTGCCGCTCATCGAGTCCTTGCCGCCGATGGACGGAAGGCCGAATTCCTTCTGCATCTTGAGCGTGCCGAGCAGGGCGCTGAGCGGTTTGCCCCAGGTATGGGGATCCTGGGTCATGCGCTCGAAGTATTCCTGGTAGGAGAACCGCATGCCGCTGTAATCGGCACCGGCGCAGGCCACCTTGGTGCATGCCTCGACCACGGCGTATGCGGCGCTATGGTACGGGCTCCAGAGGGCGAGGTCCGGGTTGTAGCCGAAGGCCATCACGCTCGCGGTCTCGGTGTACTGGTCCATGGGCAGTTTCTGGACGGAGACCTGCGTCTCGGTCGTCTGCCGCCTGCCGCCGTACGGCATCAGGACGGTGGAACGGCCGATGGTGGAGTCGAACATCTCCACGAGACCTTTCTGGGAGGCCACGTTCGGAGAGGCCATGACGGACAGCATCTGCTGCTCCAGCGTCTCCCCTGCCGGTTCCTGGCAGAACGGATCCTTGTCCTCGACGGGCAGGATCGCGGCCTTCGCATAGTGCTTCGCGCCGGCGCTGTCGATGAACGCGCGGGTCAGGTCGCAGACCTTCGTGTCCCCGTAGAACATCCGCATCCGGCCGGTATCGGTGACATTGGCCACGTGGGTGACCTCGATGTTGTCCACGGCGCAGAGTTCCATCATGCGGGCCTTGTCCCCCGCTTCCACGACCACGGCCATCCGCTCCTGGGACTCGCTGATCGCGAGCTCCGTCGCGTTCAGGCCGGCGTATTTCGCGGGCACGCGGTCCAGCCAGATGTCCAGGCCGTCGGCCAGCTCGCCGATGGCGACGCTCACGCCGCCGGCGCCGAAGTCGTTCGATTTCTTGATGAGTTTCGTCACTTCCGGACGGCGGAAGAGGCGCTGCAGCTGGCGTTCCTCGGGGGCGTTACCCTTCTGGACTTCGCTGCCGCAGGTTTCGAGGGAGGCCTCGGTGTGCTCCTTGGAGGAACCGGTGGCGCCGCCGATGCCGTCCCGGCCGGTGCGGCCGCCCAGAAGGAGGATCACGTCGCCGGGTGCGGGGCTTTCGCGCCGCACGGCGGAGGCGCGGACGGCACCCACCACCGCGCCGATCTCCATGCGCTTGGCGGTGTAGCCGTCGGAATAGATTTCCCGCACGTGCGTGGTTGCAAGGCCGATCTGGTTGCCGTAGCTGGAGTAACCTGCGGCGGCCTTCTTCGAGATCATCCGCTGGGGCAGCTTGCCCGGGATGGTGTCGGCCACGGAGGCGTTCACGTTGCCGGCACCGGTGACGCGCATCGCCTGATACACGTAGGCGCGACCGGAGAGCGGGTCGCGGATGGCGCCGCCGAGGCAGGTCGCCGCGCCGCCGAAAGGCTCGATTTCGGTCGGATGGTTATGGGTCTCGTTCTTGAACTGGAGGAGCCATTTCTCGGGCTTCCCGTCCACATCGACATTTACGAAAATGCTGCAGGCGTTGTTCTCTTCACTGACCTCCAGGTCGTCCAGCTTGCCCTGCTTGCGCAGCCAGCGGGCGCCGATGGTCGCGAGCTCCATCAGGCAGCGGGGCTTGTTCCCGCGGCCGAGGTCCGCCCGCATCTGCTCGAACAGGTCCAGGGAGGATTCCAGTTCGGCCTTCATGAAGGACTCGTCCACCGTGATCTCCTCCAGGACGGAGGTGAAGGTGGTATGGCGGCAATGGTCGCTCCAGTAGGTGTCCAGGATGCGGAGCTCCGTCTCGGACGGATTCCGGCCCTCGGACTTGAAGTAGTTCACCACTTCCCCGAGGTCGGCCGCGTTCATCGCCAGGCCGTGGCCCTTGCAGAAGGAGAGGTACTGCTCCGGGGCCAGGTCGATGAAGCCCGTCAGGTCCTCGAGGGGCTTCACATCGGCCTTCTCGCCGAGCGCAAGGACGGAAAGGTCCTTTTCGCGGCATTCCACCGGATTGATGAAATAGTGCCGGATCTTCGCGATCGTTTCGTCCGTGACGGAGTCCTCGAAGACCACCAGGCGGGAGCTCTTGATCTCGATGTCCGCTTCCGGGTCGATCAGATGGACGCAGTCCACGGCGGAGGAGGCCCGCTGGTCGAACTGGCCGGGAATGTATTCCACGGCGATGTATTTCTTGCCCGCGAGCGGGAGGTCGTCGGTGACGGTGTCCGTCACTACTTCCCCGAACACGCTGTAGCGGCTCTTCTCCAACAGGTCGTCGGAGAAGCCGAATAGGTCGTACACGTTGATGAGCCGGAGGGAACCCAGGCTCAGGGAGAGGTTCTCGTTGAACTCGGCGAGAAGGCTCGCGGCCTCCACGCGGAACTGCTCCTTTTTCTCTACAAAGATGCGCCTGCTCTTCATGTTTTTAAAATTAGATGCCCACCGACGCAGGGTGGCGGGGGTGGGCATTGTATTCAGATAACCGTATGGAGTACCTTGTCGCTTTGCTGCTGACGGAAATCCTCCAGCTTCTTCCGGAGGGCGGTATCCTGGAGGGCCAGGATGGCCACCGCGTACAGCGCGGCGTTCTTGGCTCCGTCGATGGCCATCGTCGCGACGGGAATGCCGGAGGGCATTTGGACGATGGACAGGAGGGAATCCAGGCCGTTCAGGGCCTTGGACTTCACGGGAACGCCGATGACCGGTAGGGTCGTGAGCGCGGCGATCACGCCCGGCAGATGGGCGGCACCGCCCGCGCCGGCGATGATGATATCAAAACCGTTCTCGCGCGCGGCCCGGACATAGTCGGCCAGGGGACCGGGGTTCCGATGGGCGCTGAGGACACGTTTTTCGTAGGGGATGCCAAATTCTTCGAGGGTGGAGCACGCCGGGGACATGACGTCCCAGTCACTTGCGCTGCCCATGATAATAGCGACCTTGCTCATAAGATTTCTACTAACGAAGTGCAAATTTACGAGGATTATCCGAGGGTCGCAACCCCTTTCCGCCATTTTGTTGAAAAAAATTTCCACAGGCGGTTTGTTGATATTTTCCGTCGGAAAAATTTGCAGAATTGCCCCAAAAAGCAGTAACTTTGCTGCCCGGAATGTTGAGTAAGTCCATCATATCCCAGACACTCGGCATCGGTGGGACCGATGAGGTCCTTATTTTTTATTGACAGGCAGCCCTGACGGGTTGTCTTTTTTTTGTAATAAGGTTAGCGACATGGTGAAACTCCCCGCCTTTACCGACCTTCACGTACACTTCCGTGAGCCGGGGCAGACCTGGAAGGAAACGATCCGAAGCGGCAGTCAGGCCGCCGCGCGGGGCGGATATACGCTCGTTTGCGCCATGCCCAACCTCAATCCCGTGCCGGACAGCCTGGAGCATCTGGCCGTGGAACAGGCGGCCATCGACCGGGACGCCCTGATCCGGGTACTCCCCTACGGCGCCATCACGGTCGGACGGCTCGGCAAGGAACTGGTCGATTTCCACGCCCTCAAGGGCCGCTGCGTAGCCTTTTCGGACGATGGAAGCGGCGTCCAGAGCCAGGAAATGATGCGGGAAGCCATGCGCGCGGCGGCCGCCGAAGACGTCATCATCGCCGCCCACTGCGAAGACAACACCCTCCTTCACGGCGGTTATATCCACGACGGACGTTACTGCCGCGAGCATGGACATAAAGGAATCTGCTCCGAGAGCGAATGGGGGCAGATCGCCCGGGACCTCGAACTGGCCGCGGAAACCGGCTGCCGGTACCACGTATGCCACATCTCCACGGTCGAAAGCGTGGACATCATCCGCCAGGCGAAGAAAAGCGGCGTGAAAGTGACCTGCGAAACTGGTCCCCACTACCTCACTCTCTGCGAGGACGACCTCCAGGAGGACGGCCGCTTCAAGATGAATCCGCCGCTGCGGTCCGCTGAGGACCGCGAGGCACTCATCGAAGGACTTGCGGACGGCACCATCGACGTCGTCGCCACGGACCATGCGCCCCATTCGGCCGAGGAGAAATCCAAGGGCCTCGCCGGCAGCGCGATGGGCATCGTGGGGCTGGAAACCGCTTTCCCGGTGCTCTACACTCGCCTGGTGAAAACCGGCCGCATCGGCCTGGACCGCCTGGTCGAGGCCATGGCCACCACCCCGCGCCGCATCTTCCGCCTCCCGGAAGCGCCCCTGGACTGGGTGGAAGTGGACCTGGACACGCCCTGGACCATCCGCAGCGCCGAATTCGCCTCCATGGGACGGGCCACGCCGTTCGAGGGTTGGGAGGTGTACGGAAAGGTCCTCAAGACCGTCATGGAAGGAAACACAGTATATAATAGCAACTTGACAAAATGATCAGACCCGCAAAGAAACTGGTGCTGGAAACCGGACAGGAGTTCTACGGAACGGGGTTCGGGGCAGACTGCCGCAAAGTCTGCGAAATCGTCTTCAACACCTCGGTCGTCGGCTATCAGGAGATCATCTCGGATCCCTCCTACGCCGAGCAGATTGTCGTGATGACCTACCCCCTCATCGGGAACTACGGCATCACGGACGAGGACTTCGAGTCCCACGGGACGGACATCGGCGGCCTGGTGGTCCGGGAATGCTGCGACACCCCGAGCAACTTCCGCTACACCAAGACCCTGGAAGAAGAACTGGAAGAGCACGGCATCCCCTGCCTGAGCGGGGTGGACACCCGGATGCTCACCAAGATCATCCGCGACACGGGCCGGCCCATGGCCGCCATCGTGGAAGCGGACATGCCCAAGGAGGAGGCCCTGGCCCTCATCGCGGCCACCCCGCGCCCGACGGACCTCGTCCGCCGCGTGGGCTGCCGCAAGCGCTGGGTCACCCGCACCTCCAACCACCTGTACCATGTCGTGGCGGTGGACTGCGGCATCAAGCAGAGCATCCTCTCCCGCCTCAAGGAGCGGGGCTGCAACGTGACCATCGTCCCGTTCAACACCCCGGCGAAGGACATCCTCGCCTTCAACCCGGACGGCGTCCTGCTCTCCAACGGCCCGGTTTCGGCCCTGGAGGCCCCGGAGATCCTCGCCCTGGTGCAGGAACTGAAGGGACGCGTCCCGGTGTTCGGCATCGGTCTCGGCATGGAAGCCATCGGCCTGTGCTACGGCGCGAAGCTCGTGCCCATGGGCTGCGGCAAGCACGGCGACTACCCCGTCCGCGACCTCGCGTCCGGCCGCATCAACATCGCCGTCCTGAACCAGACCTACCGGTTCGACACGGTCGAGGGAACCGGCCTCACCCCCACGCATGTCCTGGTCCCCGAAGGCTATGTGCTGGGATTCGAGAACAAGGAAGACCGGGTGTATGGCGTCCAGTTCCACCTGGAGTCGGCCCCGGGCCCGCAGGACTATGTGTATCTTTTCGACAATTTCATTCAGATGATGGAGGAGCAGCGCCATGCCTAGGAGAACGGATATCAAGAAAGTGATGGTCATCGGTTCCGGCCCGATCGTGATCGGCCAGGCCGCGGAATTCGACTATGCCGGCACCCAGGCGTGCCTCGCCCTCAAGGAAGAGGGCTACCAGGTGATCCTGGTGAACTCCAACCCCGCCACCATTATGACGGACCCCAACATCGCCGACAAGGTGTACATGGAGCCCCTCACGCTGGAATATGTGGCGAAGATCATCCGCTACGAGCGTCCGGACGCCCTGGTGCCCGGCCTCGGCGGCCAGACCGGCCTGAACCTCGCCGTCCAGCTCGCAAAGAAAGGCGTCCTGGAAGAGTGCGGCGTGGAAATCCTGGGAACTTCCTTCCAGAACATCGAGAAGGCCGAGGACCGCGAGCTCTTCAAGGAGCTGTGCCTGTCCATAAACGAGCCGGTGATTCCTTCCGAGATCTGCTACAGCCTCGAGGAAGGCCTCGCCGCGGCCGAGCGGATCGGCTATCCGGTCATCCTGCGCCCGGCGTTCACCCTGGGCGGCACGGGCGGCGGCTTCGTCAACAATCCGGAGGAGATGGAGGACATGATGCGGAACGCCCTGTACCTCTCCCCTGTCCATGAAGTGCTGGTCGAGAAGAGCATCAAGGGCTACAAGGAGATCGAGTTCGAGGTGATGCGCGACGCGAACGACACCGCCATCGCCATCTGCTCGATGGAGAACATCGACCCGGTGGGTGTCCACACGGGCGACTCGATGGTCGTGGCCCCGGCCCTCACCCTCACGGACAAGGAATACCAGATGCTCCGCGACAGCGCCCTGCGCCTGATCCGCGCCCTGGACATCGCCGGCGGCTGCAACGTCCAGTTCGCCCTGGACCCGCTGTCCTTCAAGTACTATATCATCGAGGTCAATCCCCGCGTGTCGCGTTCCTCCGCCCTGGCTTCCAAGGCCAGCGGCTTCCCGATCGCCCGCGTGACGGCGAAGATCGCCGTGGGCCTCACCCTCGACGAGATCACCGTGGCCGGCGCCCCCGCCTGCTGCGAACCCGCCATCGACTATGTTGTCGCGAAGGTGGCCCGCTTCCCCTTCGACAAGTTCAGCGAGGCGTCCAACGAGCTGGGCACCCAGATGAAGGCGACGGGCGAAGTGATGTCCATCGGCCGCACCCTGGAGGAGAGCATCCTCAAGGCGATGCGCTCGCTGGAGTCCGGCTGCTGCCACATCCACAAGAAGAAGTTCGACGACTGGACCGAGGAGAAGCTCCTGGAGTACATCTCCACCCCGACCGACGACCGCATCCACGCCATCGCGCAGCTCCTGCGCCTCAGGATCGACCTTTCCCGCATCTACGACCGCACGAAGATCGACATGCTCTTCCTGGAGAAGATCTACAACATCATCCGGATGGAGCGCAAGGTCAAGGCCGCCCCGGGCGACGTCGAGGTCCTCAAGGAGGCCAAGCGCATGGGCTTCGGCGACCAGTTCATCGGCGAGCTCTGGGGCTGGACGGAGGCCGACGTCATCCGGCTCCGGTTCGCCAACGACATCGTCCCAGTGTACAAGATGATCGACTCCTGCAGCGCCGAGCACGACACCTATGTCCCCTATTTCTACTCCACCTACGAGCAGGAGAACGAGTCCATCCCCTCCAACCGCAAGAAGATCCTCGTGCTGGGTTCCGGCCCGATCCGCATCGGCCAGGGCGTCGAGTTCGACTACTCCACCGTCCATGCCATCTGGGCCATCCGCGAGGCCGGCTACGAGGCCATCATCATCAACAACAACCCGGAGACCGTGTCCACGGACTACACCATCTCCGACAAGCTGTACTTCGAGCCGCTCACCACGGAGGACGTGATGAACGTGATCCACCTGGAGAAGCCGGACGGGATCATCGTCACCCTCGGCGGCCAGACGGCCATCAACCTGGCCGGCCCGCTGGAGGAGTTCGACGTCCCGCTCATCGGCACGGGCCTGCAGGCCATCGACAACGCCGAGGACCGCAAGCTCTTCGAGGCGATCATGCGGAAGACGGGCATCCCGCAGCCGAAGGCCCATGCCGTCACGAACGTCGAAGACGGCGTGAAGGCGGCCGAGGACATCGGCTACCCGGTCCTCGTGCGCCCGAGCTTCGTGCTGGGCGGCCGCGCGATGATGATCGTGGGCAACGAGTCCACCCTGCGTCACTATCTCCATAACGCCGTGGAAATCAACGAGAAATCCCCGGTGCTCGTGGACAAGTACATCCTCGGGAAGGAGACGGAGGTCGACGCCATCTGCGACGGCGAGAACGTCTTCATCCCGGCCATCATGGAGCACGTGGAGCGCACCGGCATCCATTCCGGCGACAGCATCAGCGTGTATCCGACCTTCTCGCTGAGCCCGAAGGTGAAGCAGGAGATCATCGACGACACCGTCAAGCTGGGCAAGGAAATCGGCATCGTGGGCCTGTTCAACATCCAGTTCATCGTGGACAGCAACGAGAACGTGTATGTGATCGAGGTCAATCCGCGGAGCTCCCGCACGGTCCCGTTCATCTCCAAGAGCACGGGCATCCCGATGGCGAAGATCGCCACGCGGGTGATGCTGGGCGAGTCCCTGAAGGACCAGGGAATCACGGAGGTGTACTTCCCGGAGCGGAAGAAGCACTTCGTGAAGACGCCGGCCTTCTCCTTCGGCAAGATCAAGGGCATCGACACCTACCTCTCCCCGGAGATGAAGTCCACGGGCGAGGCCATCGGCTACGACAAGTCCCTGAACCGCGCCCTGTACAAGTCGCTGCAGGCTTCCGGCATGGACATCAAGTCCTATGGGACGGTCTTCGCCACCATCGCCGACAAGGACAAGGAGGAGGCGCTTCCGCTGATCCGCCGCTTCTACAACCTGGGCTTCAACATCGAGGCGACGAAGGGTACGGCCGAGTTCCTCAAGGAGCACGGCATCCGCACCAAGACGCTGAAGAAGCTCCGCGAGGGCAGTGACGAGATCTACCAGGCGCTCCGCAAGGGCCACGTCAAGTACGTGATCAACACCATCGACCTGAACCAGAAATCCAGCCACCTGGACGGTTACGGCATCCGCCGCTGCGCGGTGGAAAACAACGTGACCATCTTCACGGCCCTCGAGACCGTGCGGGTGCTTCTGGACGTGCTGGAAGAGATCACCCTGGGTATTTCCACCATTGACGAAGAGTATAAGTAAATGGCGATGGGACAGTCGGTTATTATCTCCCAAACCTTCGCTCCGCTCATCCCTCCCACCGCAAGCGGCGGGCCCCTCCCGTTCATATGGCCACGGGCGGCCATAGGTTTGGGAGATAACAACCGACTGTATAGAGCGTAAACTTATGAAAAAGAGTTTATATACAATTTCAGAGAATTCCCTCATCGCTTCCAAGACCTTCAAAATGGTTTTGGAAGGAGAAGGGTTTGAGGAGGGAGAGTTCGTGGATATCGGGATTCCAGGGTATTTCCTGCGGAGACCGTTGTCGGTGTGCGACTGTGAGGAGGGGCGGATGACCTTGGTGTACAAGGTGGTGGGAGAAGGGACGAAGGTGCTGTCGGAAATGGCCGTGGGGAGTGAGCTGGAGGTTCTGACGGGACTTGGAAGGGGGTTCGAGCCGGAGGCTTGCCGGGAGCGGGCGCTGCTGGTCGGCGGCGGGCTTGGGGTTCCTCCTCTGCTTTTGCTGGCCAAACGGCTGAAGGCGCAAGGGAAGCGCGTCACGGCGGTGCTGGGGTTCAACAAGGCCGACGAGATGATCCTGGCCGAGGAGTTCCGCGCCGTCTGTGACGAGGTGCTCATCTCCACTGTCGATGGTTCCGTGGGCGTGAAGGGGTTTGTGACCGATGCGATCGCAGTGGGAAAACCGGCCTTCGACTATTTCTATACTTGCGGGCCGATGGTGATGATGAAGGTTGTGTGCAACACGCTGGAAGGACCCGGCGAGGCCTCGCTCGAAGAGCGGATGGGCTGCGGCGCGGGGTTCTGCTACGGGTGCAGCATCCAGACGAAAAACGGGCCCCGGCGCGTGTGCAAGGACGGTCCGGTGTTCAAGAAGGAGGAACTGATATGGTAAAGGATCTGTCTGTCGATCTGTGCGGCATCCGCCTCCGGAATCCGGTCGTTCCGGCCAGCGGGACCTTCGGGTTCGGGCTGGAGCTGGCCGGGGACATGGACCTGAACGTGCTGGGCGGCATTTCGCTCAAGGGCACGACCCGGGAGGCGCGGTATGGCAATCCAACGCCCCGCATCGCTGAATGCGACGGCGGGATGATCAATTCCGTGGGCCTGCAGAATCCGGGCATCGATGTGCTTGTGGGCGAAAAAGTTCCGGCGCTGCGGAAGGTCTATGACGGCTGCGTCATCGCCAATATCAGCGGCTTCTCGCTGGACGAGTACGTGGAGTGCTGCGCGAAGGCCGATGCCTGCGAGGGCATCGACCTCATCGAGGTCAATGTCTCCTGCCCGAACGTGCACAACGGCGGCATGGCTTTCGGGACTTCGGCCGCTTCCGCGGCGGAAGTGACCGCGGCCGTGAAGGCGGTCTGCCGCAAGCCGGTCTTCCTGAAGCTGAGCCCGAACGTGACGGACATCGTTTCGATTGCCCGCGCCTGCGAGGACGCCGGCGCCGACGGCCTCACGCTCGTGAACACCTTCCTCGGGATGCGGATCGACATCGCCCGCCGCAAGCCCGTGATCGCCAACAAGATGGGCGGCTTCTCCGGCCGGGCCATCTTCCCCGTCGCCCTGCGCATGGTCTATCAGGTCGCGCACGCCTGCCGGATTCCCGTGATGGGCTGCGGCGGCGTGGCCACCGCCCGCGACGTCGTCGAAATGATGATGGCGGGCGCCACCGCGGTGCAGGTGGGCGCGGAGAACCTCCGCAATCCCTTCGCCTGCCCGGAAATCGTCAATGAACTCCCCGCTCTTATGGAGGAGCTGGGAATCAATACCTTACAAGAGATTATAGGAACCGTATGATGAATAGAGACGTCATTATCGCCTGCGACTTCGCGAGCCGCGAAGCCACCCTGGAATTCCTGGACCGCTTCCCCGAGGGCCGCAAGCCCTTCGTGAAGATCGGCATGGAACTCTTCTATGCCGAAGGCCCTTCCATCGTCCGCGACATCAAGGCCCGCGGGCACAAGATTTTCCTGGACCTCAAGCTCCACGACATTCCCAACACCGTCAAGAAAGCGATGCGGGTGCTCTCCGCCCTGGATGTGGACATGGTCAATGTCCATGCGGCCGGCACCGTCGCGATGATGCAGGCGGCCCTGGAAGGCCTGACAAGGCCGGACGGGACCCGTCCCCTGCTGATCGCCGTCACGCAGCTCACTTCCACTTCGCAGGAAGTGATGCAGGACGAGCTCCTGATCGGCGCCACCATCAACGACACCATCGTCAAATATGCGCAGAACGCACGTGAGGCGGGCCTGGACGGCGTCGTGTGCTCGCCCCTGGAGGCCGGCATGGTGAAGCAGGCCTGCGGTGACGGCTTCCTGACCGTCACGCCCGGCATCCGCTTCGCCGACGCCGGCAAGGACGACCAGGTGCGCATCACCACCCCGGCCCGCGCCCGCGAAATCGGCTCCGACTTCATCGTCGTCGGCCGCCCCATCACCGCCGCCCCCGACCCGGTGGCCGCCTATGAGCGTTGCGTCAACGAGTTTTTGTCATTCTGAGCAAAGCGAAAGAATCTATATGGAAAGACAGATTGCATCCTCCCTCCTCTCCATCGGCGCCGTGTTCCTGCGGCCCGAGCAGCCCTTTACGTGGGCCAGCGGCATCAAGAGCCCGATTTACTGTGACAACCGCCTGACCCTGTCCGCACCCCGCGTGCGCGAGCAGGTCGAAAACGGGCTCGCCAAGCTCGTGAAGCGGTATTACCCTGACTGCGAGATGCTGATGGGCACTTCCACGGCCGGCATCGCCCACGCCGCCATCACGGCCACCATCCTGGACCTTCCCATGGGCTATGTCCGCGGCGAGGCCAAGACCCACGGCCGGACGAACCGGATCGAGGGCAAGATGGACCCGGGCACGAAAGTCGTCGTCATCGAGGACCTCATCTCCACGGGCGGCAGCGCCATCGAGGTGGTGGAAGCCCTCCGGGAGGCCGGCGCCGAGGTGCTGGGCATCGTGAGCATCTTCACCTACGGGATGAAGCGGGGCCTGGAGCGCATCGCCGCCGCGAATACCGAGAACCACTCCCTGTGCAACCTGGACGTCCTGGTGGACGTGGCCGAGGAAGAAGGCCGCATCGGCCCGGGCTGGAAGGAGCACATCCTCGCCTTCCGCGACAACCCTTCCGACGAAAGCTGGATCAAAGCATAACCGCATACGAATTATGAAACACCTCATCGACCCGACCGACCTCACCAAGCCCGAGATCGACGAAATCATCTCGCTGGCCCAGGATATCATCGCCCACCGCGAACGCTACCAGGGCAGCATGTCGCACAAGAAGCTCGCGACGCTGTTCTATGAGCCCAGCACCCGCACGCGGCTGAGCTTCACCTCCGCCATGATGGAACTCGGCGGCAACGTGCTCGGCTTCTCCGACGCCCGCAGCAGCTCCGTCTCCAAGGGCGAGAGCGTGCAGGACACCGTCCGCGTGGTGGGCTGCTTTGCCGATGTGATCGCCATGCGCCACCACATCGAGGGCGCGCAGCTCTATGCCACGGAAGTGTCCACCGTGCCCATCATCAACGCCGGCGACGGCTCCCACAGCCACCCGACGCAGACGCTGACGGACCTTCTCACCATCCAGCGGGAACTCGGCCACATCGACGGAATCACCATCGGATTCTGCGGCGACCTCCGCTTCGGCCGGACCGTCCATTCCCTGATCAAGGCCCTGTCCCGGTACAAGGACATCAAGGTCATCCTCATCGCCCCGGACGAGCTCAAGCTTCCGGACTATATCAAGCAGGACGTGTGCGAGCGCACCGGCATCCCCTACCGCGAGGTGGCGACGATGGAAGAGGTGATGGGCGAACTGGACGTGCTGTACATGACCCGCGTGCAGAAGGAGCGCTTCCTGGACGAGGACGAATTCGACCGCGTAAAGGACAGCTTCGTGCTGGATGCGGCCCGGATGTCCCTGGCGAAGGAGAAGATGGCCGTGCTGCACCCGCTCCCCCGCGTGAACGAAATCCTGACCGAGGTGGACGCCGATCCGCGCGCCGCCTACTTCCGCCAGGTCGAGAACGGAAAGTTCGTGCGCGAGGCGCTGATTGTCAAGCTATTGGAGTGGAAAGACGATCCGGAGCACGGCATGCCCGCCGACGAGACCCCGGTGGAAGACCCGGAGCTCCGCTGCCCGAACAAGAAGTGCATCTGCAACAACGAGCACGCTCCGCACCGGTTCCGCCGCACGAAGAACGGCCTTCTCCGCTGCTGGTACTGCGACTCCAAGGTCCGGTAAGCTTAGAACTGGTAGGTGACGCCCATCTGGACGAGGCGGCGGTTGTTCCGCGTTTCCTCGTACCAGTTCTGCTTCTCGACGCCTGAGATGATGCCGTTTCCCTGCGTCCGATCCAGCAGGTCCCGGCCCTCCAGGAACACCATCCAGGCTTTTCCGAAGCCCTTCTCGACCCGTGCATCCAACCGGAAGTACGGGTCGATGACTTGATACAGGGTCTGGATCGTGGTGTGATAGTTCCCGTCCACGCTCATCGTCCATTGCCCGGGCAGCCGGAGCAGCACGTTCCCGGCCAGTTCCCAGTAACGGTTTTCCTTGTCCTTTTCATCGACGTCCTGGCGCTGATAGAGGTCGTGGTAGAGGCAGGACAGATTCACCGTGAAGACCGTTCCTCTCCAGCCGAGCCCCAGCCGTTCGACGAAAGTCCGCGTGCGGGCCGCATTGACCCAGGTGAAGATGGTGAATTTCTTGTCGTCGATGATCTCGTTCCGGAAGGTCCGGACCACTTCGTCTTCCCGGCGGGTGAACGTAGAGGTGAAATCCGCGTAGAACTTCTGGTACACGAATCCGTAGCCGACCTGGGCATTCAGCGTCCGCGTCGGTGCGAGCTCCGGATTACCCTGGACGAGCTGGTTCGCATAATTCCCCTGCCGCTGGTACCAGCAGATGTTCTGGTAGCCGGGACGCTGGACGTTCCAGGAAGCCGACCAGGTGACCGTATGCTTCGGCGCGGGCCGCCAGCGGCCGCCGAGCGCGCCCACGACCACCGGCGGACGGACGGACAGGGCCTGATGCAGCGTGTCGTTGTCCAGCCGGGTTCCATACAGCTGCAGGCCGGTTTCCAGATAGAGCGAGATGGAATCCCGGTTCCAGTCCACCCGGCCGTACGGTTCCAGCTGCGCGGCGATGAAATCGAAATGTTCCTTCACCCGCAGGCTGTCCTGCCAGGTCCCGTTGGCGCGCAGGGTCGCTCCCCCGTAGCGGTCATTGTCCCGGTTGAGCGTCATCCGGCTCCCGGCCTCGAACCGCAGGCGGGGCACGCCGAACATCGTGGAATCGCGGTACGTGAAAAAGGCCGTGGAGCGGTCCCGGATGAAGAAGGGCGTCAGCCGGTAAGCCCGCCGCAAGTCTTCGAAGGTCGCGCCGATCCGCTCCCAGTTCGTCTGCCTCCAGTTCCATTCCCGGTTCCAGTCGAAGCCGCCCAGGATTACCTGCTGGCCTGCGAAATTCACATTCCCCCGGAATCCCGACACGGACGTCCGCTGCCGCCCGTCCACGTCCTCGACACTCGTTTCCACCCGGTCCGCGATGAGCTGGAACTGGCCCATGGTGTTCACCGTGAGGTTGTGGATGTCCACATAGCCGACATACCAGGAGAGGGTGCTGCGGTCGGACGGCCGCCAGCGGAAGTCGGTCCGGGCCTCGTACCGTTTCTGGCGCGGGTTTGACGCGCGGAGGATCACATCGAGCTGGGAGACGTCATCCCCTTCCTTCGTCGTCTTGTAAACCATCTTGATCCGCTCGGTCTCGTTCCGGTCCTGCAGCTGGGAAAGGCGGGTGGAGACGGAAAACTTGCGGGTTTCGTACCGGGTCACGACCTCGGCCGACTGGTGGAACCGCTGCAACGTGTCGCCTTCGCCGGATTCCCCATCCGGCATCGACCAGCCATAACCGGCCGTGAGCGAGGCCCGGCCGGACCATTTTCCCTTGTCGGGAGACGACTGCGCCAGCGCGCTCCATCCTGTCAGGAGGAGCGCCGATACGAACAGCAGCGGGCGGAGGGAACGCATCATCAGTGGTTATCTGTTACAAAGGTATAAAAAATACGGTATCCGTCCCTGGAAAAAGGTATGATTTTTGAGCTTGGGGTTGCGGTATTTCGGCAAAAAATCACGATATTTGTAAACTAAATGAACTGAAGAGAATTTGAAACCAGAGTCCGTCAACAAACTCCTCGAAAAGAGTTTCCGCAATAACTGGAGGCGTCCGGCCCTGTCCAACTACAAGGGCGAGACGCTCCTGTACAGCGACCTTGCCCGCAGCATCGCGAAGATGCATCTGGCCTACCAGCACTACGGGGTCGTTCCCGGCGACAAGGTCGTCATCATTTCCCGCAACCAGGCCCACTGGGCGGTCTGTTTCCTGGCCGCCATGACCTACGGGGCCGTTCCCGTCCCGCTTCTCCACGAGTTCAAGCCCGGGAACGTCCACTACCTGGTGAACCATTCCGACGCGAAGATCTTCTTCGTGGAACGGGCCATCTGGGACGGCCTGAACGCGGAGGACATGCCGGGCCTCACCGCCGTCATCCAGATCGAGGACTACGAGGTCCTGCACCTGAAGGAAGGCGCCTCGGAGGCGGCCCGTCCCCAGCTGGAAAAGATGTACAAGAAGGCCTATCCGCGCGGCATCCGTCCCGAAGACCTGCATTACCACCAGGACGAGCCCGACGAACTGGCCATCCTCAGCTACACCTCCGGCACGTCCGGTTTCTCCAAGGGCGTGATGATTCCCTACCGCGCCGTCTGGTCGAACGTGTATTTCATGCACGAGAACCTGCCGATGATCGACAACACCTCCAATGTGGTCGTCATCCTCCCTTCCGCGCACATGTACGGGATGATGTTCGAGTTCTTCTTCGAGATGGTGATGGGCTGCCACATCCATTTCCTCACGAAGGCCCCTAGCCCGAAGATCCTGGCGGAAGCCTTCTCCGACATCCGCCCGAACGTCGTCTATGCCGTTCCCCTCATCGTGGAGAAGATCTACAAGACGCTCGTGCGCACCTTGCCGGCGGATGCGGACCTGTGCAAGGCCCTGAAGGACTTCTTCGGCGGCGACTTCGAGGAAGTGGTCATCGGCGGCGCCGCCCTCAATCCCGAGGTGGAGCGCGCCCTGCGCAAGATCAAGTTCCCGTTCACGATCGGCTACGGCATGACCGAGTGCGCCCCGATCATCACCTACTCCCGCTGGTTCAAGAGCCGCATGTACTCCTGCGGCACCACGGCCCCCAACATCGAGATCCGGGTCCAGTCCAAGGCCCCGCATCTGATTCCGGGCGAGGTCCAGGTCCAGGGCGCGAACGTGTTCCTGGGCTACTACAAGAACGCCGAGGCGACGGCCGAGGCCTTCACCCAGGACGGCTGGTTCCGCACCGGCGACGTGGGCATCCTGGACAATGACGGATATCTGTACCTGCGCGGGCGCACGAAGTGCATGATCCTCGGCGCCAACGGCCAGAACATCTACCCGGAGGAAATCGAGGCCGCCCTGAACAACATCCCTTACGTGGTCCATTCCCTCGTGGTCGAGGACAACGGCAAGCTGGTGGGCCTGATCTACCCTGACTACAAGCAGGCGAACCTGGACGGTCTCCGCGTCAAGGAACTGGACGAACTCCTCCAGAGCAACCTGCAGGAAGTGAACCTGCTCTTCCCGAACTACTCCCACATCTCCCACCTGGAACTGATGCCGGAGGACTTCGAGATGACGCCCAAGGGAAGTATCAAACGCTATCTGTACCAGCGCAACAGGCCCTCCTGACCCATGAGAAGAATCCTGCTCCCCCTCGTCCTGGCGCTTGTCGCCGCACCTCTCCTCCAGGCGCAGCCCGTCTGGTCCCAGATCCTGCACCCCCAGGCGCCCTCCGTTCCGGAGTATGTCGCCTTCGCCGGCGACACGGTCCGTTTCGACCGCACGGACTTCTATGAGCGGATGGACCGGGAGCTCATCTCCTTCACCTACATGCATACCAACACGACGCTGATGCTCAAGCGTTCGCGCCGGTATTTCGCGCAGATCGTCCCGATCCTGCGGCAGCAGGGCATCCCCGAGGACCTGAAGTACCTGATGGCCATCGAGAGCAGCCTGGACCCGAAGGCGCTCTCCGTCGCGGGCGCGGCCGGACTCTGGCAGTTCACGAAGGCCACGGCCCAGACCTACGGCCTGGAGGTGAACACGGAAGTGGACGAGCGCTACAACATCGAGAAAGAGACCGTCGCGGCCTGCAAGTTCCTGAAGGACGCCTACCGGAAATACGGCGACTGGATGACCGTCGCGGCCAGCTACAACGCCGGCCAGGGCGGGATTTCCAAGCGCCGGGAGGCCCAGAAGCAGCAATCGGCCCTGGAACTGTGGCTGCCCGAGGAGACGGCCCGCTACATGTTCCGTCTCCTGGCCGTGAAGATGTTCTTCGAGAATCCCGCGGCCTTCGGCTTCAACGTGCCCCTGGCCGAGCGCTACCCGTACATCGAACCGAAAGACGTCCTGACCGTGAACTATCCCGTCCCGAGCCTCGTGGACTTCGCCCTCGAGCACGGGACCACTTACGCGCGGCTGAAGGAGGCCAATCTCTGGCTCCGGGACGACAAGCTGACAAACAAAGGAAACAAGACGTACAAAGTCGTGATCCCGTAGGGACTGCGACTTTTTTATTTGAGCACCAGCTCCTGGATGAAGCCGACCGTCCGGTTGTCGGCCGTGAAGAGCTTGTCCCCCGAAAGCGTGGCGTTCATCTTCCGGAGGAGTTCCGCTTTCTGGAAGGAAAGCTGGTTGCGGATGACGGAGGAATTGAGGGTAACGTACAGGGTGCCGCCGCGGAAATAGCGTTTCAGCGTGAAGGGACCGGCGCCGGAGCATTCGTCCCAGGCGGCGAAAATCCGCTGCGTATTGAGCCCGGAGGCTATTTTCGCGGACTTGATGTACTCCTCGATCACCTCCTCCATCGTGAGCGCCTCTTTCCGGCGGATGAAGTAGTTGCGTTTCTTGTACTCGGCCATTATTCCACCTTCGTGAAGACGCCCGCCGCCGTATCGAAATAGGCGCGGTCGTCGGTGATGCGGTCCACGATGCCGGACAGGCGGACCTTGTTGCAGTCAGTGATGAAGATCTGGCCGAAACCGCTGCCGGCGACCATCCCGATGAGGTTGCCGATGCGGTTCATGTCCAGCTTGTCGAACACGTCGTCCAGCAGCAGGACGGGCGCGTAGCCATAGCCGTCGCGCATGATCTCATACTGGGCGAACTTGAGCGAGACGAGGAAGGACTTCTGCTGGCCCTGGGACCCGCAGCGGCGGATCGGATGGCCGTCCAGGGTGAAGAGGAAATCGTCGCGCTGGATGCCGGAGCCGGTGAAGCGGAGGACCTGGTCGCGGTCGCGGCTTGCCTTGAGGAGTTCCTCGAGCGGCGCCTTCGCGAGGTCCGACCGGTATTCGACGGAAACTTCCTCGCTGCCACCGGAAATGAGCTTGTAATAGGATTGGATGACGGGCCGGAGGTCTTCCGCGAAGCGTTTCCGGGCTTCGTAGGCCGGCTGCGCGGCGGCGGCCATGCGGGCGTCGAACACGTCCATCAGTTCCCAGTCCACGTTGCCGTCCTTGAGCATCCTGTTGCGCTGCGCGAGGAGGCGGTTATAGGTCTGGACGGCGGCGAGGTAGCCGCGGTCCATCTGGGAGAGGACGCCGTTCACGAAGCGGCGGCGCTCCTCGCCCGATTCGCTCACGAGGGCGATGTCGCCGGGCGAGACCATCACGACCGGAAGGACGCCGATGTGCTCGGAGATGCGGGTGCAGGGCTTTTCGTCCCGGACGAGCTTCTTCTCCCCCTCCGCCACACGGATGGAGAAACGCGATTCCAGCCCGTTGTCCATGAGGTAAGTACCGCCGATGGTGAATCCTTCCGTGCCGAAACGCCAGTTGTAGCGGTCCGGGGCCGGGAAAGCGCTCTTGGTCATGGACAGGTAATAGATCGCGTCCAGCAGGTTCGTCTTTCCCTCGCCGTTGTTCCCGCTGATGCAGTTCACATTCGGCGAGAACGACAGCTCCTGGAAGGCGATGTTCCGGAAATCCTGGACGACGATTTTCTTGAGCGTGGGCATGGCAATGCGTTCTTAGATTGCAAATATAACATTTTTTTACTATTTTTGCAGGCTGAATGCGCCCATAGGGGGCAGTTGCATTGATTTAATAACAAACGAAAAGATATGGCAAACAAACCGAACGACCAGGAACTCCGTCAGCAGAATGTCGCTGAGGCCGTTTCCAAGACCGAGCTGTTCTTCCAGAAGAACGCCAAACTCATCTATGGCTGCGTGGCAGCCGTCCTCCTCATCGCCCTGGCGATCCTCGCCTACAACCGCTTCATCTACCAGCCCAAGAAGGCGGAGGCCCAGAAAGAAATGTTCAAGGCCGAGCAGAAGTTCGCCGCCGGCGACTTCGAACTTGCGCTGAACGGTGACGACAACAACATGGGCTTCGAAGAGATCATCAGCACCTACGGCAAGAAGGCCGGCGAGGCCGTGTACCTCTATGCCGGCGGCAGCGCCCTCCAGCTGGGCGACTTCGAGAAGGCCATCAAGTATTTCAAGAAGTACGCCGGTGAGGACAAGATCCTCCTTTCCCGCGCCGAGGCCGGCATCGGTGACGCCTATGTGGGTCTCGAGGACTACAAGAACGCCCTCGCCGCCTACGAGAAGGCCGCCGCCACCGCCGACAACCTCTTCGCCGCCGGTTACCTCCTGAAGGCCGGCCAGGTCGCCGAGGAACTCGGGGACAAGGACAAGGCCCTCTCCCTCTACAAGAAGATCAAGGACCAGTACCCGCAGGCCGTCGAGGCTTCCGATATCGACAAGTACATCACCCGCATCGAGTTCTAGCCATGGGAAGAGCGTTTGAATTCCGCAAGGAGCGCAAGTTGAAGCGCTGGGGCCACATGGCCAAGACCTTCACCAAGCTGGGCAAGGAAATCACCATCGCCGTCAAGCAGGGCGGCGCCGAAGTGACCGGCAACCCCCGCCTCCGCGCCCTCATCGCCGAGGCGAAGTCCGAGCAGATGCCCAAGGAGAACATCGAGCGCGCCATCAAGAAAGCCACCGAGGCCAAGTCCGGCGACTTCAAGGAGATCGTCTACGAAGGCTTCGGCCCGTTCGGCATCGCCTACCTCGTGGAGGCCGCGACCGACAACAACACCCGTACCGTCGCGAACGTCCGCAGCTACTTCACCAAGTGCGGCGGCTCCCTCCAGACCAGCGGCAGCGTGGCCTTCATGTTCGACCACAAGTGCGTCTTCCGCATCAAGGAGGATCCTGCGAAGCCCATCGACCTGGACGAGCTCGAGCTCGAACTGATCGACTTCGGCGCCGACGAGGTCTTCCGCCAGGAAATCGAGGACGAAGACGAGAACGTGACCAGCGAGATCGTCATCTACGGTGACTACACCTCCTACGGCCAGATCCAGAAGTACATCGAGGAGAACGGCTACGAGCTCGCTTCCGGCGGCTTCGAGCAGATCCCGAACGTGGAGCTCAAGGACGTCACCGACGACCAGCGCGCCACCCTGGACAAGCTCACCGGCCTCCTGGAGGACGACGAGGACGTCACCAACGTGTACACCACGATGAAGCCTGCGGAGGAGTAATTCCGCACGTGGAAAAATTGTCGCCGGAGCCCCGAAAGCCCGGCGATTTTTTTTGTCCATTTTCATAAGAATCACTATCTTTGTGTGATTTTTAACCATTCTACCATGAGCATTCAGACAGACAACATCCAGAAGCTGGTCGAGCGGCGGGCGAAGGCCCGGCTCGGCGGCGGGGAGAAACGCATCGAGGCCCAGCACGCCAAGGGCAAGCTGACGGCCCGCGAGCGGATTGCGCTCCTTCTCGACGAAGGCAGCTTCGAGGAGTATGATATGTTCGTCCAGCATCGCTGCACGAATTTCGGCATGGACCAGCAGCACTACGACGGCGACGGCGTGGTGACCGGTTGCGGCACCGTCGACGGCCGCCTGGTGTACGTGTTCGCCCAGGACTTCACGGTCGCCGGGGGATCCCTCTCCAAGACCATGTCCGAGAAGATCTGCAAGGTGATGGACATGGCGGTCCGCGCCGGCGCGCCGGTCATCGGCCTGAATGACTCCGGCGGCGCCCGCATCCAGGAAGGCATCGACGCCCTCGCCGGCTTCGGCGAGATCTTCGAGCGCAACATCCTCGCTTCGGGCGTGGTGCCGCAGATCAGCGGCATCTTCGGTCCCTGCGCCGGCGGTGCGGTGTACTCCCCCGCCCTCACGGACTTCACCCTGATGGTCAAGAACACGTCCTATATGTACCTGACCGGCCCGGCCGTCGTCAAGAGCGTCACCGGCGAGGACGTGGACCACGAGTCCCTGGGCGGCGCCTCCGTCCACGCCTCCAAGAGCGGCGTGGCGCATTTCGCCGCCGCCAGCGAGGAAGAAGGCATCGCCACCATCAAGGAGCTCCTCTCCTTCCTGCCCCAGAACAACCGGGAGGAAGCCCCCGCGGTCGCCACGAACGACCCGGTGAGCCGCACGGACGACGCCCTGAACGACATCATCCCCGACAGCCCGAACAAGGCCTACGATATGTACGGGGTCATCCGCAGCATCGTGGACGACAACCGCTTCTTCGAGGTCCACAAGGATTTCGCCAAGAACATCATCGTGGGCTTCGCGCATATGAACGGCCGCAGCGTGGGCATCGTCGCGAACCAGCCTGACGTGCTGGCCGGCGTGCTGGACATCAACGCCTCCCGCAAGGCCGCCCGTTTCGTCCGCTTCTGCGACGCCTTCAACATCCCGCTGGTCACCCTGGTGGACGTCCCGGGCTTCCTGCCCGGCACGCAGCAGGAGTACGGCGCCATCATCACCAACGGCGCGAAGCTCCTCTACGCCTACGGCGAGGCCACCGTCCCGAAGGTGACGGTCACCCTCCGCAAGGGCTACGGCGGCGCGCACATCGTGATGAGCTGCAAGCAGCTCCGTGGCGACGTGAACTACGCCTGGCCTTCCGCCAGCATCGCGGTCATGGGCGCCGACGGCGCCGTGAACGTCCTCTACGCGAAGGACATGAAGGACGATCCCGAGAACGCGCAGAAGATCTTCGACGAGAAGAAGAAAGAATACGAGGAACTCTTCTCCAACCCGTACCAGGCTGCGCAGAAGGGCTATGTCGACGATATCATCGAGCCGCGCAACACCCGCTTCCGCGTGATCCGCGCCCTGGAGCAGCTCGCGAACAAGCAGCAGGAACTCCCTGCCAAGAAACACGACAACCTTCCGTTATGAGAAAGCGCATTCTCCTCATCCTGGCCCTTATTGCGGTCAGTTTCACGAGCCTCCGCGCCCAGAACGTCATCGACCTCATCATCGCCGAGGCCCTTGCCGTTCCGGACTCCACCGGCGTCGTGGACGACTATGGGCGGCAGGGAGGCTGGATCGAAATCTTCAACACCTCCCAGGGGACGGTCAACTGCGCCGGGTGCTTCCTGACGGACGACCGCTCCAACCTCAAGAAGAGCATCATCCCCAAGGGTGACCTCCGGACCAAGATCGGTCCCCGCCAGACCACCCTCTTCTATGCCAGCGGCAACGGCGACGACGGCACTTTCTACGCGAATTTCAAAGTCCGCCCCGGCAGCACCGTCTATCTGGTTTCCAATGACGGACGCACCGTCATCGACTCCCTGACCATCCCGGCCAACATCCCGGTCGGCATGTCGATGCGGAAGGAGGCCCACGACCTGCGCCAGCAGGAGTTCAAGGCCGTTCCCACCCCGACGGTTCCCAGCCCGGGCATCTTCAACGGCGACCTGAACGCCGCTTCGAAGGCCGAAGCCATGGCGGAGAAGGACCCGCACGGCGGCATCCTCTCCCTCGTCGCGGTCACGGTCGTGTTCAGCGCCCTCGCCATCCTGTGGTTTCTGTTCTGGCTGTTCTTCGACCGTCCCGCCAAGAAGGCGGCGGCCGCGAAGAACCAGCCTGCGAAGCCCAAGAAGGAAAAGAAAGGCAAGAAGGCCGGCCTGGCCGAAGTGCCTGCCGGCGCTCCCACCGACGAGATTGCGGCGGTCATCGCCCTCGCCATGGATATGGAACAGGGCGGCGACGACTATGCCGCCATCGCGATGGCGATGCACCTCTATTTCTCCGACGCCGTCCACGACAACGAGTCCTTCGTCCTGACGATGCGTCCCAAGGAAGGTTCCGCCTGGAACGACAAGAAGCAGATTTTCAGAAAATTACCCAGATAAAACAAATCCAGCGATATGAAAGAGTACAAGTTCAAGATCGGCGGCAAGGAGTATAACGTGACCGTCAATCCCAAGGAAGGCAAATTGTTCGACGTGACCGTGAACGGCGCCACCTATGAGGTGGAGTCCGAGAACGCTCCGGTCGCCGCTCCGGCTCCCCAGCCGGCGGCCGCCCCCGTACAGGCTGCGCCCGCAGCCGCCGCTCCCGCGGCGAAGCCCGCCGGCGCCGGCGAGAAGGTCGCGTCCCCGCTTCCGGGCGTCATCATCGAGATTTCCGTCAAGGAAGGCCAGCAAGTGAAGGCCGGCCAGAAGGTCGCCATCCTGGAGGCGATGAAGATGGAGAACGAGATCCCCGCCCCCAAGGACGGTACCATCACCGAAATCCACGTGCACAAGGGCGACACCCTGCAGGAAGGCGACCCGGTCGTAACGATTGCCTAGTCCCCTTATGGAGCACATCTTCCAATCCCTCTCCCAGTTCTGGGAATATACCGGTTTTGCCAACTGCGCGTGGCAGAACGTGGCGATGATCGTCATCGGACTGGTCTTCATCACGCTCGCCATCGTGAAGGAGTGGGAACCGATGCTGCTGATTCCGATCGGCTTCGGCATGATCGTCGGCAACATCCCGATGTTCCCCGGGTTGAACATCGGTATCTATGAGGACGGATCGGTCCTGAACATCCTGTACCAGGGTGTGCGGCAGGGCTGGTATCCGCCGCTGATCTTCCTCGGCATCGGCGCGATGACCGACTTCTCGGCCCTGATCTCCCAGCCGCGGCTTATCCTGATCGGCGCGGCCGCGCAGATGGGCATCTTCGGCGCCTACCTTCTGGCCCTGGTCTTCGGGTTCGCCCCGAACGAGGCCGGCGCCATCGGCATCATCGGCGGCGCGGACGGCCCGACCGCCATCTTCCTGTCCTCGAAGCTGGCCCCGGACCTGATGGGCGCCATCGCCGTGTCGGCCTATTCCTATATGGCCCTCGTCCCGGTGATCCAGAAGCCCATTATGCTCCTGCTGACCACCAAGAAAGAGCGCCTCATCCGGATGCCCGCCCCGCGTGCGGTCTCCCAGAAGGAGAAGATCATCTTCCCGATCGTGGGCTTCCTCACCACCGCGTTCATCGTCCCGTCCGGCCTTCCGCTGCTGGGGATGCTGTTCTTCGGCAACCTCCTGAAGGAAAGCGGCGTGACCCGCCGTCTGGCGAACACCGCCGCCGGCCCGATGATCGACGTCGTGACGATGCTGATCGGCCTCACCGTGGGCGCTTCCACGCAGGCTGACAAGTTCCTGAGCGCCAAGTCCGTCCTCATCTTCGGCCTGGGTCTACTCTCCTTCGTGATCGCCACCACCAGCGGCGTGCTCTTCGTGAAGATCATGAACCTCTTCATCAAGAACCCGGCGAAGAAAATCAACCCGCTCATCGGCAACGCCGGTGTGTCCGCCGTGCCGGACAGCGCCCGCGTGTCCGAAGTCGTGGGCCGCGAGATCGACCCGAAGAACCACCTGCTGATGCACGCGATGGGCCCGAACGTGGCCGGCGTGATCGGTTCCGCCGTGGCGGCCGGTATCCTCCTGGCCTTCCTCGGATAATTGGAGCCCGAAGGGCGATAGTAAGTCCCTTCCCCGAGGGAAGGGATTTAGGGATAGGGTAACGTGTATGTTGTTTTTGAAGTGCGAACGAATCCAACCACCTTTGAACCATCCTTCCCACTTACGAAACCTTTAATACGATGAAATACCTCCAGAACAGCTCGCTCGACCCGCACTTCAACATGGCGTTCGACGAGTTCTGCCTGGAACAACTCAAGGCGGACGAGCCGGTTTTCTACCTGTGGCAGAACCGGCCGTCCGTCATTATTGGCCTGAACCAAAGCGCCTATGCGGAGGTGAATCTCCCCTACCTGCGGGAAAAAGGCATCGTGCTCGCCCGACGCGTGACCGGCGGCGGGGCCGTCTATCACGACCTGCAGAATCTCAACTACACCATCACCGGACGCATCCGCGACCTGGACAAGGACTATCCCGCCTATGTGGAAACGGTGGCCCGGGCGCTCCGGCAAATGGGCGTGCCGGCGGAAGTCAGCGGCCGGAACGACATCCTCGTGGACGGCCGCAAGTGCTCCGGCTACGCCAAGCGGATGTCGAAGGACCGGCTGATGATCCACGGCACGCTGATGTACGATGTCGACATCGACACGCTCACGCAGGTACTGGCCGTCCCCGGCAGCAAGCTGTCCGCCGCGGGCGTTTCTTCCGTCCGTAGCCGCGTCGCGAACCTCAAAGAGTATCTACCCCAGTTCGGAGACATCCAAGCTTTCCAGGTGGCTTTACAGGCCCTGCTCGCGCAGGATGACGGGGAGATCCGCCTGACGGAAACGCAACTTGGGCAGATCGAGGCCGATGCGGCGGCGAAATACCGCACCTGGGAGTGGGTCTACGGCCACTCCCCCGCCGCGGCTTTCCGCGTCGGCAGGAAGTTCGCCTGCGGCCGCGTCGAGGCCTCCTTCTCCCTCAAGGCCGGCTGCATCGACCATCTCCGCTTCAGCGGCGACTTCCTGGGCAACCTCCCCCCGGACCGCATCGCGGCATCCCTGCAGGGTTGCCGCTTCACGCGGGAAGCCATCGCCGAAAGATTAAGCGAAGAGCCCGTCGAAAACTGTTTCGACAGGCTCTCCGCGGAGGAATTGGCCGCCTTACTCCTGGAGGCTTGACACCGTCACCGGTCCCAGGAGGCCGGAAGGCAGGAGCGGTGAATCAGCCGTGTACCAGTTCGAGGCGGTATAGGTCCACTTCCGGACGGCGTCCGGCTGCAGGTCGCCGATGATCCGGTTCGGCCACAGGTTGATCACCTTGATTTCCAGCTCGTTGCGACCGTCGTGCAGGTACTCCGCCGGGACTTCCACCCGGAACGGAGCCTTCCAGACGACGCCGAGGTCAAACCCGTTCACCTTCACGCGCGCGAGGTTCTTCACGTCACCGAGGTCGATTTCCCAGGCCTTCACCCCTTTCAGCTGCTTCTTCTTCAGGGAGAAGGAGTTCCGGTACAGGACCGTGCCGGAATAGTAGCGGATGGCCGGGTCCTTGGACTCCGTGTAGGACATCAGATGGTCGAACACGGCCGTCGCGGGAGCGCCCAGACCGGATTCGAAGGACAGTTTCCAGGCGCCTTCCACCGTCGCGGCCGGCACCTTGTGTTCATGCCCCATGGGAACCGCCGCTTCGGGCGCCTTGCCGATGACGACGAACAGGGCATCGTTCGCTTCCAGGTCCAGCTTGAAGAACCGGTAGCCGTCCAGCGAGGTGGACGCATTGATCCGGCGGACCTTGCCCGTGGCCGGGTCCAGCACCCGCGGCTGGCCTTCCCCGCCCCGGAGCAGGATGACGGCGGAATCCGGGGCGCCGGTGAAGTTCCGGATCCACCAGATGTCCTCCCGGTCGGTCTCCCGGTGCACATAGGCCCACTTGTCGGGCAGGATGCATTCCGGTTCGATGCCTTTCGCCTTCAAGGCCGCTTCCACCGGCATGTCCAGGAACAGGGGCTTCAGCTGCAGGAGCAGGAGGTCGAAGGCCTCCTGGTGGTCCGTAAGCGAAGCGCACCGCTCGGGCAGGGTTCCGCACACCGGAATCCCGGCCTTGGCCAGGTACAGGATCCGGCTCAGGACCGCATAGGACATGGTCTTGCAGTTAGGACCGAGGACCAGGAGCTTGTAGCTCATCCCCGATTCGGTGACGAGGTGCCCGTCGATGGGGAACACGGCCCGCTGCAGGGCGTAGGGATTGACGAAATCGTATGCATAGCCGGCCGGGATGTCCGGCAGCTTGTTCCCGAACAGGCCGGTGACGCAGTTGTCTTCGCCGTAATAATAGAGGATGTCGGCCTTGAAGCGGCCCTGCTGCAGCAGATAGGAGCTGCGGGCCAGATAGTCCGTCCAGGCGCGGGCTTCCTCCGCCCAGGTGTCGTGGCGGTTGAACCACTGGCCATAGCCGATGAGGTCCAGGCCCGGCCGGTGCGTGTCGTCCGGCTGGTGCGAGGACTCGTGGATGACGAACCGGTTCAGGCCGCAGGAAAGGGCGATATCGGCCGTATTCTTCATGTTCTCCGGGCAGTAGGAGTAGTTCTTGCCACCGACGCCGCTGGTGGTGAAGGATTCCGCGGCGACGATGTTCTGCCCGAAGATATGGGCCACGGAGGCCGATTCGCGGATGTCCGCCATCGCCATCGGGATGGAAGAGCCGGCGCCGGCATTGTCCATCCAGATGGCCGACATCGGGATGTCCGCCGACCGCTTGAGGTCCATGCCGTCGCCCACGAATACGTGTCCGTTCTCGTGGGATTCGGTGTAGCGGCCTTGGTAGCCCGCTTCCCGGGCGATCTTCCCCAGCCGGTCGTAGTTCTCCGCCATCAGTTCGCCCAGCGTCTGCCGCCAGTCGAAGAGGAACTTCTCGGTTTCCTCCGTGCTGCGCAGAATCTGGCCTGTCAGCGCCGGGAGCCACGGGAACAGCGAGTAACCCCGGCGCTCCTTGAACTCCTGGAACATGTTACCCGTCCAGGTCATCTGTCCGGCTTCGTAGCTGTCCGTGAGCACGTACTGGACCGGAGCGCCCTCGTAGATGCGGAAGAACTCCTTGAAATAGGCCTCCCAGGCCTTCGGGTCCAGCTTATCCACCTCCAGGCCCGTCGCCTCCGGCGGGGCCGGATGGTTCTTCTTGCCTGTCAGGGAAACTCCGAACCGGTAGATGCGCCAGCGTCCCGGCGGGACATCCCAGATCATGCGTCCGTTGTCGTCGATCAGGCTGAGGTCCTCGACGCGGTGCACAGCGTCGGCGGTATCCGGGGTCAGGTAGTCG
This sequence comes from uncultured Bacteroidales bacterium, assembly GCA_900316955.1. Taxonomy (GTDB): domain Bacteria; phylum Bacteroidota; class Bacteroidia; order Bacteroidales; family UBA932; genus Cryptobacteroides. The sequence continues at coordinate 57,083 of ONEX01000019.1, forward strand.
GCGAAATCGTACGGGGCGGCGAAGCCGGCCTTGTCCTCGGCGTGATTGACCTTCACGACCCCGTGCAGGACGAACTCGGGAATCCGGGCTTTCTGGCGGACCAACAGGCGGAAGAACCGCGCCCGCGTGGCCGGAACGGCCATCGTCAGGACGGGGCTGCAGGCGGAGGGAATGTCGCACACCTTCCTCCAGGTGACTCCGTCATCGCTGGCTTCCAAGCAGTTGTCATAGTCCGGCGGGGTGTTCCGCCAGATGCTGCGCCGCTGCCCGCCGCAAAGCGTCAGGGCGCGGATCAGCTGCGGGGTGTCGAATGAATACTGGATCCAGGCGTATTCTTCGCCCGGTCCCAGGGGAAGCTCCAGATCCTGGCTGAAATCCCCGTCCGTGAGTTCACGGACCGAGAAGGAACCTCCGGAAGAAGTGACTTTCGCGCCCATGTCCTGCATGGAACGCTCCGCATCGGGCAGTTTCACGGCCAGGGTGGCCACGTGCTGGAACCAATGCTCCGCATCGCCGCCGTCGGCGATATTCTGATAGGTGCCGGGGGTATCGTACAGCGCCGGCATCCGGATCAGCTGGACCGTGCTGCCGCCGGTCACTTCGAGCGTCCGCCAGGTCAGCTTTTTCATCGCGTCCGCCGGCTTCACCCAGGGGCCGCCCGTGGAGCTCCAGCCCGGCGCCGACGCCACGGCCGTCTCCATGCCTTTCTCCGACGCCAGGTTCATCGCATAGCGGACGGCGACCTGCCACTGCGGCGACTGGTACGGCATGGTCTCGTCCACGATGGGACGCATCCCGATGCCGCCCGCGTCGAACTGATGGAACCCGCCGATGCCGGCCCGCTCCATCCAGTCGATATCTTTCGTGATTCCGTCGATGGACACGTTCCCGTCCATCCAGTGCCACCACACGCGCGGCCTTGCCTCCTGCGGCGGATCCGCGAACTGCTCGTACAACCCCTGGGCGCCTGCCGCCTGCGAGACAGCCAGCAGGGCGAGGAAAAACCATCGATTTTTCATACTTGCAAAGTTAACCTTTTCTTTGAAAAACCGCCGTTTTTTCCTACCTTTGTATCCCGTATTCAGGAAAACGACTTATGAAATACGGGTTCGACAACGCTAAGTATCTCAAGATCCAATCGGAGCACATCAAGGACCGCATCGCCACCTTCGGCGACAAGCTCTACATGGAGTTTGGCGGCAAACTTTTCGACGACTTCCACGCCAGCCGCGTCCTTCCGGGCTTCGAGCCGGACAGCAAGCTCAAGATGCTCATGCAGATGAAGGATGACGCGGAGATCGTCATCGTCATCAGCGCCGTGGACATCCAGAAGAACAAGGTCCGGACGGACCTCGGGATCACCTACGACATGGACGTCCTCCGTCTCCGCGACGAGTTCATGGACCGCGGGCTCAGCGTGAACAGCATCGTCATCAGCCATTTCAGCGGCCAGTCCAGCGCCGTGGCCTACCGCAAGCGCCTGGAGACGATGGGCATCAAGGTCTACTACCACCACACCATCGAAGGCTATCCGCACAATGTCACCCTCATCGACTCCGACGAAGGATTCGGCCGGAACGACTATGTGGAGACCACGAAGCCCCTGGTCGTCATCACGGCCCCCGGCCCCGGCAGCGGCAAGATGGCCGTGTGCCTGAGCCAGCTGTACCAGGAGAACAAGCGCGGGATCAAGGCCGGCTACGCCAAGTTCGAGACCTTCCCCATCTGGAACCTCTCCCTCACCCACCCCGTGAACCTCGCCTACGAAGCCGCCACGGCGGACCTCGAGGACGTGAACATGATCGACCCGTTCCACCTGGAAGCCTACGGCAAGACAGCGGTGAACTACAACCGCGACGTGGAGATCTTCCCGGTGATGAACGCCCTGTTCATGGACATCTACGGCGAATCCCCCTACAAGTCCCCGACGGACATGGGCGTGAACATGGCCGGCTACTGCATCTCGGATGACGAGGTGTGCCGCGAAGCCTCCCTGCAGGAAATCGTCCGCCGCTACTACACGGCCCTGTGCAACTTCGCCGACGGCAAGGCCACGGAAGCCGAGGTGAACAAGATCGCCCTCCTGATGAAGCGGGCGGGCATCTCCCCTTCCTACCGGATGACCACGGTCGCGGCGAAGGACCGCCTGGACCGTTCCAGCACCTGCACCGCCACAGCCGCCATCGAACTCGAGGACGGCACCATCCTGACCGCGGAAGGCAGTCCCCTGCTCGGCCCCAGCGCCGCCCTGCTCCTGAATTCCCTCAAGCACATCGCCGGCATCGAGCACAACGTCAAGCTCATTCCCCAGACCATGATCGCCCCGATCCAGAAGACCAAGGTAAACTATCTGCATGGACGGAATCCCCGCCTGCATACGGACGAGGTGCTGGTGGCGATTTCCATGCTGAGCCTGATCGACGAGAACTGCAAGCTGGCCCTGGAACAGCTGCCCAAGCTGCGCGGCGCCCAGGTGCATTCCACGGTGATGCTCAGCGAAGTGGACCGCAAGACCTTCCAGAAACTCGGGATCGGCCTCACGTGCGATCCCGTGCGCAAGATCAAGAAACAGCAGAAGATCGTGGACGAGGAGTCCTAACCGACCTCTTCCACATCGTCTTTCCGGCCTTCCCGCCGGGATTCCGCGATCGAAATCATCAGGTTCCGGACCGTGAACACGATGGAGAACTGGCCGATGGCCAGCACCCAGTCGTGCCGGACGATGCCGTACGCGATGATCATCACCGAACCGACGACACCCAGCACCCAGTGCCCGAGCGGCAGGATGGACCGATGCCGCTTGTAGCTGTACACGAGCTGGTAGACCGTCCGCATCTCATAGGTGAACTGGCCCAGGACGCCGAAGAGCAGCAGCCCGAGGGGCACGTCCTCATTCTGGAGGAACGTGTCCACGAAGGAGTGGAAGTCCTTGGCGATGAGGGCGAGGATGAGGACCGGGAACAGGGCCTGGACGATGATCACGATGCGCGGAACCTTCTTGTACAGGCCCATCACGCCGATGTTCCACATGTAGATGTAATAGCCGACGCTCTCGCCGAAGATGATGGAGAAGTCCTTCCGCAGCCACCCGTACACGTACAGGATGACCGCGCCGATGCTGCTCAGGATCCAGTAGATGCCCGGAGACTCCACCGAATGGGATTTCTCCGAGAGATACCACTGGATGAGGATGCGCACCCCGTAGATGCCCATCCCCGCAAATCCGATGAGATATACCCAGAAAGGACTGTCCATACGTGATTACGGCCGGGGTTCGTTGTAGAACCGCGTCCAGACCGCATCCTGCAGCTCGTCCGGCAGGCCGCGCAGGACCGCGCGGGTCGTGTTCTTCGGGAAGTCGCTGTAACGCAGGAAGATGAGGCCGTCCAGGCTGTCACAGAACAGCGGGTCCACGTTGAAGCAGACCAGCCGGGCATTGCAGCTGAAGTACTTGCGGACGAGCACCGGCAGGCGGTATTTACCGTCCGAGAGCGCCTGGAGCGCGCGGTCCAGGTTGTCGATGTTCCCGGGGGCGATCCGCAGGTCACCGGGGTTCACGTTGAGGAAATCCGGCACGAAGGGATGGGAAGGCTGCGCGATACGCTCCGCCTCCGGCATCGGATAGTTCTTCGTGACGTAGTCCACGATGAGGCTCTTGTAGAAATGCGGAATGTCGTTGCTGATGCTCACGGGGCCGGAGTAGTATTCCAGTTCGGGCATCTTCAGCACCGAGACGGCGAGGCCGGTCAGCAGCAGCCGGAGCGGCTGGATCTCCCGCTGGTATTTCTGGACGATGAAGGAGCGGCCGAGTTCCATGGAACGGGACAGGAGGGATTCCGCCCGGTCCCCGTACTTGACCAGGCTGTAGGAGTAGAAACCGGGCAGACCGCCATGCTCCCGCATGATCTCCGGGCCGAAGCCGAGCCGATAGGCGCCCACGATCTCCTGGTTCGGGATGTGCCAGAGCACCATCTGCTTGTAGTAGGCGTCATACTCGTCCGTATCGGACGCCTGGCCGGTGCCTTCGCCGATCGCGCGGAACGTCTCCTCGCGGAGGCGGTAGAGTTCCCGCATCACGGTCGGGGCCTCCGCGGCCGGAAGCAGATAGGCCCGGTAGTCCCCATTGTCGAACAGGATGTGCTGCCGGAGCTTTTCCATTTCCGCGCGGATCTCGTCCGCGGGGACGGGTGCCGCCAGCGGCGCCGGCGCCGTCTGCAAAGACGGCTTGGGCGGCTCCTGGAGCTGGCCTTCCAGCGCATAGGTGCGGTTGCGGAGGAACTTTCCCAGCGTGGGCACATCCAGGGCCGCGATGTCCGCGGCCGGGATGGGCTGGCCGATCCGCACCCGGATCACGGTCCCGGGCTTGTTGAACACCTCGTGGATGAGACGCGCGGTCCGGAGCCGGGGATGGATCCGGCCCAGGATATGGAAGGACTTGGAGTTCCCGCCCTCGAAATAGACGGGCACGACCGGGAACCCGGACTTCTTGATGAGCTTGACGATGTTTTCCGCCCACGGGATGTCTTCCACGACCTTTCCCTCCCGGAGGGAGGTCCTGTTCTTCCCCTTCTGCCAGGTGGCCACTTCACCGGCCGGGAACAGGCCCAGGGGATGCTGGTCCGCGATATGGCCCAGCGCCGTGCGGATGCCGGAAATGCTCCGGGCGCCGCCGCTGGAGAAATTGTCCACCGGGATGAAACTGTCCTTGAGGCTCGGGATCATCGACAGGAAGAAGGTCGTCAGGATCTTGTAGTCCGGACGGCGGGAGCCCACCACGGCGCTCAGGATCATGCCGTCCAGGCTGCCGTAATGGTGGTTGGAGACCGTGATGAATCCGCCTTCCTTGGGAATGCGCTCCAGCTGCTCGGGCGGAATCTCGTACCGGACGCCCACTTCCTCCAGCACATGGTCCGAAAATTCGGGACCGACGGATTCGTGGAATTTATGGTGGATACGGTTTACCTCTTTGAATTCCAGCAACTTGTAGGCTGCCGAGGCGATGCGGCGACCCAGCCAGCCCTTGATACCCAGGAGCTGCTGCAGTTCGTCGACTTCCAGAACGGTCGTTTTGGTCTTAGGTTCGGTTTTGGTATCGCGTTCTTTCATCTTCATTTGAATTATCAAAGATAACACATTTTCCCGAATTTACATTATCTTTGCCCCCGCTATGCAGCATCTTGGTGAAATCATCTCGCTCCTGGTCGCCGTTTTCTGGACGGTGACGGCGCTATTCGCCGACAAGGCGAGCCACCGGATCGGGTCGATGTCGACCAATGTCCTCCGCCTCGCCATGGCCACCGTTTTCCTCGCCATCCTCCTCTGGGTGACGCTCGGCCATCCCTATCCGGTCTATGCCGACGGGAAGGCCTGGCTCTGGCTCGGGCTTTCCGCCCTGGTGGGCTATGTGTTCGGGGACTGGTGCCTGTTCAACTCGTATCTGGTCATCGGCGCCCGCTTCGGGCAGCTGTTCATGACCCTCGCGCCCCCGATGGCCGCCATCGCCGGCTGGATCCTGCTCGGAGAGACGCTCACCTGGAAGTCGATCCTGGCGATGGCCGTGACCCTGAGCGGTATCGCCATCTCGATCCTGAGCAAGGGAGAAGGGCATACGATGAAACTGTCGCTGCCGCTGAAAGGCGTCCTGCTGGGCCTCGGCGCCGGCGCCGGGCAGGGTGTGGGGCTCGTCCTCAGCAAGATCGGCATGCAGCATTACGAGGCGGCGGTCCCGGCCGCCGCGCCCGAGCTGATGGGCACGATGCTGCCTTTCGCGTCCACGATGATCCGCGCCCTCATCGGCTGCGCCGGGTTCCTGGCCTTGATGGCCCTCCAGAAGGACCTCCCCCGCCTGAAAGCGGCACTCCAGGACCGCAAGGGGCTGACCTATGTCGCCATCCTCACCCTCTTCGGGCCCGCCCTCGGCGTTTCCCTCTCCCTGATGGCCGTGCAATACACGGACGCCGGCATCGCATCCACCCTGATGGCCCTGACGCCCGTCCTGATCATCCTCCCCTACGCTCTCCTGTACAAACAGAAAGTCCGCCTGAAGGAAATCCTCGGCGTCACGGTGAGCATGGTCGGTGTGGCGATGTTCTTCCTAATGTGACAGTCTCCGGTGCCCGGAGAAGAACCGCTGCGGCAGTTCCATCGCGAGGATGATGCCCAGTACGATGGCGATGGCCACTTTCCCGGCCAGGAAACCGGCCGCGCTCGACTGGTCGATCTGGCTGGAAATCAAGTAGTACGTGCACCAGAAAACACCCGCGCCCGGTACGAGCGGGAAGATGCCGCACAGCAGGAACACGGCGGCCGGGCACTTTTCGATGACCGCGAACACCCGCGAGAGAATGCCGATGAAGACAGTCGAGACCAGGGTCGCCATGGCCGGAGACATTCCGGCGCGGCGGAACAGGATCAGGTAGAGCAGCCAGCCCAGCGCGCCGACGATGCCGGCGGGGACATACTGCTTGCGCGGGACCCCGAACAGGACGGCGAAAGCGGTCGTGCCCACGAAGGCGGCGAGTGTCTGGACCAGGAGACCGGCCGTCTCGGGGTTCGCCCAGACGCCGTTCAAGGCGATCAGGCCGCCGGCTACGGCGCCGTCCAGCATGAAGCCCACGCTCACGCCGATGGCGATGCAGAAAAAGCCCAGCAGCGCGTCAGTCAGTCGCGTGAGGCCGGCGAGATAGTCCGCATTGGCCAGGTCCCGGACCCCGTTCACGAACGGAACCCCGGGAATGAGCGGCATGATGGCGCCGATGATGATGTTCGCGAGGCTGTTTCCGAAGCCGATACGGTAGCATCCCACGCATAACAGCGTAGCTACCAACGCATTGCAGATTCCGCCGACAATGCGGGACATATACCGTCCGCTCACCAGGAAGATGAATACGTTCAGCAGCAGGCCCACGACGAAGGCCGCCCCGCAGTCCAGCCAGCCGCCGCCGAAGACGGCGCAGAAGCCGGCGGCGCCGAAGGCGGAACCGAGCGTCTGCTCCCACATGGGCTTGGCCGGGTTGCTGCGGATCTTCTCGAGGCGTTCCCGGGCCTCCTCCAGCGTGCACTTGCCCGCGGAGATGTCATAGCTGAGCTGGTTCACCTGGACGACTTTCTGCAGCTGGATGGGCCGGATGGGGATGAACTCCACGTTGGCATAGGTCGACGCCTGGCCGCCGGCCTTCTCCACCTTCCCAGCGCTGCCGGTGGTGAAAATGCCGTTCGACAGGACGAAGAAATTGCCCCGGTCCACGCCGAAATAGGTGGAAATCCGGGCCATGATGTCTTCCACGCGGGAAATCTCCGCCCCGTTCTCGAGCAGGATGTGCCCCGCGATCGAGGCCACTTCCAGAACTTCGGAAAAGTCGTACTGCTGTTCCATGGTACAAAGATAATAGATTTCTCGACAAGCTCGAAATGACAAGGGTCACTTCTCGAAATGCTGGTAATCCTGGACGGAACGCCAGGAACCGCCCCAGGAGAAGCCGCGGGCGCGGAACAGCTTGTAGCAAAGGTCTTCCTTGTCGATCTTGTGCGGGAAATCCTTCGTGCGGTCCGCGTAGACGGAGGCGCCGGCGGGACGTACACGGGATGGACGGACGTACGGATTCTCGAAGGGATTGATGTCGACGGCGAGGCCCAGCGCGTGCTTGGAGAGCTCCCGCATGCCGGTTTTCCGCCGATAATTGAAGCAGGAGGTGTTGTCGGCCGCCATGGAGGCCTCGTCGTCCCCGCCGAAGTCATCGATGAGCCGGATGCTCCGGATGGGATAGCGGGCCTCGTACAGGGCCTGGAAGATGGCCATGAGGTCCTCGGCGATGGCCTTGTTGCACACGAGCTCCCCGACCTGTTCCAGGCCGTCGAAATCGACATAAGACAGCCGCAGATAGCGGAGGTCCGAGAGCTTGATCTCGGCGTCATCCGGATAGGAGACGCCGCGCATGCGAGCCTCGACGGACGCCGGAATGGGCTCCGCGGAGAAGACGGTCTCCACGGAAACCGGTTCGGCCTTCGACAATACCACAGGCGCAGGCGCGCTCCCCTGCCGGCATTGACAACCGGCAAGCAGGCACACGGCGGCGGCTATCGACAGGAACTTTCTCATTTTTCGGAGGCGGCGCGGAACATCGCCCGCAGCGCGTCGATGGATTTGTGGATGTCGTATTCTTCCGTGGACTCGGCGTAGCGCCAGCCCATCTCGTGACGCTCTTCCGGATGGTCCAGCCAGTAGTCGATGCAGGCGGCCAGGGCCTTCGGATCCTTGGTCGGGAAAAGGCTGTGCTCGTCCAGGGCAAACTGGGACGTCGCCGTGAGCTCCCCTTCCGCAATCACGGGGACAACCGCCTGCTGGAGGGCTTCCAAGGCCGATAATCCTTCGACTTCGACCGTGGCGCAGTGGATGTACAGGTCCGCCTTCGCGGCCAGTTTCCGAAGGCCGTCCCGGTCATGGAACTGGAAGATGGGATCGTACTTCACGACGCCGTCCTCATAGAGCTTGTGCGCCTGCTGCTTCACGCTCTCCGCCTCGGGGCCGCGGCCGGCGAAATACAGTTGGATGCGGTCCGCATACTTGGAATAATGCATCGCCTCCAGCAGCGTCGGCTGGTCCTTCTCCACGGCGAGGCGGCCGATGCACACGATGAGGAAAGGACGGGAAGGATCGTCGTCCTGCTCCACGCGGGTGACCTTGTCGGGAATGATGCCGTTGGAGATCAGGTGCAGGCGGGCCTTGAAGCCGAACTTCTGCAGGCGCTCCAGGACGTTTTCCGTGGGACACTGGATGTCCGAGCAATAGTTGAAAACGAAGTCCCGCCAGGCACGTAGCATATTGTAATTAAGGAACTTCCAGTCGCCGAGATTGATCGAACAGAACAGGTTCTCCGGGTGCAGGTGATAGGTGGCCGTGCAAGGGACGCCATAGTATTTCGCGATCCGGGCCGTCACCATCTGGATGATGAACGGTTCCTCCAGATGCACGACATCGGCCCAGAGGACGGCCTCCTTAATCACGGAGATGTCCGTCCGGGCGAACTTGTAGCCGTGGGACTGGACGAGACCGTCGAAGACGGGGACGTGGAAATCGGCCAGGACATAGTCCGGCTGGGGCGTCTCGGCCTCATGGTTGCGGCCGGAAAGGACGCGGACCTCCTCCCCCGCCTCGCGGAGATATTGGACCGTACGGCGCGCGGAAGCAGAAAGGCCGTTTCCGGACGCGTAGAAATTGTTGACGACAAAGAGGATTTTCATAGTCTAGTAATTGAAGCGGAACTCGTCGACATACATCGTGCTGCCGCTGCCGCCGGTGAAAGAGCCGCCGTCGCGGCTGGGCGTCACGTAAATGAACGCATAGCGGGGCGTCTTTCCGTTGCGGTACTTGAAGTTGATTTCAAAAGGGATATACCCGCCGGTATCCTTTTCCAGGTCCATGACGGCACGGGCGATCAGGTGCGGATCCTTGTCCGCGTCCACGAAGGGTTCTTTCGTGGTATCGACATGCTTCAGGCCTTCCCAGTCGGTCAGGATCACCTCGATCCGGCCGACATCCGGCTTTCCTTTCCGGTCCAGGTTCGGTTCCTTGGCGTAATTGACGGGTTTCGGGATGTAGTGGACATAGCCGGACAGGCTCTTCGGGCGGCCGCTGAACGGGACGCCGAAGTCCATGTCGGCCCCGGACAGGTCCACCACCTTGTTGAACCGTCCGGTAAAGAGATTACCGGCGACAAAGGCCCATAAGACCTTCTTGCTGACCACTTTCGCCGCCGCCTTCCCCTTTCCGGACACGGCCACGTGGTCGTATTCGGGGGTCGTGGTGTTGACGCCCAGGATGCTCAGCCCCTTGTTGGCGGAATCCCAGGCCCGCCGGCTCGCCGGAGCATCCTTCGCATACGGGTACCAGGACCCGCCGGTCTTGGACCACGTGTCGAAATCCATGCCCGGGACCTGCTGGGCCCGGACAGTCAGCGACGAAAAGACGGCCAGGACGGCTGCGATGACTTTCTTTTTCATTTGCGCTGCAAAATTAGCAAATTCCGGGCTAAACAACTATATTTGTAAGTTGTTTGGCGAAACCTATGGGACTGCTGCTCATATTCCTGTTCGGGGCGATGGCGATCTCCTTCCTGTGTTCACTGCTGGAGTCCACCCTTCTGTCCACCCCCATCTCCTACCTCTCCATGAAAGAGGAAGAAGGTGACAGGAACGCCATCCTCTTCTCCAAGCTCAAGGACAATCCGGACCGTCCCCTGACAGCCATCCTCTCCCTGAACACCATCGCCAACACGGTGGGCGCCGCCGGCGTGGGCCAGCAGGCCGCCGAACTGTTCGGCAGCCAGTGGTTCGGCCTGGTCTCCGCCATCATGACGGTCCTCATCCTCGTCTTCTCCGAAATCATCCCCAAGACCATCGGTTCCTATCACTGGAAGAGCCTTACCTGGCTTTCCCGCGTGATGAAAGGGCTGATGATCGTCCTGTACCCCATTGTCTGGCTCGTGGAAATCCTCCGTAAACGGATTGCCGGCGATGAGCCGGACACCGGCATTTCCCGGGAGGAGGTGTCCGCGATGGCGAACATGGGCGAGGAAGAAGGCGTGATCGACAATTCCGAGAACAAGGTCATCCAGAACATCATGAAACTGGACGACATCAAGGCCTATGACGTGATGACTCCGCGCGTGGTCGCCGCCATCGCGCCGGAGAACATGACCCTCAAACAGTTCTACAAGCAGGAGGAACTCTCGCACAACTCCCGCATCCCCGTCTACGCGGATTCCCCGGAGTTCATCACCGGCTACATCCTCCGTTACGACGTGCTGGAGAACCTCGCCGAAGACAAGTTCGACACCCGCCTTCGGAGCATCAAGCGCAAGATCGCGGCCTTCCATGAGGAAACCTCCGTGAGCGACATCTGGGAATCCCTCCTCAAGAGCAAGGACCAGATCGCCCTGATCATCGACGATTACGGCTGCTTCCAGGGCATCATCACCCTCGAGGACATCATCGAGACCATCCTCGGGATGGAAATCATCGACGAGAACGACACGATCACCGACATGCAGCAGTATGCGAAGGAGCGCTGGCTCAAGCGCAAGAACCAGTACAAGCAGATCGTGCTCCCCGACGAGGATGCCGACGCCTAAGCCCCCGGACATATCATGAAACGCATCGCCGTCATAGGAGCCGGTGCCGCCGGCTGTTTCTGCACCGCCGAACTCCGGCGGCTGCGGCCGGAACTCCGTGTCGATGTCTATGAGTCCGGGCACAAACCGCTGGCCAAGGTCGCCATCACCGGCGGCGGGCGCTGCAACCTCACGAACTCTTTTGAGGGCATCCGAAGCCTCGCCGAGGCCTACCCGCGGGGTGAACGGCTGATGAAGCGCCTCCTGAAGCAGTTCTCGCAGGAAGATACCTGGCGCTGGTTCGAATCCGCCGGCGTCCCGCTCGTCCTGCAGGAGGACCACTGCGTATTCCCCCGGTCCCAGGACGCCATGGACATCGTCCACGCCCTGCTCCGGCGGATGGAGGGCGCGAACCTGCTGCTCCGCACACCGGTTCACCGCATTGAGACCCCCGATCAGGTCGGGGGTGACGGGAGCATCACGAAGGTCGGGGGTGACGGGAGCATCACTAAGGTCGGGGGTGACGAGGCCCTCATTCCGGGCTTGACCCGGAATCTCCTCGTCGATGGCACGCCGTACGACGCCGTCGTCATGACCACCGGCGGGGCCCCGAAGGGGCTGCCGATGCTGGACGGCCTGGACCTGGAATGGGTGCCCACAGTGCCATCGCTCTTCACCTTCACCATCCGGGACGAAGGGCTCCGGAGCCTGATGGGCCTGGTCGTGGACGCGTCCGTGTCCATCCCGGGCACCGCCTTCAAAGCCGACGGTCCGCTCCTCATCACCGACTGGGGGCTGAGCGGCCCGGCCGTCCTGAAACTCTCTTCCTACGCCGCCCGGCACCTGCACGAGGCCGGCTACCAGGCTCCCCTTTCAGTCAACTGGCTGGGCCTGAACGAGGCCGAAACCCGGGAAATCCTGCAGGAAACCGCCGCCGGGAATCCCCGCAAGCAGGTGTCCAACACCCCGGTGGCCGGACTGCAGGCCCGGCTCTGGAACCACCTGATCGCCAAGGCCGGACTACGCGCTGACATCCGCTGGGCGGAACTGGGCTCCAAGGGCCTGAACCGCCTGGTCTCCACCCTCACGCAGGATACCTACGCCATCGCCGGCAAGACGAAGTTCCGCGAGGAATTCGTCACGTGCGGCGGCGTGGCCCTGGGGAACCTGGATCCCGCCACCCTGGAAAGCAAACGCCATCCCGGACTGTACTTCGCCGGTGAAGTCCTGGACATCGACGCCATCACCGGCGGATTCAACCTGCAGGCGGCCTGGACCACCGGTGCCGCCGTCGCCCGTTCGATTGCCGCAAAATGAAAGAAATCCTCCTCATCGTCGGCCCCGCCGCCCTCGCCCTCCTCGTCATCGCCATCCTCATCACCTGGCTCATCGTGAAGACGCGTTCGCTGAATGCGCTCCGCGAAAGCGAGGCCCGGGCCCATGAACGGTCCCTGGAACTGCTGAAAGCCGCGAACGAAGCGGCCCTGCAGCAGCAGATTTCCGCCATCCGGGCCGAGATGACGGCGGAGACCGAACGCCTGCTCCAGCAGCGCGAGGAAGCGCTCTCCCGCAAGGCGCAGGAGACGTTCCAGACCATCTCCGGCAGCCTGGACAAGGAAATGAAAGGGATGAAGGAGGCCTTCGAGGCGCAGAAGAAGAGCACCAACGAGAGTTCCGCTTCCCTGAAGGAGCAGCTGGAAGGAGCTGTCCGCAACCTGGCGGCGCAAACCCGCGACATCGGCCAGAAGGCCGACAACCTCGCCTCCGCCCTGAAGGGCCAGAACAAGATGGCCGGCTGCTGGGGCGAGACCATCCTGTACAACATGCTCGTGGACGAAGGCATGGTGGAAGGACGCGATTTCGACAAGGAGGAGACGCTGCGCGACGCCATGGGCCTCGTCATCCTGAACGAGGACAGCGGCAAGAAGATGCGTCCGGATTTCATCCTGCACTACCCCGACAGGACGGAAGTCATCATCGACTCGAAAGTCTCCCTGGACGCCTATTCCGACTGGGCGGCCGCCGAGTCGGAAGCCCTGAAGAACGACGCCGCGGTCCGCAACCTCACGGCCATCCGGACGCAGGTCAAGTCTCTGGCCGGCAAGCGGTACCAGGATTACATCCGGGAGGGATACAAGACGCTGGACTACGTCATCATGTTCATTCCCAATTACGGCGCCTTACAGCTGGCGAAAACCCTCGCCCCGGACATCTTCCGCGAAGCCTACAACCAGGGCGTGCTGCTCACCACGGAAGAGACGCTGATGCCCTTCCTCCGCATGATCCGCATCGCCTGGACGAACTACGACCAGGCCCGGAACCAGGAAAAGATCGTGAAAGCCGCGCAGGCGATGATCGACCGCGTGGCCGATTTCGCCGCGGCGCACGCGGCGATGGGCAGGAAACTGGAGGAGGCGACGAAGGAATACGAGGCCTGCTCGGCCAAGATCCGGGAATCCGGCCAGAGCATCCTCGTGTCGGCGCACCAGCTCGTCAAGCTGGGGATCCCGAAGAATCCGAAGAAGCCGCTTCCTGAAATCGAAGGGTAAGGTCCGCGGTCTCCATCAGGACGAACCGCATGCCGCAGTTCGCGGCGAATGCCCGGTCATAGTCCGAATCCCCCAGCATCAGGCTCCGCTCCGGCGCGATGTCCGGGTAATCCCGGCAGGCCGCCAGGAACATGCCCGTTTGCGGCTTCCGCATCGGATGGTCCGGGGCGAGTTCCGAGCAGGTATAGATGGCGTCGATCCGGCCGCCGGCCGCGGAAATCTCTTCGAGCATCCGGGCATGGACCGCATCCAGTTCCGCCTGCGACATCTTTCCCTTGCCCACGCCCCGCTGGTTGCTGACGAGAATGACATGCCGGAACTTCGCCGCCCATTTCCGAAGGCATTCCCGGATACCGGGCAGGAAGGCGAACTGCTCCCACGAGTGGACATAATCCCCCGGCAGCCAACGGTTTATGACCCCGTCCCGGTCCAGGAAAAGCGTGTCCGCATCCGCGGCGAGGACGGCGTCGGACGCCTTCAAAACTGCCTGGATCTCAGGGAGTTCGCGCTGGGCCCGGGCATAGTCTTCCGGAATGCCGATGTCGATGAAATAGCCGTCCTGCACCTCGCCCGCGACCAGGCCGTAATCCGCCAGGGGCTCCAGGACGTCCCGCTCGAACGAATAGTTCTTCGGGAACAGGCTCATATCCAGCTGGGAACGGTCGATGGCATAGACGCCGCCGTTGATGAGGCCTTCGGCGCAGCGCTTCTTCTCCCGGAATCCGGTCACGAGGTCGCCGTCCCAGTCCACCGCGCCGTAGCGGTCGAAATCCCGCATAGGCTTCAAGACCAGCGTGACCGGGGCGGTGAATGAGAGGGCGTTCAGGTCGACATGATAGAAAGTGTCGCCGTTCAGGACGAACACCTGCTTTTCTTTGCACTTCTGCAGGGCCAGGCGGATGCCGCCGCCGGTTCCCAGGGGTTCTTTTTCGATGGCGAAGCTGACGGCGAAGGGCCATTCCCGGCTTTGGACGAAGTCCATGACCTGCTCCCGGAGATAACCCACGGAGAGCACGACGTGCCGCACGTCGAACCGGGAGAGCCACTCCAGCTGGTACTGCAGGAAAGGCTTCCTGTCCACGGGCGCCATGCATTTCGGGATCTCCCCGATGACGCCGCGAAGCCGGGTGCCGAGGCCGCCGGCGAGGATTACCGCTTCCATTGTTCAGGGACTTTGTCCGTATCGTACACGCGCCAGGCATGAGCGCCGCGCTCCGTGAACTGGAACGGGACTACCTTGCCCGGAAGGCCTTCCAGGGCCCGTACGACGGCCATTTTACGGACGGGAGGCACCATGAGCATGATGAATCCGCCGCCGCCCGCGCCGGAGACCTTTCCGGCGAGCGCCCCGGCGGCCATCGCGGTTTCGAAGGCCTCCTGGATGACCGGATTGTTGATCGCGCCGGCCATCTTCTTCTTGTCCTCCCAGGCCTGGCCGAGGATCCGGCCGAATTCGACCATGTCCCCCTTCAGCAGGGCCAGTTTCATGTCCGTGGAACTCTGCCGGATGCGGTGCATCGCCTCGATGGCGATGGCGTTGCCGGAGGAGGTGTTCTTCTGCTGCTCGCTGATGATGGCGGCGCTGGAGCGGGAGCGGCCGGTATAGTACAGGACCATGGACGATTCCAGCTCGTCCACGATCCAGGACTTGATCTTGAGGGGGTTGACGATGACGATGTCATCCTGGTGGAATTCCATGAAGTTGAACCCGCCGAAAGCGGCCGCGTACTGGTCCTGCTTGCCGCCGGCGAGGGCGAGGTCCTTCCGTTCGATCTCGTACGCGAGACGAGCCGTTTCGTAGTCTCCCAAGGGGAGGTTCATCCATTCGGCAAAGCACTTGAGGATGCACACCACCATCGTGGAGGACGTGCCCAGGCCGGAACCGGCCGGCGCATCGTTGTACGTCGTGATCCGGAAAGCGCCCGGGACAGGGCCGAAATCCTTCACAATGCGCTGGTACACGCCCCGGATCAGGTCCGGCGCAGGCGCCAGCGTCGCGTCCAGCGGGCATTCCACGTGCGCGTCGCAATCGTAGGCATCGACCCGGACCGTCTCCCCCGGCTGCGTCTCGATGGTGCAGTAGGCGGAAAGGTTGATGGTGGCGTTGAGTATCTGTCCTCCGTACAGGTCGCTGTAGGGCGAGACATCGCTGCCTCCCCCGGCGAGGCCGAGCCTGAGCGGCGCTTTGCTACGGATAATCATACGGTCGTATTAATAAACGTGGAAGAAACCGCTACTGGGCGAGCGTAGCCATCTTCTCCTTCACGGCGGCGATGCGGGCCGCCGCATCCGGATAGCCCGTTTCCTGCGCCTTGGAATAGTACAGGACGGCCTTCTCGTACATCTCGAGGGTCAGGGACTTGACCTTGGCCTTGTCCTTGCGGCGGGAGACGGTGGGCGATTCGTCGCCCAGTTCCTCGAAGTCCACGCCCGCCTGGTAAAGCATCCGGGCCTGCTCGCGGACCGCCTTCTCCAGATTCTCCTGCTGGGCGGTGATGGTCTCGTTCTGCATGACGATAGTGCCCCGCTGCGCGGTGATCTCCTCGTTCTGCTCGCTGATGGTCCGGTCCTTGGCCTGGATTTCGGCCTTCAGGTCCTCGATCTCCTTCTCCTTCTCGGAGATGACCGTCTTGAGGCTGGAGACCAGTTTCTTGTACTGGGCGTTGTCCTGCGTGAGGCGCTCCAGCTGGCTTAGCTTGCCTTTGATGTCAGAGATGCTGTTCTCGATCATCTCCACCTGGTTCAGCCGCGCGGTCCCCTGCTCCACGTCGGTGCGGAGGACGGCCGTCGAGCCGGAAATCTGGGAGAGTTCCTGGAGGATGTTGTCCACGGCGGTGGCCGATTCGATATAGCTGTCGCGCGTCGCTTCGGCGCTGACTTTCAGTTCGTTGTAGGCATTGACGACGGCATCGTACTCTTCTTTCGGGACCGTCGTCCCGGAGTGGAATTCGCAGGCGGTCGCCAGGGCCGCCGCCACGAGGATTATCGGGAGAGCTCGCATAGGAAATTCGTCTTTTCGAACCGGATGGTCGTGAGTTTGAGGTCGGAACGGTAGGAAACGCTGCCGGAGCCCAGTTCGTCGGAGGTGACGGTGCCGTCTTCCGCGACAGTGAAGGAATAGACCGTGGGCCCATAGACGGTCACGCGGGCGATCTGGTACTGGCGTTCCGCGATTTTCTTCACGGAGGCCGTCGCATACCGGGTTTCCCCGTCCGAGGTGAACTTCATCGAGTAGCTGCCCTCCAGGTTGTCGATCTTCTGGACATCCGGGAGGAGGCTCACTTGCTGGACGGAACGGCCCGCGCAGCTGCCGAAGACGACGGCGGCGGCAAGGGCGAAAAGGGCCAGGCGGAAGGGTTTCATATCGTTCTTTTACTTAAGGATCGCATCGGCAAGGGCTTCCAGGGCGGGAAGGTCGCTGTCCTTCATGCGGCTGCGGAGGGTGACGGTCTCGCCGACGATCTCCACGTCCTTCATCGCGCCGAACAGCTCCTTCATCACCTTTCCGGCCGTCGGGGCCCAGGTTCCGTTCTCCACGAGGGCGACCTTCTTCCGCTGCCAGGACTTCATCTGCAGGGTGTGGATGAAGTTATAAGCCGGAGAGAACAGGCCTCCGTCGTAGGAAGCGGCGCAAAGCACCATCTTCCCATAGCGGAACGCGTCTTCCACGGCCTCGGCCTGGTCGTCGCGGGTCAGGTCCGCAAGCGCCACCTTCGGGCAGCCCTTGGCCAGCAGGATTTCCTTGAGCTTTTCCGCTGCAACCATCGTACCACCGTGAATGGAAGCGCAGGCGACGAAGACGCCTTCCGTCTCCACGCCGTAGGTGCTCCAGGTCTGGTACAGGCCGATGTACTCGCCGAGGTTCTCGCGCAGGATGGGCCCGTGGAGCGGGGCGATGACCGCCGGAGCGAGCGGCAGGACCTTCTTCAGGAGAACCTGGACGGGAGCGCCGTACTTGCCGCAGATATTGAAGTAGTAGCGACGGGCTTCGCAGGCCCAGTCGTCATCCTCTTCCCCGAAATAGCCGCACTTGGACAGGGCGCCGAACTTGCCGAACGCATCGGCGGCGAAGAGGACTTTGTCGTGGCTTTCGAAGCTCACCATCACCTCCGGCCAGTGCACCATCGGGGCCAGGATGAACTGCAGCTTATGGGCGCCGAGCTCCAGGGTGTCCCCCTCCTTCACGGCGAGCGTGTTGAACTTCTCGCCGTCGAAGAACTGGCCCAGGAAGACGAGCGCCTTCGCCGTGGCGACGATGACGACATCCGGATACTTCTGCGTCAATGCGAGGATGCTTCCGGAATGGTCCGGTTCCATATGATGGACCACCAGGTAGTCGGGTTTCCGGCCGCCCAGGGCCTCTTCCAGCTGCGCCATCCACTCCTCCCCCTTCCGGGCATCGACCGTGTCCATAATGGCCACTTTTTCGTCCAGGATGAGGTAAGAGTTATAGGACATTCCTTCGGGTACGACATACTGGCTCTCGAACAGGTCCAGATCCAGGTCGTCCACGCCGACATACTTGATTTCCGGGGTCAGATTTTTGATCATTTTTTACGTGTTATTATATCGTACAAAGATAGCACAATTCAGCGCAATTATCAAGTTTCTGAACATAAGTTCAGGCGAATAGGATATTCAAGTAAAAATGTCTATATTTGCTAACTGACCACATGTCAATAAATTGCATCACTGATATGAACGCTTTTAAACTGCCGCTGATGGCCGCCTTCCTGATCGGGCTCGCCGTCGCCTGCGGCAAACCCGAACCCGACCCCGGCCACGGCCAGACGACGCCCTCGCAACCGCAGGTCATCGCGGTCTCGTCCGTCAGCCTCGACAAAACCTCGGTCTCCCTCAACGTGGGAGAATCCGTTACGCTTGCCGCCACGGTGAAACCGGACAATGCGACGAACAAGACCGTTTCCTGGTCATCCAGCAATGCGTCCGTCGCCTCCGTAGATGCCAGCGGTAAGGTATCCGCTGTGGCAGAAGGGACCGCGACCATCACGGCGAAGGCCGGTGACAAGACGGCCACTTGCTCGGTTACCGTCAAGAAGAACACTGTCGCCGTCGAGTCGGTCACCTTGGACAAGTCTTCGCTGGAACTCACTGAAGGAGAG
>ONEX01000025.1 GCA_900316955.1 uncultured Bacteroidales bacterium
GAATAGCTATTATTTTGATGCCCCAAAAGGGCACGGTTTCTCTCTTTATACAAAAAGAAGGTGACCAATCAGTCAACAGACTTTTTAGTCACCTTCTTCGCTGTCAGGAAGGCGCTTACGCGGCCTTCTGCTTTTTCTGCGGATCCTTGAACAGGATCATGAACAGGATGCCCACCACGAAGGCGTAGGCGGCGAAGATGTACCAGGCCTTGGGCCAGGACGGGTTCGCGGCCTTGTACACGGTGGCGTCCACGACGGCGCCGGCGGCGAGGGTGCCGATGGTGGCGCCGAAGCCGTTGGTCATCATCATGAACAGGCCCTGGGCGCTGGAGCGGATGTCCTGGGGGGCGTTCTGCTCCACGTACAGGGAACCGGAGATGTTGAAGAAGTCGAACGCGAAGCCATAGACGATGCAGCTCAGCACGAACAGGAGGACGCCGGGCATGGCCGGGTTGCCGAGGCCGAAGAAGGCGAAGCGGCCCACCCAGGCGAACATGGCGATCAGCATCACGTTCTTGATGCCGAAGCGCTTCATGGCGAACGGGATGAGCAGGATACACAGGGTTTCGGACGCCTGCGAGATGGCGATCAGGGCGTTGGAGTTCTTCACGGCGAAGGTGTTCGCGAGGGCCGGATCCGCGGCGAAGGAGCCGAGGAAGGTGTTCGCGTAGCCGTTGGTGATCTGCAGGGAAGCGCCCAGCAGCATCGAGAAGATGAAGAAGATCGCGAACTGGGGATCCTTGAACAGGGTGAAGGCCTTCAGGCCGAAGGCGTCGGCGAAGCTTTCGTTCTTCTTGGTCTTGTCGATGGGGCAGTGCGGCATCGTGAGGGCGTAGCCGGCCAGCACCAGGGACAGGAGGCCCGAGGAGATGAGTTGCGTGTAGCTATCCTGCATCGCGACCCCGCCGATGTGGATGAAGTTGGTCGCCAGCATCGAGCAGATGAAACCGACGGTGCCGAACACGCGGATGGGCGGGAATTCCTTCACGGGGTCCATGCCTTCGACGGCCATCGCGTTGTAGGACACGGAGTTCACGAGGGCGATCGTGGGCATGAAGAAGGCGACGCTCAGGCTGTACAGGATGAACAGGGGAGCGAACTGGACGGCCGCTCCGGCGCTCATGCAGTAGAACCCGGCCCCGGCCATGAAGATGCCGGCGAGGCCGTGGCACAGGGAGAGGACCCGCTGGGCTTCCATCTTCTTGTCGGCGACGATGCCCATCAGCGTGGGCATGAAGATGGAGACGATGCCCTG
Organism: uncultured Bacteroidales bacterium; assembly: GCA_900316955.1. Classification (GTDB taxonomy): domain Bacteria; phylum Bacteroidota; class Bacteroidia; order Bacteroidales; family UBA932; genus Cryptobacteroides. The sequence continues at coordinate 1,256 of ONEX01000025.1, forward strand.
CATGGCGAAGAACCACTTGATCTGGCTTCCGAGACCGATGTTGCCCAGGTAGCGGCCCAGGGAGGTGAGGTAGGCCCCCCAGACGGCGAACTCCAGGAACAGCATCAGGATGAGCTTGAAGGTTACGGGTTTGATTTTCATCTCGGTGTATGGTTTGATTATCGTTTCGGATTCACAATCACACAAAAATACGAAAAAATCCGTAACTTTGACCGTTTAAAGGAAAATAGATGTTCTCGTTCCAGCTCACAGCCCGGGATCCCGGGTCTTCCGCCCGCGCGGGCGTGATCTCCACCGACCACGGGGAGATCCGGACCCCCATCTTCATGCCGGTGGGCACCGTCGGCTCGGTCAAGGGCGTGTACCACAAGGATTTGGAGGAGGACATCCAGGCCGAGATCATCCTCGGCAACACCTACCACCTCTATCTCCGTCCCGGCCTGGACACCCTCCTCAAGGCCGGCGGCCTGCACCGGTTCGAGCACTGGGACCGGCCCATCCTCACCGACAGCGGCGGCTTCCAGGTCTTCTCCCTGGCCCCCATCCGCAAGCTCACCGAGGAAGGATGCCGGTTCGCCTCGCATATCGACGGCTCCCGCCACACCTTCACCCCGGAGAACAACGTGGACACGCAGCGCATCATCGGCGCGGACATCATCATGGCCCTCGACGAGTGCTGTCCGGGCGACGCGGACTTCCGCTACGCCGCGAAGTCCCTGCGCCTGACGCAGGGCTGGCTGGAGCGCTTCGCCCGCCATTTCGACGAGACGGACCCCCTGTACGGCTATGGGCAGACGATGTTCCCCATCATCCAGGGCTGCGTGTATCCGGACCTGCGGAAGCAGGCGGTGGAGCATGCGCTGGGCCTGGACAACGCGAACCGCGGCGGCTACGCCGTCGGCGGCCTCGCGGTCGGGGAGCCTACGGAGAAGATGTACGAGATGCTGGAGGTGACCTGCCCGCTCCTGCCGGAGGGCAAGCCCCGCTACCTGATGGGCGTCGGCACGCCGGCGAACATCCTCGAGGGCATCGCCCGCGGCATCGACATGTTCGACTGCGTGATGCCCACGCGCAACGGCCGCAATGGCATGCTTTTCACATGGCAGGGCATCATGAACATGCGCAACGCCAAGTGGACGGACGACTTCACCCCGCTGGATCCGGAAGGAACCTCGTTTGTGGACCATTATTATACCCGGGCGTACCTCCATCACCTGTTCGTCGCGAAGGAGATGTTCGCGGCGATGGTGGCGACGGAGCACAACCTCGCCTTCTACCTGGACCTCGTCCGCACGGCCCGCCGCCATATCGAGGCGGGGGATTTCGCGGCCTGGAAGGACGTGACTGTCAAAAAGCTGATGCAGAGACTGTAATGGGAATCAAGAAACTCGACTGGTATATCATCAAGAAGTTCCTGGGGTCGTTCATCGTCGCCCTGGGCCTGCTGACGGTCATCGTCATCATCTTCGACGTGAGCGAGAAGATCGATGACTTCGTCCAGAAGGAGGCCCCGCTGAAGGCGATCGTCGTGGACTACTACCTGAACTTCATCCCGTACTTCATGAACATGTACAGCCCGATGGTCGTGTTCCTGACGGTGATCCTGTTCACGTCCAAGATGGCGCAGAACTCCGAGATCGTCGCCATCCTCTCCTGCGGCGTCAGTTTCCACCGGATGATGGTGCCGTACCTGGTGTCGGCCTGCATTGTCGCGCTGGCGTCGATGGGACTCGGCCTCTGGGTGATCCCGCGGGCGAACGTGACGCGGGTGGCCTTCGAGCAGAAGTACAACCCCCGCGCGAAAGTCAAGTTCGGGCACGACATGCATTACAAGCTGGAGGACAACAAGTTCGTGTATCTGGAGTCCTTCAGTTCCTGGAACAACACGGCGTACAACTTCACCCTCGAGCAGATTTCGGACGACCATATGATCTCCAAGCTCTCCGCGGAGTCGGCCCAGTGGGACAGCCTCAGCGGGAAGTGGAAGCTCCGCAACTGGTTCATCCGCGACTACGGCGAGGGACTCCAGGACCGCATCCGGTCGGGCAGCCAGCTGGACACGACCCTGAGCCTCACCCTCGACGACTTCTACTACAACGACTATACGATCGAGCAGCTGGACGCCAAGCAGATGGACCAGCTCATCGACACCCAGCTCGCCCGCGGCGACGCGACCGTGATGTACGCCCAGATGCAGAAGCACCGGCGGTATTCGATGCCGCTGTCGGCCATCATCCTCACCATCATCGCCGTGTCCCTGTGCTCGAAGAAGCGCCGGGGCGGCATGGGCTGGAACATCGCCGTGGGCCTGGCCCTCGGCTTCTCCTACGTCCTGTTCGAGCAGTTCAGCAAGATGTTCGTCGTGACGGACACCCTGCCTGCGGGCATCGCCACCTGGATCCCGAACATCCTCTATGCCCTCATTGCGGCGTTCCTGTACATCATCGCTCCGAAATAGATACTTCGACAAGCTCAGTATGACAAAAGTCAAAATCGTGAACAAGTCCGGCCAGCCCGTGCCGGCCTATGCGACCCCGCTTTCCGCCGGGATGGACCTCCGGGCCGTGCTCGAGGCGCCCGTCACCCTCGGTCCGCTGGAGCGGACCCTCGTTCCGACGGGCCTTTTCATCGCCCTGCCGGCCGGTTTCGAGGCGCAGGTGCGCCCCCGCAGCGGCCTCGCCGCGAAGCACGGCATCACGGTCCTGAACACCCCCGGAACCATCGACGCGGACTACCGGGGCGAGATCAAGGTCATCCTCGTGAACCTGTCGAACACCCCGTTCGAGATCGTTCCCGGGGAGCGGATCGCGCAGATGGTCGTCGCCCGCCACGAGCGGGTGGAATGGGAGGAAACCGACAGCCTGGACGAGACCGAACGCGGCGCCGGCGGCTTCGGAAGCACTGGAAGATAAACTATGGAAATCAGCGAGTTATATGGTCTTTTCCGCGCCTCCAAGGGCGTGAATACGGACACCCGGACCATCCAGCCCGGCCAGCTTTTCGTCGCCCTCAAGGGCGAGACTTTCGACGGCAACGCCTATGCGATGAAGGCCCTCGAGGCCGGCGCGGCCTATGCCGTCGTCAATGATTACGCCGAGGGCGATGACCCCCGCCTCCTCCGTTTTCCGGACACGCTCCGGACGCTGAAGGAACTGGCGGCCTACCATCGGCAGCAGCTGGATATCCCGGTCATCGGCCTGACCGGCACGAACGGAAAGACTACCACCAAGGAACTCATCCGCGAGGTCCTGGCCACGCATTTCACCGTCGCGGCCACGAAGGGGAACCTGAACAACGACATCGGCGTGCCCCTGACGGTCCTCGGCATCGGCCCGGACGCGGAAATCGCCGTCGTGGAGATGGGCGCGAACCATCCCGACGACATCTCCGCCCTGACCTGGGTGAGCCAGCCGGCGTACGGCCTCATCACCAACGTGGGCAAGGCCCACCTCCTGGGCTTCGGCAGCTTCGAGGGCGTCAAGAAGGCCAAGGGCCAGCTCTACGACTGGCTCTCCGCGCACGACGGCCAGGCCTTTGTCAATGTCGACGACGACAACCTCTACGAGATGGCCGTCTCCCGGCCCCTCTCCATCATCCCGTATGGCGTGGTAGGGGAGGACGCAGAAATCCTGCCCACCTCCGCGGAGAACCCGTTCCTGCGGATGTCCATCGGCGGGGAAACGCTGGAAACCAAGCTCGTGGGCGCCTACAACGCCGCCAACGTGATGGCCGCCCTCGCGGTCGGCCGCCAGTTCGGCGTCCCGCTCGCGGACGGCCTAGCCGCCATCGCGGCCTACACCCCGTCCAACAACCGCTCCCAGATGACCCGCACCGAGCGCAATGTCGTCATCGAGGACGCCTACAACGCCAATCCTTCCTCGATGGCCGCCGCCCTGGACAACTTCGCCTTGTTAAAGGCCGACTGCAAGATTGCGATGCTGGGTGACATGCGCGAACTGGGCGAGGACTCCGTCAAGGAACATGTCAAGATTCTCAAGAAACTGGACGACTGCAGCCTCACGCACGCCTGCCTGGTAGGGGAGGAGTTCAAGAAGGCCCTGGAAGAGGCCGGAACGCCGGACTACGTCAAGTGGTTCGCCACCTCCGACGACCTCGCCGCCGCCCTCGCCGAACGCCCTTTGAATGGCGCCACCGTCCTCGTCAAAGGCTCCAACAGCATCCGCATGGGCAAGGTGCTTCCGACACTGTAGCATCCTCTGGTCGCATAGTATTTGCCCGTAGGTCCACTGGAGGTACCTACGGGCAAATTTCAAAGGGTTATTTCTTCCCGTAGGTACTGCAAATGGACCTACGGGCAAGGTGGGCAGGCTATTCTAACCACTTCCGGATCACCCCGCGGGCGAGGGCGGCGCAGAAGAGGCCGACGGCCAGGCCGAAGAGGGTTCCGACGAAGATGTCGCCGAAGAAATGGGCCGCCATCATCACGCGGCTCAGGGAGACGAGCGCCGCCCAGGCGAAGATGCACCAGCCATAGACCGTATAGCTGCGCGAGCGGTCGTTGAGCCGGAAACCCAGGAATGAGCAGATGGCGAATCCGAAGGAGTTGCTGGCGTGGCCGGAGAAGAAGCCGAAGAAGCTGGAGCGGTTGATGGGCCAGTGCAGGCCGCGCTGCAGCAGGTCCGTGGTATAATACGGCCGCAGGCGGTCGATGCCTTCCTTGATGTGGTAGGAGATCTGGTCCGCGAGGGTGACGCAGAGGATGCAGGACAGGATGACGACGAGTCCTTTCTTCCAGCCCAGGCGGTAGATCATCATGCCCATGATGACCCCGTACATGGGGAACCAGATGCGGACATCGGACAGGAACATCCAGAACGGGTCGCTCCACGGGCTGTGGAACCCGTTGAGCCACAGGGTGATTTCCTGGTCGATGCCGATGAGACGCTCCACGATGCTACTTGTTCAGCGCCTTCCAGAGTTCTTCCTTGAGTTCGTTCAGGCCCGTCTGCGCGACGGCGGAGATGAACACGTGCGGGATATCCGCTGGGAGTTTCTTCTCGATCTTCTTGCGCTCTTTCTCGTCGATGAGGTCCGTCTTCGTGACGGCGAGGACGCGGTCCTTCACGAGCAGCTCGGGGTTGTATTCCTTGAGTTCACTCAGCAGGATGTCGTAGGCCTTCGCGACATCGGGTTCGTCGGCGGCGACCATGAACAGGAGCACGGAGTTCCGTTCGATGTGCCGCAGGAAGCGCATGCCGATGCCCCTTCCCTCGTGGGCCCCCTCGATGATGCCGGGGATGTCGGCCATCACGAAGGAACGGTCGTCATAGTACTTGACGATGCCCAGGTTCGGCTCCAGGGTGGTGAAAGCGTAATTGGCGATCTTGGGTTTGGCCGATGTGATGGCGGCCAGCAGGGTGGACTTGCCCGCGTTCGGGAAGCCTACGAGGCCCACGTCGGCGAGGACCTTCAGCTCCAGGATGAACCAGCCCTCGACCCCTTCCTCGCCTGGCTGGGAGTAGCGCGGCGTCTGGTTGGTGGGCGACTTGAAATGGTCGTTGCCCCAGCCGCCGCGGCCGCCCTCGCACAGGATGTACTCCTGGCCGGGCTCCACGATCTCGGTGATGACCTCGTCCGTCTCGGCGTCCTTCACGGTCACGCCCAGGGGCACTTCCAGGACGATGTCCGCCCCGTTCTTGCCCTTGCGGAGCGCTGCCCCGCCCGGCTCGCCGTTCTCCGCCCGCACGACCTTGCGGTAGCGCAGGTGGATGAGCGTCCAGAACTGCGGGTTCGCCCGGAGGATGATGTGGCCGCCGCGGCCGCCGTCGCCGCCGTCCGGCCCGCCCTTGGGCACATACTTCGCCCGGTGCAGGTGCATCGACCCGGCCCCGCCGTGTCCGCTCGCACAGAAGATCTTGACGTAGTCTATGAAGTTCGATTCAGCCATCGTCTGGTAGGTTTATGCTACAAAGATAAGGATTATTTCCCAAAGGAAAGCCCCAGCGCCGTCCCACTGATTCTTCCCAACCCAAAAATCGCAAAGCATCTCCACCCTCATCTCATGCGCCCCGGAGGCACATGGAGATGCTCCGTGCGACAATTTGGGCGGGCAAAGCATCCGGGTGTGCCTTACAGGCCCATCCGGGGCATATGGAGATGCTCCGCGTTTTTTGGGTTGGGGTAGGGTCGGTCCGGCCGGAATTCTGCCAAACAGCCGCACATAGAAGGCCACTGTAGGCGCCTGTGTCGATGGTCGCCGTGCGCCGAGGGCCGATATCGGCACTTGGCGCACGCGAAAAGCCGCCCGAAGGGCCCCGAGGGGGTGCGTCGGTGCGGCTGTTTGGCGAGATGGGAAATGGCCGATGCGGGCCTTACAGCGAAAAGTGCTTCGTATCCCCGTAGGCGTTCCAGTTGCGGAGGTCGAGGGTGAGGGCGGTCTGGTCGTAGACGTTGCTGAACTGGGTGTCCTCGACGGTGCCGTTGTCCCAGACGAGGTCTTTCCAATGGACCTGGGCGAGGCATTCCTGCGCCTCGTCGAAGGTGAGGGTCCCGTTGTGACCGGCGAGGTAGGCGCCCGCGGTCTCGTAGCGCCACCAGCTCTTGCTGTGGGGGTTGCCCACGGCCGGGTCGGGCTCGGTGGTGTAGTACTTGTCTGACAGCAGGTGGTTGGTAACCAGCATGTAATTGGCATCGGGGGCCTTGCGGACGATCATCGTCTTCCAGCCGTCGTCCTTGTCGAACTCCACGACGGCGCAGTCGCCGTTCGCGTCGGCCACCATGTAGTGATAGCCCGAGCCCACGGCGGCGTCGTGGCAGACGTCCACCGTCTCCAGCAGGTCAAGCGCCTCCTGGACGGTCGCGCAGCGGTCCAGCCACAGGCGCATGATGATGGTCGTGCCCACGTTGTGCCGCTCGGTGTCCTGCTGGGCGGCCTGCTTCGGGAGGGCCATGATGGAGGTGCAGAGGCCCTTTTCGTTCATGCCGTCCACGGGCGCGTAGACGGAGGCTAGGCAGCTCAGCGAGGCCAGGAAGGAGCTCGGAAGCTTCTCCAGGGAGTATCCAAAGTGGGACATGTCGCTGACGGCGATGGACGCATAGCCCTTCTTCGGGCGGGAGACGGTCACCATCGTCGGGTTCTTGAAATAGTCGTAGTTGCGGCCGAACCGGAAGCCGTCGCCCTCGGCCTTCGCGGCCTGGAAGCTGGTGCAGTTGAAGGTCGCCAGCTCGCCGTTCTCGTCGGCCACCTGCGCGCTCTTGATCTTGAGGGGGAGGCCCTTGCCGATGCGGCCGATCACGTAGTCCAGCAGCTCCGCATTCGTGTCCACGTCCTTGGAGATGAGATCGTCCAGGTCGTAGGCGGCCTTGTACTCCATCTGATACAGGTAAGGGTTCCCGTCGACGGACTCGATGGAGGAGACGGTGCGGATTTCACCGCCCCAGATGCAGAGGACGGCGAGGACAAGGGCAACCAGGATGCCGAGGATCCAGAGAAGGGCTTTTTTCATGGTCAGCGAATTAATCATCCAAAGATAGCAAAAAATGCGTAACTTCGCGGTCGTTTTTGCGTTACGGGATGGATCAGGAAAGAAAAAGCTCACTCATCGGCAACCTGGCGTGCTTCGCGGCCTACGCCATTTTCGGGTTCAACATCATCAGCTGCAAGAGCATCGCGCTGGACGGGAATGTCACGCCCATGGCGCTCTTCTGCCTCCGCTCCTTCGGCGCGACGGCCCTTTTCTGGCTGTGGTCCCTGTTCACGGCCCCGCACGAACACATCCACAAGGAAGATGTCTGGAAGGTGGTCATCGCCTCGTTCCTCGGCCTCTTCATGACCCAGCTCTCCTTCCTGTTCGCCATCACGAAGACGACCGCCATCGACGCGTCCATCATGAGCACGCTGAGCCCCATCATGACGCTCGTCATATCGGCCCTCGTCATCAAGGAAAGGATCACCTGGAGCGGCGTGGCGGGCATCGCACTCAGCCTCGTGGGCGTGCTGATCCTCATCTACAACTGCGTTTCCATCCGTTCCGGGGCCGATTCCACCTCCATCTGGGGCATCCTGGGGATGCTCGTGAACACCCTCTGCTTCGCCGCCTACGTGGGCATCTTCAAGCCGGTCATCCGCAAGTATTCGGTGGTGACCTTCATGAAGTGGATGTTCCTCTTCTCGTCCCTGATGGCCTTGCCGTTCAGTTTCGGCGCTTTCAAGGCGTCCAACCTCGCGGCCGTGCCCATGGACATTTTCTGGCAGATCGCCTACGTGGTCGTCTTCGCCACCTTCGTCGCCTATTTCCTCATCCCCATCGGCCAGAAACGCCTCCGCCCCGTGGTCGTCTGCATGTACACCTACGTCCAGCCCGTCATCGCGATGGTCATCGCGATGATCATGGGCCTCGACCACCTCACCGCCCTCAAGGTCGCCGCCTCTCTCCTGGTCTTCATCGGCGTGGGCCTCGTGAACTTCGTTCCAAAGAAATAATTGATTATCTTTGTGGATGTAACCAACCGGTCGATCCATGAAGAAGAAAAGACTACTCGTCGTGATCATGACGCTTATTGCGCTGATTCCGGCGTATGCGGTGCTGAGCGAGAAGGACCTCTCGCAGACGCTGTCCGTGCTGCGGTACGAGCTCCAGTCCGCCTGGAAGGCATCCGCGGAGCGGGCCCAGCGGACGATGAGCCGCGGCGCCCGGCAGCGGGCCCAGCTCGTGGAGATGATGCAGCGGAGCAACGAGCTCTCCCTGATGCTGTATTCGCAGAAGCAGGACTACACGTTCGACATGACGTATGCCTTGAACGAGGTGTCCCGCCAATACGAGGAGTTCGCCTCGCAGAAGCTCCCTTTCGACGACATTATCACCCGGCTGGACATCGACATCGACCGGTACGACCGGCTGGTCCATACGCTCAAGCGCCTGCCGCCGGCGCAGTTGATGGCTTATCGCGACAGTACCGGCCAGCTGGTGTACCTGGACCGGGTTACGTGGCGGCAGCGGCGGGATTCGCTCCGCCAGGCGCGCGGCGAGATGGCCACCCGGCGGGCCATGGACACGACCGGCCGGACCCGCCCCTTCATGCTGGATTCGCTCGGCCAGGCCGACCGGGACAGCTGTATCTTCTACGCGCAGAGCCTGTTGGAGGCCTGCCGGATGCAGAAGGCGCAGCTGGTGCAGGACAGCACGCATTACGCGGAGACCGCCGCGCTCCTGAAATCCAGCTACGATTACGCCCAGCAGCGGTACAAGACCGTCCAGAACCGCATCTTCATCGAGGGGCAGACGGCTTACGGCGCCCTCCTCAAGAACTTCCCCCGCTATTGGCAGCAGGCCACCCGTGACGCCATCGACAAGTACAGCCCCTCTGCGATCGGCGCCGTGAGCAGCCAGTGGCGCGGTCCGATGGTGACCGGATTCTCGCTCTTCGTCCTGTTCTGGCTGGTCATCTCCGTGCTCGTCAGCGTCCTTGTGGCGCAGTTCCTGACCCGGAAAGTCCCGTTCTTCAAGCAGGAATGGATCTCTTCGCACCGCTTCGAGATGATCCTGATCCTGTCCGTGATCATCTTCGCCCTGTCGATCATGATCGCCAGCTGGGCCTCGAAGCAGAACTTCTTCGCGATGGCCTCGAAGCTGATGGTGGAGTTCGCCTGGATGCTCGCGGCCATCCTGATCTCGCTGGTCATCCGCCTGAAGGACGAGGGGGTGCGCAAGGGTATCGTCCTGTATTCCCCGATCCTGCTGCTCAGCCTCATCGTCATCTCGTTGCGGATCGCATTCATCCCCAACAGCCTGTTGAACATCCTGTTCCCGCCCGTCCTCCTGATCTTCACCCTGCTGCAGGGATGGGCCCTGTTCCATTACCGGAAGGCGATCCCGGGCTGGGATGTCTTCTATGGCTGGGTCTCCCTTCTGATCCTGGTGGCCACGACGGTCGTCGCCTTCTCGGGCTACGTCCTCCTCGGCGTGCAGCTCCTCATCTGGTGGATCTTCCAGCTGACCATCCTCCAGACGGTCACGGCGGTCTATGACCTCCTGCACATCTACTATGTGCGGCATATCCGCGACGCCAAGCAGCATTTCATCGACGAGCATCCCAACCTCCCGAACAAGACGGACGAAGACCTCATCGCCGTGACCTGGCCCCATTCCCTGGCGAAGCAGGCGCTGCTTCCCATCTTCCTCGTCCTGTCCATCCCGTTCAGCATCTCCATGGCTTCCGGCGTGTTCGACCTCCACAGCGTGTTCGAGGATTATTACCACTATCCTTTCCTGAACATCGAAGGCTACATCCACCTGTCCTTCTCCAAGATCATCCTCGTGGTCACGCTGTTCTTCGTGTTCCGCTATCTGTCCTATACCCTCAAGGCCTTCTACCGCCTGGTCAAGATCCGCTCCCTCCTGAAGGGATCCAAGGAACGCGTCTTCCACGAGAACCAGGCGAACTTCACCCTGGCGGAGAACATCATCGGCATCTCCCTGTGGGCCATCTACATCATCGCCGTGTTCCTCCTCCTGAAGATTCCGACAGGGGCCGTCAAGGTGGTCGGCGCCGGTCTCGCGACCGGTCTCGGTTTCGCCATGAAGGACATCCTGAACAACTTCTTCTGCGGCATCCAGCTGATGTCCGGCCGCCTGCGGGTGGGCGACTTCATCGAGTGCGAAGGCGTGCGCGGCCGGGTGGATTCCATCTCCTACCAGAGCACCCAGATCATCGCTACCGACGGTTCCGTCATGGCCTTCCCGAACTCGACCCTGTTCAACAAGAACTTCAAGAACCTCACGAAGAACCACTCCTACGAGCTGGTCTCCATCCCCGTGGGCGTCAAGTACGGGGTCGATGTGGACGCCGTCCGGAAAGTCATCAAGGACGCGCTCCAGCCGCTCCTGGTCAAGGATGTCTATGGACGTGACGTCGTGGACCCGAGCTTCGGCATCCAGGTGCGGTTCGACGACTTCGGCGACAACAGCGTGAACCTGACCGTCCTCCAGTGCATCACGGTGGAGGAGCACTACACCTATCCGGCGCGCGCGAAGGAACTCATCTACAACGCCCTGAACGACCACGGCATCGAGATTCCGTTCCCGCAGCGCGACCTTCACATCAAGATGGAGAAGCCGGAGGCCTAGCGTTTTTCCAGCATCAACTCGAACAGGCGGGGCTTGGCATAGGCGTCAAGCTCCGCTTCTTCGATCCAGACATAACCTTCGGGGAGGGACGGCCTGTCGGCGGGCTCCCAGAGATAGAAATCCGCGAGGAGGGTGCGGTGCGTGAGCTGGTGCTTGAAGCCTTTCACGACGGGCTGCGCCCCGGCGGGGACTTCGTCGGTGAGCCAAGGTTCCCACAGGCCTTGCCAGATGTCGCCGGGCCCGCGCCGATGGAGGATGGTCTGGCCTTGGAATCGCACATAGACATACGTCAGATGCCGTTCAACGGGCTTCCGGGCTTCCAATTTGACGGGCAGGAGTTCCACGCGTCCGTCGCGGAAGGCCTGGCAGGAAGGCTGCAGCGGACAGGTCAGGCAGGCAGGGTTCACCGGCGTGCAGCAGGTGGCCCCGAAGTCCATCATCCCCTGGTTGAAGGCGGCGGGCGCTTCCTGCGGCAGGAGCCGCTGGGCGAGCGCCGTGAATTCCTTCTTCGCGGCCGTGGACCCGACCGGCGTGGCAATGCCGAAATACCGCGCGAGGACGCGGTACACGTTCCCGTCCACGACGGCGGCCGGAAGGCCGAAGGCGATGGAGCCGATGGCCGCGGCCGTGTAGTCGCCTACGCCCTTGAGGCTACGGATGCCCTCCAGGGTGTCGGGGAAGCCGCCCATCGACACGATCTGCTTCGCGGCGGTGTGCAGGTTCCGGGCGCGGGAATAGTAGCCGAGCCCCTGCCAGAGGCGGAGCACCTCATCCTCGGGGGCGGCCGCGAGGGATCCGACGGTAGGGAAGTGTTCCATGAACCGCTCCCAATAGGCCCATCCCTGGGCCACGCGCGTCTGCTGGAGGATGATCTCGCTCAGCCAGACGGCGTACGGATCCCGGGTCCTCCGCCACGGGAGGTCCCGGCCGTTCTCGGCGTACCAGCGGAGGATGGTCTCGGTAAAGACCATGCCGCCGGCTATTTGAAGCTGGAGCCGCCCACGAACTCCCGGAGGAGGGAGGTGGAGGGGATTTCCTTGTCGGGCACCGGGGTGAAGTAATGGATGAACTTCAGCAGGCGGTGTGCCTCGGAATACTCCGGACAGTTCTGCGGCACGCTGCGGAGGATGGGCTCCGCGTGGTTCTTCAGGACGGCGAACTCGATGAGATAGGCCGAATTGAACATCACGTCGGCCATCTCCTGGTAGGGATAGATCCACTTGTGCTCGGCCCGGCGGACGTTCGGCCACTGGCTGATGGACTCCCGCGCCGTGAAGGCGCCCTTGTTGTAGTCGCGGACGATGCGGCGGAGGAGCCGGTTGTCGCTCGTGGGGATGCAGTTGTGGTTGTCCAGCAGGATGCCCGTGAGGGTGTTGATGAAGATCTTGAACTTGGCCGGGGCCGGGATCTTCTCCGTCAGCGCCGGGTTCAGGGCGTGGATGCCCTCGATGAGGAGGATGCAGCCCGGTTCCAGCTTGATCTTCTTGCCGTTGTACTCCCGCAGGCCGGTGACGAAGTTGAATTCGGGGACATTGACCTCCTCGCCGTCGATCATCCGCATGATGTCCTTCTCCATGAGGGCGTGGTCCACGGTGTCGAAGTTGTCGAAATCGAAGCTGCCGTCGGGGAAGCGCGGCGTGTCCAGCCGGTTCACGAAATAGTCGTCCGTGGACATGGACAGGGGCTTGAGGCCGCAGGCCTTGAGCTGGATGGACAGGCGCTTGCAGAAGGTGGTCTTTCCGGAAGAGGACGGGCCCGTGATGAGGACGACCTTGACCGGGTCCGCGCTGCGGTAGCGGCGGTCGATCTCCTCGGCGATCTGGACGATCTTCTTCTCCTGCAGGGCCTCCGCGATCTGGATGAGCTCGGTGGCGTGGCCGTTCAGGATGGCGCAGTTGACGTCGCCCACGGTGTTCAGGCCCATGATGATGTTCCACCGGAGGTGCTCCTTGAACATCTCGTAGGTCTTGGGCTGGTCCGTGAAGGGGGCCAGGACGTTCGGGTTCTCCAGGTCCGGTTCCCGCAGGAGGATGCCGTCGTGGTAGGGCTGGATGCCCCAGACGGTCAGGTAGCCGGTGGAAGGGACGAGCTTGCCGTAATAGTAGTCGCTGGTGTCGTCCAGGGTGTAGTAGTCCGTATAGGCCTCGCCGCTGGTCTCCAGGAGCTTGACCTTGTCGTCGTAGCCGGATTTCCGGAATTCCTTGATGGCCCTTTCGGTCTGGACGTCATACCGGTGGAAGGGCAGGTCCTTCGCCACGAGTTCCTTCATCCGGGCTTCCAGAAGCTTGAGGTCCTCGGTGGTGAGGTCCGTGCCGTCGGCCTTCCGCAGGTGGCAGAAATAGCCGCCGGAGATCGGATGTTCCATATACAGCTGGCTGTCCGGGAACACGTCCGTGGCCGCCTTGTACATCAGGAAGCACAGGGAACGGAAATACACCCGCCGGCCGCTGTCCTCGCGGACGTCCAGGAACTCGATGTCCTTGTTCTGGTACACCTTGAACTTGAGGCCCTGGGAGACATTGTTGACCTTGGCCGATACAATCGGGAAGGGGCGGTCGAATTCGAAATCGGGCAGCATCTGGGCGAGGGAGGTGCCCTCCGGGTACTTCCGGAATGTCTTCGTGTTCTTGCAATAGACCTGCAGCATGGGAACTATTCTTTAATCGTGGTGGTTCGGTTCACGGGAAGGGAGAAGGCAATGCCCTTGGCCTCGTCGGCCAGGCCGCAGTCCTTGTAGATGGCCTTGAGGACGTCATCCTTGATGGCCTTCGGCACGAGGATCAGCACCATTTCCTTGTCCGACTGGATGTTGATGCTGAAGAACTCCTCGGCCTCGGGATTGGCCGACCCGCGAGCGCGGATGATGGTTCCGCCCTGGGCGCCGGCGGCCCGCGCCGACTCCATCACATTCTGCGAGAATCCTGCATTCACGATGCAGACGATCAGTTCGTGTTTGTGCTCTTCCATAGGTTTATGCTTCTTCCTTGACGGTTCGCTTGTCGTTCGCCAAGAATCCATATACGAGGGTTCCGATGACGCTGGTCATCGGGACGGTGAAGGCGATCCCCTTGTAGTTCTTCCCTTTCTTGAAGGTCTGGTCCAGCAGGTCGATGAGGCTCGCGGCCTTGTCGGCGCGGACGACGCTCATCACCAGGGATTTCGGCATCTCCGTGAGGCCCAGGTAGTTCAGGATCAGGTGCGTGGTGCCCTTGGCCGGGACCGTGAGTTGGAGATTGGCCTTGTGGGACTGGATGAGGCTGGAGAAATAGGCGGCCTTGTCGTTGTGCACGACGGCCAGCAGCAGCTCCAGCTTCATCGGGGCGATATTCCGGGTTTCTGCCATGCTATTCGAAGTAAATGATCTGGTCGTCGGCCGAGGCGAGGATGCGGCGGATGGCCGCGCTCTCCCGTCGGCGGACGCTCAGGACGGATTTGAAACCGAGGGACTGGATGGTGATGAGCGGGGTCATCGCCACCATGGACACGACGCCGAACGCGAAATCCAGCACCGCGGATTCCCCCTGCAGGGTGCAGCAGGCGCCGATCACCAGCGGGAGGATGAAGCTTGAGGTGAGCGGGCCGCTGGCGACGCCGCCGGAGTCGAAGGCGATGGCGGTGTACAGCCGGGGCACGAAGAAGGACAGCCCGAGCGAGATCAGGTAGCCCGGGATGAGGTAATACAGGAGCGAGAACCCGAAGCGGACGCGCAGGACCGACAGGCCGATGGACACGCCCACGCCGATGGACAGGGCCAGCATCATCTGCCGCCGGGTCACCTCGCCGCCGGTGATTTCCTCGACCTGGTTGTTCAGGACGTGGACGGCCGGCTCCGCGAGGACGACGACCATGCCCAGCACGAAGGCGAAGATGACCAGGAGCTTAGGGCTGTAGGCCGCGAGCTGGGTGCCGATCTTGAAGCCGATGGGCATGAAGGCCATGGAGACTGCGGCCAGGAAGAGGACGAGGCCGACGAACGTATAGACGATGCCGAACAGGATCTGGATGATCTTGGTCCGGGGGAGTTTCAGCACGGCCGCCTGGAGGATGAAGAAGAACACGACCACCAGGAGGAGGGATTTGACCACGTCCACGGCCATCTCCCCGAACAGGTGCCAGACGCCGCCTTCCAGGACCGTGTCCATGGAATAGTCCGGGATGGCGAAGGACAGGTCGCCGGATGCGGTGAGGGAGAGGAGCAGGACGGCGGCGATGGGACCGACCGAGCACAGGGCGATCAGGCCGAAGCTGTTCTCGCCGGCGTTCCGGCCGCCCACCGTCAGGGCGATGCCCACACCGAGGGCCATGATGAAGGGAACCGTGATGGGGCCGGTGGTCACGCCGCCGGAATCGAAGGAGAGCGGCAGGAAAGACCCCTTTCCGCTGTCGATCAGGATGGCCGCCAGGCAGAACAGCACCATGTAGAAGAACAGCAGGATGCTGGTCAAGTCGCTGTGGAACAGGATCTTGATGACGGCGATGAGCAGGAAGAGGCCCACGCCCAGGCCCACGGCCCCGATGAGGACCGTCCCGTTCATGACGGCGCCCACCTGGCCGGCCAGGACCGAGAGGTCCGGCTCCGCCACCGTAATGAGGAGGCCCATCACGAAGCAGACACTGAGCAGCACGCCCAGTTTCTTGGATTTGGTGAGGCCTTCGCCGATGTGCTGCCCCATCGGGGTCATCGCCATGTCGGCGCCCAGGTTGAAGAGGCTGATGCCGGCGATCAGCAGGAGGGCGGCGCCGGCGAAGACAAGGAGCTCGTGCCGGGAGATGTCCACCCAGGGAGTGATGGCGAGCAGGAATACCAGCAGGCTGACCGGTACGACGGAAAACAGGGACTCCTTGAGTTTTTCCCGCAAAGATTTCCAGAGGTCCCGAAAGATGGCAGAAGCGTTTCCCATACCGCAAATATAGCAAAATCCTCCCTTATCCCGAAGATAACCTGCCCGGTTTTTTACTATATTTGTATTCACTAACTACACGATTCCATGAAAAGAGTCATTCCATATTGGGAAAGAAAGGACGAATGGGCCCGGCAAGGTATTTTTATCAAGCGGGTAGAGTCAAGTCTTCCTGTGGAAGCGACGGAAATCCCGCGTACCACGTTGCCGTACTTCGCTTTTCTGTTCCTGCTGGAAGGGGAAATACTCGCGGACGTGGACGGCGAGCAGTGCCTTTGCCGGGGTGGCCAGTTGCTGGTGGTTCCGGCAAACGTTCCTTTCTCCGTCCATCATTATACCGACATCGTGGGCTATACGGGCGGTTTTATCCCGTCTGCCCTCCGAGACATGTCCTATTCCTTCCTGACCTCCGGAAAGCCGATTTTGCGCACCTACTGGTTTGACAGCGCCACCTTCGTCGCCCAGGTGATGGACCGGATGGTCGCCGCCTTCGCCCGCGGAGACACCGGGTATCTCATCCGCGCGTTCGACCTGATCCTCTATTCGATTCCGTCTCCCGGCGAGGCCAAGGCCAATCCGCTCGTGAACCGGTTTTTCGAAATGCTGTTCGACCGCAGCCAGGTGCTCGGTTCCGTATCGGGCTATGCGCAGCGCCTGGGCATCTCGCCCAGCTACCTGAACAAGCTCGTCCGCACCCAGACCCGCCACAGCGCCATGGACTGGGTGGAGATCTCCCGGGTCAACTGGGCCAAGTCCCTGCTCAAGGACAGCGACATGTCCGTCGGCGAGGTGTCCGTCGCCATCGGCGTGGACGACCCCTCCTATTTCACGCGCTTTTTCCGCAAGAGCACGGGCATGACCCCCTCCGAGTTCCGCCACCGAATGGTGCGGAACCGGAAATAATCCTATTTCACCAGGAATCCCATCGAGGTCAGGAGCACCGCTTCCAGGGCCCCTTCCGTCGTGAGCGCCTCCAGCGGGAAGCCGTAGGCGACGACCCGGTGCGTGCCGTCGTCGAAGACGGTGGCCGCCGGGATGTCCGTCCCGGCATAGCGGAGGAAGGTTTGCGCCTTTTCGCTGGCTGGCTCGATTCCGTCCGGATTCTCGACGCGGTAGTAATGCTCGTCGAACAGGCGGTTGTACTTCATCGGGTCGCTGAGCTGGACGGGCGCGCCCGGTTTCGGGACGATGCTTCCCGTCACGTCCCCGAAGTTAGTGACCCACTTGTAGCCGAGGACTTCCTGGATGAAGGCCCGCGTCTGCTCAGCATTCTTGATTGGGTAGGTCCCGGGATAGACCTGGTCCCAGGCGTCCGTGCCGATGTAAGCGCCCGCAACGAGGATGGAGCCGCCCCCTCCGGCATATTTCCGGAGCGCGTCCTGCATCGGGGCGGGGAAGACGGTGTACCGGTCAGGAACGGCGCCGCGGCCGATCCGGGTGGTGACCTGCTTCCCGCAGATAAGGTCGACCGCCGCATAGGGTGAAGCGTCCATCGACGGGAAGTAGTCCGCGCTCACGGAGCAGAAGGCGTATCCGGCGTTCAGCAGGATGCGACCGTGCAGGGCGGGGTAGTCGAAGGTGTTGCCCGCGATGACCCGTCCGCCGCGGTTGGTATACGACCCGCCGAAACCGGGATTGTCGTCGTCGGTCCAGGCCTTCGTCCGGTCGAACTGGTTCATCTCCCCGATGAAATTGATCTCCCGGATGAACGGCACGCCGCTGTCGATGTTGTCCATGAAACCGCCGTAGTTGGGGGTGTCGAACCAGGCGGGCGCGGAGATGCGGGTGAAGTTGTTGACGATGAGGACCGTCCTGGCGTCCTCGCCGGGCGTGCCGACGGCCAGCGTCTCGGACGGGAAGCTCTTGCCGCCGTCGTTGAAGGCGACGATGCGGAAACTGTACATCCGTCCCCGGCGGATCGGGACGGTCACGGACAGCCGTTTCCCGTCCTTCGTGACGTCCTCCAGCCGGACGCCGTTGTCGAAGGCGCCGTCATCCTCGCGGGTATAGAGGATATAGCCCTTCGGCGACGCCGTGGGCTCGTCGGGATCCTTCGCGTCTTCCCAGCTCAACACGGCCTTCCCGTCCTGGAGGACGGCCGCGAAGGCCTTGACCGGCAGCGGCTGGACCGCGTAGGAGCAGCCGTACCGGGCGCTCAGGTACTTGAGGATGCCCTTGTACACGGACCGGGACACCGAGAAGCGGAACGACGGGTCCAGGCCGTATTTCATGTCGGCGAAATTCTGGTGGGACAGCAGTTCCAGGAGCATCGCCGGGACGGAAGTCGTCCGAGATTCGCTGTAGGAGCGGTCCCAGGTCTGGCGCCGGGACCACTTGGGCTCGAACTCTTTCCGGATGTCCTCGACGACCTGCGTCTGCACGAAGTCGGTGAGGAGGCGTCCGTTCATGCGGGACTCGCCGTTCGGAAGCTCGTCCTTGTTGTCGGCCAGGAGGGTGTAGATGCCCAGGGTGCCGATGATGGAGTCGTTCTGGGTGACGCCCGCGTCGCTGTGGAAGGCGAAGGAAAGGTCGAAGGGCACCCTCCGGCCGCTCATCTCGGGGTTGACGCGCGATCCGCCGGTGAGGTGGGTGACCCACTTGCCGCGGCCCGCGAAATCCCGGGTGTAGTCGTCCTCCCAGTCGTCGAACAGGTGGGTGTCGATGCCGTACCACTGCATGCTGTACAGGGCGCCTTCCGCGAAAGCGGGATAGCCCGACACTTCGCCGCCGCGCTCGATCTTGCCGATGCCGCCGCCGAATTTCACGGCGTCGGCGCTCACGAGGCCGGCGGCCGTGCTCTGGTTCGTCAGGCGGACGAATCCCTCGTCCCCCTTGTCGAACGTGAAGGTCCCGAGATAGACCCAGGTGCTCCCGGCCATGCGCTGGTTCACGTGGAACTCGCTCTCGCCGCCCAGGTGATGGACCGTATAGACGGCGTCCGTGGTGCTGTTGGCGAAGGAGCGGTAGGAGACATAGACGGCGTATTCGCCCCGCTCCGGAATCTCCGGCCGCCAGGTGGCGGACGCCTTCGGATGCGACTCCTCGCCGGTCACGGTCTCGCACATCCGGGCCGTGCCCGCCTCGAACGGGTTCTCGTAGATGCTGTACACGGGCTTGGTGTCGGCAAAGCCGGGGCCGGCTTCGCTCCAGGCGCCGGATTCCTTGTAATGGCCGGCGCGGCGCATCTTCCCGGTGCGCTCGCCGTGGAAGGACGGGTCGTTGTCACAGATGACTTCCCAGCTCTGGACATCCCGTTCCCGCGGGGTCATTACGCAGGCGCCGGCGTTCTCCAGCATCGGGATGAGGAAGGGGAGGACATAGCTCTGGGTGTACAGGTCCTCCACGGTGCGGAAGGTGGCGGCCCGCTGCCATTCCCAGCGTTCGGTCTTGGCTTCATAGTAGCGGCCGTGGCTCTGCCAGAGGGCGATATGCCGGCCGGAAAGCCCCCGGGACCAGCGCTCGTCGGTCCGGACGAGGGGCGACTTGGCGCGCGGATCGCCCGTCCGGAGCGCCGTCTCGGCCGGCTTCCCGCTGGCCGTCAGCGCGGGCATGGGCAGTTTGGTCAGGTCGTTCTTGTCGGCAAAGATGTTCCCCAGGGCGAAAGCCCGGTAATTGGCCGGGAACAGGTCCAGGAGCTCTTTCCGGAACCATTCCACGTCCTCCGTCCGCCAGGGATAGTCTCCGAGCTCCTTGCTGAAATGGAAGTCCAGTGTCGTTCCCCGCTTGGTCACCTTGCTCACTTTCAGGAAAGAGTCCACGGTGGTCCGCCGGTGGAGGCGGGCCCGCAGGGAGTCGGTGGCCACGCGGAACTCCCGGGCAGTCTGGGCGGGGAGGGCGAGGCCGGAAAGGAGGAGGGCGGCGAGGAGGAGGAACTTGCGCATCATTTTCTTTTCTGGACGAGGATGAGGATCAGGACGAGGACCGAGCTGAGCAGGAGGGCGAAGGCGTCCGCCCGGAAATCGGCGGGGTCGCCGGACCGGTAGGGGAGCCGCGACTGGACCAGTTCGGTCAACGCGGCGAAGGCGCAGCCGCAGAGGAGCGCGGCAGCCGTCCAGAGGACGGACGCCCGGCGCTTTCCGCGGTAGCGGTCGAAAGCCAGGTACGTGAGGACCGGGAACGGGAAGAACATCAGGAAATGGACGATCTTGTCCATGGGAATGCCCAAAAGGGACTTCGGCACGTCCTCAGACTCCGGGAAACGGGCGAAGCACAGGACGGCCACGGCGACGAGGTACAGCCCGAACAGGATCCGGGCCCATTGGAGCTGCCGGCGCGTCATCTCAGGATCAGTTCCCCGAAGAACTCCGGGCGGTGGAAGTCCGGGGAGGGGGTTCCCACCGGGTTCCAGCTCAGGAAATGCGGATGGGCGGTCTTGTCACCGCACTTGTAGAAGTTCGCGCGCAGTTTCTCCGGAAGGTTCTCCGGGTCCGCGCCCACGAGCTCGAACGGGATCAGCACCGTCACGCGCCAGTCCCAGATGCCGCCGGCGTACTCCTGCGGCCCCTCGAACCGGGCGATGCGGAGGATTTCCTCCATCTCCTCGGCGGGACGCTTCACGCGGCCCTCGCGGCCGGGACCCTTCGCCGCGAGAATCTTGCCGATGGGGTTGATCTCGAAGTTGTAGTATTCGCTTCCGTCGGGATTCTCGATGAAAACCTCCACGCAGCTGTCCTCCCACTGGGAGCCGTTGTCCTCCGTGTTCAGGGCGCGGAGGTCCAGGCCGCTCACGCGGAAGTCCACGACGAGGGCGTCCTCGGTGCGGGCGATGCGGCCGGCGCACAGCGGCGCGTAGGGGAATGCGGCGGGCCAGTTCACCTGGTCCACCTGGAAACGGGCGCCTTCCAGCTCGAGGGCGGTGTCCAGGTCGACTTCCTCGAAATCGGCGATGAAGGGAACTTGTATCTGTCTCATAGGGCTTGCATGTCGTTGAGTTTCTTGTAATAGCCGTCCAGGGCGATGAGCTCCTCGTGCCGGCCGCGCTCGACGACCTGCCCCTCGTGCATGACGATGATCTCGTCGGCGTTCTTGATGGTCGACAGGCGGTGCGCGATGGCGATGGTGGTGCGGCTGGACATCAGGCGGTCCAGGGCGTCCTGCACGATGCGTTCGGATTCGGTGTCCAGCGAGGCCGTGGCCTCGTCCAGGATCAGGATCGGCGGGTTCTTGAGGATGGCGCGGGCGATGGAGAGGCGCTGGCGCTGGCCGCCGGAGAGCTTCGTCCCGCGGTCGCCGATGTTGGTGTCATAGCCTTCGGGCTTCTCCATGATGAAGTCATGGGCATTGGCGATCCTGGCGGCGGCGACGACCTCCTCCCGGGTGGCCCCTTCCACGCCGAAGGCGATGTTGTTGAAGATGGTGTCGTTGAACAGGATCGGGTCCTGGTTCACGTTGCCCATCAGGGCGCGGAGGTCCTTGATCCGCAGGTCCTTGACATCCTTCCCGTCGATGGTGATGCGGCCGCCGTCGGCGTCGTAGAAGCGGGGGATGAGGTCCACGAGCGTGGATTTCCCGGCGCCGGATTCGCCCACGATGGCGACCATCTTGCCGCGGGGAATCTCCAGGTCCACGCCCTTGAGGATCTGCCGTCCGCCTTCGTAGGAGAAGGTGACGCCCTCGAAGGCGATCTTGTCCTTGAACTCTTTGATCTCCAAGGGGTTCTCTTTCTCCGTGATGGGGTTCTCGGCCTCCAGGATGCGGTTGATGCGCTCCATCGACGCGAGGCCCTTCGGGATGCCGTAGGTGGCGCGGGAGAGTTCCTTGATGGGCTCGATCACGGAGTACAGGATGATCATGAAGAAGATGAACTGGGAGGCGTCCATGAAGGTGCCGCCGAACAGGCCCTTCCCCCGGATGATGAGGTAGCCGCCGAAGGCGAGGACCGCCATGATCATCACCGTCCCGAGGAACTCGCTCACGGGATGGGCCGATGCCTGCCGGGTGTTCACCCGGTTCACCTTCCGCCGCATCCGGTCGGTGACGGAATCGAAACGGGAGGACATCTTCTTCTCGGCGTTGAAGGCCTTGACGATGCGCAGGCCGCCGAGGGTCTCCTCCACCTGGGACATCGTGTCGCTCCAGAGGGTCTGCGCCTCCAGGGACTGCCGCTTGAGCTGCTTGCCGATCACGCCCATGATCCAGATGAAGGCCGGGACGAAGGTGAACATCACCAGCATCATCTCCGGGCTCAGGAAGATGAGGATCCCGAAATAGAACAGGATCAGGATCGGGTCCTTGATGAGCATCTCGATGGAGGCCGTGATGGAGTTCTCCACCTCGTTCACGTCGCCGCTCATCCGGGCGATGATGTCGCCCTTGCGCTCCTGGGAGAAGAAGCCGATAGGGAGGGCGAGGATCTTGTTGTAGATGCGGTTCCGGATATCCTTGACGATGCCGGTGCGGATCGGGATCATCACGGCCGCGGACCCGAAGTAGCAGGAGGTCTTGAGGGCCGTGAAGAAGATCATGATGAGGCACAGCAGGAGGAGCGCCGTCACGGCGCCGTGGCTGGCCGAGAAGTCGGAAACGAGCCAGTAGGCGTTGTTCACGAGGATGTCCTTGAATTTCATGCCTTCCGTTCCCCAGGGGATGAAGGCGTATTCCATCGTGTCCACCTTGAACAGGATGTTCAGGAGCGGGACGATGACCGCGAAGGAGAAGATGTTGAAGATGGCGGACAGCATGTTCAGGACCACCGCCCCGGCCAGGTAGCCCTTGTACGGGGAGGCGTACTGTCTCATCATCTTGAAAAAGTCATGCATGCGCAGGCGCGTTAAGAAGATTAACTTACAAAAATAAAGCATTTTCGCTATCTTTGCAAGGATAAACCCACACGCTTATGGCCGAGATCACCTTTGTCATCCCCGCCCGGAACCTGGACACGCTCCACCGGACCCTCTCCATGCTTTCCTTCCAGAAAGACGCCTCGCTCCGGGCCGTCATCGTGGACCTGGCCGGTTCCGAGGCCGTCCGCGCCCTCGTGCCGGATTTCGAGTACAACCTCGCGGTGTCCGTCGTGACGATGGACCCGGCCGGACAGCCCCTGTGGAAATGCTGCCTGGACGCCGCCCCCGCTGCGGAATGGGTGTGCTTCCTCACCCCGGGCGTGGACTTCAACGAGAGCAGCGTCAAACGCATGGGCCGCTGCATCGACGACCACGACAGCTATGATGTCCTCCACTGGAACCTGGCCGAACCGAACAAGAAATGGGGCCTGAAAACCCGTCCGGACCGTTTCTTCACGAACGTCTTCGTGGACGGTTACGCCGCGCCCATCTCCTCCTTCGTCTTCCGCGCGAAGGCGCTCCGGGAGGCCTTCGAGGCCGATTCCGAGGCCGCCGGCATGGCGTCCGCCATCATCCTCGCGGCCGCGAAGAAGTCCGGCATCCGCACGGCCCGGCGCGAACGCATCGGCTATACCGCCCCCGCGCCTTCCACCGACCCTTCGGTGGTCGAGCGGGAAGTCCGCGCCCGCCTCGCCTTCTTCCGCTGGTCCGAGCGCTACTTCGGCGAGGAGTATCCGCTGGGCGTGAGCGACCGGCTCGCCCTCTTCGCCGGCGAACTCGCCCGCCTCTATCCCAGCTTCACGCCCGATGAACTGAAGGAGGACCTGAACACCTTCGCCTGCGTCAATGGACCCATCCGCCGCATGAAAGCCTCCTCCGCCCTGAAGTCCGCCCTGAAGGCCCGGCAGGAAGCCCTCTCTACGCCTCCGGCCGAAAAATAAGTGGCCTTCCTCTTGCATTTTCGGAAAAGAATACCGATATTTGCAATCCCTTTGAAAAAAGGACCTCTGGATGTAGCGCAGTTGGTAGCGCACCTGGTTAGGGACCAGGAGGTCGCTGGTTCAAGTCCAGTCATCCAGACCAAAAAAAGCAGGCAGCACGCCTGCTTTTTTGGTCTAAAGACCCTATTATTTCATTGAGGGGGCGGACCCCCTCAAACTCCCCTGGGTCGCTTCGCTCCGATTTGAATCGTTCAAGGATGTCGGCAAGTTTCCACCGTCTGCCGGCCGGAGGACTTGAACCGTTCACCCCCGCCGCTGTCGCGGCTGCCCCCAGGGGCTGCCAGGGGAAGCCCCCCGGACCCCCTCCGTCGGCCTCCGAAATGCACTGGTTTGCCCGTAGGTCCAGTTGGAGGACCGACGGGTAAATTTTCGCGGGTTTTTCTTCCCCGTAGGTACTGCACGTGGACCTACGTGCCATGAACCATAGATGGCAGATCGGCCATCGTTTCCGTACTCCTTCTACACGTCGAAGGCAATCTTCACTGGGCGGCCGCAATTGCGGAAAAGTGGCCTCTGGCATAGATCAGTGTGCAAATGCGTCCGGGGAAAAGCCTGTTTTGGGCGAAAAGCTTGCCGCGTTTGCATCCACATTGATGCAGAAAGCCTTTATACCGCAATTGCGGCCATGGCCGCATACTGATTCTGTGGGGCGGCTTTGCGGCCGGGAGCGGCCGGGCATTTGGCAATTCGCCCACGAATGCCTATCTTTGGGACGGAAGCAATATGTGCAAGGTCAGGAAGATACATCTGCTGGCGGCGAATGGGCTACTGTGGACGGGGATCGGGACGAGGATCTCGGTCAAGGGGGTGGTCAATTACCTGAAGGCGGCGCCCGGGAAGCTGTGGTGGATGATTCCGTCGTCCTTGCTGGTGTTCACGGCTTTCTATCTGATGTTCACGGGCATCGTGCGGAAGTATTCGGAAAGGATCCATGCTCTGCCCGGGCCCATGGAGCCCATCTACAAGACTTTCAGCCTCAAGGGGTATCTCATCATTGCCTTTATGGTTACGCTGGGGATTACGCTCAAGTATGTCCCGGGCATTCCGCGGACCTTCTTCGCCTGGTTCTATCTCGGGCTGGGGGTGGGCCTGCTTTCCGCGGGGATCCGTTTCCTCATCCGATGGTGGAAGGGGAGAGGCATTAAAGATTGATGGCATGGATTTCAAGGTGTTCGGAAAGGAGGGGGCGCCCTCCTTGCTGCTCATCCCGGGATTGGGGGTGTCGTATGAGATTTTCCTCCCGCTGATCGGCCTGCTGGAGAAGCGGTTCCGCATCATGGCCGTGCAGGTCGACGGTTTCACGCTGGGAACCTTCACGCGGTTCACCTCCATCGACGACCAGGCCGCGCAGGTGATCGCGTATGTCAAGGAGCGCCGGGGAGGCCGCCTGGACTGCGCCTATGGCTTGTCCCTGGGCGGGAAGATCCTCTCCCGCGTGCTGGAGCGGAACGAAGTCGTCATCGACCATTCCGTCCTGGATGCGGCGCCCTTGCTGCCGCTTCCGCGGTGGCTGGAAGGGCCGCTCCGCTATTACCAGTGCGCCAATGTATGGACTTGCTACCACTGGACGGGATTCTGGCGCCGGGTGTTCCATTCGCACTATTTCGACGTCCTGTTGGACGAATGTCGGAAAGTGTATCCCTTCGGAGGCGGCCGGGCCGTTCTGGACGGGTATAAATCGGTCTATACCAATAAGCTGGAATCCATTTCCGGTCCCGACATCCACTTCTGGCACGGCTCGCTCGAGGCCTTCGTGGCCCGCCCCCAGGCAGAGCATCTGCAAGCGATCTGTCCGTCGGCCCATATCGAAGTCTTCCCCAAGATGAACCACGGGCAGCTGCTCGTGGACCATCCGGAAGAGGTGGCGCGGAGGATCCTGGAAATGGTTTAGGAAAGCATCCGACGGCTACAGCCTGATTCCCAGAGTCAGTTCCATCATCGCGGCGCGGGAGAAGCCGTGGGCTTTGCAGTCCATGGCGACGAAAAGGCCTGTGGAGCCGGGAAGGAGGTATTTGAGGCCGATCCGCTGGTACAGTTTTCCCCGCTGGTCGTGGAGGCCGTTGTGGCGGTAGAGGTAGGCGCCGACGGTGGCGAAGGCGGAGAAATTCCCATAGTGGAGGTGCTGGATGACGCCGGCCCCGGCGCTGAATCCCCGGTAGGGGCCGTACGCATCGACCTGATCATTCCCATACAGGGTGCGCTCGTATTCCTCGAGCTGGCCCAGGAAGGCGGGCGTTTCCGCGTACATGTCCACGGAGAGGCCGGTGGACAGATGCGGCCGATAGCGGAAGTTCGCGCTGCCGCCGAACGAGATGATGGCCCATGGGCGGGTCGTTCCGGTGACGGACCATTCGATGGCGCACCGGTGGATGCCGGCGCCCGCATAGAGTTCGCAGAAGAAGCGGGACGGAGGGTCGGGGAACGCACCGGCGGGGCGACGTTTCGGGGGCTTCGCAGTCCGGTAGCGCAGGGACAGACTGGCGGCCGGGTTGTTGAGCCCGGCGTTGGGGTAGGCGAGACGGCCGGAAGAATAATGGTTGAACCGGGCCGATATCCCCGCTTCCAGGTGCTCGGTCAGCGGGACGCGGAAGTCGAGTCCGCCGCAGACGTAGATCACCAGGCGGGATCCGAAATTCCGGTTCAGGGGATTGCGTTCGGGGTCATAGAAAGTCCGGTTGAACCCGGCGCCCAGGTCGAAGACGAAATCCAGGGAAAACCAGTCGCGCCGCAGGAGCGTGCGCTCCGCGAATCCGTACAGGTTGAAGATGTCGCCCAGCCGGGAAATCCCGTTGTACCGCAGGGTGGAAAACCCTTCCCAGCCGAGGCCCACCCCGAAGTTCGGGTAGCCGAACAAGGCGGCGTAGGGGCTGTCTTTCTCCGTCGTCTGGTAGCCGACGGCGATCCCCGAGACCGGATAGACGTAGGTGGACATCATCTCGTCCCGCCAGTCGAAGGTGGGCGCCACATAGCCGGCTCCGCCCTGCAGCGTGACATTCCAGGGGGACCCGGAGGGAGCCCCTTCCTGCGCCCACATTCCGATGGACACCAGCAAGGCGGCGAGGACGGGAATCGTATTATTGCCCCGGAGCATCCTTACAAAAGCAGCAGGGGAGAGGGAATGCCGCGCTCAAGGACGCGGAGATGGACGGTGCCGGGATCGACGCCGAGTTCCTCCAGGACGGCGCGGGCGCTGTCGTAGGCGAGGCGCGGGGTGTTGTTGTTGCCGCTGAGGTGGCAGAGGAAGAGGTTCTTCAGGCCGGGATGCATGAACTGGCGGATGGCGTCGCCGCAGGCGTCGTTCGACAAGTGGCCGGCACCCTGGCAGATGCGCATCTTCAGGTAATGCGGATAGGAACCGCCCAGGAGCATGTCTACGTCGAAATTGGATTCCACCACCACGGTATCGGCCTTCCGGGCCCATTCCATCGCCTCGTCGGTCACGTGGCCGAGGTCCGTCATCAGGACGAACAGGCGTCCTTCGCAGCGGATGGCGTAGCCGACCGTCTGCGTGGCGTCGTGCGGGACTTCGAAGTACTGGACCTCGATGCCCTCGGCCACGGGGTTCCATACGCGCGGCAGGAGGTCGCGGCGGCAGCCGCCGATTTCCAGCCGCGTGAAGGGATGCCAGGCCAGGGCGTCCTGGAGGATGGAGGTCGTATAGACGGGCCGGGAGAGCCGCTTGCAGATGGAGCCCAGGTTGCGGATGTGGTCGCCGTGGTCGTGCGTGACGAGGACGCTCTGGAAGCAGTCCAGGTCCAGGGACTGGCTCTCGAGGATCTTCTTCATCCGGCGGATGCTGACGCCCGCGTCGATGAGGACGCCCGAGGTGGCGCAGCCCTCCTCCTCGTGCAGGAGCAGGTAGCAGTTGCCGCAGCTGCCGCTGGAAAAACTCAGGAAGCGCATCAGTTCCGTTCCTCCTCGCAATACCGGGAGATCACGTTGTAGGCGTCGCCGATGCCGAGTTCGCCGGCCCGGGACAGGTCGATGCAGCCTTTCTCCTTGTCTTTCAGATAGATGAGGACGAGCCCGCGGTTGAAGTAGGCTTCGCCCATGTACGGATACAGGGCGATGGCCCGGCCGTAGCTGTCGATGGCGTTCACCAGCTGCTGGGACAGGCAGTACAGATTGCCCAGGTTGAACTGGATGTACGGCATCGCCGGCTGGAGGGTGGCCGCCTGCTCCATGTCGGCGAGGGCCTCCGAATAGTCGTAATGGCTCGTGACCTGCTCGCGGACCCGGGCGCGGGTGTTGCCCTTGTCATCCATCGTCAAGGTCTGGACGTTGGATTCGATGGAGGCGATGAAGTCGATCATCTCCGCCCGGAGGACCGCCCGGTTCATGTAATAGAACGCCTTGTAATAGGCGTCGTAGCGGTCGCCGCCCTCTTCCGCGATGGCGCGGTCGTAATGCGTCTGCGCCGCATTGTACTGCTTCTGGTCCAGCTCGGCGAGCGCCAGGAGGAACTCCCGGGCGGGACCCTGCGCGCTTCCGCCGTACAGGATGGCGTCCAGGGTCTCCTGCGAAGGCGACGGGATCTTCGACGCGTCTTCGGTAATGGTGACCGGCAGCGGCAGGGTGGCATAGAAGCGGTCCAGGAGCGGGTTCTCATACCGGTGCTCCAGCGCGTAGTTCGTATCGTCCCGGCCGGAGGCGAGGACGAACTTGTACAGCGGCTTGAGGTTGATGTCCACGTCGCGGTGCTGGAGCATCTCGTCGTCGAAGTCGTGCTTGGCGAATTCGGCGTCCAGGGTGAGCAGGGAACTGTATTTCTTGGTGGTGTCCGCGAACTCCGCGGCGCCGGAGGCGTTCTTCGCGCGGTACTCCGCGACCTTCCGCCGGCCGGTCTTGTAGTCCTCCCGCGAGGCGCGGTTCATGCCCAGCTGGAGCTCCGCATAGGCCCGGTTCATATAGGCCTTGGCGAAATCCGGATACAGTTCGATGGCCTTGTTGTAGTCCGCGAGGGCGTCGTCCCAGCGGCCCATCTCCAGGAAGAAGCCGGCCCGGTTGAAGTAGGCCAGCACATTGTTCGGGTTGATGTTGATGACGCGGTCCATGTCCGACAGGGCCGCCGCGAAATCGCCCACCTGGGCCGAGATGAGGCTGCGGTTGTAGAGGGTGAGGGCGTTGCCGGGTTCGTGCCGGAGGACGGTGTTGAGGTCCGCCATCGCCTCGTTCAGGTGGCTTTGCTCGGAGTGCAGGATCGCGCGGTTGAAATAGGCCAGGGTGTTGGTGGTGTCCAGTTCGATGGCCTTGTCCATGTCCTTGATAGCGGCGTCGTAGTCGCCCTGCTCCGCGAGCAGGCGGCCGCGCCGGATGTAGCCTTCGGGCTCGAACCGGTCGATCTTGATGGCCTTGTTGTAGTCGTTCACCGCCTTGAGGGTGTCGCCCAGGAAGAGGTAGGAGGCGCCGCGGTTCAGGTAGGCCGACGGGTCCTTGGGCTCCTGGCGGATGTATTTGTCGAAGTCCTTGACGGCGGGCTCGAACTGCTGGCTGAGGAAGTACGTGACGCCGCGGGTGAAGTACAGGCCGGCTGAGCCGGGCCGGAGCGAAATCGCCTTCTCCAGGTCCTTCAGGGCGTCCTCGTAGTCGCCGAAGCGGCTGGCCGTGATGGCCCGGTAGTGGTAGCCGGAGGTGAAGACCGGGTTCAGGCGGACGGCGGTGTTGAAGTCCGTCCGGGCGCCGCGGATGTCGCCCAGGTTGTACTTGGCGATGCCCCGGTAGAAGAAGGTCCAGTAGTCGGTCGTATCCAGTTGCGCGAGGACGTTGAACTGGGACACCGCCTCCGCCAGACGCCCTTCCGCCAGGGCGTTGCGGCCCCGGAACATGAAGACGTCCTTGTCATACTGCGCACGGGCCTCCAGGGTCCCCAGAAGCACGGCGAGCAGGCAGATAAGCAGTTTTCCCTTACACTTCATCCAGAAAAATTTTCAAATGACGGGCGAAATGGCTATTTTCGCATCAATTTACAAAGATAAGCATTTATCGTGCCCTTCGGACAGCTGACCCGAAAAATTTTGAGCATCTGCCTCGCCCTCGTTGTGCTGGCCCCCCTTGCGGCGGCGCAGCCTGCGGGCTACATCATCAGCGCCCGAAATGCCGAGCATCTGGCCGATACGGCCGCGCTCCGCTCCCGCGTCGCATTCCTCGCCGACAGCCTCTGCGCCGGGCGTGCCTCCGGGACGCCGGGCTCCCTGCATGCGCAGTCGGCCATCGCCCGCCAGTTCGCGGCCTACGGCCTCCAGCCCGCCGGCGGCACCTTCTTCCATGGCTTCCGCACCATCTCCGGTACTTCGGCGCACAATGTCGTGGGCTTTCTCCCCGGCAGCGGGGACCGCTACGTGGTCGTCGCCGCGCATTACGACCACATCGGCACGCTCGCCGGCACGCTGTATCCCGGAGCGGACAGCAACGCCTCCGGCGTCGCCGCGCTCCTGACCTTGGCCCAGATGTTCCGGCACTTGCAGGAACTCGGGAAAACCTATGCGCATACGATCATCTTCGTGGCCCTGGACGGCAAGGAACAGAGCCTTTCCGGTTCCTTCCACCTGTGGAACGAGATCGCCGGCGGCCTGATCCGCGACCCGCGCACCGGCCGGACCGTCACCCCGAAGGACATCGACCGGATGGTCAACATCGACCAGGTGGGCGGCACCGAGGCCCCGCTCCACGGCAGCCGGCCCGACTACCTGATGATGCTCTGCGAGCCCGGGGACGGCCGCAAGGACGCCCTCCTCATCGCCAACCAGAGCCCTGAAGTGAGCCTGGACCTGGGCTTCGACTATTACGGGAGCAAGGATTTCACCCGCGTGTTCTACCGCACCATCAGCGACCAGAAACCCTTCCTGGACAACGGCATCCCGTCCGTGATGTTCACCTCGGGCATCACCCTCCGGAACAACAAGGTTACCGACCATGCCGGTTCCCTGGACTACGGCATCCTCCGGCGCCGCGTCCTTGCGATGTTCTATTACCTCGTGCGTGTGATATGAGGCGCGCCCTCACGGTCCTGACCGCCGTCCTCCTGCAGGTGTGGCAGTTGCCGCAAAACCTGGCGGGGCTCGTTTTCGGCTGGTTCCTGAAGGACAAGCGGCGGCATGCCGGCCTCCCCGGCATCCCGGATGATGTCCACGTGGTGACGGCCTCCAACATGTACGGCGGCATTTCCCTGGGGAATTTCGTCTATTGCCGGGCTCCGGTGTACGACCGGATGGTCCGGCACGAGTACGGCCACTGCCGCCAGTCCCGCATCCTGGGACCTTTCTATCTATTGGTCATCGGCCTGCCCTCGCTCTTGTGGGCCCTCTGGTGGACCCCGGGCCGCTCCGTCGGCTACTACAGCTTCTACACCGAACGCTGGGCGGACCGCCTGGGCGGGGTGAAGAGGGGCTGAGGCCGCCTTTCGATCAGACGGACGCTCCCAGCCACTTGCCGCGCGCGATGCGGATGAGGAAGATGGTGCCCCGGAAAGTGAGTTCGACGGCCATCGCGATCCAGAAGCCCACGAGGCCATAGACCTTCACGAGGAAGATGGCGGGGAGGATGCGGACGATCCACATCGAAGTGAAATTCATGACACTCGGCCACTTGGTGTCGCCGGTGCCCACGCAGACGCCGTAGGCGACGATGGACGCGGCGTAGCCCAGCTCCGCAAAGGCCTCGATCCGGAGGACGCGGGCGCCCAGGGAGATGACCTCCCCGTCGGGGGAGAGCATGTGCATGAGCTCGGGGGCGATCGCGTACATCAGGATGGCCAGGAGGCCCATGATGCCCATCCCCAGGCCGATGGTGATCCAGGCGAAACGCTTGGCGAGCTCCTTGCGGCCGGCGCCGACGGACTGGCCCACCAGGGCCGTGGCCGCGTCGGCGATGCCGTAGCCGGGCATGTAGCAGAAGCTTTCCGCCGTGATGGCGAACGAGTTGGCCGCGATGGCGATGGTCCCGAGCGGGGCCACGATGATGGTCGAGGCGATGTAGCCGCCGCGGATGAGGATGTTCTGGAGGGCCATCGGGCCGCCGATGCCGGCCGCCTTGGCGATCACCTTCCCGGTGGGCCGGAAAGAGCCCTTGTCCTGCCGCAGGTTGAGTTCGGGGGAGCGGACGGTGAGGAAGTACAGCATCGCCATCGCCGTGATGAGCTCCGCCAGGCCCGTGCCCAGGGCCGCACCCACGACGCCCATGTCCAGCACGTAGATGAACAGGTAGTTGAAGCACACGTCCATCAGGCACATCCCGATGTTCAGGTAGCTGGGCACCTTCATATTTCCGCTTACCTGCAGCATTGACGCGCAGATCCAGTCGATCTGCATGAAGGGGAGGAAGGCGGAAACGATGAAGAAGTACTTCGTCGCGTCGGGGATGATTTCCGGAGTGCCGCCGAGCCAGCGGGGGAGCGGTCCCGCGATGGCCATCCCGATGAGGGCGATGGCGCCGCTGAAAGCGAGGGCGCTGACGAGCGCCTGCCGGAGCACCTCCCGGGCGGTCTTGAAGTCATTGGCCCCGATCAGGTGCGCGACCTGCACGGAAAAACCGCTGCCGCAGGCGCCGCAGAAGCCCATGAGCAGCCACATGCAGGTGGAAACCAGGCCGATGGACGCGCCCGCCGCCGCGCCGAGATGCCCCACCATCGACGTGTCGATGTACTGCATCAGCACGGACGACAGCTGGGCGATGATGGCCGGGTAGCTGAGCACGAGGCACAGCTTCAGCTGCTGCGCGCCTGTCAGCGTCCCTCCGCCCCGGATCTGGGCGAGCAAATAATCCTTTGAGCTGTCCCCCTTTGTCATTTCGAGCTTGTCGAGAAATCTATTTGAAAGCCTCCATCACGCTCGTCGCCTTTCCGCTTGTCGTGAAAGCGCCCATGTCATAGGGGTTCCAAGTTTCCTTCTTTCCGGTATACTTGTAAATCACGTCTGGGAGATTAAATAAGGCCGGTTTCCAATTACCGTCCACTTCCGGCTCCCAATAGAATACACCGGCGCACTTGTTGATTTTCTTCGCCTCCGTCATGAACTCGGCGAGGACCTGGGCGGCCAGTTTCTCATTCGCGGGCGTTTTCACGCCCACTTCCGAGATTATAATGGGAACACCCATTGATGAAGCAAAAGCTTTTATGTTATTGATTGCTTGAGTGTTTGCTGTTTCCCATGGGATCTGGACTTTACCATTCCAGCTCTCCTGAGGATAGTGGGAAAGAGCAATCATATCAAACTTGCCGCCTTGTTTCTTGAAATTGGAAAGCCACCAGCTATCGTTACTCAGATCAAAAGCCTTGTCAATATGAGGCATAACTAGAGTGGTTGGAAATACCGCTTTAACCGCATCGTAACCTGTATTATACAAGACCAAAAAGCGAGAAAACTCATTTTCCTTATCATCATATTTCAAATCACCGGAACCAAACAGCATGCCGTTGCGGGTCTCGTTCCCGACCTGCACCCAGTTGGGCGTGACGCCGGCGTCCTGGAGGGCTTTCAGCACCTCCGCCGTATGGTCGGAGACGTGTTTGGCCATCTTGTCGAGGTCGTTCTTGTCGGCCTCCCAGGCGGCGGGAATCGTCTGGCGGGACGGGTCGGCGAAGAAGTCGCTATAGTGGAAATCGACCATCAGCGCCATGCCGGCCTTGGCGGCGCGGGTGGCGAGCTTGACGACATCGTCTTTGCCGCTCCAGCCGCCGGTGGGGTTCACCCACACGCGGAGGCGGATGGCATTGACACCCGTTTCCTTGAGAACATCCATGATGTCGGCCTTCGTCCCGGCCTTGAGCTGGAACGTGCGGCCGTCCTTCTCCATCTCCGACACCCAGGAGATGTCGGCCCCCTTGGCGAAGGAGGGCGTGGGGACGGGTTTCGGCTTTACCTCGGGATCGGGTTCGTCGGGCGTGACCGGGGCCGGCTTGGAACAGTTGCAGGCGGTCAGGAACAGGGTGGCGATGGCCAGGAAGAGTCGGGTCGTTTTCATAGTTTATCAGCAGTCATAGTTCGGTACTTCGCCGCGGTCGATGAGGTCGCGGAGGACGTCCTCCCAGGCCGAATCGGCGGTGCCGAAGGCGGCGCGGACGTCCGCAAGGGTATAAGGGGCCTTGATGAAGGCTTTCAGGCGGGAGGCCAGGTCCTGCGGCTTCTTCGCGCGTTCGCGGCAGATGTCGCAGCGGCCGCAGTCGGCGCTCTCCTCCTGACCGAAATAGCGCAGGAGGTAGCGGGAGCGGCATTCGTCCTCCTCGGCCACATAAGAGAGCATCGTTTCCACGCGCTCATGGAAGACGGAACGGAGCATTTCGTACCGTTTGGGCATCAGGTCCACGTTGCCTTCGTGCAGGCGGTCATGGAGGATGAAGATTACGTCGGACTGGTCCGAGGGAATGTACTTGATGAGGTGGTTGACGGCCAGGCCGTACAGGAGCTGGCGCAGTTCCGGCACCGTCAGGCCGCTCTTGCGGGCGACGGTTTCCTCGTCGATGGACACCGGGTAGGAGAACAGGCCGGTGTAGGAGCGCATGAGCGTTTCCAGCAGCGGCACCATCCGGGCGTCCGGGAGTTCGATCCCGTACAGGGCCGTCCGGTCCACGGTGACCTGCACGCGCGTCTGGATTTCCATGTCCTCGCTGAAGATCCAGTGTCCGGCGCGCTCGATGTATTTGATGGCGTAGAACACCGGGGACAGCTGGAGCTTGAAATGGCGGCAGAATGCGCCGATGTCGAACTTCAGCTGCCGGCCCATCCCCGTGTCGTAGGGGATGCCGTGGAAGATATGGACCTTGTGGTAGATGTCCTCGATATAATCCAGCGGCGGGAAGGAGACGCGCTCGATTTGGGCGAGGCGCTTCCGGTCGCCGTCGTTCCACAGGAGGACGGCGTAGGAGGGCTTGCCGTCGCGCCCGGCGCGGCCCGCTTCCTGGAAATAGGCCTCGGGGCTGTCCGGCAGGTCCACATGGACCACGAACCGGACGTCGGGCTTGTCGATGCCCATGCCGAAGGCGTTGGTGCACACCATTACGCGGATCCGGTCCGCCTTCCAGTCCTCCTGCCGGAGGGCGCGGGCGGCGGAGCCGATCCCGGCATGGTAGAACGAGGCGGAGACGCCGTTGTTCTTGAGCAGTCCGGCCAGTTCCTCGGCCTTCTTCCGGTTGCGGACATACACGATGCCCGAGCCCGGAACGCCGTTGCACACGGCCAGGAGCTGTCCGGCCTTGTCCTCGCTCTGCCGGACGATGTACGACAGGTTTGGCCGCTCGAAACCGCTCTTGAGGAGGTTCTTCTCCTTGAATCCAAGGCGGTCCATGATGTCGTCGGCGACGGCGGGCGTCGCCGTGGCGGTGAGGGCGATGACGGGCGCGTCGACACTGCCGCGCAGCGCCCCGATTTCCAGGTATTCCGGCCGGAAGTCATAGCCCCACTGCGAGATGCAGTGCGCTTCGTCCACGACGATGAACGAGATGGGGAGCACGGGCAGGTAACTCTGGAAGAGCCGGGTCTGGAGCCGCTCGGGGGAGACGTACAGGAACTTGCAGTCGCCGTAAGCGGCGTTGTTCAGGGCGAGGTCCACTTCGTGGCGGTTGAGTCCGGCGTGGACGGCGATGGCCTTGATGCCTCGGGCGGCGAGGTTCTGGACCTGGTCCTTCATCAGGGCGACGAGGGGCGTGACCACGAGGGCGAGGCCCTCTTTCATCATCGCCGGCACCTGGAAGCACACCGATTTGCCTCCTCCGGTGGGGAGGATGGCGAGCACGTCGCGGCCCGCGAGCGCCTCGTCGATGATGCGCTCCTGCATGGGACGGAAGCTGTCGTAGCCCCAATAAGCCTTCAAGGTCTCTTTCGGTGTCATTTTCCTTCAAATGTTCCGACTTTCGATTGCAAATATCTTTAAAAATTGGTACTTTTGCAAGATTAAAGATTTTAACTATTAATCCGTATATTTATGGCAAACATCAATCTGGCCAAGTATGGCATCAAGGGAGTCAAGGAAGTCCTCTACAACCCCACGTATGAAGTCCTCTACAACGAGGAAACCAAGCCCGGTCTCGAGGGCTACGACAAGGGGCAGGTGACCGAACTCGGCGCGATCAACGTGATGACCGGCATCTACACCGGCCGTTCCCCCAAAGACAAGTACATCGTGTACGACAACACCACCAAGGAAGGCGCCCCGGGCGAAATCTGGTGGGACAGCGAAGGCTATCACAACGACAACCACAAGATGTCCGAACGCCGTCAAGAAGCTCGCCCAGAAGCAGCTCAGCGGCAAGCGCCTCTTCGTCGTCGACGGTTTCTGCGGCACCCACGCCGACACCCGCATGAAGGTCCGCTTCATCATGGAGGTCGCCTGGCAGGCCCATTTCGTGACCAACATGTTCATCCGTCCGAAGAACCAGAAGGAGTTCGACCAGGAGCCCGACTTCGTCGTGTACTGCGCCTCCAAGGCCAAGGTTGACAACTACGTGGAGCTCGGCCTCCGCAGCGACACCTGCGTGGCCTTCAACGTCACTTCCCGCGAGCAGGTGATCCTCAACACCTGGTACGGCGGCGAGATGAAGAAGGGTATGTTCTCCATGATGAACTACTACCTCCCGCTCAAGGGCATCGCCGCGATGCACTGCTCCGCCAACACGGACATGAACGGCGAGAACACCGCCATCTTCTTCGGCCTCTCCGGCACCGGCAAGACCACCCTCTCCACCGACCCGAAGCGTCTCCTCATCGGTGACGAC